>CAYXFL010000033.1:0-31636 GCA_964464285.1 uncultured Conexibacteraceae bacterium
TGGTAGTAGGGGAAGTTCCAGGGCATGATCCCGAGCAGCACCCCGAACGGGCTGCGGCGGATCAGCGCCGTGCCCTCGCCGCCGAGCAGCTCGATCGGCTCGTCGGCCATCAGCTCCTCGGCGTTGTCGGCGTAGAAGCGGTAGATGTCGGCGGCGAAGTCGACCTCGCCCAACGCCTGCTCGATCGGCTTGCCCATCTCCCGCACGATGATCTCGGCCAGCTCCTGGCGGCGCTCGGAGTGCAGGTCGGCGACCCGGCGCACGAGCGCGGCGCGGTCGGCCACGGAGGTAGAGGTGGGATAGCTGCGCGAGGCCGCGTCGGCGCGCTCGAGCGCCGCGCGCAGCTCGTCGTCGCCGATCTGCGGGTACTCCTTGACCGTCTCGCCGGTGGCCGGGTTGATTACCGCGTAGCTGCTCATTCTTCGCTCCCTCTGGCTGCTTTGTCCAAGGTCCTCTCCAGGCCAAGTACCTCCTCGACCGGCACGTAATCCATCCCCACTCCCTCGGCCACCGCCGGGTGCGTGACCCGGCCGCCGGCGACGTTCACTCCCGACCGCAGGCCGGGGTCGCGGCGGATCGCCTCGGCGACGCCGTGGTCGGCGAGCGCGATCGCGTAGGGCAGGGTCGCGTTGGTGAGCGCGTGGGTCGAGGTGATCGGCACCGCGCCGGGCATGTTGGCGACGCAGTAGTGAGTGATCCCGTCGACCTCGAAGGTCGGGTCGCGGTGGGTGGTCGGGCGCGAGGTCTCGAAGCAGCCGCCCTGGTCGATCGCGACGTCGACCAGCACCGCGCCGGGCTTCATCAGCGCCAGCTGCTCGCGCCGGATCACGTAGGGGGCGCGGGCGCCGTGCACGAGCACCGCGCCGATCACCAGGTCGGCGCGCGGCAGCATCTCCTCGACCGCGAGCGTGGTCGAGTAGACGGTCGAGCAGCGGCCGCCGAAGGCGACCTCGAGCTCACGCAGGCGGTCGATCGAGCGGTCGAAGACGAACACGTCGGCCTCCATCCCGATCGCGATGAAGGCGGCGTTCATGCCGACCACGCCGCCGCCGATCACCATCACGTTGGCGGCCGCCACCCCGGGCACGCCGCCGAGCAGGATGCCGCGGCCGCCGAGCGGCTTCTCGAGCATGAAGGCCCCGGCCTGGGTCGCGATCTTGCCGGCGATCTCGCTCATCGGCGCCAGCAGCGGCAGCCGCCCGTGCGCGTCCTCGACCGTCTCGTAGGCGATCGCGGTGGCGCCGCTCGCGCAGAGCCCGCGGGTCTGCTCGGGGTCGGGCGCCAGGTGCAGGTAGGTGAACAGCAACTGGTCGGGGCGCAGCATCTCGATCTCGCTCGGCTGCAGCTCCTTGACGTGGACGATCATCTCCGCCGCGCCGAAGACCTCGGCCGCCGCGGGCACGATCCGCGCCCCCTGCGCCTCGTACTCGGAGTCGGCGATCGCGCTGCCCTCGCCGGCGCCGGCCTCGATCAGCACCTCGTGACCGCGGTCGCTGAGCTCGCGCACGCCGGCCGGGGTGATCGCGACGCGGTACTCGTCGTCCTTGATCTCGGTCGGGACGCCGATCCTCACGCGACCAGCTCCCGTGCCCGCAGCGCCAGCCAGAACTCGATCCGGTCGTGGGCGCGCGAGAGGTCGCGCCCGGTCAGCTCCTCGACCTTGCGCATCCGGTAGCGCAGCGTGTGGCGGTGGCAGTAGACCTCGCGCGCCGCCCGCTCCCACTGGCCGTTCTGCTCGATGAAGGCCTCCAGGGAGCGCAGCAGCTCGCCGCCGTACTCCTCGTCGCCGTTCTCGATCGGGCCGAGCACGCTGTCGCAGTAGAGGGAGAGCGCCTCGTCGTCCTGGATCGAGAGCAGCAGGGTGAAGGCGCCGAGGTCGCGCCAGGAGGCGACCTCCGGGGCGCTGCCGTTGCCGAACGCGGTCGCCTCGAGTGCGCAGCGCGCCTCGTGGAAGGCGTGGCGCAGACCATCCGGCGCGGTCGGGCGGCTGGCCGCGGCGCGCACCGCGTCGCGGTCGGAGCCGAGCCCGCGGCGGACCTCGGCGGCGACCTCGATCGGGTCGCGGTCGGCGGCGTCGATCACCGCGCAGAGCAGCTCGCGGCCACCGACCGCGTGCGGGGCGACGACCGCCGGGCAGGCGTCGGCGGCGAGCGCCCGTTCGAGCACCGCGGTGGCCGCCGCCGGGTGCTCGACGTCGAAGACCAGCACCGCGGCTTCCTCGCCGATTCCGAAGGGCTCGAGCCGCCGGCGCAGCTCGCTCGGCTCGAGCCGCCCGCCGAGCGCCCCGGCGAGCACGTCGCCGGCCAGCCGCCGCTCGGTCTCGCGGGCGACCCGGCGGCGCATCAGCTCCAGGGCGACCACGGCGACCGCCTGCTGCAGGATCAGCCGCTCGAAGTCCCCGAGCCCGCCCGAGTCGCGCACGATCACCACCCACGCCTGCGGCGGCCCGCCGCCGGGCGAGACCACCGGGTGGGCCAGCGCGCGGCCGGCGACCGAGGGATGCGAGGGCACGAAGGCGTGGCCGTTCTCGGCGTGGCCGAGCGCCTCTTTGCGGATGCCGGCGATCGCCTCGGCGGAGAGCTGACGGCGGAAGCCGCGCCCGGCGAGCCGTTCGCCGCGGCTGTCGAGGACCGCGACCGTGCCGCCGACCGCGGAGGCGATCGTCGCCGCGATCTCCTCCAGGCCGCGCTCCTCGAGGACCAGCCGCTCGAGCCGCCGCTGCACGGCGATGCCCCGCTGCAGCACCTCGTACTGCTCGTTGACGAGGCGGGCGAAGGCCTTCTCGGTGATCGCGATGAACGGTGTCGAGTAGGGCACCTCGAAGAGCGGGAACTCGCGCTTGGCGGCCTCGTCGACCAGCGCCTCGGGCAGCGCGTCGTGTGTGAACCCGGTGCCGAGCCCGAGGCCGGCGAGGTGGCTGTCGGCGAGCAGGCGGACGAACTCGCGCTGGTGCGCCTCGTCGGTGAGCGGGATCCCGGTGGTCAGCATCAGCTCGCCGCCGGAGAGCCACGGGGTCGGGTCGGCGAGCTCGGAGATGTGCACCCAGCGGACCGGCGAGCCCCCCGCCTTCGCGCCGGCCACCAGCTCGAGGTCGAGCTCGTCGAGCAGGCTCTGGACGGTGAGCACGGCGGCCCCTACCGCACGACCTGGTCCCAGGCCTCGGTGAGCACGGCGCGCAGGACGTCGTGGATCTCTTCGAACTGCTCGGTGTCGGAGATCAGCGGCGGCGCCAGCTGGATCACCGGGTCGCCGCGGTCGTCGGCGCGGCAGATCAGCCCGCGCTCGTAGAGCTCGGCGGAGAGGAAGCCGCGCAGCAGGCGCTCGGACTCGTCCTCGTCGAAGGTCTCCTTGGTCTCCTTGTCCTTGACCAGCTCGATCGCCTGGAAGAAACCGGCCCCGCGCACGTCGCCGACGATCGGCAGGTCGTGCAGGGTCTCGAGCATCCCGCGGAACTCCGACTCCTTGGCGAGCACGTGGCCGCAGAGGTCCTCGCGCTCGTAGACGTCGAGGTTGGCCATCGCGATCGCCGCGGCGATCGGGTGGCCGGCGAAGGTGAAGCCGTGGGCGAAGGACTCGGTGCCCTCCATGAACGGGGCGGCGACCGTGTCGGAGGCGATCAGCGCGCCCATCGGCGCGTAGGCCGAGGTCAGTGCCTTGGCGATCGTGATGATGTCCGGCTGGTAGCCGAACCGTTCGCAGCCGAAGTAGTGGCCGAGCCGGCCCCAGGCGCAGATCACCTCGTCGGAGATCAGCAGCACGTCGTGGCGGTCGCAGATATCGCGCACCTGCTGGAAGTAGCCGTCCGGCGGGACGAAGCAGCCGCCGGCGTTCTGCACCGGCTCGAGGATCACCGCGGCGACCGTCTCCGGCCCCTCGAAGACGATCCGCTCCTCGATCGCGTCGGCGGCCCAGGTTTCCTCGCGCGCCTCGGGCCAGCGGTAGACGTTCGTGTTGGGGACGTGGCAGGCGCCCGGGGTGAGCGGTTCGAACTGGGTCCGCAGGTCGGTGATCCCGGTCGCCGAGAGCGCCCCCAGGGTGGTGCCGTGGTAGGCGACCTCGCGCGCGATCAGCTTGTGCTTCTGCCCTTTGCCGTGCATCCGGTGGTAGTTGCGGGCGAGCTTGATCGCCGACTCGACCGCCTCCGAACCGCCGTTGGTGAAGAAGACCCGGTTGAGCTCGCCGGGGGCCAGCCCGGCGATCCGCGTCGCCAGTTCGATCGCCTTCGGGTGCGCGTAGCTCCACAGCGTGTAGAAGTCGAGCTCCTCGACCTGGCGCGCCGCCGCCTCGCCGTACTCGCTGCGGCCGTGGCCGGCGTTGACGCAGAAGAGCGCCGAGAGCCCGTCGAGGTAGCGGTTGCCGTGCTCGTCGAAGACATAACAGCCCTCGGCGCGGGAGATGATCGGGATCTCGTGATCGGGGCCGTAGCCGCCCATCCGCGAGAAGTGCATCCAGAGATGTCGTCGAGCCTGTTGCTGGAGCTCGGTGTCGACTGACTGGGACGCAGTGGCCATACGACTCTCCTCTTCTTGCTACGACGTTCTGGACAAAGCTAGAGCCAAGTTGGCGTATGCGCAAGTGGTCATTGGGTCAAGCCAAGTCTGGACGTTTGTACAAGTGGTACAAGAGGTACCTGTGCTTTTGGGACATTCGCCACTTGCGTCTCTGTCCTCAGGGGCTTACCTTCGCGAGTGGACGCCGCAACTCGGCCCGGCCACCAAAGGAGGCTTACCCAGATGGAGAGCTCAGCAGTCCCCGGGAGGACTGAGACGAGTGCTTCGGGGGCCCCGGCCGGTGCCCATCACGACAAGGGGCTGAAGGAAGACGCGATCAGCTTCAGCGACGGGCTGACGATCGCGCTCGCCTCGACCGCGCCGGCCTACTCGCTGGCCGCGGTGATCGGCTCGATCGTCGTCATCGTCGGGTTCCAGGCGCCGGCCGCGCTGCTCGTCTCCTTCGTCCCGATGTTCTTCATCGCCGCCGCCTTCTACTACCTGAACAAAGCCGACCAGGACTGCGGCACCAGCTTCTCCTGGGTGACCCGGGCGATCGGGCCGCAGTCGGGCTGGATGACCGGCTGGGCGATCTGCGTCACCGGGATCCTCGTGATCGGCTCGCTCGCCGACGTCGCCGCCTACTCCTTCTTCGACCTGGTCGGGGCCGAGTCGCTGGTCGAAAGCGAGCTCGCGGTGACCGCGCTGGCGCTGGTGCTGATCGCGGCGATGACCACCGTCTGCGTGCTCGGCACCGAGCTCTCGGCCAACCTGCAGAAGTGGCTGATGGTCCTGCAGATCGGGCCGCTGCTGCTGTTCGCGGGAGTCGCGATCTACAAGGTCTTCGCCGGCGACGCGCCGCCCGCCGCGGTCGATCCCTCGCTCTCCTGGCTCAACCCGTTCGAGATCTCCAGCGGCGCCGCGCTGACCGGGGCGCTGCTGCTCGGCGTCTTCATCTACTGGGGCTGGGAGAGCGCGGTCAACCTCAACGAGGAGACCGAGGGCGAGGCGACCGCGCCCGGGCTCGCCGGCCTGATCAGCACCGTGCTGCTGCTGGTCACCTACCTCGGGGTGGCGATCGCGCTGGTCGCCTGGAAAGGCGCCGCCGGCGCCTCCCAGTTCGACGACAACGAGGCGATCCTCTCCAGCTACGCGAGCGGCGTGCTCGGCGAACCGCTCGGCAGCCTGGTCCTGCTCGCGGTCGTCGTCTCGGCGCTCGCCTCGACCCAGACCACGATCCTGCCCGCCTCGCGCACCTCGCTCTCGATGGCGCGGGCGGAGGCGATGCCGACCGCGCTCGGCGAGGTCAGCAAGCGCTTCTTCACCCCGGTGGTATCGACCGTGACGATCGGGGTACTGGCGGTCGCGTGGTACCTGCCCTCGAAGCTGATCAGCGAAAACTTCCTCTTCGACTCGCTCTCGGCGCTGGCACTGATGATCGCCTTCTACTACGCGTTCACCGGGATCGCCTGCGTCGTCTACTACCGCCGCGAGCTGACCAAGTCGGTGAAGAACTTCGTCTTCGTCGGCGTCGCCCCGGCGATCGGGGCGCTGCTGCTCGGCTTCCTCTTCGTCAAAGCGCTGGTCGACTACTCCGACCCGGCCAACTCCTACACCGGCGCCTCCTGGTTCGGCTTCGCCCCGCCGGCGGTGATCGGCGTCGGCTTCCTGGTGCTCGGCGTGGTCCTGCTCGCCGCCTGGCGCCGCCACCGCCGCCAGCCCTTCTTCCTGCGCCAGCGCGAAATCGCCCCGGAAGGCTTCCTCGAAGGCGCCGCAACTCCCGCCAAACCCGTGCTCGCAGAGGGTGATTAGCCGGGACGATGGACACGAGCCGACAGCCCAGCGTCGAGCTCCGCGGAGTCAGCAAGCGCTTCGGTGAGCTGACCGCGGTCGACGACCTCGACCTGACCCTGGGCAGCGGCGAATTCTTCACCCTGCTCGGGCCGAGCGGCTGCGGCAAGACGACGACGCTGCGGATGATCGCCGGCTTCGAGCGGCCCGACGCGGGCGCGATCCGGATCGAGGGCGCCGACGTCGCCGGCCTGCCGGCCCACAAGCGGCCGACCAACACGGTCTTCCAGAGCTACGCGCTCTTCCCCCACCTCAGCGTCGAGGACAACGTCGCCTTCGGGCTGAAGCGCAAGCGGGTCGGCAAGGACGAGATCGCCGAGCGGGTGGCGGCGGAGCTGCGGCGGGTCGGCCTCGCCGACCAGGGGCGGCGCAAGCCGGGGCAGCTCTCCGGCGGGATGCAGCAGCGGGTGGCGCTGGCCCGGGCCCTGGTCAACCTGCCCAAGGTGCTGCTGCTCGACGAGCCGCTCGGGGCGCTCGACCTGAAACTGCGCAAGGGCCTGCAGGTGGAGCTGAAACGGATCCAGCGCGAGGTCGGGATCACCTTCGTCTACGTCACCCACGACCAGGAGGAGGCGCTGACGATGAGCGACCGGATCGCGGTGATGAACCGCGGCCGGGTCGAGCAGGTCGACGTCGCCGAGGAGGTCTACGAGCGGCCGGCCACCTCCTTCGTCGCCGGCTTCATCGGCGTCTCCAACCTGATGCCGGGCACGGTCTCCGGGCCGGGCAAAGTGAAGCTCGACAGCGGGCTGGAGGTGGCGGCGGAAACGGGCTCGCTGGCCCCCGGGCAGGGCTGCGCGGCGGTGGTGCGGCCGGAGAAGCTGCGGGTCGAGCTGGCCGGCGCGGCGGTGCCCTCGACGAACGGGCAGCCGCGGGTCGAGGGCGTGGTCGAGAGCTCGATCTACCTCGGCACCGCGACCCAGTTGGTGGTCGACCTCGGCGACGAGGTGAAGATGACCGTGCTGGTCCCGAACGCCGACGAGGCCGCGCGGCAGTCGCTGCCCGGCGGCGGCGCCCGGGTGGTGCTGAGCTGGGAGCCCGAGCACATGCACGTGGTGACCGAGACGCCGGTCGAGCCCGCAGCGGCGTCGGCCTCCGCCACGGGGGCAGCGGAGGGGGTGTGAGATGAGGCGGTCGCGAACCCGCGCCGTCGTCACCCTGGGGCTGGCCGCCGCCGCCACGCTCGTGCTCTCGCTGACCGTCGCCGCCTGCGGCGGGACGATCGGCGGGATCGCCAACAACCCGGTCGAAGTCGCGAAAGCCGAAGGCCCGGCCGAAGGGGACCTGACCATCTCCAACTGGCCCGGCTACATCCAGCCCAACGAAGGCGGTGAACCGGGGACGATCGCCCAGTTCGAAGCGGCGACCGGAGTGAAGGTCAGCTACATCGAGGACGTCAACGACAACAACGAATTCTTCGGCAAGATGCGCCCGCTGCTCGAACAGGGCGAATCGGGTGGCCGCAGCATCTTCGTCGTCACCGACTGGATGGCGAAGGAAATGTTCACCTACCACTTCCTCCAGGAAATCGAGCCGGGGTCGATCCCGACCGTGACGCAGAACATGGTCCCGACCCTGAAGAACCCCAAATTCGACCCCGGGCGCAAGTTCTCGATCCCCTGGCAGAGCGGGATGACCGGGATCTGGGTCGACACCGCGAAGGCGCCGGAGATCAAGTCGGTCAACGACCTCTTCGACCCGAAATACAAGGGCAAAGTGACGATGCTCCAGGAGATGCGCGACACCGTTCCCCTGGTGATGAAGGCCGAAGGGGTCGACACGGAAGAGGCAACCGACGACGACTGGCTGAAAGCGATCGAAAAAATCGAAGGCGCGGCGCAGTCGGGCCAGATCCGCCGCTTCACCGGCAACGAGTACAACGAGGAACTGAACGCGGGCAACATCGTCGCCGCGATCGGCTGGTCGGGGGACGCCTCGATCATCGCCAACCCGAACGCGGAATGGCGGATGCCCGAACAGGGCTGCGTGCTCTGGTCGGACAACATGGTGATCCCGATCGGCGCCCCCAACGTCGCCGCCGCCTTCGCCTTCATGGACTTCGTCTACGAACCGGAAGTGGCCGCCGGCCTGACCGAATACATCACCTACATCTCGCCGGTCGAGGGAGTCCAGAAACTGGTCCCGAAGGAACTGGCCGACGACCCGCTGGTCTTTCCCAGCCCGGAGTTCCAGAAGAACTGCTCGACCCAGGAATCGCCCCCTGACCCCGAACTGGTCTCCGCCGCCTGGGCCGACGTCGTGGCGGGCTGAGCGATGAGCCGGGCGCGCCGCCTCATCCCCTATTGGCTGCTCGGCCCGGGGGTCGTCTGGCTGGTCCTCTTCTTCGTCGTGCCGATGTACTTCATGGGCGAAATCGCGCTGCGCTCCGGCACGCCGATCGAGGGCTTCACCTTCACCTGGCAGTGGTCGAACTTCCCCGACGCGCTGTCCGGCAACACCGAGCAGATCCTGCGCTCCTTCTATTACGCCGGGGCGGCGACGATCCTGGCGCTGGCGATCGGCTACCCGCTCGCCTACGCGATCGCCTTCCGCGGTGGACGCTTCCGGCTGCTGCTGCTGTTCGCGGTGATCGCACCCTTCTTCACCACCTACCTGATCCGCACGATCGCCTGGAAAACGATCCTCGCCGACGCCAGCCCGGTCGTCGACGTGCTCGAATTCCTGCAGCTGGCGCCCGGCGACGGCCGCGTCCTCGCCACCTCCGGCGCCGTGATCGCCGGCCTCACCTACAACTTCCTGCCGTTCATGATCCTGCCGCTCTACGCGAGCCTCGAGCGGCTCGACGGGCGCCTGATCGAGGCCGCCAAGGACCTCTACTCGTCCTCCTTCGCCGCCTTCCGCAAGGTGACGATTCCGCTGACCATGCCGGGGATCGTCGCCGGCGTCCTGCTCACCTTCATCCCCGCCTTCGGCGACTACCTGAACGCACAGCTGCTCGGCGGCCCCCAGCAGCAGATGGTCGGCAACGTGATCCAGCTGCTCTTCCTCAACCAGCGCGACTACCCGGAGGCGGCGGCGCTCTCCTTCCTGATGATGGCGCTGATCATGGTCGTCGTCTTCGTCTACATCAGGTTCGCCGGGGTCGGCGCCTTCATGGGTGAGGACGAGGAGAAGAAGGCCTGATGTCGGCGCCGGCCCGAGCCTGGCGCTGGCTGCGCCACAACGCGCTGCCGATCTACGCGGTGCTGGCGACGCTTTACCTGCTGGTCCCGATCTTCGTGATCGCCCTGTTCTCGTTCGGCGCGACGCCGAAAGGGAAACTCACCTTCTCGCTCAACGAAGGCTTCACGCTCGCGTACTGGGAAACGATGCTCGACATCGCGGAACTGAACGAAGCGCTCCTCACCAGCATCGAGCTGGCGGCGCTGGCCACGCTGATCGCGACCGCGATCGGGACGGCGATGGCGATCGCCCTGGTCCGCTACCAGTTCCGCGGCCGCCGGATCGCCAACCTGCTGATCGTGATCCCGATGGCGAGCCCGGAGGTCGTGATCGGCGCGGCGCTGCTCTCGATGTTCGTCTACGCCGCCTTCTCGCTCGGCTTCGAGACGCTGCTGATCGCCCACGTGATGTTCTGCATCAGCTTCGTGGTCGTGGTCGTGCGCTCGCGCCTGATCGGCTTCGACCGCAACCTCGAGGAGGCCGCCGCCGACCTCGGCGCGACCCCCCTGCAGACCTTCCGCCTGGTCACCCTGCCGCTGATCCTGCCCGGCGTCGTCGCCGCCGCGATGCTCGCCTTCGCGCTCTCGATCGACGACTTCGTGATCTCCAACTTCAACTCCGGCACGACCGTCACCTTCCCGCTCTACGTCTACGGCGTCAGCCTGCGCGGCATCCCGGTCCAGGTCAACGCCCTCGCCACCGTCATCTTCCTCGTCGCCTCGATCTCCGCGATCGCGGTGATGTGGCAACAGCGCCGCGCCGAGCGCATGGCGGCCGCCCTCACCCACCCCAAGCGCCCCGCCCCGGCAACGCGAACCGCCGCGTAAACCCAGCCGCAGCGCGGGCTCAAGCGCCCCGAATTTGCGCGGTAGGAACAGACAATCCAGCCCGCCCCGGGGGAGATTCCGTTGGGTGGTCGCCATTTCCTTCGGTATGCGGAAGAAATGGCGACCACCCGGGTTGGGGGAACATGATCTCGCCCGGCTGGCGAAGCGACAGCACGGCGTGGTGTCAGTACGTCAGTTGCGGGGACCACTTGGTTACTCCGAGGCGGCGATCCATCGCGCGCTCCGGGCGGGGCGGCTGCACCGCATCTACACCGGCGTGTACGCGGTGGGGCATACGAACCTCAGTGAGCGAGCGTGCTGTCTGGCGGCGGTTCTGGCTTGTGGGCCCAACGCGGTGCTGAGCCACTACTCGGCGGCTTGGCTTTGGGGACTGAGGAAGGGGAGCCCGGCGCCGTATGAGGTGACCGGACCGATTCCGCGGCGACGTAAGCCGCCGCGGATCGTCGTCCACAGGACGCGGCGGCTCCCACCCGATGACTGGACGGTCGAGGACAACATCCCCGTCTCCTCGGTGGCGCGGGTGCAGCTCGACCTCGCCACGCGGGACCGGCGCACGAAGCGCTACATGGAGCGGGCGGACGAGCTAGGGCTGTTGGACCTGCGCGCGATCCACGATCTGCTGGATCGCACCAGGGGGCACCACGGCTGGGGGAGGCTGCGGCGAGCTGCGGCCTTCTACGCACCGCCACCCTTCACCCGCTCGGGGTTCGAGCGGCGGTTCCTGGAGGCGGCGCTTGCCGCGGGACTGCCGCGGCCTTCGGCCAACTTCAACGTCGCCGGCTACGAGCTCGACCTCTACTGGGCCGAGCAGCGCTTCTGCGTCGAACTCGACACCTTCGGGACCCACGGGACGCAGGCGGCCTTCGAGCGCGACCGCGAACGCAGCGAGGAGCTGCTCGTCCACGGCATCGCGATGACCCGCGTCACCGACAGGCGCTTCGCGCGGGAACCGGAGGCGGTGATCGCGCGGGTCGCGCGGTTGCTGGCCGAGCGCTCCTAGCGGCCGATGTGGAAGCCGATCAGCTCGGGGATGCGCGCCACGACGGAGGCCACGCGGCCGGGCTCCCGGCCGGCCAGCTCGGCCTCCTCCTTGGCGAGGATGCCGAGCCGGATCGCCTCGCCGCCGAGCCAGTGGAAGGGCTCGGGCGGGACCCGTGGGACCTTGGGGTCGACGAAGGCGAGCGCGGTCGACTCGTCGCGGCGGTCGAGGGCGAGGGCGGCGAGGGTGCGGCCGACCATGTTCGAGGGGCCGACGCCGTTGCCGGTGTAGCCGGCGGCGGCGAAGGCGCGCCCGTGGCGCTGGCTCAGCACCATCGGCAGGTGCTGGGGGGAGGCGTCGATCGGGCCGCCCCAGGCGTGAGTGATGCGGCGGCCGGCGAGCCCCGGGAAGTAGTCGAGCAGGTGCTGGTGGGCCGCGGCGGCGACGGCGCGGTCGAGCTCGGCGCGGCCGCCGGTGCGAGCGCCGGGGGCGATCCGGCCGCCGCCCCAGCCGAAGGCGATCCGCCCGTCCGGGGTGGTGCGGAAGTAGTGCAGGAGGGCGCGCAGGTCGGTGATGCACTCGCCGCCGGTCCAGCCGATCTCCTCGAGCAGCTCCGGCACCGGCTCGGTGAGGACGATGTGCGAGGAGGCGATCGAGAGCCGCCCGCGCAGCGGCCCGCGCCGCCCCTTCGCGGCGGCGCCGAGCGCCAGCACCGCGCGCGGCGCGCTGACCTCGCCGGCCGGCGTCAGCGCCCGCACCCCGTCGGCGCCTTCGCGCAGGCGGCGCACCGGCGAGTGCTCGTGGACCTCGACCCCGGCCGCGCGCAGCCGCGCGCGCAGACCCAGCGCCAGCCGCGCCGGCTGCACGCTGGCCGAGCCGCCGACCGCCGCGCCGGCGCGGAAGGCGGGTGAGGCGCAGCGGGCCGCGACCTCGGCGGCCGAGAGCTCCCGCACCCGGCCGGGGGCGCCGAGCGCCCGGCAGGCCTCGACCGGCTCGCGCCAGGCGCCGTCGTGGGCGGCGGCGGTGCTGACGTGCAGGTACTCGGTCGGCCGGAACCAGGCGTCGACCGCCTGCTCGGCGCAGAACGCGCCGATCCGTTCGACCGCCTGCTCGGCGGCGTGGGCGACAGCCAGCGCCGGCGTCGCCCCCCAGCGGTCGCGCAGCGAGGGCAGCGACCACCACATCCCGTTGCAGAAGCCGCCGTTGCGCCCGCTCGGCCCCTGCCCGCAGAGCCCCGCCTCGAGCAGGACGACCCGCGCCCCGGGCTCCAGCAGCTTCGCGTACCAGGCGCTCCAGAGGCCGGTGTAGCCGCCGCCGACGACCAGCACGTCGGCCTCGACCGAGCGTTCGAGCGGCGGCGACGGCTGCGGCTCACCCGCCTCCGCCAGCCAGTAGCCGAGTGCCGTGTGCTCCATCGGCGACAGTCTCGCGCACGGGGCGCGCCGGGCGGGACGAAATCTCCCGGCGCCCCTGGTCCGGCGGCGTACACTCGGACGCGGTGCCCGACCAAGGTCAGGACGCGACTCCGTTCGTCGACGCCGTGCTCGCCTACGCGGCGCGCGAGCCGGGGCGCTTCCAGGTCCCCGGCCACAAGGGCGGCGCCGGCGCCGACCCGGCGCTGGTCGAGCTGGTCGGCGAGGCGGGCCTGCGCAACGACGTCCCCTCGGTCACCGAGGGGGTCGACATCGGACCGGAACCGACCCCGTTCCAGCAGGCGCAACTGCTCGCCGCCGAGGCCTGGGGAGCGTCCCGAACCTGGTTCCTGATCAACGGCGCCTCGCAGGGCAACCACGCGACCTGCCTCGCCCTCGCCCACGTCGGCGCCGAGGTCGTGGTCCAGCGCAACGTCCACTCCTCGGTGATCGACGGGCTGGTGCTGAGCGGCCTGCGGCCGACCTTCGTCTCGCCCGAGCTCGACCCGGAGCTGGGAATCGCCCACGGCCTCACCCCCGACTCGCTCGCCGCCGGGCTCGACGCCAGCCCCGGCGCAATCGCGGCGATGGTCGTCTCCCCCACCTACTTCGGCGCCTGCGCCGACGTCGCCGCGCTGGCCGAGGTCGCGCACGGGCGCGGCGTGCCGCTGGTCGTCGACGAGGCCTGGGGCGCCCACCTGCACTTCAGCGAGCAGCTCCCCCCGGACGCGCTCGCCTGCGGCGCCGACCTCGTCACCTCCTCGACCCACAAGATCGTCGGCAGCCTGACCCAGGCGGCGATGCTCCACCTCGGAGCCGGCGGGCGGCTCGACCCGGCGGTCGTCGACCGCTGCGTCAGCCTGGTCGAAACGACCAGCCCCAGCGGCCTGCTGACCGGCTCGCTCGACGCGGCACGGCGCCTCGCCGCCGTGCACGGGACCGCGATGCTGGCCGAGACCCTCGCCGCGGTCGCCGCCACGCGCGCCGCGGTCGCCGCGATCCCGGGGCTCGCGGTGCTCGACGAGGCGCTGGTCGGCCAGCCCGGAATCGGCGGCTGGGACCCGCTGCGGCTGGCGATCGACGTGCGCGGGACCGGCGCGACCGGCTACGACCTCGCGCACGGGATCTTCTACTCGCACGGGATCGACCTCGAGCTCTACTCGGAGAACGTCGTGGTCGCGATCTTCGGCCTCGCCGAGCCGGCATCCGCCGCCGGCCAGCGACTGGTCGCGGCGCTGCGCGAGGCGGTCGTCGATCTCGGCGCCGAGCCGCGGGCGCCGCAGGAGAAGCTGGCCCCGCCGCCGCCCTGGGGCGAGCTGGTGGCGACCCCGCGCGAGGCCTTCCTCGGCCCGCAGGAGATCGTCCCCTTCGAGCAGGCCGCCGGCCGCGTCGCCGCCGAGGGCCTCGCCGCCTACCCGCCGGGGATCCCCAACGTGCTGCCCGGCGAGCGCCTCACCGCCGAGACGCTCGACTACATCCGCGAGAGCGTCGCCCACGGCGGCTACGTGCGCGGCGGCTCCGACCGCCAGCTGAAGACGCTGCGCGTCGCCCGCTAGGGTCCACGCATGGCCAGCTACGACGCGATCGCGAACCTGCCTCTGGAGATCGATAGCTGCTCGTTCGAGGGGCTGGAACTGACGCTCGGCGAGTTCGAACGGCTGACCACCGTGATCACCTTCAGCGGCGGCAGCCACGAGGGGGTCGGCGAAGACGTCACCTACGACGCCGTCGACCACGTCGCCCAGCAGAGCGCCGGCCCGCCCGAGGGGCTCGCCGGCAGCTACACCTTCGACGAGTTCTCGCAACGACTCGCCGGCATCGATCTCTTCGCCGCCGGCGGACCGGAGCGCGAGATGTCGGTCGACTACCGGCGCTGGGCCTTCGAGTCGGCGGCGCTCGACCTGGCGCTGCGCCAGGCCGGCACCAACCTCGCCGCGATCCTCGGCCGCGAGCCGCGGCCGCTCAACTTCGTCAGCTCGATGCGCCTGGCCGGGTTCGAGGAGAACGGCAAGTCGACGATCGAGCCGCTGCTCGAACGGCTCGCCGTCTACCCCACCCTGCGCTTCAAGCTCGACCCGTTCAACGACTGGGACGACGCGCTGATCGACGCGCTGGTCGACACCGGCGCGGTCGACTCGCTCGACCTCAAGGGCTTCTACAAAGGCACCCCGGTCGACGTCGTCACCGACCCCGAGCTCTACGCGAAGCTGATCGAGAAGTTCCCCGACGCCTGGCTCGAGGACCCCGACGTCACCGACGAGACCAAGCCACTGCTCGACCCGGTCTCCGCGCGGGTCACCTGGGACGCGCCGATCCACTCGATCGCCGACATCGAGGCGATGCCGTGGTCGCCGCCGCGGACGGTCAACATCAAGCCCTCGCGCTTCGGCCCGATCTCCAACCTGTTCGCCGCCTACGACTACTGCGAGGAGCGCGGGATCGGCGCCTACGGCGGCGGCCAGACCGAGCTCGGCCCCGGCCGCGGGCAGATCCAGTACCTGGCCGCGATCTTCCACCCGGACACGCCCAACGACGTCGCCCCGAGCGGCTACAACGAACCCGCCCAGGCGACCAGCCCGGGGCTCCCCTCCAGCCCGCTCGAGCCGTCGATCGACGAGCTCGGCTTCCGCTGGCGCGCCTAGCTCGCACGCGGCTGTTCTCGCCGCATATCGGGGACTTCCCGGTTCGGCGCACCTAACCGCCGCTTCGGCCGACCGAATTCGCCGATTCGGCTACTTTGGCTTTCCAGCCCCCGCCAGACAAGGAGAAGTCCGATGGCCGAGAAGTCATTCGCCGACGCGCTCAACGAGCAGATCGCCAACGAGTTCGCCGCCTCGCAGCAGTACGTCGGCGCCGCCGTCTACTACGACGCCGAGACCCTGCCCCGGCTCGCCCACTTCTTCTACCGGCAGGCGCTGGAGGAGCGCGAGCACGCGATGATGATGATCCGGTACCTGCTCGACGTCGGCGAGCAGGTTCACATCCCCGACCTGAAGTCGGTCGAGACCAGCTACTCGGACGGCTCGGAGCCGGTCAAAATGGCGCTCGAGCAGGAGAAACGCGTCAGCTCCGAGATCTTCGCCCTGTTCGAGCTGGCCCGCGAGATCAAGGACTACCGGGCCGAGCAGTTCCTGCAGTGGTTCGTCAAGGAGCAGGTCGAGGAGGTCGCGCTGATGGGCGACCTGCTCAACGTGGTCGAGCGCTCGGCCGAGAACCTGCTGCTGGCCGAGGAGTACATCGCCCGCGAGAAGCTCGGCGAGGAGGGCGAGGACCTGACCGCGCCGCCGGCGGCGGGCGAGGGCCACTAGCCGGCTAGCACCGGCGCGAGGCGAGGACGCCTGATCGGCGGCCGAACGGACGAGGGGGACCTTCGCTGCCTCGACCACCCGCGGCCGTTGAAGCCCTACCCCGTCACCACCGACCAGAGCGTCCGCTTGGTCTCGTTGCGGTTGGCCAGCACGCTGACCTTGACCGCGATCTTGGCCCTGCGGCCCTCGAGCCGCTCGACGGCTCCCTTCGGCAGCCGCACCCGCAGCGGAGTGCTCTTGCCGGCGGCGATCCACTGCGGAGCAAGCACCGGGGCGCCGAAGCGCTTGCCGGCGATCTTGACCCCGACCCTCTTCGGGGCGACGACCTTGCAGGGGGCGACGCTCGGGCAGGCAACGGCACCGAGGCGGACGATGCGGTTGGCGCCCAAGGCCTGCTGAGGCTTGGCGGTCTTGATGCGCGCCACCGGGCCCTTGACCCGTAGGTTCGTTGCGTATCCTGAAGCTCTGCCTACGCGGCAGCCGGACCAACTTCGATGTTACGCTGGCGTTCGCTCCAACAAGATTCGTGCAATTGCGTGCAAACCTGATGAGAGACAAGAGAATCTCAGCGATCCACTCCCGAAGGAATCAACCCCCCACTCCGGCATGCCGCATGAGCTAGTCGAGCGGGATGAGTGGGACGAAACGTCTAAGAAGGCAGCGAAGCTGCGGAAGCGGTTAGAGCCTTGATCGGCTTCAGTGTTCTGGTTTTGTGCTTTTCCGCGCTGGTTGCTGCAGTCCTCTGCGTCGGGGCAACTAGGATGGCCAATTGTCGGCCGCCCTTGGAGTTGCCGCCCTCGCGCTCGCCCTCGGCGGATTCGCTTTTGCGACCTTCAGATATCTACGCGCCCGGCAATGTTGGTGAGGGCACAAGCCGCTTAGATGAAGCATCCAAACGTTGGCGAATGAGCGCGAGTAGCCCGCTCTGACACGCGGTCCGGCAGAGGCACCCCTGCCCCCAGCTCATGACGACTCGACCTCGGTAGCTAACGGGAAGCCTGATCCGGTTCGGTGTCCCAGTCAAATACGACGCCGTAGGGTGCTGCCTTCGTGCGCGCCCATCTGCATAGACGACCATCTCGGCACCGTCTTGCGAGACCGGCATCAGCAGCACATATCCCCGGAGCACAGGATCCCCTACCTTTGCATGCCGGTACGCTCATTTTAGCCCGTTCCCACGATCCCGCGGACTCCACTCAGTAAGGTTCGTCAGATTCAAGAGCGTGGAGAACCCTACGGCCCTCGCTCCTTGCTCCGCCGGCCCTCGCGATAGAAGTAGAAAAACACCGCCGCTCCTAACGCCGAAACTGCCGCTGACGTTACCGCCCCCCTTATCAGTGCGACGCCCATACCAAGCAGGCCCAATGCCACCAATATCAGCATCGGATGGACCTGCAGTCGCCTCACAGACCGAAGTATAACGTCGTAGATCTAGTGTTGCGATTCAGCAGATACCAAGTCCGCCGGCGACACTCAGGCTCGCGCCAAACAATCCCACTCCTTTTCCGACCCCCTTAGCCGCCGACGCCGCTTTCGTCCCTACGCCGAAGACTCCTGAGCCCTCGTGAAGAAGTAGTCCCGCGCTCGCTCCAAAGCCTCCTAGACCCGTACATTCCGTTGCGTCATTAATATCCTTCAGGACCTTCCGCGTGCCAGCGAAGAAGTCCGCGATAGTTTCTATGAGGGGAAGCTTCGGCGTCATGGAAATCAGGTTCTGGCGCTGGTTACTTTCAGCCCCTTTGGCGAGCGTCCGAAGGCGGATTACTGATGCGCGCAACTGCCTTCTTGCTGCGCGAACTTTATTAACTGCAGCTTTCTCCTTCCTATTCATGACGAACCACGGCTTCTTGTAGGCCCAGAGTCCCATGAGATCGAGCCCATTCACAGGGTCTGCATTCGCGTAGTCGTACGCTGATGCTGACCCGCCGAGAACCGGGTCAACCGAAATGAACCGGCCGAGCGATGGCACATAGCTACGCGCTCCCATCTGAATGACACCGGAAGCAAATTCCGTGCGGCGGCCGTTGCTTCCGAGCCAACCGAATTGCGGCGTTCCCGCCTGCTTGGGGATTCCAAACTCATCGTAGTCGAACGTGGCAACCGGTTTGGTGTCCGACGGGCTGAGCGTCGCGGTCGCGACAACATCTCCATGCAGATCGGCAAGCTGCAGGAGCGTTTCTGAACTGCTGTCCTGGATTGCGGATAGGCCGCCACCAATGCCGGGAATGTTCCGCCTCCATTGCGTGCCGATCTGGGTCCAGGCTGGCGTGTCCGTTGGACCCGCGTAGTGGAACTCTTCAACCCCTTCAAAACCACCGCCCTGCGTCCGCTGTCGCTGGCGTAACGCGGCGTCAAGCTGGAACGTATTGATAACACCATTCTGCGTCTGACTCGCAACCATGTCCGTGCCAAAGTAGCTCGTCGTCAGTGCGTTGCCTCCGGCGTAGACCGCCGGCAAGCTGGTGATGCGCCCAAAGTCATCGTAGCTGGCCCCTCCCCCGATCAGGCGGTCCGCACCGTCATAGGCATAGCTTTGGGTAGTGCCCCCGGATACTGCGCAGACTCCGCCGATTCCCGGATTCCGGGTGATGAGTTTCGTGCGGTTCGAATTCTTGCCCGGCAGCGATTCGTAGCCCGGTTCGCCGAAGACGTATTCGCGGGTCGTGCAATTTCCACCGACGGCAGCGTCCCAGTCCTTGGTCTTGACGAGGCGCCCCGCCTTGTCGTAGCTGTATTCCTGCCTGGAAGTAAGGCTTTTCTGCCAGAGGATCTGGCCGTGGATCGAGCGCTCCGCATCGAAGTCAAGCCATTTGCTACCAGCCTTGTCGTAGGCGAGCTCGGTGGGCTCCCCGGCCTCGTCGTAAGTGTGTTCGGCGACTAGGCCGTTGGGCAACCCTTCAGCGATCAGATTGCCGTCGGCGTCATAGGTCGCGGTGAAGGTCCCGGCCGCCGAGTCTTCGAGTTCGGTCAGAAGGCCCGAAGCGGCGTCGTAGGTCCGGATCTGGGTGCCTTTCCCGTCGTTGGTCGTGGCCGGTCGGCCGAGGAGGTCGTAGGTGATCGTTGAGGTGTTGCCGTCGGCGTCCTGGTAAGAGGTGGAACGGCCCAGGGCGTCGTGGGTCGTCGTCACCGCCTGGTCGTCGGGGATCCCGGTGTAGACCCACTTCTGGACCCGGCCGTTGTCGGAATCGGAAACCCAGATCGCGCCACCGTCGCCCACCGTGATCCCAGCGGGTTTCTTAAAGCGAAACTGGCTGGGCCCGGTACCGTCGCTCCCGAACTTGTCCAGATACTGACCTTTCTCGTTGTATTGCTGGACGTAGGCGTTGTTGCTGTCCACGATCCAGGCATTCCCGTCCTCGTCGACGTCGAGCGCGACGGGTTCGCGGAACTGCCCTTCGCCAGAGCCCTGCGAGCCGAACTGGCGGACCAACCCGCCGCTGTCTTTGAACACGACGACCCGATCGTTTCCAGAGTCAGCAACCCAGACATCACCATCGGCGTCGATGTCGATGCCAATGGGATCTCTGAGCTGACCCAGGCCGTTACCTTTGGAGCCGACGACTTGGAGGAAGCTGCCTGCCGCGCTGAACTTCTGTAGGCGATTGTTACCGGTGTCGGCTACCCAAATGTTCCCTCCGGCGTCGATCGCGATGGATTCGGGCTTGCTGAGCTGACCGTTCGCACCGCCGTTGGAACTGAATTTGGCGAGATATTCGCCTTTGTCGTTGAACTTCTGGATTCGGTTGTTGTCCCGGTCCACGACCCATAGGTTGCCGCTCGCATCGATCGCGACATCAGCCGGCCGTTTCATCTGCCCGTTGCCGGTACCGCTGGAGCCGAATTTGGCGAGATATTCGCCTTTGTCGTTGAACTTCTGGATTCGGTTGTTCTCCGTGTCTACGACCCACACGTTGCCGCTTGCATCGATGGCGCTTCCTCCCGGACGCTGGAACTGACCATTGCCACTGCCTTTCGACCCGAAGGCCGAGGCGTAGTTCGTGCCGCATTCGGCGGCGCTGCAGATAAAGCGCTGAGCCATCAGCGCCCCCGTGGTGTCGCTGTATTCGGTGATCGTCTTAGGCACCGTGGCGCCGCCCCCGGTTCGCTTGACGGTCTGCACCCGACCGGCCGAGTCATAGGTGGTAATGGTCTTTCGCAGTGGGGTGCCCGCGTCAAGAGCGGCTTTGCCTGGCGCCTCCCGAACATCGGTCGGTTGACCGAGGTGGTTGTAGGCGGGAATCCAGGTCGCCTTCACCTGGGGCATGCCGCTGGTTCCCGGCTGGGCGACCGGTTCGATCCGGCAGGGGAGGCCGACGAGGGCGTAGTTCTGGCAGCTCACCGCCGACGAGCCCAGGGTGTAATACGTGACTTTCGTCGTGCCGGCACCGGCGCCTTTGGCGTCAGAGGGTTGGCGAATCTGCACCGGCAGGCCGGTGTTCGCGTCGTAGGAGGTCAGCGATTCGAGGTTGAGTCCGCCTTCGCCGGCGTCCACGATCGTCTTCGTCGGCTTGCGCAGGGTCCAGTCGTACTCGGTCTTGCTGATCCGCGTCTCTTTGAGGAGGCCGCCGACCAAAGCCGCGGATTTCTCGGTCGTCGGGAGATGCGGCGCCGGAGTCGGCAGGGTGACCCCCGAGGGGACCTGGTCGTAGTCGACGTAGCGGTAGGAGCGCGCGGGGACGACTTCGCCCGTGCCTTCGAGGCGGACGTCGTGGAGAGGGCCGACTTCCTCGACCATCTCAGCGCCTTCGCTGCCATAAAGGCGTCTGGTGTCGAGCTGTTTGGAGCGCGCGACCGATTCGGTGCCCGCGGCCAGTGACCGGAGGCGGTTCTGTGGAGTCAGCTCGCGGACGACGTTGCCGTACTGGTCGGTTTCGCCGGTCGAGATCGAGGCCGCTTCGGTGCCGGCCCCTTTCGGGGTCGCGGTGTTGACGGCGTGACCGTCGGAGTCCATGTAGTAGACGGTGGCCCGCGCGTAATCCGAGGGCGGCGAGGAGGTCGGGACCTGGTCGGGCGGGAAGATCGCGGTCGCATCGACCGGAACGTCGGTCTGATTCCATTTCGCGACGTCCGAGCCGGCCATCGGGTAGGGAGCACCCGAGCCGGAGACCGGAACTCCGTAGGCGATCGTCGTCTGGGCGATGGGATCGCTTTCTACCAAGCTGTCGCGTTTGACCGTCTTCAGCCGGCCCGACACTTCCTCTTCGTTCAAGGTTTCGTAGCCCATCGTCCAAGGTCTCAGACCCGAAGGGGTGATCGTGGCAATCTGGCCCGTGGAGTTGTAGGTGTAGGTCTCTTTTAGCTCTGGGGAGATCCGCGGGTCCCAGACTTCATTCAGGCGCCCGGTGGCGGGGTCGTATTTGTACTGGGCGACGGTCCACGGGCCGCCGAGGTATGGGCGTTATAGGTGACCGAGGTCAGGCGGTCGCCCAGTTGCGCATCGCCCCCCCAGGTGCCGGCCGCCGCGTAGTTGAAGCTCAGCACTTTGCAGCCGGCGGTTGCTTTCGGATTGGTTACGCAGTCGACGCCGGACACCGTCGGCGCGACGATCTGCGTCAGCCGGCGATTGTCGCCTTTGACCTCGTAGATCATCCGCGTCGAGTTGGTCGAGGCACCCGGCTGGGAGACCTCCTTGGGCAGGTACTCCGAGCCGCTGCCGCCGTTCCAGAACGTCGTCTTCGTGCCGTCTGGGGTGCGCAGGACGAATTCGGATGGGCTGGTGGGTGCGTTGGCCGTCAGAGACCAACCCGGCAACTCATCGGGGGTCCTGAAGGCGCCGCTGGGTTCTTGTTCGAAGGGGACTTCGGCCCCCTCGACCCCGGTCGCCAAGGCGTAGGTGAAGGAGAATGCTTCTTCTTCTACTTCTTCGCTTTCGGTCACCAGCTTGACGCTACGCCAGGCTCCGGCGCCGTTCTCTTCGACCGGCACTCCCGGCTTCCAGCCGGGTCCGAGGACGCCGGCTTTGTCCTTGTTTTTGTCGGCTTCGGTAACCAGTTCGGCGGCGTAGCGCGAGTTGAAGGTGCGCGAGAAATCGAGCGAGGAGTTGAAGGTGGGGATCGAGACGTCGGTCTTGGTCACCGTGAAGTTGCCGGTCAGCAGATCGACGCTGCCGGGGCCGATGTCCGCGGTCGCGTCTTTGGGGCCGCCGAGCGCAGGGTCGACTTTCGCTTCCACCGGGGCACTGACCCCATGCGCGCCGCCTTCGAAGAGGGCACGGACCTGGATCGGGCCGCCCTTTTTCCGCAGGGTTGGCGAGAGCTGACTGGTGTCAAGGTAGAGGGGCGCGCTCGGGTTCGTTTCGAACGTGTCGACGGGCCATGCGGACACCGCCTTGCCCTCGCCGTCGCGAACGAATTCGGCCGGCACCTCTTTGAAGGCGCCGCTTTTTCCTTCGCGGTATCGCCAGGTGACGCCAGTCACCCCGCTCGACCAGCCGGCCTGGAGCTTCAGCCGCCTAGCGGTGCGGGTGCCGTCCGAGGGCGAGATGACCTTGGCATTGCTTGCCGCCGGCACCGGGGGGTAATAGCTGATCGAGAGGTAGGGCCGCTGGCTCGGAGTCGTAGCGGCGCTGGATTGGAAGATCAATTTGCGATATAGGCAAGTTGGGCTGCAGCTGTGAACCTGCTCGCCCAGCTGTTTGACCGCCATCCCGAAGTTCACGGGGTCGCCGCCAGTGACCCACTCCTGGACCATTGATTCCTGCAGCGGGACGACCCACCAGCCGGCACCGCTGCCGCCACGAGCCGCAGTGGTCAGTTGGGCCACAACCTCCGAGCCGGTGCCACCGGGGGTCGCCCAAGGCGCGCAGGTGAAGCAGTTGGGGTAACCGCTGTATTTCCAGGAGACGTAACTGCTCCAAGGCACGGTCAGGCGGGTCAGTTCGACGCCGTCGGTGTTCTGCGCTGCTTCGGGCGAATACAGGTGCATGTCCGCGCCGATCACGTCGGCGCTCGGGGCAATCGCCCCGATCAGGCGAAAGAAGGCGAGCGTGCGGCTGTATTCGTCGGGGGTCGAGGGGCGGTTGTAGTCTTCGGCGGCCAGCGTCGGTACGCCTTTTTGCCCGCATTTGTTCCAGGTTTCGATCGATGGCGCGCTGTAGACCGTGCAGTCGAAGTAGGCCGGCTGCGGCCCGAGGATCGAGGGGTCGATCGTCACCGGCCATTGGCGGCTGGGGTCATTGAGCCATTCCTTGGATGACTCGATCGTGAGCAGCCAGGCTCCCGAGTCGCTCGGCGCAAGCTCGTACTCAACCGCATTTGAGAACCCATCCGGCTCACCGGAGCTGTCGAACATGAACGGGGCGGGGAGCTCGGCGACCAGATCGTCGTCTGGGTCGCGGAACTCGATCGCGCCGTCCTTGGCAGTCGTCGGCGTAAGGCCGGCGGAGGCGGTGAGCTCGAAGCGGAAGCTGCTCGGAGCCGATGGGCTGGCAATCTCGATGTTCTCCTTGATGCCGTTGGCGAGGGTCGAAAGCTTGACGCTCGCCTGCGGGTTCGCCAGCCGGTAGGTCGCCGTGCCGTCCTTCTCGAGGTCGACCGGCGCAGATGACTCGCCGAGGAGTCGCGAAGCGACCCAGTCACCGTCCCGGGAGAAGCGCACGGGACCGTCCCCGAGACGAGCCGGCAGGTCCAGGTCAAAGGCGCTGTCGCCGTTGGTAAGCGCCGAGCCGTCTCTGCCCTGCAGCCCTTCCTCGATCGGCTTCCATCTGCCGTCCTCGTCGCGGTAGTTGACCGCGGCTTGGTAAAGCCGCGTTTCCCGGCTGCCGTCCGGCAACTCGAAGGTACGCGAGGTCGCGGTGCGCTTGGCGGGTAGCTCCTCGGCCGCCGGCACAGAAGAGTTCGCCGCCAGCACGACTCCACCTTCAGTGTCGCTCCCGGCTGCAAGCGCCAGGCCAGCGCCGACGAACAACAAGAGCCCAACAAATGCCAACAGGACCGTAAGGGTCGACCTTGAGATCGACCGACCGCGCACACGGATATTGCCGCGCCGAACATCGCCGCTTCGAAACACCTGACTCCCCCTACCTTGTCCGAGTTGATCGGCCGGAGATCGATTTCTTCTGGTACGGATGTGAACGACCTCCGGTACGGCGATACCCTAGCGCCCTCGCGGTCGGCTCAGTTACCTACTTTTAGAACTGAGGGATTGCACTGAGCAAGTTGTTGCCCTGCTGTCGGTTCGCGGCAGCAGAGGGAATTGCCTTCGGCGAGGTGATGAGTACTGTGCCGTTAGAACCTGATTCGCAGGTGCCGATCCTGTCTCGGGCGGCAGGATTGAGGCCATCGAAGCCGAGTTGGTGGCCGGTCCTCTGGCCAGCGAGACCCAGAAACGAGTGATGGTCGTCGACAAGCGCGAGTAGCAGTCGCCGGTGCGTCCTCGCCGACAGTGAGGACGCGCGAGGCGAGCTCAGCCGGTTCGCTCCCAGAGCCGCATCGTGCGCACCGCCTCCCTGAACGCTATTGCGCGCAATTACGCACGAAGTAGCCCGACGGGGATCTCGTAGTAGCTCGCGAACCTGCCCCGGTGTCGTTGTTCCTCGGCGAGAACCAACGCCCCGACTCTTGCGAGTGAGTTCACGTGGTACGAAACATGGGAGACGGTGTGACCCTCGCCGAACTTGCGACGCAGATCAGCGGCCGAGAGGGGAAGGCCCACATAGGAGATTGCTTCGACGATCGCCACCTGCATGGGATGGACGGTTCGGGGCACGAGGAAGGCCCAGTCGAACTGAGGCGATTGGTCTTCCACCGTCACCCCCGCCTCTCGCCTCTGGCCGAGAAAGGAAGTTCCCCGAGGATCGAATCCGTCATCACCGTCCGCGATGCGAAGTAAGTCTGCCCAGACGAGACAGAGCTCTTTGCCTACGGCGGTCGCCTTCGTGACTTTCTTCGAAGCGCCACGGACGGGAACTCTGCGGACGACCTCAACAGCGCCGCACTCCTCGAGGACGCGGAGGTGGTATGAGACGCCGGTGATCTCGGGGCTCCACCCGCCGAGGTCGACCTTTCCCGCAACAAGCATGTCGTGAAAGTCCTTCGCCGACAGCTGCCTGTCGTCGCTCATCGATGTCAGGATCTTGAGCCGTATCGGCTCGGTCATCACCTGGGCAAGTTCGCTTGCGCGGCGAGCGTTTGCGTGGCTCATCCTGTGTCACTGGCGAACGGCTGTTCTGACATTCCCTTGTCCTCCTGATCAGCCAGAAGAGGCGGGGAAGTTGGCGGCGTCGCGAAAGGCGAATAGCCTTCCCTCCACCGTCAGGGCCTTTCCTCTGGCGGTCAGGTGGGCGGTCGCTGGCGCGACGCGCCCACCACTTATGTTGAACCGACTTAGTCCCGGTGGAAGGTTGACGTTCTAGCTCGCGAGTACGGATCAACCGTAGGTAGCGGGCGCTCTGAAGGCAACCCCGAACGTCGGAATCCTTTTTAGTGGTTGCCGCCCGAATGCATAGCCTCGGCCCCGGCTGGCAACTCGACAGAGACGGCCCGCCGGCTCTCGCTCCTCACGCTCGCGAGACTGATCCGAGGTCGACGGGCCGTCCTGCGGTGTGCGTCGCTAGACGCCCTTGGTGATGGAGCCCGTCGGAATGCCGGACGGGTCGTTCTTGATCGTCACAGGTGCTTCACCTCCCCCCCCAGAATCGCCGGCGTGGTGACTGCCCGGAGGCGCACTGTGGCCCCGGCAACGGCGACCCATGCGAAACCCAGGTGTCAGAGGACGAAGACCGGCTGCAAACTCAAATTGCTTCTAGCAGTAGAGCGCTTTCCAGCTTTCTCTGAGGATCTTGCTCTAAAGTTTCCGACTGTCGGGGGCCTTTTGAATGGAAGGGAGGACGCATGCAGCGATCGAAGTCGAAGGGGCGGCCGAGGGTCCAGCTGAGCTCGGAGGCAACCCTGGCGGCAGTGCTGGCGCACCCCGTGCGGGTCCGGTGTTTCATGTGCCTCGCAGAAAGAATCGCCAGCGCGACGCAGCTCATGCGTGCCTTCGGGTTCAAGGACGTCTCCTACGTCAACTACCACCTCGAAAAGCTCGAGGAGCTCGGGATGATCGAAGAAGTTGGCTGGCGCCCCGTACGGGGCGGAACCGAGCGGTTCTACCGCGCTTGCCACCGGCCGATGATCGGTGACGAGGGAGCCAGAGAACTCACACTCGAGGAGCGGGAGGCACTCAGCCGCTACATCGTCAACCTGGCGATCATGGACGCCGCACTCGCCCTCGACACACGGACCTTCGACAGCCGAGTCGATCGCTGCCTGATCCGCATGCCGATGGTGGTCGACGAGGAGGGCTTCGGCGAAATGAACGCGCTTGAAGCCGACCACCTGGACCGGCGCATGGAGATACAGGCAAGGTCCGCCGAACGCCTCGCCCAGCGCAGGCACAGCGGCGAGGAGGAGCCCGTCGAGATTCCCGTCAGCTCATTGACGATGTTCTACGAAGCGGCACGTGGCTCCGGCCAGCTCCGCGACTTCCCCGAGCCCGCGCCCGAGGAACTCAGGCCGCCAGAGAGCGACTAGTAGACGCGTCCGTAAATTCAGTGCGTAACGGATGACCCGCTTTCCGACCGGTGCCCTCGGCACGATCCAACCGTGGCGAAGGTCGGGCGAAACGAGCCCTGTCCCTGCGGCTCGGGTCGCAAGGCCAAGCGCTGCTGCGGCATCGAGCGCGGCCCCTCCGAGGAGAGCCTCTCCCGCGCCTTCCTGAGCGGCGCCGCTCGCCAGGGCGCCGAATGGACCTCGCGACTCTCCGATGTGGAGTTCGAGGCGCTCTTCGACGATCTGTGGGATCTTCCCGCCGCCGATCTCTCCCTTCAGGTGGAGCTGCCGAAGCTCTTCTCCCCCGAGCTCGACAGCCTCTGCGAGGCGGTGGAGGAAGACGACCCCGACCCGCTGGTGCTCGACGCCGTCGCGAGGCAGATCGACTCCCCGGCGGGGCGCGAGCGCCTCGCCCGCGCCCTGCTCGCCAAGGCCGAGGCGCGGGTCATCGACCGCGATCTCGCCGCCGCCGCGCTGATCGACCTCGCGAGCCGGTCGCGTATCTTCATGCGCTGCGCTCTGCTGGAGGCGGTCGCCGTTTGGGTCGGGGCCGCCACTACCCCGGCCGGGATCCGGCTCGCCGCGTAGCCCTCAGGCGGCGAGGTCGAGACGCTCGCCTGAACCGTCGAGACGCTCGATCACCCGCTCCAGGTCATCCCGGGTGAACGTCCACTCAAACGGGCGGGCGATCCCGGCGTAGTGCGCCTGGAAGGCAAGCAGCCGCTCTGAGAGCTCCTCCAGGGAGCCGAAGTCGTTGGGGGTGAGTGCCTTGCGCTGCACGATCGAGAAGTAGAGCTCGATCTGGTTCAGCCAGGAGGCGTGAACGGGCAGGTGGATCAGCCGCAGATTCTCGTAGGCGCCCTCAAGCCTCTCGATCGAGGCTCTGCCCGCGTGCGAGGAGCCGTTGTCGACGACCCAGAACACGCGCTTGGCCGAGGCGTAGGGCTCGCTGGTCATCACTTCCTCGACCAGGCGCCCGAAGGGCTCGATCCCGGTCCTCTCCTCGACCCGGCCGAAGAGGTTGGCGTGGTGGACGTCCCAGGCGGCGAGGTAGGCCAGGGTGCCGCCGCGCTCGTAGTCGAACTCGCGCCGCATCGGCCTGCCGGGACCCGGCGGCGTGGTGGGATGACGGCGCCCCAGCGCCTGCAGCTGGGACTTCTCGTCGGCCGAGATCACGTACTCGTTCGGGCGCAGGCGGCGACCCTCGAAGCGCCGGGCGTAGAGGTCGAGCGCCCGCGAGGCCTTGGCGAGGAAGTCGGGGTCGCGGCGGAAGATCCAGGAGCGCACCCGCCAGGGGCGGATCGCGTCTTCGTGAAGCCAGCGCCAGATCGTCGAGGCCGATGCCTCGGTCACCCCCCGCTCGATCACCAGCCGGTGCAGCTCAGTGCGGCTGAAGCGCGAGAGCGGCAGGCCGTGGGTGGCCGGCAGCTCGCAGGCGATCGCCTTGACCTCGGCGACCTGCTCCGGGGGGGAAACGGCGCGGGCGACCCGCGCGCGGCTTGTCCTTGAGTCCCTCCAGGCGCTCGGCGCAGAATCGTCTTCGCCAGCGACCGACGATCCCGGCCGAGGTATCGAGGCGGGCGGCGATCTCGACGTCGCTTTGGCCTGCCGCGGCATAGAGGACGATCTTCGCCCGCTGCACCTCGCGCCAGGGGAGCTTCTCGGCGCGGGCGACCCGCTCCAGCTCCGTGTGTCCGTGGTCACGTAAAACTGTCGCTCCGTGATCACCGAAACGTGTAGGTCCCCGGAAGCCTCGGCTTCGGCCTCTTCTGCCGACCGATAGCTCCTTCAGGTTCGCCCGATCGGGCGAACCTGAAGGAGGCGCGTTGATCAACGAGGAGGAGTTCATGGACATCCGAGCCCTGCACCGCCAGGGGCTGACCTACGCCGAGATCGGCCGCATCGTCGGCCGCGATTGGCGAACGGTGAAGCGCTACCTGACAGAGGGCGCCCAGCCGCGCTACCGGCGCCGGCGCACGCCGTCGAAGCTCGACCCGTTCAAGCCGAAGATCGACCAGTGGCTGGCCTCCGACGTCGGCCTGGAGGCGACCCGCATCCACCAGGACCTCGTCCGCGACCACGGCTTCACCGGCAGCTATCCGACGGTGCGCCGCTACGTCGACCGCGCCCGCCCGAAGGCGCCCGAGCCGGTCTCCGAGCGCTTTGAGACCGCTCCGGGCCACCAGGCCCAGGTCGACTGGTCCCACGAGGAGCCGATCGTCACCTCCTCGGGCCTGGAGCTGCCGCTCTACGGCTTCCACATGGTGCTGGGCCACTCGCGCGACGCCTTCGTCGGGCTGGTCGGCTCCCAGGACCTGGTCACCTTCTGTGCCTGCCACCGCGCCGCCTTCGCCCACTTCGGCGGCGTCCCGAAGGAGATCCTCTATGACCGCACCAAGACCGTGGTGCGCTCCCACGTCGGCGCCGAGCGGCGCGAGGGCGATCGCGCCTACCACCCCGAGGCACTGGCCTCGGCCCACCACTACGGCTTCAAGCTGCGCCTCTGCCGGCCCTACCGCCCCCAGACCAAGGGCAAGGTCGAGTCCGACGTCGCCTACGTGCGCGGCCGCCTCTTGCGCGGCCACGGCTTCGCCGACTACGAGCAGGCCAACCGGGAGTGGGCGAGCTGGAACGCCGAGGTCGCCCGCACGCGGGCCCACGGCACCCACGGCGAGGTGGTGGCCGAGCGCGCCGAGCGCGACCGGGCCGCGCTCTTGGCGGCCCCGCCGATCCCCTACCTGGTCGTCTCCCGCACCCAGCGCAAGGTCGCCCGTGACGGGCTGATCAGCTTCGAGGGGCGCCGCTACCCGATCAGCGGCGCCGCGGGCGGCGAGACGGTCGAACTGCGCCTCGGCGCGGAGGAGATCGAGGTCTACTCGATCGCCACCGGCGATCGCTACTCACGCCATCCGCGCCGGCGCGAGCGGATCGCCCTGCCCGACCCGGTCGAGGGCTCGGTCAACCTCGCCTCGGTGCTCGGCGAGCTGCCCGACGTGGAAGTCCACCGTCGCCCGCTCGACGCCTACGCGGAGGCGGCCCGTGGCTGAGATGCTGAACGAGCGGATCCGCCGCAACGCCTCCGAGCTGCGCCTGCACGGGATCGCCGAGAGCCCCGACGAGCTGGTCGGCCGGGCCGAGAGCGAGAGCCTCGGCTACCGCGAGTTCCTCGACCTGGTGCTGGAGTCGGAGATCGGCGTGCTGGAAGGCCGCCGCTACGCGCAGCGGCTGAAGATGGCCGGGCTACCCCACCGCAAGACGCTCGATGAGTTCGACGCCTCCTTCCAGCCCGAGCTCGACCCCAAGCGGATCGCCGAGCTGCGCTCCCTGCGCTTCATCGAGCGCAAGGTCTCGGCCCTGATCCTGGGCCCACCCGGGGTCGGCAAGTCACACCTCTCCGTCGGCCTGGCGATGGAGGCGCTGGCCCGCGGCTACCTGGTCCGCTACACGACCCTCGACGACCTGGTCCGCAACCTGCGCAAGGCCGACGCCCTCGGCAAGCTGCCCAACCAGCTCACCCAGCTGCAGCGACCGCACCTGCTGGTCCTCGACGAGGCGGGCTACCTGCCGCTGGACCGCGCCGACGCCAACCGGCTCTTTCAGGTCGTCAACCGCCGCTACACGAAGGGCTCGACGATCGTCACCTCCAACAAGGCGGTCGGCGAGTGGGCGCAGACCTTCGGCGACGAGGTGCTCGCCGCGGCGATCCTCGACCGTCTCCTGCACGACGCCGAGGTGCTTTCGATCAACGGTCCCTCGTTTCGGCTGAAGGGCCGCCTCGAGGCGCTGGGCAAGCGCGACCACGACCGCGAGGAGGCCGGCGGGTGAGCGCTACGGGAGCCCGGCCGCCGCCGGGTCAGACGAGGAGGCCGACCTGCATTTTTCGGTGACCATCGACCGACATTTTTCGATGATCATTGACACTGCGCCGCCCTGGTCTCCCTCGCCCGCCAGGGAAGGGGCCGGCCGGCCCAAAGCGGGACTCTCGAGGCGCTGCTGGACGCGGTGCGCCACCGCCGCCGCCTGATCGCTCAGCGCAAGGTCGCACGCCAGCACCTGCACCATCAGCTGAACAGTCTCTGCCCCGGGCTCTCAGCCCCAGCGGGCCACGGGCGGGTGCTGGGCCTGGAGACGCCCACCGGCCAGGCGGTGCTGGCCTGCGCAGTCGACTTCGGCGGCCGGGCGCCCGCTCCCCGTTCGCTGATCGCCAGGGCGCCGCGGCGGCTCTCGCGCGCCACGGCGGAGTTCTGGTCTGAGCGCTGGCGCGGCTGCCTGCCCCCTCCGCCAGACGCAGAGCTGCGGGCCGAGCGCCTGGGTCGCGACGTCCGCCGCTGGCACGCCCTGCAAGTCGACGTCGATGCGGTCGAGACCCAGATCGCCGAGCTCCTGGCCCAGACGCCCGGCCAGATCCTGACGACGCTGCCGGGGGTCGCGGCAACGAGGGCCGCGGCACTTGCCGCCTTCGCCCTGCCGGTCGAGCGCTTTCCCACCCCCGAGCGCCTCTACTCCTTCACCGGCCTGGCGCCGGCGCGCTATGAGTCGGCCACCATCCGCAAAGCCAGGGCGATCTCCCGGACCGCCCCCGGCGAGCGCCGCGACGCGCTGACGGGGATCGCCTGGGGGCTCTCTCAGCACTGCGGGCCCTTCAAGGAGCGAGACCGCGAGCTGCGCGCTCGCGGCATGAGGCCGATCGAGGCCCGCGTCGCCCTGGCCCGCCACGCCTGCCGCCTCGGTCCATCGCATGCTTCAAACCCAACAACCCTTCGACGAAGAGCGCTACGCTCGGACTCGGCACGCGCGCGGGCGGTGACGGCGTTCCGGCTATGCCCTGCGAGGGCGCAATCTAGTTTGCCGCCCGCCCGCGCCGGCCACTCCTACGGCGCAAACAAGAACCTGCCGCGCGACGGCGCCTGATCAGTCTGCCGATCGGCCCACCGGGCCCGAGCCAGCCTCTTCGCGGAGTTTGCGGCCGGCGTAGCCGGTTCGCTAGATGACGAGCCCAGGGACGTTCCGAACGCCATGAAGTAGATCCGGGCCCG
>CAYXFL010000034.1:0-30687 GCA_964464285.1 uncultured Conexibacteraceae bacterium
GGGATAGAAGTAGTTCTTGCGGTGGAAGATCGAGCGCGGCGCGATCTCGCACTCCAGCGCCATGCCGATCTGCAAGGCGTAGAGGATCGCCTGCTCGTTGGCCACCGGCAGCACGCCCGGGTGGGCGAGGCAGATCGGGCAGGTGTGGGTGTTCGGCTCGTCGCCGAAGGAGAGTTCGCAGCCGCAGAACATCTTCGTCCTGGTCGCCAGCTGGACGTGGATCTCCAGCCCGATCACCGCTTCGAGGTCGCTCACGCCGGCTCGCCTCCCCCGTTCAGGTACGGGATGCCGGGCGCGCCTGCCGCGAACCCGACCGCGGTCTCCAGCGCGAAGGCGGCCTCCAGCAGCTTCTGCTCGGCGAAGGCCGGCGCCGCGATCTGGAACCCGACCGGCAGCTTGCGGCCGCCGCCGGCGGGCTCGGCGAGCCCGGCCGGGATCGAGATCGCCGGGATCCCGGCGAGGCTCATCGGCACCGTGAAGAAGTCGTTCAGGTACATCTCCAGCGGGTCGGCGGTCTTCTCGCCGAGCCCGAAGGCGACCGAGGGCGAGGTCGGGGTGACGACGAAGTCGACCCCGGCGAAGGCGGCGGCGAAGTCCCGGGCGATCCGCGTGCGGACCTTCTGCGCCTGCCCGTAGTAAGCGTCGTAGTAGCCGGAGGAGAGCGCGTAGGTGCCGAGCAGGATCCGCCGCTTCACCTCCGGGCCGAAGCCCTCGGTGCGGGTGGTCTCGTACATCTCGATCAGGTCGCCGTCGCCGCCGGCGCGCATCCCGTAGCGGACGCCGTCGTAGCGGGCCAGGTTCGAGGAGGCCTCGGCCGGGGCGAGCACGTAGTAGGCGGAGATCCCGAGCTCGGCGCTCGGCAGGGCGACCTCGGCGATCTCGCCGCCGAGCTCCTCGATCCGCGCCAGGGTCTGCTCGAAGACGGCGCGCACGCCGGGCTCGATCGCGTCGCTGGAGAGCTCGGCTGGGACGCCGAAGCGCAATCCCTTGAGGTCCTCGGCGCTGGGGGCGACGACGCCGCCCGCGATCCCGACCGAGGTCGAGTCGCGCGGGTCGCGGCCCTCGAGCGCCGCCAGCAGCAGCGCCGCGTCGGTGACGTCGCGGGTCAGCGGGCCGCACTGGTCCAGCGAGGAGGCGAAGGCGATCATCCCGTAGCGGGAGATCGAGCCGTAGGTCGGCTTCAGGCCGACGATCCCGCAGAGCGCCGCCGGCTGGCGGATCGAGCCGCCGGTGTCGGTGCCGATCGAGCAGGGCGCGAGGCCGCCGGCGACGACCGCCGCCGAGCCGCCGGAGGAGCCGCCCGGGACGCGGCCGCGGTCCCACGGGTTGAGCACCGGCCCGTAGGCGGAGTTCTCGTTCGAGGAGCCCATCGCGAACTCGTCCATGTTGGTCTTGCCGAGCACCCGGGCGCCGGCCGCGTCGAGGCGCTCGACCGCAGTCGCCGTGTAGGGCGGCGTGTAGCCGGAGAGGATCTTCGAGCCGGCGGTGGTCGGCGCCCCCTCGGTGGCGAAGATGTCCTTGACCGCGACCGGGATCCCGCTCAGCGGCCCCTCGGCGACCTCGTAGTCGGCGGCGTTCTCGACCCGCCACAGGTAGGCGTTCAGCTCGTCGCCGGCGGCGGCGCCCATCCAGGCGGCGAAGTACTCCTCGCGCGAGACCTCGCCGGCGGCGATCTTCGCCGCCGCCTCGGCGACGCTGAGCTCGAGCAGGTCCGCCATCAGTCGGCCTGCGGCGAGGGCACGCGGAAGGCGCCCTCGACCGGTTCGGGAGCGTTGGCGAGCGCCGCCTCGCGGGGCAGGCTCGGAGTCGGCGCGTCGGCCCGCAGCACGTTCTCCAGCGCGACCACGTGCGAGGTCGGCTCGACCCCCTCGAGGTCCATCTGGCCGATCCGGTCGACGTGCTCGAGGATGTGCGAGAGCTCGCCGGTCATCCGCTCGACCTCCTCGTCGGAGAGCCTCAGGCGCGACAGCCTGGCGACGTGGAGTACCTGCTCGCGATCGATCACGGCGGGGATTCTATGAAGAGCGGCGGCAGCCGGCCGCCGCGGCCTAAGCCTCGCCGAGCGCCAGCCAGACGATCCCGGCCGCGATCAGGCCGATCGGGGCGATCCGGGCGAGCACCGCGGGCTCGCCGAGCAGCACCATGCCGGCGATCGCGGCGCCGACCGCGCCGATCCCGGTCCAGACCGCGTAGCCGGTACCCACCGGCAGCTCGCGCAGGGCCAGCGCGAGCAGCGCCATGCTCACGATCAGGGCGACCAGGAAGATCGCCGTGGGCCACGCCCGGGAGAGCCCCTCCGACTCCTTAAGGGCCAGCGCCCAGACCGTCTCCAGCAGCCCGGCCGCGAACAGAAGAATCCAAGCCATCGCACACCTCCAGCGTCGTTTGACCGATGCGCGTCGTCTTTGCTTGACCGGGTACGGCGCGCGTCTCGTCCGGAGATGCGGCTCCGACTCTAGCGCCGCCCCTGCGCCGGCGCCGCGGGGGCGGGAATCACGCCCGCCTCGGCGGCCGGCGCGGCGTAGGCCGCGGCCAGCGTCTCGACCGTCTCGTGGGCGTTCAGCCCGCTCGGGTTGGGAACGACCCAGAGCGCCGCGCCGGACCAGCGGGCGGCGCTCTCCAGCGTCTCCGGCTGGCGCCCGGCGGCGGCGCGGCGCTCGCCGAAGGCGTCGCGGTAGGCGGTGATCCCGGCGATCGCGACGACCGCCGGCCGCTGCTCGGCGACGAACCCGAGCAGCCGCTCGCCGCCCTCGCGCAGCTCCTCGCGGGAGAGCTCGTCGGCGCGCGCGGTCGCCCGCCGCACCAGATTGGTGATCCCGACCCCGCGCGCGATCAGCCCGGCGCGGTCGGCGGCGCTCATCCCGGCGGCGCGGTCGATCTCGTAGGCGGAGATCCCGGCCCGCGCCAGCGCCGGGTAGAAGCGGTTCGCCGGGTGGGCGAAGTGGGTGTTGACGGCGGCGGTCCAGAGCCCCGGGTTGATCCCGACGAAGAGCAGCTTCAGCCCCGGCCCGACCAGGTCGTCGACCTCCTGGCCGCGGTACTCCTCGAGCTCGGCGCGCGTGAACCCCACGGCCGCGATCCTGCCCGAAATCGCCTCGCCGACGCCCGCTGGCGGACTGGCTGCGCAGCCAGTATTGTCCCGCCCGATGCAGGGACCGGCGGCCGAGAGATTCGTGGTGCTGAGCCTGCGCCTGCTCGCGGCGACCTTCGCCGTGGTCGGCTTCCTCTTCATCGCCTTCCCCGACGGCACGCTCGACGTGATCTCGGACTTCGGCGAACTGCTCGGCAACGAGACGCGCGCCCCGCACGGGGACGAGCAGCTCTGGCTCTCGCTCGGCTTCGCCTACATGGTCGTGATCACCGGGATCTGCCTGCTCGCCCAGACCGACGTGGTCCGCTACCGGGCGCTGCTGCTGATCCTGGCGCTGGGCAAGGCGGCGTCCTCGCTGGCGACGCTCGGCTTCTTCGTCTTCGACGAACAGGTCTTCGCCTACCTGCTCAACTTCCTGCTCGACGGCTCGCTGGTCTTCGTCGCGCTCGGGCTGTATGTGCTGATCGGGCGGATCGGCCGCCCCGCCGACCCCGGTTGAAGGCGCCCGCCAGGGCTTTCAGCCGCTGAGCAACGCACCCTGAGCGCGATCTGCGCGGCGATGGCGCCGGGCATCGACGGCCTGCCGGCGGGCGAGCGCGAGGTCGACGTCTCCGGCCCGGTCGCCCGCTTCCTCGCCACCACCTCGCCGCGCGTGCTCTTCCGCCTGCGGCTCGGCCTGCGCGCCTTCGAGCTGCTGCCCTTCCCCTGGCGCTTCAGCCGGCTCGACCCGGAGGCCGCGGAGGAGTTCCTGCACCGGCTGGAGGGCTCGCGCCTCTCCTTCCACCACAACCTGCTGCTGATGGCGAAGCTGTTCTCGACGCTCGGCTACGCGGTGACGCCGCAGGTCGAGGAGCGGATCGGGTTCGAGATCGGCTGCGGGCTCGCCGACGGCGGCGTGCCCGAGCCGGCCGGCTCGCTCGGCGACACCGAGCCGCGCGGCGAGGGCGAGGAGTGCGACGTGGTGATCGTCGGCTCCGGTGCCGGCGGCGCGATCGCGGCGGCGACCCTCGCCGAGGCCGGGCTCGACGTGCTCGTGCTCGAGGCCGGCGGCCACTACAACCGCGAGAACTACCCGAGCGGCCACCTGGAGGCGATCTCGACCCTCTACCGCGACGCAGGCCTGACGATCGCCGAAGGGCGCCCGCCGATCCCGGTCCCGGTGGCGAAAGTGGTCGGCGGCACCACGGTGATCAACTCGGGGACCTGCTTCCGCGCCCCGGACTCGGTGTTGGAGGACTGGCGCACCCGCTTCGGGATCGAGTGGGCGCGTGAGCTCGATCCCCACTTCGCCGAGGCCGAGGAGATGCTGCACGTCAAGCAGCTCGACCCGAACCGGATGGGCCGCAACGGGCAGCTGGCGATGGAGGGGGCGGAAGCGCTCGGGGTCAGCGGTGCGCCGATCTTCCGCAACGCCGGCGACTGCGTGCAGTGCAGCTCCTGCCCGTTCGGCTGCGAGCTCGACGCGAAGCGCGGCATGCACGTCAGCTACCTGCCGCGCGCGGTCGCGGCGGGAGCCCGGGTGCGGGCCGGGGTCGACGTGCGCCGGATCGTGGTCGAGGACGGCCGCGCGGTCGGAGTCGATGCCCTCACCGAGGGCGCCCGGCCCTACACGGTGCGGGCGCGGCGGGCGGTGATCGCCGCCGGCGGGGCGCTGGGCACGCCGGAGCTTCTGCTGCGCTCCGGGCTCGGCGGGCGCCAGGTCGGCCGCAACCTCCACATCCACCCCGCCTGCTGGGTCGGCGCCCGCTACGAGGAGGAGGTGCGCGGCTGGGACGGCGTGATGCAGAGCTTCTACGTCGACGAGTGGGAGCACGAGAAGGTGCTGCTGGAGGCGACCTTCACCCCGCTCGCCTTCGGCGGCGCCTGGCTGCTCGGGGCCGGCGCCGAGCACCAGCGGCGGATGCTCGACTTCGGCCACGTCGGCTCGATCGGCGTCCACCTCTGCGACGCCTCCTCGGGCCGGGTCGGGCTCGGCGCCGAAGGCTCGCTGCGGGCGAGCTACAAGCTGACCGCCGAGGACGCGCGCCGGCTCGCCTTCGGGATCGCCCGCGCCGCCGAGATCCACTTCGCCGCCGGCGCCACCGAGGTCTACCCGAACATCGCCCGCGTCGGGGTGCTGAAGCCGGGCGACCTGCCGAGCTTCGAGGCGACCGCGTTCAAGCCCGCGGAGCTACGCCTGGAGGCCTTCCACCCGATGGGCACCGCCCGGATCGCCGCCGACCCGGGCGCCGGCGTCTGCGACACCCGCGGCGCCGTCCACGGGACCGAGGCGCTCTACGTCGCCGACGGCTCGCTGTTCCCCACCTCGGTCGGCGTCAACCCGATGATGACGATCCTCGCTTTCGCGAAGCAGGTCGCGACCGGCGTGGCTGCAGAGACTCAGCCACCGCCTCGAACGAGCTCCCTTCTTCACGCATAGCTCGGTAGCCGCCGACCGCGACGCCGAGCGCCGCGACGAGGCCGCCGAAGGCGCCGAGCTTCAGGGTCGCCTCGAGGGCGATACCGCCGAGGTCGCCGAAGTCCGGCGGGAAGAGGATGCGGAAGAGCACCAGCAGGGTCGAGATGCCGCCGAGCACGGCGACCACCGCGTTCGGGGAGGTCCGCGGACGCGGGCCGCCGAGCAGCGGCACCAGCACGGTCGTGAGCGAGGAGATCGCGGTGAGCAGGAGGAAGTACGGGATCAGGTCGAGGCTCTGCCAGGCGTTGCCGCCGGCGCCGGTGCCGCCGCCGAGCTCGATCGCCCGCGCCTGGCCGACCACGTCGGCACCGAACCAGGTCGCGAAGGTCGCCGCGATCAGCAGCACCGCGGCGATGAGGTGGAGCGCTTCGCCGCGGCGGATTCTCAGCGCCGGGCGTCGTTTCGGCCGCTTCCGCTCGCTCACCGCGAGCCCCGCGCCCGCGCCGCCTGCAGGGTGTTGACCAGCAGCATCGCGATCGTCATCGGGCCGACGCCGCCGGGGACCGGCGTGATCGCCGCCGCCACCTCGCTCGCCGCCGCGTAGTCGACGTCGCCGCAGAGCCCGTCCTCGAGCCGGTTCATGCCGACGTCGATCACCACCGCGCCCGGCTTCACCGCCGCCGCGCCGAGCAGGCGCGGGACCCCGACCGCGGCGACGAGAACATCGGCGCGAGCGCAGGTGGCGTCGAGGTCGCGGGTGCGCGAGTGGCAGACGGTGACCGTCGCGTTGGCGCTGAGCAGCAGCCGCGCGACCGGCACGCCGACCAGCTTCGAGCGGCCGACCACGACCGCCTCGGCGCCCTCCAGCTCGACCCCCTCGTGGGCGAGCAGCTCCATCACCCCGGCGGGCGTGCAGGGGACGAGGCCGGGCGTGCCGTGGGCGAGCAGACCGGCGTTGGCCGGGGTCAGCCCGTCGACGTCCTTGCCCGGGTCGATCGCGGCGACGACCGCGTCGGAGTCGATGTGGGCGGGGACCGGCAGCTGCACGAGGATGCCGTCGACCTCCTCGTCGGCGCCCAGCGCCCGCACCAGCTCCAGCAGCTCCTCCTCGCCGGTCGCCGCCTCGAGCCCGTGATGGACCGAGTTCATCCCGACGTCCTCGCAGGCGCGGTGCTTGTTGGCGACGTAGATCTCCGAGGCCGGGTCGTCGCCGACGATCACGGTCGCCAGGGTCGGCGTGCGGCCCGTCTCCTCGACGTAGGCGGCGACGTCGACGCGGACCCGCTCGCGCACCGCCGCGGCGACCGCCTTGCCGTCGATTACGCGAGCGGCCACGCCCTAGCGCTTCCTGATCGGGGCGTAGTCGGCCATCAGCTTGCGCTCGGTGCCGTCGCCGGCGAAGCGGACCACGACCACGCCGCCCGGCTCGACCGCGGTGACCACGCCGTCGCCGAAGCTGGCGTGGACGACGTCGTCGCCGACCTGCATCTCCAGCGCCGGGCCCGGATCGACCCGCTGCTCGGCCCCGCCGTCCGGGGACGGCTGGTCCCAGCTCATCGCCCCGAGGCTGGTCGCGGCGCTCGCCTGGCGTTCGGTCAGCTCGATCGGCAGCTCGTCGATGAAGCGCGAGGGCAGGTTGCGCTCGGAGCGCCCGAAGAGGCGGCGCTCGCGCGCCCAGGTCATGTAGAGGCGGCGGCGGGCGCGGGTGATCGCGACGTAACAGAGCCGCCGCTCCTCTTCCTCGCCGCCCTCTTCGAGCGCCCGCATGTGCGGGAAGGCGCCGTCCTCGCAGCCGATCACGAAGACCGTGTCGTACTCGAGGCCCTTGGCGTTGTGGACGGTCATCAGCGTGACCAGCTCGCGCTCCTCCTCCAGCGAGTCCTGGTCGGAGAGCAGCGAGATCTGCTGCAGGAACTCCTCCAGCGGCGCCGTCTCGCTGTCCCCCTCTAGCTCACGGTTGGCGTCGAACTCGGCGGCGGCCTCGGCGAACGCCTCGAGGTTCTCGATCCGCCCTTCCGCCTCGACCGTGCGCTCCGCTTCCAGCGCTTCCAGGTAGCCGCTCTCGCTGAGCACCGCCTGCAGCAGCTCGGCGACCGAGCCCTGCTCGTCGGCCCGTGCGCGCAGCAGGTCCATCGTCTCGTAGAAGCGGCCGACCGCCTTGATCGCGGCGGCGGAGAGGCCCGGCACGTCCTCGGCCCGTTCCATCACCTCCCAGATCGTGATCCCGGCGGTGTTCGCGTAACCCGCCAGGCGGCCCTGGCTGGTGTTGCCGATCCCGCGCCGCGGCGCGTTGACGATCCGCTGGAAGGAGACGAGGTCGGCGGGGTTGACCAGCAGCCCCAAGTAGGCGACCGCGTCCTTGACCTCGGCGCGGTCGTAGAACTTGGTGCCGCCGATCACCTGGTACGGAAGCTCGTAGCGGACCAGCGTGTCCTCGAGGATCCGGCTCATCGCGTTGGTCCGGTAGAAGACGGCGACGTCCGAGCGCGCCACCCCGTGCTCCTCGCCCAGCCGCTCGATCTCCGCCGCGACCCAGCGCGCCTCCTCGTGCTCGTCGCCGAGCTCGGCCAGCTCGACTTTGTCGCCACCCTCCTCCTCGGTCCAGAGCCGCTTCGGCCGCCGCTCCCGGTTGCGCTCGACCACCGCGTTGGCCGCCGAGAGGATCGTCTGCGTCGAGCGGTAGTTCTGCTCGAGCTTGATGACCGAGGCATCTGCGAAGTCGGTCTCGAAGTCCAGGACGTTCCTGATGTCCGCTCCTCTGAACCCGTATATCGAGTTGTGGGTGAGGATCCCTTCGGCGACGAAATTGTGGGTTCCCTCGACGTTGATGTCGTAGACGGGGCGATCGAGCACCACCCGCTCGACCGATCTGACCGCGTCGTAGCCGCCATCCTCGCTGAACATCGACATTCCCGGTCGCACTGAGCCCGCAGGGATGAAGGGAAGCGCGTTGCCCTCGCTGCGCCCGGTCTGCCGAGCGCCAAACCGGCCGGAGAGGGTGACGTCGACATCAAGCGCCGAGCTGATCGTGCCCGCCAGCCTCACCGCCTCGCCGAAGTCCTTCAAGACCGTCTCGAAACGCCAGGACTCCGATCCGGGCTTTGCCTCCCGCACGGCTAGACCAACCGCCTCGAGCGCCTCGCGACCGGCTCGATCGCGACCGGCGAGCGCGATCCGGTGCATCGGCGTCTCCCCGCGCCTCTCTGCGCAGAGGGAGATGCGGACCACGCGTCGGCGTCCGTCCGACGTCGCCGCCAGATGGTGCGGGTGTTGGATGCTCAACCCCTCGTCCGCCAACAGGCGATGACCACCCGCTTCCGTGTCGAGCGTCGAAAACACCTGGTCGAGCAGAGCTTGGTTGCCGATGAAGCTCTTGCCGGAGGCCGATTTGCGGCGGTAGAAGGGAACCATCGGCAGGCCGTACCGGAGGGAAAGAACTACCTCAGCCGCTCGCGCCTCGGCATCGGTCTCGTGGGCGGAGACCACCCAGACCGCGTCGGCATGCTCGTGCAGGCACCGCTGCCGAATGCCGACCGCCGCCTTTCCGCGCTGGGTGTAGACGCCTGAAACCCCGACCCGGAAGCCGACACCGCGCTTCCACATCAAGTAGGTCAGGTGCATCTGGGGGGTGGTACCGAGACGGTAGCCGGCGAAGTGGGTGTGCTCCGGAGTGCTGACAAGCCGGCGGCCACCGAAAGTCTCGATCGCGACACCTTCGCGCTGCCAGGACTTGAAAACACCGGACACCCTTGCGGGTCGCATGTCTCCCGGGCCATGCGAAGACATCACCTCGTCGCCCTCGCGCACCTGCTCGATCGGCCGCTTGGTGCCGTCGCCCATCGTCACCCCGGTCCCCTCGGCGACGCACTGGTCCTCGTCGCCGACGACCATCAGGTTGCCGTGCTCGGCGGAGAGCAGCTGCAGCAGCCGGTACTGGGCGTGGTTGGTGTCCTGGTACTCGTCGACAAGGACGTGGCGGAAGGTGCGGCGCCAGCGCTCGCGGACCTCCTCGAACAGCTCGAGGGCGTTGACGGTGCGGACCAGGAGGTCGTCGAAGTCCATCGCGTTGGCCTCGAGCATGCGCTTCTCGTAGAGCGGGAAGGCCTCGGCGACGGCCTCCTCGAAGACCGAGCCGGCGGTTTCGGCGTACATGTCGGAGTCGATCAGCTGGTTCTTGGCGCCGGAGATCTTCGAGTGGATGGCGCGGGGCGGAAAGCGTTTGGGGTCGATCCCGAGCTCGGACATGCAGCGTTTGAGCATCCGCAGCGAGTCCGACTGGTCGTAGATCGTGAAGCTCTTCGAGTAGCCGAGCCGCTCGGCGTCGGCCCGCAGCATCCGCGCGCAGGCGGAGTGGAAGGTGGTCACCCACATCGCCCGCACCGAGCGGCCGATCAGCTGGCCGACCCGCTCGCGCATCTCCGCCGCCGCCTTGTTGGTGAAGGTGATCGCGAGGATCTCGCCGGGACGGGCGGCGCCTGTGGCGAGCAGGTAGGCGATCCGGTGGGTGAGCACCCGCGTCTTGCCCGAGCCGGCCCCGGCCAGCACCAGCAGCGCCCCTTCGGTGTGTTCGACCGCCTCGCGCTGGGGCGGGTTTAGCCCGGCGAGCAGCCGCTCGATCCGGTCGGCGCCGGGCTCGGTGGGAGCGCCGCCGGCGGCTTCCAGCGCCGCTTCGGGCAGGTCGAACTCGCCTTGCAGGCTCACCCGGCGAGCATAGCCACGCGCGCGGCGGGGCTCAGATCGCGGTCGCGCCCAGCTCACGGGCGAGGACGAACTGCGCGCGCGACCCCCTGTCGAGTTCGCTCGGCATAGCCGGGCAAACTCGACAGCCGGGCCTCAGCCCCCCGCCGAGGAGCGGCCCGTGCGGGGGCGGATCTCGGTCGGGCCCTCGCCGCCGGGGCCGTCGCCGCCGTCGAGCTCGGCGAGCCGGCGCTCGATCGTGGCCAGCCGTTCGGAGAGGCCCTTGATCGCCTCGGCGATCGGGTCGGGCAGGTGGATCCAGTCGGCGTCCGGGCCCTCGACCCGCTTGCCTTCGACCCGCACCGGGTGGCCGGGGTTGCCGACCACCGTCGCGCCCGGCGACACGTCCTCGACGACCACCGTGTTGGCGCCGATCTTGGCATTGGCGCCGACGTCGATCGGGCCGAGCAGCTTGGCGCCGGAGCCGACGGTGACGTTGTCGCCGAGGGTCGGGTGGCGCTTGCCGCGCTGGAACCCGGTGCCGCCCAGGGTGACCCCCTGGTAGAGGGTGACGCAGTTGCCGATCACCGTGGTCTCGCCGATCACCACACCGGAGCCGTGGTCGATGAAGAAGCCGCGCCCGATCCGCGCCGCCGGGTGGATCTCCACGCCGGTCACGGTGCGGGTCCAGTAGGCGAGCAGCCGCGGCAGCAGCGGCACGCCGGCCTCGATCAGCGCGTGGGCGAGGCGGTGGGCGAGCAGCGCCTGCACACCGGCCCAGCTGCTGAGGATCTCGAAGGTCGAGACGCCCTGCGCGGCGGGGTCGCGCTCGCGCGCCGCGGAGACGTCGGCGCCGACCTCGGCGACCACTCGCTTCCAGCGGCTCATGGTGAGAAGAAGGGTAGGGACACGTAGCGCTCCCCCGAGTCGCAGACGACGGTGACGACGCGCTTGCCGGCGAGCTCCGGACGGGCCGCCAGCTCGAGCGCCGCCCAGACGTTGGCGCCGGCCGAGATCCCCGCCAGCACGCCCTCCTCGCGGCTCAGCCGCCGCGCCGTCTCCAGGGCGTCCTCGTCGCCGACCTGGAGGATCTCGTCGACCACCGAGCGGTCGAGCACCTCGGGCACGAAGCCGGCGCCGATCCCCTGGATCTTGTGCGGGCCGGGGATGCCACCGGAGAGCACCGGCGAGCTGGCCGGCTCGACCGCCACCACCAGCGCCTCCGGCGCCCGTTCCTTCAGCAGCTGGCCGACCCCGGTGATCGTGCCGCCGGTCCCGACCCCGGCGACGAAGGCGCCGATCTCGCCGTCGCAGTCGCTCCAGATCTCCTCCGCGGTGGTGCGCCGGTGGACCGCCGGGTTGGCCGGGTTGGAGAACTGCATCGGCATGAACGCCCTGCGCTGCTCGCGGATCTCCTCGGCCAGCGCAACCGCCTCGTTCATCCCGCCCAGCGAGGGCGTCTCGCGCACCTCCGCCCCGTAGGCGCGCAGCAGCTTCGCCCGCTCGCGGCTCATCCCCTCGGGGAGGGTGAGGATCAGCTCGTAGCCGCGCGCCGCGCAGACCATCGCCAGCGCGATCCCGGTGTTGCCGCTGGTCGGCTCGACCACCACCGAGGCGCGACCCGGCCGCAACAGGCCCTCCTCTTCGGCCGCGTCGATCATCGCCACGCCGATCCGGTCCTTGACCGAGCCGCCGGGATTCAGCGACTCGAGCTTCACGCAGACTTCGCCGCCGAGCCCGTCCGCCAGCCGGTCGAGCCGGACCAGCGGCGTGCCGCCGACGACCGCCGAAGCCTCCGCGCCAATTCTCATCGCTCGCAGTCTAGGCGGGCCCGCCGCCTCAGGACCCGCGTCGCCAACGCTTTGTTTTTCGATTGCAGGCCCTGGGTAACAGCGGCGGTGCCCCGAGCAGCAGAACCCGAACAGAAGGAGGAGTAAGCATGGACATCATCTGGATTCTGATCGTGATCATCCTCGTCCTCCTGGTCATCTACCTGGTGCGTCGGGTGATCTGAGGCCCCAGGCCGGGGCGGGTGGCCCGGCGCCCCACGGGAGCGCCGGGCGGGACACCACAGCTCAGACCAGCCCCAGCACCAGGCCGGCGCACCCGACCGGACCGGGGTTGACGCCGGAGGCGTAGCCGGCTCGCGAGTAGCCGGCGTAGCAATTCCATTTCGAACCGGAGGCGAAGGCATATCCGACCCGGCTATAGCCTTCGTAGATGTTGTATTTCGAGCCGCTGCTGCTGCCGTAGCCGACCTTCGAGTACCCCGAGTAGATGTCGGTGTCCGCCGCGGCGCCGGCCGGCGCGGAAACCGCGAACGCGGTGCCGATGGTCCCGGCGCGCAGCGGACCAGGCTACCGGCAGTCGCGCGGGGTGCGGACGATTGCCGCCACCCTGGGACTAGATGAAGTACATGCCGCTGCCGGCCTCGGCGGCCTCGCGGCGGGCGACTTCGGCGATCGTCGTCTGGCCGAAGACCTTGCGCAGGGCGGCGACGCCCTCGGCCCAGATGCCGCCGGCCTCCTCGGCCTCCTGGCCGACCTTGCCGTCGAGGGTCTGGACGACCTCGAGCACGGTGATCTCGTCGGCGGGGCGCGAGAGGGTGTAGCCGCCGCGCATGCCGCGGTGGCTGGTCAGCAGGCCGGCCCGGCGCAGGGTCGAGAAGAGCTGCTCGAGGAACTGGTCGGGGATCTCGCGGCGCTCGGCCAGCTCTTTGATCGGCACCGGCCGCTCGCCCGAGCGGGCGAGCTCGGCGAGGGCGACGACGGCGTAGCGGGACTTCGAGGTGATCGAGATCATCGGGACTTTCTACCGCACGCTCGGCCGCTGGGCTAGGATCGATTCGAGGGGCCGCGGGGAACCGACCGGTGCCCAAGCCGCCCACCTAGGAACGGATTTCGTCCTGAGCGCACGCCTGAACTGCCTGGTCATCGATCACCACCCGCTGGTCCGGCTGGGGGTTCGGGGGGTGCTCGAAGACCGTTTCGAGATCCATGAGACCGCGAGCCGCGAGGAGGCCCTGGAGCTGATCCGCGACATCGGCGACTTCGACGTCGCGGTGATCGACATGCGCCCTCGCCACAACGGCCTCGGCCCGACGCTGGGCGCCCACGAAGCGATCCGCGACATGCACCGCTCGGCGCCGACGCTGGGGATCGTCGCCCACGGCGACCGCGCCCACCGCCACACCGCCAGCGCTGCCCTGCAGGCGGGCGCCAGCGCCTACGTCGCCCGCACCGCCGGCCCGGCGGCGCTGCGCAGCGCGGTTGACGCGGCGGCCGCCCAGGAGCGCTTCGTCGACCCCGACGTGCCGCCGAAAGGCAGCCGCGGCAAGCTGACCCGGCGCCAGCGCCAGATCCTGCAGCTGCTCGCCAACGGCGAGTCGACGACGGTCGCCGCGCGCGAGCTCGACCTCTCCGAGGAGACGATCAAGACCCACATGAAGAACGCGCTCGCCCGGCTAGGGGCGCGCAACCGCACCCACGCCGTCGCGATCTCGCTGCGCGAGTCGCTGATCGACTGAGTCGCGGCGCTCCGGCGGGTGCCCGGACCAGTCCGGGCGGCGAACCCTCAGCAGCGAGCGGCGGCGCCACTCGCTCGGCAGCGGCTGGCGCGAAGCGCCCCTAGATCCATCCACGGTCGCGAGCGGTGAGCACGGCCTGGGCGCGGTCGACCGCGCCGATCTTGCCGTAGACGTTGTGCAGGTGGGTGCGGATGGTCGAGACCGAGAGGTGCATCTCGGTGGCGATCTGCTTGTAGACCATGCCCTCGGAGAGGTGGCGGAGGACGTCGAGCTCGCGGGCCGAGAGCGGGCAGGGCTCGCTCACCCGCGAGGACTCCTGGCGCGCCATCGGCAGCTCGTAGAGCAGGTCGCGCAGGGCGTCGGGGTTGAGCCCGCAGCGCTCGGCGCTGGAGCGCAGGCGCTCGGGCGAGATCGCCTCGCCCTGCGAGTAGTGGGCAACCATGTCGGCGGTCGAGACCAGCGCCGCGAAGCCCTCGGCGTCGTCGGCGTGGTGGCGCTCGATCGCGACCGCGATCCGCGACGGCAGGTTCCAGCGGCGCGCGAGCACGCCGCCGACCAGCGCGTGATCGATCCCGAGCTGCTCGCGTTCGTCGCGCAGCCGCTGCTCGGGGGTGCGCGAGATCGCGTCGAAGTAGACCTTGAAGCCCGGGTGCAGCCGCGAGATCACCAGGCGGCCGACGTCGTGCAGCAGCGCCGCGACCGCGAGCTCCTCGCGGGCGCTCCAGCCGACCACGCGGCCGATCCGGTCGGCGGCCCGCTGGGTGGCGAGGGCGTGGACGCGGAAGCGCTCGGGCTTCAGCTCCCAGCCGCCGCTCGAGTCGAAGAAGTCGAAGCTGGGCGCGGTGCCGGCGATCGCGAGCACGCCGGAGGGCTTCAGCACCTCGACCGCGTCGGGGATGCTGGCGATGCCGCCGCCGGCCATCCCGGGCCGGTTGGCGAAGCGCAGGACGGAGATCGAGAGCGCGACGTCGGCCTCGACCACTTCGACCAGCTCGCCGATGCGGGCGTTGTCGGCGGTCGCCGCGGCGATCACCCGCTCACGCGACTCGATCAGGACCGGGAAGCGCTCAACCGCCTCGAAGGCTTCGGCGAGGCGACTGCCGGGCGCCGGCCCGGCGCTGCCGCGGGTGCCCGCGGCGCCGTTCTCGGACGTCTCTGGACGGGATGCCGCGGCGAGACCCTCGGCCTCGGCCTTGGCGGCGTTCTTCACGGTGCCAGTTGCGCTCATTTCGCACAACATCGGCAGCGGAAGACGTTTGGTTTAGCCGAACGTTCGCCCGATGGGCCGGCTGGACTGGATCATCCGTCCAGCTGGGGGGCGCGAAGCCGCTCCACAGCGGCCTCGATCCGCTCCACAGCGCGCTCGCGGCCGAGCACAGCGAGCGACTCGAAGATGCCCGGCGAGACCGAGGAACCGGTGATCGCGACCCGGATCGGCTGGTAGAGCTTGCCCGCCTTGACGTCGAATCGCTCCAGCAGCGGCGCCAGCGCCTGCTCGATCGGGCCGGGCTCGAACGGCTCCGCCGCAGCCAGCGCCTCCGCCGCCGCAGCCAGCAGCTCGTCGGAGCCGTCCTTCATCACCTTCTTCCAGGACTTGGGATCGTCGACCGGCTCCTCGAAGAGGAAGCGGATCAGCGCCCAGACCTCGTCCAGGGTCTGGGCTTTCTCCTGGGCGATCGCGCAGGCGGCGCGCAGCGGCTCGTCGGCCTCGCGGCCGAGGTGGCCGCCGACCGCCGCCGTGTACTCGTCGAGCGGCAGCTCGCGCATGAAGCGGCCGTTCAGCCAGCGCAGCTTCTTCTCGTCGAAGATCGCCGCCGCCCGGCCGACGTCCGCGACCTCGAAGCGCCGCACCAGCTCCGCGGTCGACATCAGCGTGGTGTCGTCGTCGGTGCCCCAGCCGAGCAGGGCCAGGTAGTTGCGCACCGCCGCCGGCAGGTAGCCGGCCGCACGCAGCTCCTGCACCGAGGCGGCGCCGTGGCGCTTGGAGAGCTTCTTGCCGTCGGGGCCGTGCAGCAGCGGCAGGTGGGCGTAGCGCGGCGGCTGGTGACCGAGCGCGGCCAGCACCAGCAGCTGCTTCGGCGTATTCGAGAGGTGGTCGTCGCCGCGCACCACCTCGGTGATCCCCATCTCGGCGTCGTCGACCGCGACCGCGAAGTTGTAGAGCACGCTGCCGTCGGCGCGGGCGATCACGAAATCGTCGTAGCTACGGTTGGGAAAGGCGACCGGGCCGCGCAGCAGATCCTCGACCACGGTCTCGCCGTCGTCGGGCACGCGCAGCCGGATCGCCGCGCCCGGCTCCTCGGTCGGGGTGCCGCGGTAACCGCTGCCGGCGCCGTGCTCGGCCTTCCAGGCCTCGACGTCCTTGGCCGTCGCGGAGTCTCGATATGCGGCTCCGGATTCGAGCAGGCGCGCCAGCGCCGCCTCGTGCGCCTCGGTACGGCCAACCTGGGAGACCGGCCCCTCGTCCCAGTCGAGCTCCAGCCAGCTGAGCGCGTCGAGGATCTGCTCGACGTTCTCGGCGGTCGAGCGCTCGCGGTCGGTGTCCTCGATCCGCAGCACCAGCTCGCCGCCGTCGTGGCGCGCCGCCAGCCAGTTGTAGAGAGCGGTGCGGGCGCCGCCGATGTGCAGGGCGCCGGTCGGCGAGGGGGCGAAGCGGAGACGGAGGTCGGTGCTCACGGCGCCGAGTCTATGAAGCGGCGGCATAGGATGCCGGGAATGCTGATCGGGGCACACGTATCGACCGCCGGCGGGCTCTCCAAGGCGGTCGAGCGCGGCGAGGAGCGCGGCTGCGAATCGATCCAGATCTTCCACCAGAGCCCCCGCATGTGGCGGCCGACCAACTACGGCGAGGCCGACTTCGAGGAGTTCCGCGAGCGGATGGCCGCATCGAAGAGCGTCGAGGCGGTGATCATCCACGCCGTCTACCTGATCAATTGCGCGACGAAAGACAAGGAGCTGCGCGTGAAGTCGCTCGCCTCGCTGACCCACGCGCTGCGGATCGGCGACGGGATCGGCGCCCGCGGCGTCGTCCTCCACCCCGGCTCGCAGAAAACCGACCCGCTCAAACCGTCGCTCAAACGGGCCTCGAAAGTGATTGCGGCGGCGCTCAAGGAGACCGACTCCTGCCCGCTGCTGATCGAGCAGACGGCCGGTCACAAAGGCCTGCTGGCGCGCGACTTCGACCAGACCGCGGAGCTGATCGAGCTGGCCGGCGGCGGCGCCCGCCTCGGCCTCTGCCTCGACTCCTGCCACCTCTTCGTCCAGGGCTACGACATCACCGACGAGGAGCACCTGGGCGCGGTGCTCGACGAAGCCGACGCCAAGGTCGGGATCGACCGCCTCGGCGCCGTCCACGTCAACGACGCCGCCGCCCCGCTCGGCTCCTGCCGCGACCGCCACGCCAACATCGGCAAAGGCGAGATGGGCAAACGCGGCCTCTCCGCCTTCCTCTCCGAGCCGAGGTTCGAGGGCCTCCCCGCCACCCTCGAGACGCCGGGGCCGGACAAGAAAGGCAGTGACAAAAAGGAAGTGACCCTGGCCAAGCGCCTGCGCCGCGAAGGGCTCAAACGGCGCGCGAAGTAGAGAGGGCCCAGCCGGGCACGTGAACCAGCGTCTCGCTGAGGATCCGCTTCACGTAGTCGGCCTCGTGCTTCGCCTGCCAGTGGGAGAAGCGCAGGCGGGTGAAGCCGGCGGCGGTGTGGGCCTGGTCGCGCTCGGCGTCACGGGCCTGGGCAGCTGGGGTGCGGTGGTAGCGCAGGCCGTCGGTCTCGATCACGAAGCGAAGGTCCGGCCAGTAGAAGTCCACCTCGAACCCGTTGACCATCTCCCTGGTCTTTGGGAGAGGGAGTCCTACCTCCCTGGCCATTGGGAGAAATAAGCGTTCGAGCTCCTCGTCGGAGAGGACGAAGGTGTCGTTGTCGAGGAGGAAGCGCAGGGGCTTGACTCCGGGCTGACCTAGGTGGTCGTCCAATGCGAGGCGGAGGTCATCCGCGTGGATCACGTCGAGCTTGTCCGCCTGGTTGATCGAGCGCAAGAGGTACGTCGGTCCCTGCTCGGTTGCCAGGTCGAGCATGGTCTGGACCGGGGAGGTGATCGGGATGCGGTCGAGGGTCCCAACAACGTTGCTGGGTAGGGCGGGGCGGCGCCTGACGCGCAGGTCGGGCGGGCCAAGCGGGTGGGCGTGCGGAACGCCTACTTCGATTCGACCTGATCGCTCCGAGCAGATCCCGTAGAGGGCGCCAGCGCTCAGATGGGTGAGGAAGGCGCCCTCGCCGCAGGCGAGGGTCGCCGCCATCCAGCGGCCTTTGCGGGAGAGCTCGGCGCGGCCGACTGCGTAGACGCCGCGGTGGATCCTCCGCAGGCGTCCGGTCCGCACCCGGTGTCGTATCGACTTCTCGCTGAATCCCAGCGCCCGCAGTTGCCGCCACGCCACCGCGCCATGCTGCGCGTCCGTGAGCCGCCAGGCTGAGGCGCTTCGCGCTCGATGTTCCACCGCCCCCATAGGGGCGGTAAGGCATCGAGGGCGGTGGAGTCTCCCCCCTCCCACTCTCTTCTTGGGGCAGGGGCCTACAGGGCTTGCGCCCTGGCGACCCCTCTCACACAGGCGACGAGGACCAGCCCCCCAGCCGGCCCTCGCTCTCCCGCCGTAAGTCTTATTTGATGTGCACGCCTGAGATCGCGCGTGAGATGACCAGGCGCTGGATCTCGGAGGTGCCCTCGAAGATCGTGTAGATCTTCGAGTCGCGATGCATCCGCTCGACCGGGAACTCGCGGGTGTAGCCGTTGCCGCCGAGGATCTGGATCGCCCGCTCGGTCACCCAGACGGCGACCTCGCCGGCCTTGAGCTTCGACATCGAGCCCTCGGCGTTCTCGAAGGTGTGGCCGTTGCGGCCCATCCAGGCGGCGCGCCAGACGAGCAGGCGGGCGGCGTCGATCTCCAGCTTCATGTTCGCCAGGTCGAAGGCGATCGACTGGTTCTCGACGATCGCCTTGCCGAACTGGCGGCGCTCTTTGGAGTAGTCGAGGGCGTACTCGTAGGCGGCCCGGGCGATCCCGAGCGCCTGCGCGCCGACCGTCGGCCGGCTCGCCTCGAAGGTCTGCATCGCCGCCTGCGACTTCGCCTTCTTGCCCTCGCGGACGCGGGCGAGCCGTTCGTCGAGCTTCTCCTTGCCGCCCAGCAGGCAGGCGCCCGGGACGCGGCAGTCGTCGAGATGGACGTCGGCGGTGTGCGAGGCGCGCAGCCCGTGCTTCTTGACCTTGGCGCCCTGCTCGCAACCCGGCGTGTTCGGCGGGATCACGAAGGCGGCGTGGCCGCGCGAGCCGAGCTCGCGGTCGACCGAGGCGATCACCACGTGGACGTTGGCGATGCCGCCGTTGGTCGCCCAGGCCTTCTGGCCGTTGAGCACCCATTCGTCCTTCGCCTCGTCGTACTTGGCGGTGGTGCGGATGGCGGAGACGTCCGAGCCGGCGTCAGGCTCGGAGGCGCAGAAGGCCCCGAGCTTGACGTCGTCCGGAGTGCCAAAGCACTGGGGGATCCACTCCCCCATCTGCTCCGGGGTTCCCTGCCCGAAGATTGCTGCGACCGCGAGCGAGGTGCCCATGATCGCCATGCCGATGCCGGCGTCGCCCCAGAACAGCTCCTCGTTGGCGATCGGCAGGGTCAGGCCGGTCTCGTCGGCCCAGAACTGACCCATCGCTTCGAAGCTGTAGAGGCCGATCTTGGCGGCCTCCTGGATCACCGGCCAGGGCGTCTCCTCACGCTCGTCCCACTCGGCGGCGGCGGGACGGACGACGCCCTCGGCGAAGCCGTGCACCCAGTCGCGGATGTCCTTCTGATCCTGGTTGAGCTCGAGGGTGAACTTGGGACCGGTCTGGTCGGAGCTGGAGCCGCTACCCATCCCCGTCAGAACCTCGTCAGCGCTCACCTCGGCGACAGCGGAGGCCTCTGGCATGGCGGCGATAGTACACGAATTCGTGTCGTCTCTACACGAATTCGTGTCGCCGTCAGACGTCGCGCAGGTCGAAGGCGCGCAGGCCCTCGGCGCCGCCGTCGGTGCAGTCGAAAAAGCGGCGGTTGACGCAGCCGTAGGACTCGCCGGAGCCCTCGTAGGCGCGCTCGACCGAGAACTGGCAGTGGGGCAGCGGCTCGCCGGTCATCTTCACCCCGCCGAAGCCGCCCGGCTCGAGCACCGCGCGCAGGTCGACGTCGGCGCCGAACACTTCCTGCATGCAGCCGACGTACTGCTCACCGGTCAGCCGGTCGACGTAGCTGTAGAGGAAGCGGCAGCCGAGCTCGATGCAGCCGCGCGGCTCGACCATCTTGTCGCAGAAGGAGCGGCACTGGCGGCACTCGCCGACCTGGGTGCGCGTAGCGGTCATGAGTGAAGTCTAGGGAGCCGAGACCGCGGAACCAAGCGGTTTCGACGAATCACGCGGCGAGCGCGTCGGGGCCCAGGAGCTGGTTGATCTCGTAGCGGAGGTTGGGCGAGACCTGGACCCTGTAGCCCTCGCCGAGGCGCTTTTTCACCGGTCCGTCGCTGGTGTGGACGACGAGGTGGACGGGCTCCTCCCCCTTGTGGTCCTCGAGCAGCGACTTCAGCTCCTCGAAGACCCCGGGGCGGCTGAGCCGGGCGACGTCGACCGAGAGCTCGAAGGGGCCGGCGCTGACCGCCGCCGCCGGCGCGTTCCTGGCGGCGCTGGCGATCTCCTCGCTGTTGGGTTCGAAGCGGGTCGCCTCCTGGACGACCAGCTTGGTCTCGCCGCGGTCCTTGTGGTCGAGCCGCCCGCGCACGAGCACGATCGCGTCGGGCTGGATCACCGCGGCGCTCTCCGCCTCGTCGGCCTTGAAGACCAGCATCTCGACCTGACCCTCGACGTCGTCGAGGGTGGCGAACATCATCTGGCTGCCGCTCTTGGTGCGGATCTTCTTGCAGTCGACGACGATCCCGCCGACCGTGACCCAGGCGCCGTCGGGCTTGCCGGTCAGCTGCGCGAGGCTGCAGTCGACGCGCTGGCGCAGCGCCGGCCCGACTTCGGCGAGCGGGTGCGAAGAGAGGTAGGTGCCGAGCGTCTCCTTCTCCAGCGCCAGCAGCTCGGCGCGCTCGAACTCGGCGGCGGAGATCGGCGGCCGGTGCTGGGAGACCTGCGAGCGCCCCTCTCCCCCGGCCTCTTCGCCGAAGTCGAAGATCGAGCCCTGGCCCATCTGCGCGTCCTCCTGCGCCTTCTGGCCCGCCGACTGCGCCGCCGGCAGCGTCTCGAGCATGCCTTTGCGGGTGCCCCCGGTGGAGTCGAGGGCGCCGCACTTGACCAGGCATTCGATCGCGCGTTTGTTGACCGCGCGCGAGTCGACCCGCTCGCAGAAGTCCCAGATCGACTCGATCGGCTGGTCATCGCGGGCGCGCAGGATCGCCTCGACCGCCGCGTGGCCGACGTTCTTGACCGCGTCGAGGCCGAAGCGGATCGCGTTCTCGGAGACGACGAAGCTGTGGTCGGAGGAGTTGACGTCCGGCGGCAGCACGTCGATCCCCATCTCCGCGCAGCGGTTGACGAAGAACGGCACCTTGTCTTTGGTGTTCATCACCGAGGAGATCACCGCCGCCATGTACTCCGCCGGGTAGTTGGCCTTGAGGTAGGCGGTGCGGTAGGAGATCAGCGCGTAGCAGGCGGCGTGCGACTTGTTGAACGAGTAGTCGGCGGCGGCTTCGTTCAGCTTCCAGAGGTCGGCGGCGACGTTCGGCGCGGTCCCCGAGGCGGCCAGGCCCTGCATGAACTTGTCCTTCATCGTCGCCATCAGGTCGCGCTTCTTCTTGCCGACCGCCTTGCGCAGGTCGTCCGCCTCGCCGCCGGAGAAGCCGGCCATCTCGCGGGCGATCGCCATCAACTGCTCCTGGTAGAGGACGCAGCCGTAGGTCGACTCGGTGAAGGCGCGCAGGCGCTGGTCGGGGTAGGTGACCGAGGCCGGGTTGCGCTTGCCTTTCGCGTAGGCGGGGATGTAGGCCATCGCGCCGGGGCGGTAGAGGGCGACCAGGGCGACGATGTCGTCGAACTCGGTCGGCCGCACCTTCTTCATCGCCTCGCGCATGCCCTCGGACTCGAGCTGGAAGACGCCGGTCGAGTCGCCTTCGGCGAGCATCGCGTAGGTCTTGCCGTCGTCGATCGGGATCTTCTCGATGTCGATCCGCTCGCCGCGCGAGCGCTCGATGATGTCGATCGCGTCCTCGATCACGTCGAGATTGCGGAGGCCGAGGAAGTCCATCTTCAGCAGCCCGATCTCCTCGATCGGCCCCATCGAGTACTGGGTCACGATCTTGTACTGGCGCTCCGGCTTGCCCGAACCGTTGCCGCTGGCCGCGGCGGGCGCGCTGCGGTCCTCGGCCAGCTGCAGCGGCACGATCTCCTGCAGCGGGCGGTCGGCGATCACCACCGCGGCGGCGTGGATCGAGTTGTTGCGGATGATCCCCTCGAGGCCCTGGGCGACATCGACGATCTTCTTCGCGTCGGGCTCGGAGTCGTAGGTCCGTTTCAGTTCCTGACCCGACTTCAGGCACTCCTCGAAGGAGGGGCTGCGGCCCATGATCGGCTCCGGGATCTGCTTCGCCAGGCGGTCGCCGGTGGCGTAGTCGTAGCCGAGCACGCGGGCCGCGTCGCGGGTCGCCGCGCGCGGCGCCATCTTGCCGAAGGTGATGATCTGGGCGACCGATTCGCGGCCGTATTTCTCGCCCACGTAGCGGATCATCCGCTCGCGCCCGCGGACCGAGAAGTCGATGTCGATATCCGGCATCGATTTACGGCCGGGGTTGAGGAAGCGCTCGAACAGGAGGTCGTTGGCGAGCGGGTCGAGGTCGGTGATGTTGAGGATGTAGGAGACGATCGAGCCGGCCGCCGAGCCACGGCCGGGGCCGACCGCGACGCCGTTTTCCTTCGCGTAGCGGATGAAGTCCCAGACGATCAGGAAGTAGGAGCTGAAGCCCATCTCCTCGATCACCCCGAGCTCGTACCGAAGCCGCTCGATCGCCTCGGCCGGCGGCGGGTCGCCGTAGCGGGCGCGCAGCCCCTCGTCGGCGATCCGGCGCAGCATCTGCTCGGGCTCCTCGCCGTTCTCGGTCGGGTAGCGCGGCAGCAGCAGGCTGCCCAGCTCGATGTCCAGTTCGCAGCGTTCGGCGATCTCGACCGAGGTCGGCACGGCGTCCGGCCACTCGGCGAACGAGTCGTGCATTTCCTCGTTCGACTTGATGTAGAACTCGTTCGTGTCGAAGCTCATCTTCGGCGCTTCCAGGGTCGACTTGGTCTGCACGCAGAGCAGCGCCGCGTGGTTGTCGAAGTCCTCGCGCCGCAGGTAGTGGACGTCGGCGGTCGCGACCAGCGGGCGGCCGAGCTCACGGGCGTAGCGGACGATCCCCTCGTTGACTTTGTCCTGGTCGTCGATGCCGTTCTTCTGCACCTCGAAATAGACCTGGTCGGCGCCGAAGCTCTGGATCAGGTCGTCGAGGTGGGCGCGCGCGTCGTCCTGGCGCTCTTCGAGCAGGCGCCGGCAGAAGCGCGACTGCAGGCAGCCGGTGAGCACGATCACGCCCTCGGCGTGGGCGGCGAGCAGCTCCATGTCGACGTTGGCCTTGCCGCGCGAGAAGCCCTCGAGGAAGCCGGCCGAAGTCAGTTTCACCAGGTTGGCGAAGCCGGTGTCGCTGGAGGCGAGCAGGGTCAGGTGGTTGCGCTCGTAACGCGTCTGCTCCTTGATCGCCTTGCGATCGTCGACCAGGTAGGCCTCGAGCCCGACGACCGGTTTGATCCCGTGCTTCTTGCAGGCCTTGTAGAGATCGACCGCCCCGTTCATCACCCCGTGGTCGGTCAGCCCCAGCGCCGGCTGGTCGAGCTCGGCAGCGCGAGCCGCCATCGCATCGATCTTGCAGGCTCCATCCAAGAGCGAGTACTCGGAGTGGGCATGTAGATGGACGGCGGGGGTGCTCATCGAGGTTGCCGATCATCGCAACCGGGCATGACGGATTCGAGGGCGATTTGCGCTAGATCCGCACATATGTGGGACGACTTTGAGACAGGCGGGGGTGGGGATCGAGGAAGGGGTTCGCTTAGTTTTTTTGTGGGGCGCTTGGCGCCGTCCGAGGGGCGCAGCTCCAAAAAAACACAAGACGCTCCACCCCTCCCTCGATCCCCACCTCGGACGGCCCAAAGCTCTCCCGACCTTGGGGCCCCTCTAGCCCATAACCCGCACGCTTCCGAGCATCGGCGGCTCGCGCCAATCGAGACGGCCCCGAAGAACCCCTGCTCTCCAACCCCCCCGGGTGGGCGTACTCGCTCCTGTCCGGCCGCAGAGCTTGGGCAGTCCTTCGAGCGTGATCGTGGGGATGCCGGTAGGGGTGGAGCGTCTTGTGTTTTTTTGGCGCCCAGAATCTCGGACGGGTCCAGCGGGTCCACAAAAAAACTAAGCGAACCCCTACCGGCATCGCCACGCCCACCTTCCAAAGCCAATTCCCAAGTTCTTTCGCCGCCCTGTCGATCTGAGCTCCCCCCGTTCGTCGTTACTGTGAACGGCGGCACTCGGAGCCGCCCCAACCGAAGGAGTCGACGATGAATTACATGCTGCTGCTGATGGGCGAGGAACCCAACTGGGAGGAGTACTCGCCGGAGGATGCTCAGGCCAACCTCGAGGAGATGGGCAGGTACAACGCGGAGCTGGAAGCCGCGGGGGCGATGGTCACCGGCGGCGGGCTGGAGAGCCGCTCGACGGCGACGGTGGTGCGCTACGACAGCGACGGCTCGACCACGGTCACCGACGGGCCGTTCATCGAGACCAAGGAGCAGCTGATGGGCTTCTGGATCATCGAGTGCGCCAACCTCGACGAGGCGCTCGCCTGGGCGAAGAAGGTGCCGCTGAAGGGCGCCTCGATCGAAGTGCGGCCGCTGATCGGCACCGCCGGCGAAGAGGTCGACGGCGCGGAGCTGATCCGGCGCGGCTCCGGCGAGCGCCAGCGCTCCGAGTAGCGCCCCGGGCCCTTGGCCCCCAGGGACCGCGACAGCGTCGTCGACCGCACCTTCCGGCAGGAGTCGGGACAGGCGGTGGCGACGCTGATCCGCGTCCTGCGCGACTTCGACGCCGCCGAAGAGGCGGTCCAGGAGGCGTTCGTGGCGGCACTGGAGCGCTGGCCGCGCGACGGCGTCCCCGGCAACCCGGGCGCCTGGATCACCCAGGTCGCCCGCAACAAGGCGATCGACCGGGTGCGGCGCGAGCGCAACCTGCGCGACAAGGCGGCGCTGCTGGAGCGGCTGGAGGCGCTGCGGCCGCCCGACCCCGGGCCGGCGGAGCAGGTCGCCGCCCAGGGTGAGATCGCGGACGACCGGCTGCGGCTGATCTTCACCGCCTGCCACCCAGCCCTGGCGCCGGAGGCGCGGGTCGCGCTCACCCTGCGCACCCTCGGCGGGCTCTCGACCGCTGAGATCGCCCGCGCCTTCCTCGTCGCCGAGCCGACGATGGCGCAGCGGCTGGTGCGGGCGAAGGCGAAGATCGCCAAGGCCGGCATCCCCTACCGGGTGCCGGACGCCGAGCAGATGCCGGAGCGGCTGCCCGGCGTGCTGGCGACGCTCTACCTGATCTTCAACGAGGGCTATCTCGCCTCCAGCGCCGACGGCCTGGTGCGCGCGGACCTCTGCGCGGAGGCGATCCGGCTCGCCCGGGTGACGCTGGCGATGCTGCCGGGCGAGCCGGAGCTGCGCGGCCTGCTGGCGCTGATGCTGCTGAGCGATGCGCGGCGGCCGGCGCGGGTGGATGCCGGCGGCGAGGCGGTGCCGCTGGAGCGCCAGGACCGCTCGCTCTGGAACCGCGAGGAGATCGCCGTGGGCCTGCGGCTATCCGAAGAAGCGGCGGCGGCCGGCCCGGTCGGGCCCTACACCGTCCAGGCCCGGATCGCCGCCGCCCACGCGAGCGCCGCCCATGTCGAGGACACCGACTGGGCGCGGATCGTGCGGCTCTACGAATGGCTCGCGGTGCTGACGCCGAGCCCGGTGGTCGAGCTGAACCGGGCCGCCGCGCTGGCGATGAGCGAGGGGCCCGAGCGCGGCCTCGCGCTGATCGACGCGATCGAGGGCCTCGACGACTACCAGCCGCTGCACGCCGCCCGCGCCGACCTGCTGCGCCGGCTCGGGCGCGACGCCGAAGCCGGCGCCGCCTACGCCCGCGCCCTGGAGCTGAGCACCAACCCGGTCGAGCGCCGCTTCATCGAAGCCCGCCTCGCGGAGACGAGCTAGCCGAGGATCGCGGTGAGCACGGTCGCCGCGATCGAGGCAAGCACGCCGCCGCCGATCGTCGCGAACCCGATCGTCATCGTCCGGTTGAGCGCGGCGATCTCGCCCCGCATTTCGCGGCTGTCGACATCGACCCGAGCGAACTCGCGCTTCATCTCCGCACGCACGATCGTGAATTCACGATTCATGTCCTCGCGCTGCTCGACGAAGCCGCGATTCATCTCCTCGCGAAGCTGAACGGTCTCCTGGTGCGCGTTGGCGACGCCGCGGTTCATCTCCTCGCGCAGCTGAACGGTCTCCTGGTGCGCGTTGGCGAAGCCGCGGTTCATATCCTCGCGAAGCTGAGCCGTGTCCTCGCGCGCGTTGGCGAAGCCGCGGTTCATGTCCTCGCGCAGGTCGTCGAGTCGGTCGTCGGTCCAGCTTTCTCTCATCGCCTCCATCATTCCACTCTACGAGGCGTTTTGTCTGCGGTGGCGCGCAGATCGCAAGATCTTTGCGTCGTGAATGTGGAAAGAGGGTGACGCTCAGGCGCAGACCCAGGCGCCGCCGCCGGAATCGGCCCAGATTTCGGCGGCGATCCGGTCCTGTTCGGCCTTGGGGGCGTTCTGCGGCTCGCCCCCGCCGCCGTAGGCGGCCCAGGTCGAGGGGATGATCTGGTACGCGCCGCCGGCGCCGCTGGAGGCGTTGAGGGCCCCGTAGTCGCCGCCCGACTCGCACATCACGATGTAGGTCGGGATCGAGTAGGGCCCGCCGAGCCAGCGACTCACCTCTTCCTCGGCCTCGGCGGCGCTCGCGGCTTCGGCGGCCCGCGAGGCCTCGACCTCGGCGACCCAGCCGTCGATCTTGCCGCGCAGGCTGGTCAGCGAGGCGGCGCGGCTGGCGCTGACCGTCTGCAGCTCGGCCGCGGTCGCCTGGGCGGCGGCGCGGGCGGCGCCGATTTCCGCGCGGGCGGCGGCTAGCGCTTCTTCGTGCTCGATCGCCTGCCGCTCGAGCGCCTCGACCCGCTCGGCGTCGGCGGCGACCTCGTCGCGAACCGCGGCGATCCGCTCGGCAAGATCCGTGTCGGACTCCGAGATCTGGCTCAGGTATTCGCTGGTCGTCGCCAGTTCGCCGAGGTCGCCGGAGCCGAGGATGACGCTGGCGCTGGAGGGCGTGCCGCTTTCGTAGATCGCGACCAGGCGGGCGGCGAGTGCCGCGCGGGCGCGCTGCAGGCGGGCCCGTTCGCCGGCCAGCCGGGCGCGGGTGCGCGCGACCTTGCGGCCCAGCGCGGCGGTCCTCTCCTGGCCTGCGGCGAGCAGGCCGCTGAGCTCGCTCTCGCGCGCCGCCGCGGCGGCTGCTTCGCCTTCGGCGCCGGCGATCGCGGCGCGGCTTTCCTGCAGCTCGGCGGCCAGCGCGCCGGCTTCCTCACGGGCGCTCGCCAGCTTGCCTTCGAGTCGCTCGGCATCGGCGGCACCGGCCGGCGGGGCCAGCGTCAGCACGCCGGCGACCAGCGCCGCAAGCAGCAGCAGACCGGCGGCAGCCGCAAAGAGGGAACTTCTGACTCGAGCCCGAACCACGAGCGCCAGAGGCTAGCGGGCTTTGTTAGCGACCCTTAACAGGTTGTCGATAAGCCGCAAGGGATCTTGCGCGGCGGCGCCGCGCGGGCACTCAGCCCTCGCGCACGTTGCGACTGGCGAGGAAGCCGGCGATCGCGACCCCGACGGCGGTCAGCCCGATCCCGATCCTGATCTCCCGCTTGTAGCGGTAGCGCAGGTAGCGGTAGGCGAACTTGACCGCCTGCTTGCCGAGCCGGTCGTACATCAGCCCTCCCCCCCGTCGCCGCGCTCGTGACGGACCCGGTGGGCGAGCCGCGACTGCAGCGACCAGAGCTCGATGAAGCCGGGCGAGGCGGTCTGCGAGAAGAGGCCGCCGGACTCGGCGAACCCGGCCAGATCGGCGTCGTAGACGGCGTTCGGCGAGGAGCGGGTGACGACGCGGACGCTTCCTTTGTAGAGACGCAGCCCGATCTCGCCGGTCACCTGCACGTTGACCGCGTCCATGTAGGCGTCGAGGTCGGTGCGCAGCGGCTCCCACCAGAGGCCGGCGTAGACGAGGTAGCCCCACTTCTGGTCGAGCGCCGGCTTGAACTGGTTCTGGTGGATCGTCCCGACCAGGCGCTCGAGCTCCTCGTGCGCGGTCAGCACGATCGCCGCCGCCGGCACCTCGTAGATGTCGCGCACCTTGAGACCGACGATCCGGTCCTCGATGTGGTCGACGATCCCGACCCCGTGGCGGCAGCCGATCTCGGCCGCCTTTTCGAGCAGGTCGACCAGGCCGAGCCGTTCGCCGTTCAGCGAGACCGGCAGGCCGGCCTCGAAGCCGACGGTGAGGATCTCGGCCTCGTCCGGAGCCTCCTCAGGCCGGGTGACGAGCTGGAAGACGTCGTCCTCGGGCGCGTGCCCGAGGTCCTCGATCCACTTCCCCTCCGAGGAGCGGCCCCAGAGGTTGTCGTCGATCGAGTAGGGCGCGGCCTCGGTGCCGCCCTTGACCGGGATCCCGTGCTCACGCGCGTAGGCGATCTCCTCGTCGCGGCCCATCTGCCAGGAGCGCACCGGGGCGATCGTCTTCAGCTCCGGCGCCAGCGTCGCCACCGTCGCCTCGATCCGCACCTGGTCGTTGCCCTTGCCGGTGCAGCCGTGGGCGATCGTGTCGCAGCCCGTCCGGCGCGCGTACTCGACCGCGAGCTGCGCGATCAGCGGCCGGCCGAGCGCGGTGAAGAGCGGGTAGCCGTTGCCGTAGACCGCGTTCGCCTTGATCGCCGGGGCGAGGAACTCAGCGGCGAAGCGCTCGCGCGCGTCGACCACGTGGCACTCGGCGGCGCCCAGCTTCAGCGCCTTGTCCTCGATCACCGCGTAGTCCTCGCCGGGCTGGCCGAGGTTGACCGTGAGGCAGACGACTTCGGCCTCGTAGGAGTCCTGGATCCACTTCAGCATCACGCTGGTGTCGAGGCCGCCCGAGTAGAGCAGCAGCACCCGATCGACCTGCGCGGGGTCCGCCTCGTAGCTGGCGGTCGGCTGGGGATGTTGGGGCTGGGCGCTCACCGGGGAGCGCAAGACTACTTATGGAGCTTCGAGACCGCCCGCCCCGCCTTCTTCGCCGGGCAGTTCTTCGGGCAGTTCTTCCGGAGTCCGTTCTTCTTCTTCCGGTTCTTCGGGCGTTTCTTCTTCTTCCGGCGCTTCTTCTTCGGTGGTCGGCTCGGTCTGGGTCGTGCCGGTCGTCTCGGGGGCCGACTCGGTGGTGGTCACGGTTACCGTCTCGCCGCCGCCGTCGCCGCCGGAGATCACCAGCACGGCGATCAGCAGGCCGACGATCACCGCGACCAGGCCGGCGACCAGCAGCCGCATGTTGCCGTGCGGGCGCCCGCCGCCACCGCCGCGGCGGGGGTCGTCGTCGGGCGTTCTCATCATCCGGGTCGGGTCCTCGTGCACGCTCAGTCCTCCGGGCCTAGGATCGCGTCGAGGATCGCCTGCGTGTCCTCGATCTCGAAACCGTTTCGCAGCCGCGCCTCGATCTCCTCTCGGCTGCTGCCGGAGACCGCCATCTGGGTGGCCAGCAGGCGAGCGCCGGCCGGCGTGCCGCGCTTCGGTGTGCTGCGCTGGGCGTCGCCGAGCGGCGCCGCGGGAGCCAGCGCCGGCTCGGGATCGGCCTGCAGGCGCGGCTCGGGCTCCGGCGGCTCCGCCGCAGCGGGCGGCTCCACGGGCACGACCGGCGCGACCGGGACGGCGCTGAGGTGGTTGGCGCGGCTCGGCGCCGGGGTCCCGTCGGTAAGTGCGGTGAGCTCGCGTCGGGCGCGCTCGACCGCGGCCAGCGCCTCGTCGCGGATCCGCTCGGCTTCGACCGTCGCGTCGGCGAGGATCTCGCGCGCCTTGCCTTCGGCGTCGTCGATCACCTGTTCGGCGGCCCGCTCGGCCGCGTTGACGATCGTCGCCAGCCGCTCGGTCGCTTCGTCGGCCAGGTCGCTGCCCCCGGCCAGCAGCCGCTCCGAGCTCTCCTGCTTGCGATCCTTGCTGCGCCTCACTGCAGCAAGACCTTAGAGAGATTCCCCGATCAGGCGAACCGCCCGCTCGACCTGGTCGGACTCGACCACCAGCGGCGGCAGCAGCCGCAGCGTCTCCGCGTTGGGCACGTTGACGACGAGCCCGCGCCGCAGCAGCCCGGCGCCGAGCGCCGGCGCGTCGATCCCCGGCTCCAGCCCGACCCCGAGCATCAGGCCGCGGCCGCGCACCTCGCGCACCCCGTCGAGCGCCGCGAGGCCGTCGCGCAGCTGTGTGCCGCGCTCGCGCACGGAGCGCAGCAGCGCCGGGTCGTCGACGATCCCGAGCACCGCCAGCGCCGCCGCGGTCGCGACCGGGCCGCCGGCGAAGGTCGAGCCGTGATCACCGGGCTCGAGCACGTCGGCGGCGACCGGGGCGGTGATGCAGGCTCCGATCGGGACGCCGCCGCCGAGCGCCTTGGCGCTGGTGATCACGTCGGGCCGGATCGGCGACTGCTCGTAGGCCCAGAGCGAGCCGGTCCGCCCCACCCCGGTCTGGATCTCGTCGAGGATCAGCAGCGCCCCGCTCGCGTCGCAGGCCTCGCGGGCGGCGAGCAGCGCCTCGTCGCTGGTCGGGTGCACGCCCGCCTCGCCCTGGATGGGCCCGATCCGCACCGCCACCGACTCCCCGCCGACCGCCTCGCGCAGCGCCGCCTCGGTCTGCAGGCGGA
>CAYXFL010000035.1:0-29668 GCA_964464285.1 uncultured Conexibacteraceae bacterium
ACCGCACGCCCTCAGCCCAGGCCCGTGACGCCAGGCGCGATCAGGCCCACACCGCCGCTGGCTTCACCCGCCTCAGGTTCTCCCACTGGCAGGTGAAGCACGAGGCCGACTACGTCCGCCAGATACTGCGAGCCACCGCCGTCCACCTCAAACCCGGCTGACCCGCACCCCTACCTGCCCAGTCGGGGTGCGGGTCAGCCGCGTCCCGCGCCAACCACCAAGTGCCGCCGCAGAAACTCCAGCTGATCCCCCACCGCCCGCTCGAACGGCTCACCCCGGTAGATCTCGAAGTGCCCGAACGGGTAGCGCTGAATCTCCGCCCTCGGAGCCCGCGCCGCCCACCGCAGCGTCGCCTTCGCCGGCGCCACGCTGTCGCGGTCGCAGACCGAGAAGAGGATCGGAGCCCGCACCCGACTGGCCGCGCGGCCCGGGCGGTGGAAGACGATCTGCGGGCCGACGCGCGCCGCCACCCCGTTGGTGAACTCCTGCCCCTGCGGGACCAGCGCGGTGAATTCGGCGTCGGCGTCGGCGGTCGGCATCAGCGCCGCAGAGCCCGGCGGGCCGGAGAGCGCGACGCGCACCGGCTCGGCTTTGCGCGCCCACGCCAGCTGGTCGCGGACCGCCAGCGCGCTCACCTTCACCGTCGAGACCGGCCCCAGCGTGAGCCCCGAGGCGAGGCCGTCGGTGAACGGGCACTGGGCGACCGCGGCGGCGATCCGCGGGTCCTCGGCCGCGGTGAGGATCGCGTGGCCGCCGCCGAAGGAGCTGCCGAACACGGCGACCCGGTCGGGATCGACCTGCTCGAGCCCGCGGGCGAAGGCGACCGCCGCCTTCCAGTCGGCGAGCTGGCGGCGGATGCTGAGCAGCTGGCGCGGCTCGCCGCCGCTGGCGCCGAAGTGGCGGTAGTCGAAGAGCAGGCAGGCGAGCCCGGCCGCGGCGAAGCGCTCGGCGTAGGCGTCGAGCCGCATCTCCCTGATCGCGCCCAGCCCGTGCCCGAGCACCACCGCCGGCACGGGTTCCCCCGCCTCCGCCTCCGGCAGGTACAGCCAGGCCGCGCACTCGGCATCGCCGGAGCGGAAGCGGACGTCGCTGCGCGTGAAGGCCCCCTGCGTCACGAGGCGCCGGATCCTAGTCCCGGTGGGACAATCGGGCGAGCCAGGGGCAACGAGAGGAGCGGACGATGGACTGGAAGCTGGAGCTGGTACAGGTGCCGGTCGCCGACGTGGACCGGGCGAAGGCGTTCTACGAGCAGGTCGGGTTCGTCGCCGAACACGACCACCAGGTAAACGACGAGCTGCGCTTCGTGCAGCTGACCCCGCCCGGCTCGGCCTGCTCGATCTCCCTGATCAGCGGCGTGCCGCAGATGCAGCCGGGCAGCCTCGAAGGCGTGCAGCTGGTCGTCGCGGACGCCGACGCGGCGCGGGCCGAGCTGCTCGAGCGCGGGGTCGAGGCGAGCGAGGTGGAGGAGTTCCCGTGGGGCCGGTTCACCTTCTTCGCCGACCCCGACGGGAACAAGTGGGCGGTCCAGGAGCTGCCGCAGCGCTAGCCGCACCCTCCTCTCGCTGCCCGAGCGCCGCACGGCGGCGGCGTTCGGGCATCCACCAGTTCCAGCGGCCGAGCATGGAGACGGTCGCCGGGACCAGCAGCGAGCGGACCACGACCGCGTCGAGCAGCACCCCGGCGGCGAGGCCGGTGGCCAGCACCTTGACGTCGAGCTCCGGCGCGGTCGCCATCGAGCCGGTGCGCTCGTACTCCTCGCGGACGCGGGAGAGGATGAACACCTCGTAGTCCATCGAGAGGCCGTAGATGAAAGCGAAGACCATGACCGGCGCCCAGAACGAGATCGAGCCGGTCGGCTCGCTGCCGAACAGCAGCTCGGTCCCCCAGCCGTGCTGCCAGACCAGCGTCATCACGCCCCAGGTCGCCAGCACCGAGAGCACGTTCATCGCCACCGCCTTCAGCGGCAGCAGGATCGAGCGGAAGGCGCGGACCAGGAGCGCGAAGGTGACCAGCGCGATCAGGGCGAGCATCAGCGGGAACGAGCCGTAGACGTCGTCGACCCAGTCCTCGACCAGCGCGGTTGCGCCGCCGATGCCGACGCCGGGCATCCCGGCCGCTGCGCGCCGGCGGCCAGCGGCTTCCTGCTGAAGCGGACCTCGCCCGAGGATCTGACCGCCGCGGTTCACAGGGTCGCCGCCGGCGAGGCGCTGCTCTCGCCCTCGGTGACCCGGCGGGTGATCGACCAGATGGTCTCGCGACCGCTGCCCCGGGCCGGCGAGGACCCGCGCCTGGAGGAGCTGACCCCGCGCGAGCGCGAGGTGCTGGAGCTGATCGCCCGCGGCCTCTCCAACCGCGAGATCGCCGCCGAGCTGGTGGTCGAGGAGACGACGGTGAAGACCCACGTCAAGCGGGTGCTGACCAAGCTCGGCGTGCGCGACCGCGTGCACGCCGTGATCCTCGCCTACGAAGCCGGCATCGTCGCCCCCTGAGTGGCCGCCCGCGGGCCGTGTTGGATCGGAAACCCGATCGGGTAGGGAGGTCGGGTGCCGGAATCCGCGACCCCCGAGATGGCCGAGGAGCTGAGCTGAATGCTGATCGCCGGAGTAATCGCTCTCTGCACCCTGCTGGCGATTCTCGGCTTCCTGCTGCCGAGGATCTCCGAGCACTTCCGCCGCGGGGCCGACAAGGGCTTCTCGACCGGGGCCCGCGCCGGCTCGAAGGCGCCCGGCTCGATCGGGCGCCTGCTCGCGAAGTCGTTCGGCAAATCTCAGCGGGCCGCCGACAAGAGCCACTCGAAGGGCAAGCAGGCGCGCTCCAAGGCGCCCTTCTGAGCCGATGGCGGAGCTGATCGTCGGGCCGCTGCTGCGGTTCGTATCGGAGACTGAGGCGACGGTTTGGGTCGAGGTGACCGAGCGCTGCGAGGTCGAGGTGCTCGGCCGCGTCGAGCCGACCTTCCGGGTCGAAGACCACCACTACGCGCTGGTTCGGCTGGAGGGCCTGGAGCCGGACACGCGCTACGAGTACGAGGTCGCGCTCGACGGCGAGCGGGTCTGGCCGCCGGCCGGCGCGGAGCTGCCGCCGAGCGCGATCCGGACGCTCGGCGGCGAGGGGCCGCTGGAGATCGCCTTCGGCTCCTGCCGGGTCGCCTTGCCTCAGGAGCCGCCCTGGACCGAGAGCGCCGACACCGAGAACGGGTTCGAGCCGGACGCGCTCTGGGTGCTGGCCAAGCAGATGGCCGGCGAGCCCGGCTTCCGCTGGCCCGACCTGCTGTTCCTGCTCGGCGACCAGGTCTACGTCGACGAGGGCTCGCCGAGGACGCGGGCGAAGATCCGCGCCCGCCGCGGCACCAAAACGGCGCCGGAAGCGGAGATCCTCGACTTCGAGGAGTACACCTGGCTCTACCAGGAGAGCTGGAGCGAGCCGCTGATCCGCTGGCTGCTCTCGACCGTCTCCACCTCGATGCTCTGGGACGACCACGACATGAGCGACGACTGGAACATCTCCTACTCCTGGCTGAAGGAGATGAACGAACGCTCCTGGTGGCACCGGCGCGCGGTCGACTGCCTGGTCAGCTACTGGGTCTATCAGCACCTCGGCAACCTCTCGCCGGCCGAGCTCGACGCCAGCGAGATCTACGCGCGGGTGCGGGGCAACCAGCACGCGACCGCGGCGCTGCGCGAGTGGGCGAACGAGATCGACGCCGACGGGTCGGGCTCGCGCTGGAGCTACCACCGCGACTTCGGCCGCACGCGGGCGATCTTCCTCGACTCGCGGGCCGGCCGCGTGCTCGAGCCCGACAAGCGGGCGATGGTCGACGCGGGCGAGTGGGACTGGATCGTCGAGCACACGGAGGGCAACTTCGACCACCTGCTGGTCGCGACCACGGTGCCGTTCCTGCTCTCCCCCACCTTCGACCGGCTCGAGGCCTGGAACGAGCGGGTCTGCGACGGTGCCTGGGGCGGGCTCGCCGCGCGCGCGGCCGAGCGGCTGCGCCGGGCCGTCGACTTCGACCACTGGGCGGCGTTCCAGGACTCCTTCGCGGCGCTGCGCGAGCTGCTGACCGCGGTCGCGCGGGGCGAGCGCGGCAACCGGCCGGCCTCGGTCGTGGTGCTCTCCGGCGACGTCCACCACGCCTACCTCTGTGAGCTCGGGCTGCCCCACGACGGCGGCGAGAAGCGGGCGCCGATCTACCAGGCGGTCTGCTCCCCCTACCGCAACCCGCTGGAGGAGAAAGAGCGGCGCGTCGTCCGCGCCGCCTTCGGCCGCCTCGCCTCCGGCCTCGCCGCGACCCTCGCCCGCGCCGCCGGCGCTCCCGAGCCCGGCTGCCGCTGGCAGCTCCGCGCCGGGCCCTGCTTCGACAACCAGGTCTCGACCCTGGCGCTCGACGGCCGCGCCGCGGAGCTGCGCCTCGAGCGCACCGTGCCCGGCGAGCTCAGCGAGGACGGCCTGGTCGAGTCCTACCGCCAGCGGCTCGCCTAGCGCGCTCAGCGGACGCGGGCGGCGAGCGGTAGCCGACCGCGTCGATCGTCACCGGGTACTTCGTCACCTTCACCCCTTTCGGGATCTTCACCCCGGGGCGGGCGAGCGACTGCTCGGAATCGAGATCAAGGCGAGCGCCGCCCCCACCGCGGACGACAGAGAGCACCTGACCTGGCTGCGCGATCAGCTCGGCGAGCGCTTCGTGGCCGGAGCGGTCCTGCACACCGGGCCGGGGGTGTACGAGCTCGGCGAGCGGATCGTCGCGGCGCCGATCTGCTGCCTCTGGGGTTAGCGCACCCGGCAGGAGCGGACGACGGTGGTGGCGAGGTTGGCGCCGGCAAACTGGAAGCGGAGTTTCGCCAGGGGGAAGGAGCCGCCCGGAAAGCCGCGCGGGGCAGGGCAGCCGGCTCGCAGCCGGCCGGTGCGGGTGCCGCCGAGGGTCATCCGCAGGTAGGTGATGTAGCCGTAGTCGGAGAGGGCGGGGTCGAGCGTGGTGCTGAGCGTGGTTCCGAACCGACCGCCGGCCCGGCCGATCCGGAACGGCAAGGTGTAGGAGGTCGGAACGGGGTCGGTGCCGTAGACGTGGGCGAAGATCGCCGGACGCCCTTGGTCCAGCCCGAAGAAGGCGAGCACGCGGCCACGCGACGGAAAGGGCGGCTGGTCGGAGATCAGGAGCCTCGCCGCGAAGCGCCCTTCGCCAAGCAGCGAGTCGCCGCATTCCCGCAGCGCCTCCGCGTTGGTCGCCGGCTGCAACTGGGCCAGGGTGCAGGGGCGCAGTCCCCCCAGGTTGAGCCTGCCGCTGCGATTGACCGCGATCTCGATCCGCCGCAGCGGCGGCGGGGTCGGCGCGCCGATCGGGGCGATCCGGCCGCCGAGCGTGAGCGCGACCGGCACGGCTCCTTCGCGCGGCAGCGCGGACGGAGCCAGCTTCGCGATGAACGCGATCCGGACGCCGTCCCGCTGCAGGACCTCGGCCCACGCCGTCGATGCCTGACTCAGCACCGACACAGCCGCGAGGAGCGCGACTGCGAACAGGGCGACGGCTGCTCTCGTGCTGGCTGAACGCCTCGGGCTCAAACCGCTTCAAGCTTCGCGGCGAACGGCTGCCGGCGCAACACCCCTGGCAGCGCGGGAGGGAGAGGGGCGCCAGGGAAGCACCCCTCTCCCGCGGTCGGACCCAGGGACACGGCTACCGACTCTTCTTGCCCGCCTGCCCGCCGCCACAGCGCTTTCCGACCTTTGGCTTGAAGTCATGGACCATCCCATTCTGGGCGTCCATCTTCACGATCGCTCGCGCCTTCGAGCGGCAGATGTTCGTGTTGTTGGTGATCAAGCCCTTCTTGCCGCCTTTGAGGCGCATTTCGAACTTCGTCACCGGAGCGTCCGGGACGCCCATGAACCGGGTGCGGATCCGCCTCACTTCGGACCCCTTGGCACCCACCGAGTCGATCCACCCGACGAGGACGACGCGGATGTCGCCGCGCAGGTCGGCGACCAGGTCCGGGAGGGTCCGGGCGCCGCCGTTGGCGCGCAGGTAGACCTTCCCTTCGAGCGGCCGGTCGAGCAGCGGCGTGTGCGCTCGCGCGGTCCCCAGCACCGAGCCGGGCGGGCACGCTTCCGCGGCGAACTGATCGCGGGTGCACGGATTGTTGATGTTCGCGTTGTCGATCATCTGGGTCGGCGGCAGCATCACCGCCGCGCTGGCGATGTTCGCGCTGGCGCCCGCGGGGAAGGTCAGCCGCGCGCGCACCGCCGGGTGACCGGCTCGCTTGGTCGCCCCGTCGAGGTTCAGCCGCAGGTGCGGCTTGAACCCGAGCGCGGCGCAGTTGACCGCCTGGAAGCGGTTCGCCACGCTGGCCTGCGTGTCGTCGGCTGGGGAGCCGAGCAGGCCGCCCGTGCCGGTGAGCAGCGAGCCGACCGCGGTCGGCTTACAGCCGGTCGGGTTGAGCGTGGTCTGCTCGCGATCGACCCGGATCCGCAGATCCCGGATCCGCACCGGGATGCCCTTGAAGATCTGCGGCAGCGCATCGGAGACAGCTGCGACCTGAGCGGTGGTCGGGTCCACCTCCAGCTTCGTGCGCACCGCGATCACACCGAGGTCATAGGGACCGGCGAGCACCGGGGTGGTCGCCACCATGCTCAACGGCGCCCCCTTGTACGGGCCGGCGAGATAGAGCTTGCCGGGGACATAGGTCAGCACCTGGCCGACCCCCGAGCCGGCATCGGTCGTGCCGACCAGGCTGGCCGCGGGGCACGAGGGAGTGTTCGCCTCCGCGGTGCCGGTGCGACCGGGCGCCTGGGCGGCGGCGATCGCCGCCTCCGAGCACTTCTCGATGCCGGCGATCCGCGCCAGCAGGCCCTTCGGCAGGTCGACCCGCAGGGCGCTCAGCTCCTGGTCGTCGTCGCTGCGCTGGACACGGTAGACGAACGGGGAGAACGCGCCTGCCGACGGGTTCACGGTGCCGCCGCTCGCCTGTGGCCCGAACGGCCGCTGGGCCAGGTCGGCGACGCACGGTGAGCCGTCCGCCTTGTTGCCCACCTGGTAGGAGCTGCTGCGGATGATCGGCGTGCTCGGATCAGCCCACGAGTAGAACTCGGCTTTGATCGTCTTCTCGCCGCAGGTGGCCGGGTTGACCAGCGCCGCCCGCACACCGCCCTTCAGGTTCAGTTCCATGTCCGAGACCGGGAACTCGGGCAGATCGTCGAACGTCGTCGTGATCTGACCGCTGACCGGGTCGAGGTCGACCTTGCCCGGGATCTTCACCAGCAGCCCGCGCTCGCGGTCCTCGACCACGAGGTAGAGGCTGAGGAAATTGCTGAACGGGTTGTCGTTCTGCTTGGCGACGTAGATCTTGCCCTCCATCGGTGCGTCCTTGGGCAGGATCGGGGTGCGCAGGGTCAGCGTCCCGTACTGCGAGTTGGCCGGGCAGGTGACGGGGTCGTCGGTCCCAAGCCGGATCTGACTCGGGGCGCAGCTGCCGAGCCCCTGCGCCGCCGAGGTCGAGATCGTCATCCCCTCCGGCATCGTCACCACCGCTTTCTTCAGCGGCGGCGTGGCGATCGCCTGGATGTCACCGTTCTGCTCGTAGAGCTCCTGCGCATCGTTGACCGTGTCGGGCTTCTGGGGCGCCTTCAGGTTGACCTGGAGGCCGGTCGGGCCGCCGGCGACCGTGGAGGTCGGCTGCAGGGCAACTTCGGGTTTGAACTTGACCCGCGGGTCGCTACAACCCCCGACGTTCAGCGAATCGCTGGTCAGGTCGGTGGTCACCCACTGCTCCTGGTTGACGTAGCTGTCGGCCTCGAGGATGAACTTGCCGTGGTCGTAGCAGGAGGCGGGGAGAGTCAGCAGCGGCTTGATCGGCGCTTTGCTGGGGGCTCCGTAGGAGACGTCCGGGGTGCCGCCTTGCTCGATCGGGATCGAGCGCAGGTGGTCGTGCGCGGGGTCAGCCGGCACGCCCCACATCGTGAACTCCGCCGAGCGAACCGGAAGGAGCGAGCTGATGTAAGGCGTGAGCGCTTCGATCGCGTAGCCACGCGCCGGGTTGATCGTCGGGTAGATGTGGCCGCGGAAATCTCCCGCGTCGAACCCGAAGTCCGCCGGATAGCCCTTCGGCGGCTCGAGGTTGTAGACCGGGATTCGCGTCCACGAGGCTGGACTGAACACGCCGGAGTCCCCGTGCTTGTAGGTGCTGCTGGCGAAGTCGTTCAGCAGCAGCGTCATCACACCCACCTGCGTCTCGGGCGCGCAGGCGGTGCTCGTGTACTGGGCCGAACCCGAGCGAAGGAAGTCTTCGGGCTTGCACTTCGCGGTCGCCTCCGGGTTGCCGATCAGGCCTTTCGGCAGGGTCGCCCGCACGGTGCGGACGTTGCCGACCGGGCGGCTCCAGACGAACGGGGAGAGCACGCCCGGGGCGAGGCTTTCCTCCGCGCCCGCCCGCAGGTTGAGGTCGAAGTCGACCCGCAGCTCGAAGGGGTGCGCGGCCGCCTGCCGGACCGGATCGCCGGCCGGGTACTCGGCGTCGAAGACGTCGGCCGCCGCGCTGCCGGGGGTGAGGCCGAACGAGGTGCTTTCGCTCGCGATCCGCACCGGGTCAGCGTCGCTGGCAGGTGCCGAGCCGCCGCCCGACACCGTTACCGAGCTGGTGTGCTCACCTCCGGCAGCAGCGTCGACCGCAACCTGGACGTAGATCTGCGGAGCGTATCCGGGCGCGCCCCTGCTCCCGGTGCCTTCGAGCCACCCGAGCGAGTACGGCATGTTGGCGTTGAACTTCCGAACCGCGTTTTCGGTCGTGCAGATGACCGTAGTGACGCCTTCGCATTTCCAGCCATATCCCTCTTCCAGTTCGAACAGTTCGTCGAACGGAGCGGGTTCGATGCGGGTCACCCCCGGCGGAAGCTGCTGGGTCACGGTGACCGTGCCGCTGGTGTCCGCGTCACCGTGGTTGCGGACCCTGAGGATGTAGAGGCCGTCCTCGCCAGGCTTGAGGATCTGAGGCGCCCAGCGGCCCTTCACGTCCAGCTTCGGCGCCGCTTGGGCGGCTGCCGAGAAGGCGGCGCCGAGGCCGAGAACCGTCCCCAGCAGCGCCAGGACGAGTGCGAGTTTGCGTCCCATCGTTCCAATTCCTCCCTCTACTCCGCGACTCACTTGCCGCCCCTGTTCCGGCCGGCTGCGCGAGTGCGCTTGCCCTTCTTCTTGCCCTTGCCGCACCGCTTGCCCTTCGTGGCCTTCCCCCGCTTCGCGGCGGGCTTGCACTTCTTCTGCTTGTTGCTCTTCTTGCCCCGCTTCTTCTTGGTCTGCTTCCGCGCCGACGTGGCCTGGCCGTTACCCGCAGCGGTGGCGCTGCCCGGCTGCGTGATGCCCGGCGCGGGGTCGAGTGGGCCCTGGCAGGCGTCCTCCCTGCACGCCGCCGGCGGCTGTGGTGGCGGAAACCCGCCACCGGCCCTGGCGACGAACAGCTGTCCGACACCGTCGCGCTCGAAGCCGGTCAGCTGCGCCGAGACGCGGAAGAGAACGTCGGTGCCGTCGCGCGTGATTCCTTCGAGGCTGAGCGGCACGGACACGTTGCCGCCGTACTCCCCTTCGCCGTCGGTGATCAGCTGGATCGAGCCGTTGTGCCATTCGTATACGTCGGGCCCACCGTTCGCGTCTCTGGGCACGAGGGCCTCGTCCGTCTTGAAGACGAAGGTCGAGCCGTCATGCGTTAGCGCCCGCGCTTCCGCCTCGATCGGCGGGGTCCCGCCGATCAGGAACGGGATCGTCCGCGGCGGGGTCACCCCACCGCTGGTCGCGGCGCCTCGCTGGCAGCTCAGGCACTCGATGCTGCCGTCCGCCTCCGAGTACCGGTACGACTGGGCGAAGCCGCCGTTGTCGTCGCTGGTGATCCCGCTGACGAAGGTGGTAAAGGTGAGCACCCGTCCATCAGGGGTGGTCTCACCACGCTCGCGCAACCCCAGGCTCGGGTCCGAGCTGACCGGCGATATGTAGCTGACCTCGCCATCGCTGAACCGGTAGAGGTTCTGGCTGTATCCGGCGCCCATATTCGGAACCAGGCGCTTTTTGCTCGCCAGATAGACATGTGAGAGATCTCGCGAGACGACCACGTTCTCGCTCCATTTGTATGGACTGATCTCGAGTCCGGGGTCGGGAACCACACAGGTGACGCACTCGCTGCCGTGACCCTGGGTCCAGAGGTAGACGTCGGGCGCGTCGTTGGAATCCTCGGAGGCGATCCGTCCATAGCTGTGGTAGAGAAGACGATCACCGGAGGCGGATGCGCGGATCGGGTAGGAGTCGCCTTCCGGCCCGGCAACAGGCGGAGTCGACACGCGCTCCACCGTGTCGTCGCCTTCTGCCGCGGTCCCGCGGTTGTCGTAGAGGTAGATCCGCATCGGGTCCGAGCAGTTGTCTCCGCGGGTGAGGAAATAGAAGCGTCTGCCGTCACGTGACATCACGTGCCACTGCTTGTCGAAGACGCTCCCGCATGCCGGCGGTTCTCCGGTCTCCGGCAGCACGCTGACCAGGTGCCGGGTACCGGCCCCGAGGTCGTAGAGCTGGGACGGGCTCGCCCCGTCGGGCTGCTCGCGAATCGACGTGTAGAAGTGGGTCCCGTCGTCCGCGGTGAGGGTGAGGTTGTCGTTGTAATCGAACTCGAAGCCGCCCTTGGGGAGATACGCGAGCTGCTCCTGCTGCCCGGTCGACGTGTCAAAGCGGACGAAGTAGAAGGGATCGCCGGTGACACCGAAGTTGGCGTCCTCGCCCACCCGGTAGATCAGCTTCGTGTAGTCCGCGGAGGCACCGGCGAGCGCGTATGCGAGTTCACCGTTCTTGAGCAGGTCCCGTGGTTTCGGCATCACCGAGGCCGAGGACCATCCGCTCGGCTGGCGCTTGGCGAGGAAGATCGAGTTCTTGCCCTGTGAGGACCCCGGCGAGCCGGTCATCGTCGTCCACACGACCTGCTCCCCTTCGTTGGTGAGGTACCCGCTGGGGTTCTGATTTCCCTTGTCCGGTGAGTTGACGAGCTCGATACCGCGCTGCGGGGAGCTCATCTCGGTCGCGGTGCGGGTCGTGAACGCCACGTCGTCGCCGACGGTGGTTCCGGCGGCGTTGGTCGCGATCACGCGGAAGTGGTAGGAGCTGCCCGGCTGCAGGCCGGAGATCTCCTGGGAGACCACGTTCTGGATCCCGTCGCTGCCCGCGCCTGCGTCCTCGGACGCAGGCGCGCTGTTTCCGTAGGCGGCGGTCGGACCCCACTCGAAGCGGTAGGTCGTCGCCGAGTTGTTCGCGGTGACGTATGCGTTCAACCGCGCGCTGGCGGTCGTACGGGGCGAGGCGTCGCGGGTCACGGCAATCGGCGCCACGGTCGCAGTCGCGAAGGTGACGGGTGCCGTTGCGACCTGCTTGCCGGCGGCGACGTTCTCCGCGAGGAGACGAACTTCGTAGGTGGTGTTCGGTGCCAGCGCGCTCAGCTCGCCGCTGACCGCAACGGCAGAGGTCTCCGTCCCCGTTTTGCCTTTCGGCCCTTCGATCCAGTTCCCAGCTCCGGCGAGCCGGTACTGAAAGCGCCAGTCGGCAGCGTTTCCACCGGGGTTCACCGAACCGCTGACCTGGGCCGTCGATCCGGTCACCGTGCCGACCGGATCGATTGCGGGGTCCGGCATGTTCAGCGGCGCGAACACCTTCACCGAGACTTCGCCGACCGTTGCGCCGAAATTCAGGTGCGGTTCCTTGTCGGTGGTCGCGTAGAGGCGCCCGGCGGAATCGCCGCCGATTGCGAGTGCAGGCATCCAGGTGAAGAAGTTCGGCAGCGTGAAGCTGTCGATCAATCGCGCTCCGCCGGGTGCGAAGACGCGGACCTTCTGGTTCGTCTGCGGGTTGACGATGCCGACGACGACCTGCGAGTTGTTCGGGTCGACGGTCACCAAACCGGCCGCTTCGGAGACCAGCGGGAGCACCGTGGACTGGTAGGCACCGGCGCCGTCGAAGCGCAGGACCCGGCTCGGTTCTGCGTTGCAGAAGTAGTTCTGGACGCAGGTTTCTGGCCCCCCGTCGCCGGCTTTTTCGCCTTCGACGAGCACGGGGCCCTCGGAGTCGACGACGTAGACGTCCCCGTTCGGCGCGACGTCGAGGTCGAGCAGCCTGGAGAATGTGCCGTCGGGCGAGCCGGCTCCGTCGAAGGAGGAGTCGAAAGCGCCGTTGGTCCCGTAGCGGGAGACGCGGTTGTTACCGGGATCGGCGACCAGCAGGGCGGCGCTCGTCGGGTCGACGGCGAGGTCGGCCTCGAAGTCGCCGACCTGGCCGGCAGCCGAGCCTTTGGCCGGAGAGGTGAAGCTGCCGTCCACGGTGTAGGTGGGCGTCGAGGCGCCGTCGGACTCGAACTTGAAGATCTGCTCTTTGGCCGGGTCGGAGACGTAGACGTCGCCGTTGCTCTGGTCGATCGCAACGCCGAAGGGCGCTTCCAGGGTGCCGGCGCCGAACTGGGTCAGGTACGCGGCGCCTCCACCGGTCGGTGCGAAGACCTGGATCCGGTGGTTGTCGCGATCGGCGACCACCACGTTGCCGGTCGCGCTCTCGACAGCGACCCGCCGCGGATGGGTCAGTGCCCCGTCGGCGCTGCCCTCGGAGGCGAACGACCCGGCGCTGACGTAGGACCGATCGGCGGCCTGGGCCGGCGCGGCGACCAAGAGGAGAGCGACGAGCCCGAGCAGGGCCGCGAAGCCCGGCACGGTCCGAGAGCGAAGCGCCCCTCGGTTCGCTGACAGCGGTACGGCAAGCAGCCATGCGGACTTCTGGCGGCGTCTCACGAATCTCTCTCCCTTGTCCCGAGAGCCCCCTGCCGCACTCGCTCCTCGAAGCGGGCGGCCCTGGGCTCGCTTTTCCTTCGCCCTCCCTGGGCCGCATCATCAAAGCACGACCTGACTAGAAATGCAATCGCTCTTTTCCAAGAAGAGTGAGATCTTTTCTGAAGGGGACGACGGCCGCGCAGCACCGTGGCGTGGAAGTGGGCGATTAGATCTGGAGTCGCGGTGGCCGGCTCGGACGGGCAGAAAACGGACCAGCTCGGGCTCCTCGGAAAAGAAACACGCCAACTCGGATAGGACGGGCGACCAGATCTCCCCTACCGAACCCGGCTGCTGGATCCACTTCTGGATCAACTCTCCACAGAGCTCGCCGCACTGATGGTGACCGGGCCGAGGCCAGCCGGGAAGACGACCAGCGCCGCCCGGATGGCCGCGACCGTGGTCCGCCTCGACCGCGAGGCGGAGGCGGTCGCCTTCGCCTCCGACCCCGGCGCGGCGCTTCGCCTCGACGTCGAGGGCGTCATCCGCGCCGGCGGCGTGCTCGGGCGCATGCTCGACGCGTTCGTCGCGGCGCAGCTGCGCCCAGAGCTGGCGATCTCGAAGCTCCGGCCGCGCCTGCACCACCTGCGCACCCAGCAGGGACGGCATGAGGTGGACCTGGTAGTCGAGTTGCGGACGAGCGACTGCTCGGAATCGAGATCAAGGCGAGCGCCGCCCCCACCGCTAACGACGGGAAACACCTGATCTGGTTGCGCGACCAGCTCGGCGAGCGGATCGTCGCGGCGCCGATCTGCTGCCTCTGGGGTTAGCCGAGGGCCCGAACGCCGAACGGCCCGGGGGGACACCCGGGCCGTTCGGCAACTCAGCGGCCGCGAGCCAGGGATGCTCGCGGACCCGCGCTCTGGCGCCCGGCAGTTACTTGGACGCGCAGCTTCTCTTCACCTTGACGGCGAAGTCGTGGGCCTTGCCGTTCTGGCCGTCCATCCGCACGTTCGCCCGCGGCTGCGACCGGCAGAGGTGGCGGCTGTTTTCCAGCAGCCCCTTCTTGCCGCCCTGCATCCGCAGTACGAACTTGGTGACCGGGGCGTCGGGGACGCCGAGGAAACGCGTCCGCACCCGCGAGCCTTCCTTGCCCGACTTCACCGAGTCGATGAACCCGACCAGCTCGACCCGGATCTGACCGCGCAGGTCAGCGACAAGGTCGGGTAGCTGCCGCGCGCCGCCGTTGGCGCGGAAGTAGACCGGCCCGCGCAGCGGCTGGTCGAGCAGCGGCGAGAACGCCGTCGCCCGGCCGAGGATCGAGCCCTTCGGGCAGGCCTCCCGCGCGAACTGATCCCGCGTGCACGGGTTCCTGATGTGGGCGTTGTCGATGAACTGGCCCTTCGGCAGCAGCACCGAGACCTTGCCGATGTTGGCCTGCCCCTTCGGCTGGGTCAGCACCGCCCGCAGCGCCGGGTTGCCGGCGCGCTTCATCTGGCCGGAGAACCGGAAGGCCAGCTTCGGCTTGAACCCGAGCCGCTCGCACCCGGCCACCTGGAAGCGGTCGGAGGCGCCGGCCACCAGGCCGCCGTTGGAGGCAAGCGCGGCGGTCACCTGCATCGGGTCGCAGCTGGTCGGGTTGAGGGTGAACTGCGGCCGGGTCACGTCGACCCGCACGTCGCGGTAGGAGATCGGTATCCCCTGCACGATCTGCGGCAGCGGATCGCTCTGCACCGAGACCTGGGTGGTGAGCGGGTCGACCGCGATCGTGTTCCTCACCGTCACCGTGCCGAGGTCGAAGGGGCCGGCCTGGGCCGGGACCATCGCGACCAGCGAGTACGGCGCCCCCTTATAAGGACCGGCCAGGTAGACGGCCGTTCCCGGCCGGCCCGGCTGGGGGACGTAGAGCGGGTTGGAGCCCGCCCCGGCCCCCACCGTCGCCGTCCCGACCTGGCTGCCCGCCGGGCACGCCCCGGTCACCGCTTCCGCGTCGCCGCAGAGCGGCACACCGGCCAGCTTCGCGAGCACGCCCTTCGGCAGCGTGGTCTGGATCGAGGCCAGGTTCTGCTGACCGTCGGGCCGCGTCACCCGCAGGGTGAAGGCGCTGTGCTTGCCGGCGACGGGGTTGGTGGTGCCGGCTTCGAAGCCGGGGGTGAAGCCGTCCTTTCGGGTGCAGTCCTGGCTGACCGCGAACTTGCTCTGGCCGCGGACCTCCTGCCCGCCCCAGGAGGTGAGCACGTAGTCGGTGGCGTAGGTCCCGCAGGCCTTCGGCGTCTGCAGGGCCGCCCGCGGACCGGACTTCAGGTCCAGCCGCACGCTGGAGACCGGCAGTTGTGGGTTGTCGGCGAAGACCGTTTCGATCCTGCCGGTGCCCTTGTTCACCTTGATCTGGCCCGGCTGCTTGATCAGCAGGCCCCGTTCCTCGTCCTCGAGCACCAGGGCGAGCCGGAACATCTCCCCCGATTCGGGATCGTTCGAGTTCTGCGTGCGCAGGTACAGAGACCCCTCGACCGGGTTCTCCAGCGCCGGGCTGGTCGCCGTCGCCGAGCCCAGCTTCGAGCTGTCCGGGCAGCCGATCGGATTATCGGTCCCGAATCCGAGCTGCGCGTCGGTACAGGCACCGAGCCCGTCGGCCGAGGCCGGGTTGATCGACATCCCCTCGGGCAGGACCACCCGCGCCGTCTTCAGCGGCGGCGTGCCGAGCCCGTCCGGATCGGCGCTCTGAGGCAACTTGAGACGAACCGAGAACCCGGACGCCGCTTCCGCCCCCGGCGAGCTCGGCGCCGCCTCCAGCGACGGCTCGAAGACGAGCAGGTCGCACCCGTGCAGCGGCTCGGGCGAGGTGTAGCTGTCCGTGATCCAGCGGTTCGGTTCCGACCAGGAGTTCGCGGTGAAGGTCGCCTTCGCCTCCGTGCCGCAGGTCGAGGGGTTGGTGATGAACGGCTTGCGCGGGATCGTCACCGGGCAGTAGAAGGAGACGAACGGTTCGCCACAGCCGCGCTGGTTCATGTCGTAGCGCGAGCTTCCGGGGTCGCCCCACAGCCTCACCTCGGATCCGATCACGTTCACCCCTTCGGAGGTGCGGCGGCTTTCCGCGATCAGCCCGCGGGTGACCGGGTCGATCCGGACCAAGATGTGAACCGGAACGGACGACACGACCATTCCGAGGTCGGCGAGAACGCCGTCCTGGGGCACGACGTTGTAGACGGCGGCTTTGACCGGGAGTGGTGCATCGGTAGTCAGGATGAACATGCCGACCTGACTGGCGGGCGGGCAGTAGACGACGCCGGTGCCGATCGCCTGGATCATCTGGTCGAACCTGGCGCGCGGGCACTTCGGGACGGCCGCGTTGTCACCGACGAAGCCGACCGGCAGCTCGACCCGGAGGTCGTTGAGGCGGCCGGTGAGGATCCCTGGGCTCGACTCGGTGATCCGGAAGGTGGTCACCTGTTCAGCCGGGTGGCCGCCCGCGCGCGAGTCGACGGTCGTCCCGTCTTCCCCGAAGGTCTCGAGCGTGAAGCTGTCCGGCACCAGCGCCATCTCGGCCCGCGACTGGGCAGCGAGAGCGAGCAGGATCGTGCCGACTGCCGCGATCGCGATCGCGAGGACGACGAACCGGCGGTTGGCGTTGTTGGTCTCGATGCGACTCATCGTCAGATCACCGGCCCTTTCGAGCGTTGTGGGACGGGGCGGCGGCTTTTCGGCAGCTCTTCGCCTTTGCCCGCTTCGCCTGCTTGGTGCCGCGCTTCGCCTGCTTGGCGCCGGCCCGCTTGCAGGACTTCTGGGCCCGCTTGCGGCTCTTGGCCTTGCTCCGGCCCTTGGCGTTGCCGGGACCGCTGACGGTCGCCGAGCCCGGCCGTCCCTGGGCGGGCGGAGCTGCCAGGGCGCCCTGGCAGCCTTCCCCCTCGCATGGCGGCCGGACGGTCGGCGGTTCGGCTTCCAGGAACCCGCCGCCGACGCGGGCGACGTAGAGGTCGAGGTCGCCGCCGTCGCGGTCGGCCCCGACCAGGCTCGCGAAGGTGCCGAAGAAGACGCTGTTCCCGCTCGGCCCGGAGCCGATCAGGTACGAGTCGACGTCGGCCCGGCCGGGCGTGATCAGCGAGAGCCGGCCGTCGCGGTACTGATAGACGTCGAGCCTGTTGTTGACGTCACCGGGAACCAGCCGGTCGCCGGTCTCGAACACCGCGACCTCGCCGTCGGCGCTGATCGGAGTGTCCCGGCCCTGGGTGTTCGGAACCCGGGCGTTGGATCGGGCGACGCTGCCCGGGGGGCGCTGGCCGGCCGGATCACAGGAGATGCAGGTCAGCCGACCCTCCTCGGCGTCGTAGAGGTAGGCCTCGTAGTAATTCTGATTGGCGAACGGGGTCAGCGCGGATTTCGTCGCGAACAGCGCGTGGCTGCCATCCGACGTGAGGGCGAGCATCGTTCGCGCACGAGCCGCTGGGATGAGATCGGTGCGGAACTGGATGGTTGGACCCGTGGCGATGAAGTCGATCCCGGCCTCGCCCCAGACGAAGAGGTTGTTTTTCCCGGCCGCGCCTTTTCCGTCGATCGGGTTCTGCGCGATGAAGTAGACGCGCGAGCCGTCCGGCGCAACCCTGACGACGTTGATCGCGAGCGCAACGTTCTCCGGGGTCCTCTGCGGCACGACCAGCTCGAGGTCGCCCGACTCGGTGTCGTACCGGTACACGCCACCCGCGGTCGTGGCATCATCCGTGAGCAGCTCACCCGATTTGAAGAAGACGAGCGAGCCGTCCACCGACGCGCCCTCGTAGGAGGCCGCTTTCACGCCACCGGGATCCGGTTCGGTGCGCTGCGAAGCCGAGATATGCACCGTTTCGGCGTTGTTGACCCGCATGTATAGCTGGGCTGGCAGTTTGCAGTCAGGGTGAGCTCCCGCACTCAGCCGAACCGGCACCTGGAAGAACACCTTCGAGCCATCGGCAGAGACGGCGTGTTCCGAGAACGAGGAGCCCGCACCGAGCGCCGACCCGCATTTATTCAGCAGCTCACCCGAGTTGTCCTGATTGACGAGGTAGGTGTGGCCGCGAGTCCGGTCGTAGACGTCGAAGATGAGCGGTTCGTTGCTGCGTTCGGCATCCTCCGGGACGAGGTGGGCGCCAGTCCCAAAAAGGAGATGACTGCCGTCTTCGGAGATTCCTACGATCGCCTCGCGCGCGCCCTGCCCGGGGCCGAGCCGCTCGGCGCCGTTCCCGCGTGAGACGAGTTCGGTTTCTTCGTTGGGACCGGTCCGGTAGATGTCGACCACGCCGTTGATGTCAGTCGGGTCGAAGCTCTCCTGGGAGGAGTCCCCGTAGCCGATCTCCAGGTCGGGAGTGATTTTTTCCCAGCCGGCGAAGTGAGTTTGGAACACCGCCCCCGGATCGCGCGGCCGGGGGGAGACTGCCTCCGAGGCCCAGCCCGCTGGGCCGCGCTGCGCCCGGTAGGTCAGCGGCATCCCACCCTGGCCGTTGGCGAGCGGGATCCAGGCGCTGTAGGCGATTCGCTCGCCGTTGCGCGAGGCGGCGGCACCATTCCAGAGGACAAGGCCGGCGGCGCCGGTGGCAGCGCCGAGCGCGATCGTGCCGCCGCCCTTGTCGGCCTGGGTGATCATCTCGTAGGCGCGACAGTCGGGCAGGAAGGCGGAGCTCTGCTGGGCGCGGACCGCGGCGTTGGGGCAGCTGTCGGCGCCGCCGGTCGCGGTGGTCGTGAACTGGCCGTCGGCGCCCTCCGCGCTGCCGTCGTCGTTGGCGGCGAGGACGCGGAAGTGGTAGGTGGTGGCAGGCGTGAGGCCGAAGAGGCTCGCTTTGACCGCGACCGGGCCGCTGCCCGCTTTGATCGTGCGCGGCGCGGTGCTCTGGCCGTAGGCCGTCGTCGTCCCGTACTCGAAGCGGTAGGTGGTCTCGAGGCCACCGGGGTCGATCGCGGCGCTCAGCGTCGCTTCGGTCGACAGCGGCTGGGCTTTCGTGCTCCCAACCGAGATCACCGGAGCGGTGGCCATCGCCAGGGTCGCTCCCACGGTTGCGATCAACAACAGCAGCGCCCCACCGGCGACGGCTGCCTTCACGTGGCGTCTCACAAATCTCCCCCTCTTCCATGGAGCCCGCTGCCGTCGACTGCTGGTGAGCAGGCGACCCCGGAGCTCGCTTTTCCCATGCCCTCCCTGGGCCGCACCATCAAAGCACGACCTGACTGGAAATGCAACCGCTATTTTCTGAGAAGAGTGGGAGCTTTTCTCAAGCGGGAGGAATGGCGGCGCGGGCGCGGTCCGGGCCGAGGTAGGGGGCGAGGGCGAATTCGGCGAGGTCGGGGACGAGGTCGGGGAGCGGTGGGGAACCGCTGATCAGGGCGCCGGAGGCGAGGCTGAGCAGGCCGCCGATGATCGAGTCCTCGGTCGAGGCGGGAAGGACGGCGCCGCTCTCGTGCTCCTCGCGGCCGCGGCGCAGGAAGGGAACGCCGCGCAGGACCGTGGCGCGGAAGTGGGCGATCAGCTCCGGCGTCGCGGTGGCCGGCTCGAGCAGGCAGAAGCGGGCCAGCTCGGGCTCCGTGGAAAAGAAACGTGCCAGCTCGGCAAGGACGGCGACTGTCTGCCGGGGCCAGTCGCCCTCGTGCTCGGCCACCGTCTTCTCCAGAAGGTCCTCGAGGTGGTCGACGACGGCGTCGAAGGCGGCCCGGAACGCCTCTTCCTTGCCCTCGAAGAACTCGTAGAAGACGCGGCTGGAGACCGCGGCCTCCTTGACGATCGCGGTGACGGTGGCGGCGCGGTAGCCGCGTGCCGCGACCACGGTGACGATCGCCGCCAGCAAGCGCTCGCGCTGGGACTCGGCCACCTGCTGGCGGCTCAGCCCGTGGTGGCCGCCGGGCAGCGGCCCGAGGCTGCCGGAACTCTTCCCGCCCCGCTTTTCCCCCGCCGAGGACACCGGCGCAGCCTATTTGCCGGGCGGGTCGGGGGGCGGGGCCTCCAGCTCTGCCCGCGCCGCCTCCTCGCCCAGGTAGGGGAGCACCGCCATGTACATCAGCGGCGGCACGATCTCCGACTCGGCCGGCATCGGACCGCGCTGGCCGGCGAGGACGTAGACCTGGTTGAAGATGCCGCCGCCGATCGTCTCCGCGGTCGCCCGGCTGAGTGGCGCCGCCCGCTCGGGCCGCTCGTGCCTGCCCTCGTCGATCAGCTCGAACAGCGCTTCGACCTCTTCGCCGATCAAGAGCTGGGAGCGCTCGCTCGCCGCCCGCACCTCGACCGCGGTCAGCCAGCGCACCCGCTCGTCGGCCGCGAGGAACCGGTAGAGCGCGTAGGCGGTGGCCCGCAGCCGGTCCTGCCAGGAGTCGAAGCCGGCGCGGGCGGCGGCGATCTCGCGGCGGAAGCGCGCCAGCTCACCGCTGTAGACGGCGAAGAAGCAGTCCTCCAGGTCGGCGTGGAAGCGGTGGAAGGTCGGCTCGTCGACGGCGGCGCGCTCCAGCAGCTCCGCCAGCCGCAGGCTCTCCAGGCCGCGCTCGTAGCAGAGGTCGATCAGCGCCTGGCGGATGCGGGTGCCGTCGTCTCCCCCGGGGACCATTCAGCCCACCTCGCCGCTTCTCCCTCGCCTATGTACGGACGCAGCACGAAGACGATCGCCTCCGGCATCAGCTCCTCGATCCGCTCGACCTCGCCCACGATCAGGCGCTGATAGGCCGACCAGAGGACCCCTCCCGCCAGGGTGTCCTCGAGGCTCCTCGGCAGCTCGGCGGCGCGCGGGTCGTACTCGCGGCCGGCGCGCAGCAGCGGTGAGAGCGCGGTCGCCGCGGCTTGGTAGCGCGGCGTGATCGCGGCGCCGACGGTCGGCGCCTCGACGATCACGGCGCGCGAGATGATCGGGTCGCCGAGGATCACGGCGAACATCTCGCGCAGCGCCGCCGCGACCTGCTGCGGCCAGGGCGCCTCGGCGTTCGCGGCGATCGCGGCGTCGATGCGCTCGGTCGATTCCGCCGTCACCGTGTCGAAGAGCGCGACGAACGCCTCCTCTTTGTTGCCGAAGTGGTTGTAAAACGTCTTGAAAGCGACGTGGGCGCGCTTCACGATCAGCTCGACGCTGGTGTCGCCGTAGCCGCGCTTGGCGACCAGCTCGCCGGTCGCGCGGATGATCCGCCGGCGCTGCTCGTCGGGCACCGCGTCGCGGGTGATCGCCACCGACCCGTCGTTCAGCGAAGTGCGTGACTCCCGTCCCGGTAAAGCGCGCATGAGGAGCGAAGGATAGCGGCGTGGGGGCGGGTCGCCGGCCGGTCGAGATGGGGGTCTCCGGATAATGGATAGTGTCATCATTTCATGCAGTAGCAGTATCTTTCCCGAGGATGACTACGGCCGGGGAGCTGGGGCGCCTCTTGGCGCGGGTCGAAACCGTCTACGCCGACCACGGCGGCGCGGGGTCCGGGTCGCCGGTACACCTGATCGCCAGGGATTGCACACCGGGGCTCGTCGCGGCCGACGAGGAGCTGCTCGTCGCGGTGCTCGAAACCCTGCGGCGGATCGCCGCCGCCGCGGAGCGCGCCTCGACCCTGCCGGCGCCGCCCGCCACGGCGTTGCGGGCCGCGCTCGGAGGCGCGGAGCTGGTGATGCGCGCGGAGCTGATCGCCGGCCGCCGGGACGCCGTCCCCGAGATGCTCCCCGCCTTCACCTACATCGCGACGGTGCCCTTCCTCGATCGCGCCGAGGCGCTGCGCCGCAGCGCCCGGGTGCGCGGGATCGTCGAGGACGAGGAGTGGCGGCTCGGCTAGCGGCCGCCGGGGGCCGCTGCCCGCGCACGCACCCCGCCACCGATCGGCTTAGATGGGGGCGGGATGCGCGTGGAGATGCTCAACGTCGGCTGGTTCAGCTCGCCGGCCGGGATCTGGCGGCAGGGCGACGAGATGGAGCGGCAGGTCCGCTTCCCGGTCCCCGCCTACCTGATCGAGACCGAGCGCGAGCGGGTGCTGGTCGACACCGGGCTCGCCCCCGAGGCGATCGCCGACCCGGTCGCCCACTACGAGTTCGAGACGCTGGCGATCTTCGGGCTCGAGCAGGAGCGGCGGCTCGACGAGCAGGTCGACCTGGCGAGCGTGACCAGGGTCGTGCTCACCCATATGCACTTCGACCACGCGGGCGGGCTACGGCAGCTGCCCGCCGACGTGCCGGTCTACGTGCAGCGGCGCGAGTGGGAGGCGGGCGGGGATCCGGCGACGGCGCAGCGGAACTTCCTGCTCGCCGCCGACTTCGCCGGCGCGGCCGACCAGGTGGTGCTGGTCGACGGCGACCACGACCTGCTCGGCGACGGCTCGGTGGAGCTGCTGGCGACGCCGGGTCACACGCCCGGCCACCAGTCGGTGCGGGTCGGCGAGGGGCTGGTGATCGGCGGCGACGTCAGCCACTACGCCTCCGGCCTCGACGACCACCGCTTCCCCGTCTTCGCCGACGACCACGCGGCGCAGAAGTCCTCGGCGGAACGGCTGCGGGCGCTGCGCGAGCAGGGCACGGAGGTGCGGCCCGGGCACGACCCCGAGCTGCTCCGGCAGCCTGGGCCGATCGTCCATTCGGGGGGAACCGGATAAAGGTTTCGATCCGTCGCGCCGAAGGGGGTAGTCCCCGATGCGCCGCCTCTCCCTCCTCTCGCTCGCGCTGCTCGCCCTGCTCGTCGCCGCCCCGGCGGCGTCCGCCGCGCAGCCGGAGGAGCGCTGGACGCCGCTGGTCGCCAGCGTCGTCGCCGCGCCAGAGCCGGTCGAGGCCACCGACGGCCGCGTCCACCTCGCCTACGAACTGCTGCTGATCAACCGCTCCTTCCTGCCGCCGGCCGACGTGACGGTGAAGGGCGTGCAGGTGCTGGCCGGCGGCAAGGTCGTCGCCTCGCTCTCCGGCGAGCGGCTGCGCGAGGTGATGGTCCGGTTCAGCGACCCGGCCAAGCCGGGGCTGACGCTGAGCAAGGGCGAAGCCGGCTTCGTGCTGATCGACGTCACCTTCAAGCGCGGCGAGAAGATCCCGCGCCGCCTCAGCCACCGGCTGCGGGTCGCGACCAAGCCGCTCAACACGACCTCGGCGCATAGCTTCGCCGCCGCGCCGACGCCCGTCTCCAAGCGCCCGGCGCTGGTCGTCGCGCCGCCGCTGCGCGGCGACGGCTGGATCGTCGGCAACGGCTGCTGCGAAGCGCTCACCTCGCACCGCGCCGCCCTCCTGCCCGTCAACGGCGGCCTCGCCAACGGCGAGCGCTACGCGATCGACTTCATCCAGATCCAGCCGAACGGGATGCTCGGCACCGGGCCGCTCACCGAGCTCTCCAGCTACCCCTTCTTCGGCGACGAAGTGATCTCGGCGACCGCCGGCCGGGTCGCCCGCGTCGTCAACGGGTACCCGGAGACGCCGCCTGGCGCGCTGCCGCCGAGCACTGCCGCCGGCGCCGGCGGCAACTACGTCTCGGTCGCGATCGGCGGCGGCCGCTACGCGCTCTACGCCCACCTGCAGCCGGGCAGCATCAAGGTGAAAGTGGGGGACCGGGTGCGGGTCGGCGAGCAGATCGCCCGGCTCGGCTCGAGCGGCAACTCGAACGCCCCCCACCTCCACTTCCAGCTGATGGACGGGCCGACCCCGGTCTCCTCCAACGGCGTCCCGTACCGCTTCAGCCGCTTCACCGTGGCCGGCACGCTGACCAACTTCGGTGGCCTCTTCGACGACGAGCCGGCGCGGATCGCGCCGAAGCTGCGCGGCGTCCACCGGGCGCAGCTGCCGCTGAGCCTGCAGGTCATCGGCTTCGGGTAGCGCCGGATCGAGGTGGCAATTGGGGGTCTATATGACCCCCTATTGACGCCTCGATTCCCGGCGGCGCTAGAAGCCGACGATCTGGTTGTTCAGCGGCAGCATCCGGGCGCGGGGGCCGGTCGGCTTCGGAGCGACCCTGGCGACGGCGCCGCCGGTCATCGCGTCGAGGTTGGTGACGGTGCCATGGAGGCTGAACTCGGTGAAGCGGTAGGGCATGCCATCGGAGACCAGGGGCGAGGGGCCGTCCATGACGTGGAAGTGGAGGTGGGGGGCGTCGGAGTTGCCGCTGTTGCCGAGCAGGCCGAGCGGCTGGCCGGCGCGGACGCGCTGGCCGACCTCGACCGTCGGGCTGCCGGGCTGCAGGTGGGCGTAGAAGGCGAAACGGCCGTTGCCGATGTCGACGACGACGTGGTTGCCGCCCGCTTCGGCGGCGCCGATGTCTTTGGGGAAGGCGCCGGCGGGGGTCTCGGGGATCCCGTCCTGGACGCCGACGACGCGGCCGGCGGCGGCCGAGTAGACGGTGGCGCCGAAGTAGGGGAAGCTCGAGAGCATGTCGGCGGGGCCGTCGACGAGGCGGTTGGCCGCGGTCAGCTGGACGAAGTCGATCGCGAAGCGCTCGGCCACGTGGGTGCCGCCGTTGACCGGCAGGACGGCGGCGCGGTGGGCGGTCATCGCGTCGCAGCAGCCGTTGCCGACGATCCAGCCGGGTCCGCGCAGCGGCGGCGCCAGGATGACCGCGGGGCGCCCGATCACCCGCGACGGCGCCGCCAGGTAGCGCTTCGCGTTGGCCGGGCTGGGCTCGGATTCGGAGATCGAGATCCGGTGCACGATCCGCTTCGGCAGCTTCGCCTTGCCGGGCAAGCTGACGTCCATCAGCACGTAGGAGCCGCGGCCGGCGCTCAGGGTGGAGCCCGGCTTCGGCGCCCCGTAGGGCTGCATCGTCGCCGCCAGCCGCTTGCCGGCGACCGAGCCGATCACCTTGCCGCCGGCCAGGGTCTCGATCCGCCGCACGGTCACGTCATAAGGGGCACGGTTGACCAGCTGCAGCTCGTAGGCGAGGTGCTGGCGGCCGTCGTCGGCGAGCACCGCTTCCGGCGCCTCGAATACGTTCGCGACCACCGCGGTCAGCTCTTCGGCCGCGGTCGCGGGCGACGGGGCGAGGAGGGGCACGACGAGTGCGGCAAGAAGGGTGGCGAGGGCCGTAAGGCCGTTGCGCTTGATCGTCAGCATCGGCCTGCCGGACCCTACTGCGGCCCACGTCGCGCCGTGGACCAGGTACCCGGGCCCGGTCCCCGGCCCCGGGGATCCCGCCACATCAGCCAGATCTCGGGCCCGCCGGGGAGCCGCACGGTCTCGGTGACGCGGAAGCCGAAGCGGGCGTAGTAGTCGACGTTCGCGCGCTTCGAGGACTCGAGGTAGGCGGCGACGCCGTCGCGGTCGCACTGTTCGAGCACCGGCATCAGCGCCGCGGTGCCGAAGCCGCGGCCCTGGGCGGCGGGGTTGGTGCCGATCGTCGAGAGGTACCAGTGTGGGGGCTCGACCGGGTGGGCCTTCTCGACCCCGAACAGGCCGCGGGCGACCCGCGGCGCCCGGCCGAGCAGCGCCGGCGTCAGCATCCCGCGGGTCAGTTCCAGCTCCTGGCGCGGCGAGGAGCGCCACTCGCCGGGCGGCGCCCAGAGCGTCGCGGCCTCGCCGCCAACCGTCATCCAGACCTCGTCGTGAGCGAGGAAGTGGCGCAGCCGGGCGCCGTAGAAGCGCTCGAGCATCCGCATCCGGGGACGCAGCCGCGGGCTCGCCCACTCGGCGACCGGGTCGTCCTCGAAGGCCCGCGCCAGCATCTCGGTCAGCGCCGGCAGGTCGGCTGCCGTCGCTCGCCTCACCGTGTGTCCGCCCCCCGCCACACCGACAGGGTACGCGGCGATAATGCCCGCATGCGTCGGACCTCGAGAGCGCTCGCGCTTGCCGCCACCCTGCTGCTGGCCCTGGTCGCGGCGGCCCAGGCGGCGCCGCCGCGGGTCGAGGTCGGCAAGGCGCGGCTGGCGACGACGCCCGCCGGCGACCCGGCGCTGCTGGTCCCGGTCAGCTACCCGATCGAGATGGCGGGGCGGCGGCTGCGGCTCGCCGTCACCCTGCGCGACGCCGGCGGCAAACCGGTGCGCAGCTGGACCGTGCGCCCGCTCGCCAACGCCGGGCCGCTGCGCGCCCCCGAGCGGCGCACCCGCTTCGTCTTCGTGCACCGGGTCGACCTCGGGCCCGAGGCGGCGGCGGCGCTGCGCGCCGGCGCCACCGTCCACGTCGGCGCGCTCGCCCGCCTCGACGCCGACGGCGACGGCGTGCCCGAGCTGCGCAAGGCCGATGCCCGCGCCCACGCGGCGCCGCTCGCCACTGGCGGCGCCAGCCTCTGCGCCACCCTGCCGAAGCAGCGCTCGCTTCCGGGCAAGGCGGTCGCCGTGCCGCTGCCGCTCTGCAACCGGCCGGTGCGCTGGCGGCTGACCGGCCAGCCCGGCGGCGGCAGCGCCCGGATCAGCCAGGGCGAGCTCGTCTTCAAGCCGGGCAAGCGCTTCCGCGGTACCGCCTCGATCACGCTCGCCGGCAGCGCCGCCCCGCGCCCGGGCGAGGCCCGCGCCGCGGTCACCCCGGTCGCCCTGCTCACCCCGGTCCAGATCACCGTCGGCAGCGCCGCAAGCCCGGTCGTGCGGGCGCTCGGCGACTCGGTCACCGCCGGCTTCGGCTACTACGAACACGGCGAACCGATGGGCCTGACCAGCCTGCTCTCCTGCCGGCCCGGCGAAACCAGCTACGACGACGCCTGCTCCTCGAACTCCAGCGTGCGCAGCAACAAGGCGGAAAAGGTCGAATACAGCCCCGACTTCGGGCTCGCCAACAACGTCTCCTGGGCCGCCCAGTGGGCCAACGCCCACGGCGTCACCAACTTCAAGAACTTCGCGGTCAGCGGCTCCGAACCGGCCAACTGGCTCGGCAAGGGGCAGTTCGCCGCGACCTTCAGGCAGCTCGCCGGCGAAGACCCCGACTACGTGCTGATGACGATGGGCGCCAACCCGCTGCTCTCCAACATGCTGTTCGGGATCGGCAACATCGGCTGCGGAATATGGTCGGACCTGTTCGGCCGCTTCCGCGAATGCGTCGAGCGCGAATTCGCCGCGATCGGCCTGCGCCCGAACCTGAAGACGCTCTACGCCAGCCTGGTGCGCGAAACCGACGCCGCGATCTTCGTCATGCAGTACCACCTCTCGATCCCGACCAGCGCCCTCTACTCGGTCGACCAGATCGCGGTGATGGGCCGGCTGGTCAACGAGGAAATCGAAGCGGCGGCGCGCGAAGTGAACAGCCCGCGGATCACCGTGATCGAACCGCCCCACTTCAACGTCGGGCTCTCGCTGGTCCCGGTCTACCCGGCGAACTACAAGTGCGAAGGGCTGATCCTCAGCTCACGGGTCGACGGCCCGAGCGTGCAGTCCTCGCTCTCCCAGGGCGTGATGCGCGGCCTGCACCCGCTCGAATTCTGCCCCGGCGCGAAGGGTCAGGCGCCCTGGGTGATCAGCGGCGACACCGGCATCCACCCGAGCGCCGCCGGCTACACCCAGATGGCCTCCCAGGTCCCGGCGCCTCAGTAGCGGCCGGGATCAGCCGCGCTCGAGCAGCAGCAGCGCGATCAGGGTGGTCGCGTCGCTGATCCCGTCCAGCGCCGCGCCGAGCTCGGCCCGCGGCAGCCGCACCACCTCGATCTGCTCGTCGTCGTCCTGCTCGGCGCTGGCCGGCGAGAGCCCGGTGGCGGCGAAAAGCCAGGCAACCTCGGCGAGCACGCCGGGGCTGGTGTGCACGACCTTCAGCTCGCGCCACTCGCTGGCAGCCAGGCCAGCCTCCTCGGCGAGCTCGCGGCGCGCGCACTCCAGCGGCGCCTCGCCCGGCTCCAGGGTGCCGGCCGGGATCTCCAGCAGCGCGTCCTCGCCGACCGCCTCGCGCGGCTGGCGGACCAGGTAGACGGCCTCGTCGTCGTAGGCGAGGATCGCCACCGAGCCCGGGTGCTCGACCACCTCGCGCGTCACCTCGGTCCCGTCGGCGCGGCGAAAGCGCCCGACCGTGACGTCGATCGTGTGGCCGTCGTGGACCTGCCTGGACTCGATCCGCTCCATCGCGGCCGAACCCTACGACCGATCGGCGCCGCGTGTTTAGCCCGCGGCGCAAGCGGGGTACGGCAGAGAGATCGGGGCGCCTCTCGGGATCTGCGAGCGATCTCGGTGGCGCCCCGATTTATTCCCCGACGAGAGAGGAGTTCAGATGGCGACGCACAGAGACAGGGGTGGAGTCGGCGGGATCTCACTGGGCGGGATCCTGGTCATCGTGGGCATCGTCCTGATGTTCGTTTGGAGCTTCTGGGTCGGGTTGATCATCGCCCTGATCGGGCTGATCGCCTTCGGCGGCTTCGCGCGGGGTAAGTGGTACTGAGCCGGGCCGCGCGCCTGACGCGCGAGTAAGCTCCCGCCCCGATGGCCGGGGCCGAACGCAAGCGGGCGGAGGAGCCGAGGCTCTCGCGCGAGACGATCCTCGACGAGGCGGCGGCGCTGTTCAAGCGCAACGGCTACCGCAAGACCCGGCTCGAGGAACTGGCCCAGGTCCTCGGCGTGACCCGGCCGGCGATCTACTACCACTTCAAGGCCAAGCAGGATCTGCTGGTGGCGATGTACATGCGGGCGATGGAAGCGCTCGACGGGATCGCCGGCGGCGACGCGGCCGACGAGGCGCTGCCGCCGGTCGAGCGGTTCTGGCGCCGGATCGAAGCGCACGCCACCTACATCGCCACCCGCCCGGTGGAGGCGGGGATCTTCTTCGAGGAGGAAGAGGAGCTGCCGGAGGAGGTGCACGCCGAGCTGCGGCGGATGCTGGTCGCCTACACCGACCGCCTGGTCGAGCTCTACAGCGCCGCGCAGGCGGCCGGCGACGCGCCGGAGGGCGACCCGCGGGTCGCCGTCAGCGCGATCCTCGGCGGGGCGATCTGGACCTACCGCTGGTACCCCGGGTCGGACTGGGACGACCCCCGCGCCGTGGCGCGGGAAGTCGTCCGCGTCCTCCGCTCGGCGAGCTAGACCCGCTCGATCAGGGTGCCGGTGCCGAGCCCGCCCCCGCAGCACATCGTGACCAGGCCGAGGCTCTTGTCGGAGCGCTCGAGCTCGTGCAGCAGCGAGGTGGTCAGGCGCGCCCCGGTCGAGCCGAGCGGGTGGCCGATCGCGATCGCGCCGCCGTTCACGTTGACCCGCTCCATGTCCGGCTCGAGCTCACGCTGCCAGGCGCCGACCACCGAGGCGAACGCCTCGTTGATCTCGACCAGGTCGATGTCGTCGATCTTCAGCGAGCTGCGCTCGAGGATCTTCTCGGTCGCCGGGATCGGGCCGGTCAGCATGATCACCGGGTCGACCCCGACCGTCACCTGGTCGTAGATCCGCGCCCGCGGCGTGAGGCCCAGGGCCTCGGCCTTCTCGCGGGTCATCAGCAGCACCGCCGCGGCGCCGTCGGAGACCTGCGAGGAGTTGCCGGCGGTGATCCGGCCGTCCTCCTTGAACGCCGGCTTCAGCCCGCCCAGCGCCTCCAGGGTGGTTTCGGGGCGAATGCCCTGGTCGGTGACGTAGGTGTCGCCGTTGACCGAGAACGGGACGATCTCGCGCTCGAAGCGGCCCTCCTCGGTCGCCTGGTGGGCGAGCGCGTGCGAGCGGACGGCGAGCTCGTCGAGCTCGGAGCGGGGGATCTCCCACTGGTCGGCGATCATCTCGGCCGAGAAGCCCTGCGGGATCAGGTTGTAGCGCTCCATCAGCTCAGGCGAGAAGGCGTTGCCGTACTCCGACATCACCTTCATGCCGTCGCCGAAGCTGATCTTGCCCATGTGCTCGACGCCGGAGCCGATCGCACAGTCGAGGACGCCGGCGCCGATCTGCGCGGCGGCGAAGTTGACGGCCTGCTGAGCGGAGCCGCACTGGCGGTCGATCGTGGTTGCCGGGGTCTCCATCGGCAGACCGGCCTCGAGCCAGGCGTTGCGGCCGATGTTGTAGGCCTGGACACCGAACTGCTGGACGCAGCCGGCGATCACGTCCTCGACCTCGGAGCCGTCGACGCCGGCGCGCTCGACGACCTCGCTGTAGG
>CAYXFL010000036.1:0-29481 GCA_964464285.1 uncultured Conexibacteraceae bacterium
CTCGGTGAGGGCGCCGTAGGCGAGGGCCTCGGCGGGGGTGATCAGGGGGGGCATCGGGCCTCCTTCCGGGGGATTCAGGCGTCATCGTAATCGACCGGGCGTTTGGTTGGAAGGGACGCTTGACGGATAGCCCCGGCAGAGCTAGTCTCACAAACAACTGGTAGGTAGTTTTCTGGAGAGATCCGAGAGGAGAGGGAATGTCGTCTTCGACCGCAGAGGCACGGGGGATCCGCAGCTTCGACAAGCTCCTGATCGGGGGAGAGTGGAGAACCCCGGCCTCGAGCAAGAAGATCGAGGTGATCTCCCCGCTCACCGAGCAGGTGATCGCGACCGTGCCGGAAGCCTCCGAGGCCGACATGGACGCCGCCGTCGCCGCCGCCCGCGACGCCTTCGACAACGGCCCCTGGGCCCGCGCCTCCGCCGAGGAGCGGGCCGTGGTCCTGCGCCGCGTCCGCGACGAGGTCGCCGCCCGCCTCGACGAGATGATCGCCACCTTCATCGCCGAGATCGGCGGCCCGCTGCCGCTCAGCCAGGGCATGCACGAGCGCGCGGTCGAGATCTGGGACAACAACGCGACCTGGCTGGAAGCGTTCGACTTCGAGGAGCGCCGCCCCGGCGAAGGCGAAGACGTCACCGTGCTGCACGAGCCGGTCGGGGTCGTCGCCACGATCGTGCCCTGGAACGGTCCCGTCACCACCGCCTCCCTGAAGATCGCGCCCGCGCTGGCGGCCGGCTGCAGCGTCGTCCTCAAGCCCGCCCCCGAGGGCCCGGTGACGATGATGCTGCTGGCCGAGGCGCTCGGCGCGGCCGGCTTCCCCGAGGGCGTGATCAGCGTCCTGCCGGCCGGCCGTGAGGTCGGCGAGCACCTGGTCCGCAACCCCGACGTGGACAAGGTCTCCTTCACCGGCAGCACCGTCGCGGGCAAGAAGATCATGAGCATCTGCGGCGAGCGGATCGCCCGCATCACGCTCGAGCTGGGCGGCAAATCGGCGGCGATCATCGCCGACGACGTCGATCTCGACGAGGTGCTGCCGACCCTGGTCCCGGCCGGGATCGGCCACTCGGGCCAGATCTGCGCGGCCCTGACCCGGATCCTCGTCCCGCGCGAGCGCCAGGACGAGATCGTCGCGGCGATCGGCAAGCAGCTCGATGCAATCAAGGTCGGCGACCCGGCCGACCCGGAGACCGACCTCGGGCCGCTGGCCGCCGAGCGCCAGCGCGACCGGGTCGAGGGCTACATCGAGGTCGGCAAGGAGGAGGGCGCCCGCGTGGTCACCGGCGGCGGCCGCCCCGAGCACCTGGAGAGCGGCTGGTTCGTCGAACCGACCCTGTTCGCCGACGTCGACAACTCGATGCGGATCGCCCGCGAGGAGATCTTCGGGCCGGTGCTCACGGTGATCCCGTTCGACTCGGTCGACGAGGCGGTCGAGATCGCCAACGACACCGAGTACGGGCTCTCCGGCGCCGTCTTCGCGCGCGACGGCGAGCTGGCCGAGCAGATCGCCCGCCGCATCCGCACCGGCCAGGTCGGGGTCAACTCCTGGGGCATGTGCATCGTGCAGCCGTTCGGCGGCTACAAGCAGTCTGGGCTCGGTCGCGAGGGAGGCGACGAGGGCATCGCCGCCCACCTCGAGACCAAGGTGATCCAGGGCGTCTGAGGACCGCCCGCCGCACGACCCGTCGGTGCGCCGGCGGGGTCGCGGCAAGTCCTCGTCGGTTCGGCCTCGGGAGGTTCCTTGACTTCCCGAGGCCGGATCACGTACAGTCAGACCAACCAAATGGACGGTAGATTTATGGACCGCGGAACGGCCCGAGGAGGAGACCGCCGATGAAGACCAAGGGAGCCCTGCTCTGGGAGCCCGGGACCAAGTCCGGGTGGAGCGTCGAGGAGATCGAGCTCGGCGAGCCGAAGCAGCGCGAGGCGCTGATCCGGCTCGCCGCCTCCGGCCTCTGCCACTCCGACGACCACCTCGACACCGGCGACATCCCGCTCGAATTCGCCCCGATCCTCGGCGGCCACGAGGGCGCCGGCGTGGTCGAAGCGGTCGGCCCCGGCGTCACCGAGGTCGAGGTAGGCGACCACGTCGTGCTCTCCTTCCTGCCCTCCTGCGGGCACTGCATCCCCTGCGTGGCCGGCGAACAGAACCTCTGCGACCTCGGCGCCGGCGTGCTCGAGGGGGTCGCCCCCGACGGCACCCACCGGATCCACGCCCAGGGCAAGGGCGTCGGCGCGATGTCCTTCCTCGGCACCTTCAGCCCCTACTGCGTCGCCCCGCTCGACGCGGTGATCAAGATCGACAAGGCGATCCCCCTGCGCACCGCGGCGCTGGTCGGCTGCGGCGTCCCCACCGGTTGGGGCTCGGCGGTCTACGCGGCCCAGACCCGGATCGGCGACACCGTCGTCGTGGTCGGGATCGGCGGCGTCGGGATCAACGCCGTGCAGGGCGCCAAGCACGCCGGCGCCAACCAGATCGTCGCCGTCGACCCGGTCGCGTTCAAGCGCGAGAAGGCGCTCGAGTTCGGCGCCACCCACACCTCGCCGAGCCTCGAGGAGGCCGAGGAGCTGGTGGTCGAGCTGACCGGCGGCCGGCTCGCCGACCGCGCCGTGTTCACGGTCGGGGTCGGCGACGGCAAGCTGCTCAACGGCACCCAGGCGCTGGTCCGCAAGGGCGGCGTGATCGCCTTCACCTCGGCCGCGCCGGCCGACCAGAGCGAGGTCTCGCTCGACCTCTTCTCGTTCGCGATGTCGAACAAACGACTGCAGGGCACGCTGTTCGGCTCCTGCGACCCGCGCAACGACATCCCGCTGCTGCTCGACCTCTACATGCGGGAGAAGCTGATGCTCGACGAGCTGATCACCAACACCTACACGCTCGAGGACATCAACCAGGGATACGCCGACATGCACGCGGGCAAGAACCTGCGCGGCGTCATCGTCTACGACCACTGAACCGAAACCGAGGAGACCGAAATGTCAGACGTCCAGCGCCCGGTGGCAGTCGGCCACATCGCCATCTCGATCCCAGACATCGACGCCGCGATGGAGTGGTACCAGGATGTCTTCGGCTTCCGGCCGATCACCGAGGTCGGCGACGGGCTCGCCTCCGAAGGCGGCTACTTCGCCGACCAGCTGCTGCAGGTCTTCGGGCCGGAGATGCAGCACGTGCGGGTCGGCCACCTGGAAACCGCCAACGGCGCCGCGGTCGAGCTGTTCGAGTTCAAGGACCCCAAGTACGAGGCCCCGGACGACAACTTCGCCTACTGGCGCGGCGGCATGTTCCACCTCTGCTTCATCGACCCCGACGTCGAGGGCCTCTCGCAGAAGATCATCGACAAGGGCGGCAAGGCGCGCACCGACGTGCTGATCGCGCTCGAGGGCCAGCCGTTCAAAGTCCGCTTCTGCGAGGACCCCTGGGGGACGGTGCTGGAGATCATGTCCCACCCGCACACGCGGATCTTCTCGAACCAGTCCTGACCCGCACGTGAGCGCGGCCGCGCGAGCCTGTCACCACCACGGCGTCCTCGTCGCCGACGTCGAGCGCGCCGGCGAGTTCTACGCCGGCGCCTTCGGCGCCCGCTGGCTGTTCCGGCCGGCGGAGATGGGCGGCAGGGCCGCGGCGGCGCTGATGGCGGGCCCGCCGGGGACCCGCTTCAAGATGGCGATGCTCGGCTTCGAGCAGGGCGGCCTGGAGCTGTTCGAGTTCCTGGGGCCGACCGTGCCCGAGTGGGCCGCTGAGCGCCGCCCGGCGGCGCCGCTGCCGCACCTCGCGCTGGAGGTCGAGGACCTCGAGGCGGCGCTGGCGCGGGTGCGCGAGGGAGGCGGCAGCGTGGTCGCGCCGCCGCAGCGCTTCGGCGCCGGCTCGATGGTCTACGCCGCCGACCCCGACGGCAACGTGATCGAGCTGGTCGACCTGCCGCTCGCCGAGGTCGCCGCCGAGGTGAGGCGGCTGTTCGCCGGCGCGGAGGCCTCGGCGTGAGCGCCTACGAGTACGAGACCCTGACCGTCGAGCCGCGCGGCCAGCGCGCCGCCGTGCTCTGGATGGACCGGCCCGGGAAGCTGAACGCGATGAGCCAGACGATGCTGGCCGAGCTGCCGCAGGCGATGGCCGAGCTCGACGCCGACCCGGAGCTCGGCGTCTGCGTGCTGGCCGGGCGCGGCAAGGCCTTCTCGGCGGGCGGCGACATCGCCGACTTCGAGCGCCTCGACGGGCCCGGCGACTACCGGATGCAGGTCAACCTGGCGCTCTCCGCGTTCAGCTCGCTGGAGACCTGCCAGACGCCGGTGCTCGCCGCGGTCGCCGGGATCGCCTTCGGCGGCGGCACCGAGATCACGCTCGCCTGCGACTACGTGATCGCCGCCCCCAGCGCCCGCTTCGCCTTCAAGGAGGTGACCCTGGGGCTGATGCCGGGCTACGGCCTGCTGCGCGGGCCGGACGTGATCGGCCGCCCCTGGACCACGCGGCTGGCGCTGACCGGCGACGAGCTCGGCCCCGAGCAGGCGCTCGCGATCGGGCTCGTGCAGGAGCTGGCCGGGGAGGAGGAGCTGCTCGACCACGCGGTCGCGCTGGCCCAGCGGATCGGCCGCAACTCGCCGGTCGCGATCGCCGCCGGCAAGCGGATGCTGAACGAGCGCGTCGGTCCGGCCGGCCTGGCCGGCGCGATCGAGGCGACCGCGCTGCTGCAGGCGACCCCGGAAACCCGCGCCGCGGTCGCCGAGTTCGTCGCCGCCCGCGCCCCCGGCCGGGCCGCGAGTTGACAACCAACCAACCGATCGTATGATTAACGGATGAACGGGCTCCAGGCACGAAGCGTCGGCCGCAGCGGCCTCTCGGTCTCACCGCTCGCGGTGCGGATCGACGGGGACGGCGAGCCGAGTGCCGCCGGCGTTCGCCGCGCCCGCGAGGCCGGCGTCGACACCTTCCTGCTCGGCTCCGCCGAGGGAACCGAGGAGGCGTTCGCCCGCCTGCTCGGAAGCGAGCGCGACGCGCTCGTGCTCGCCGCCGCCCCCCGCCTCGCGGGCGCGACCCGTTCACCGCTCTCGCGCCGGGCGCTGCTGGCCGGCACCGAGGAGGCGCTCGCGCGCCTCGGCAGCGACTGGATCGACCTGCTGCTGCTGCCCGGCTTCGACCCCGAGACCCCGCTGGAGGAGACCGTGAGCACGCTCGACGACCTCACCCGGCGGGGCAGGGTCCGCTACGTCGGCGTCTCCCGCTTCGCCGCCTGGCAGCTGATGAAGGCGCTCGGGATCGCCGCCGAACGCGGCTGGGCGCGGCCGGTCGCCGCCGAGGTCCGCTACTCGCTGGCCCGCCGTGACGCCGAGTTCGACCACTTTCCGCTGGGCCTCGACGAGGGCGTCGGCCAGCTCGTTCGCGGTGCCGCCGACGCCGGCGCGGCCGCCGGGGAGGCTGCCGCCATAGCCGCCGAGCGCGGCGTCGCCCCGGCCCAGGTCGCGATCAACTGGGCGCTCGCCAACCCGGCCGTCGCCGGGGCCATCGTCGAGGCGGGCGACCCGACGCTCGGCGACGCGCTCGGCGCCGCCGGGTGGAGCCTCGGCGAGGAGGAGCGCGCGCGCCTCGAGGCCGCCGCGCCGACCCGCCAGCCTTATCCCCAGTGGCACCAGATCAACTGGGCCAACGACCGCCCGGTCGGCCCCGACCGCGCGGCCCGGCCGGCGCCGCAGCCCGACGCGGAGGCGGTCTGATCATGGCGATGCCGCTCCGCTTCCTCGGCGCCACCGGGCTCAAGGTCTCGACCCTGGGCTTCGGCTCGGCGACCTTCGGCGGCTCCGACGAGTACTACAAGGCGCACGGCGGCACCCAGGTCGAGGAGGCCCGCCACCTCGTCGACCTCTGCCTCGAGGCCGGCGTCAACTTCTTCGACTCCTCGAACGTCTACTCGGCCGGGATGGCGGAGGAAATCCTCGGCCAGGCGCTCGGCAAGCGCCGCGACGACGTGATCCTCGGGACCAAGCTGCGCTACCCCGTCGGCGACGGCCCCAACGACGCCGGCCTCTCCCGCCACCATGTCGTCCGCGCCTGCGAGGACAGCCTGCGCCGGCTCGGCTGCGACCACATCGACCTCCTGCAGCTGCACGAGTTCGACGCGGCCACGCCGCTGGAGGAAACGCTGAGCGCGCTCGACGACCTCGTGCACAGCGGCAAGGTCCGCTACATCGGCGTCTCCAACTTCTCCGCCTGGATGATCATGAAGGCGCTCTCGATCTCCGAGCGGCGCGGCTGGCAGCGGGTCGTCGCCAGCCAGGTCTCCTACTCGCTGATCGAGCGCGACGTCGAGGTCGAGCTGCTGCCGCTGGGCCGCTCGGAGGGGGTCGGGACCGTGGTCTGGGGGCCGCTCGCCGGCGGCCTGCTGACCGGCAAGTGGCGGCGCGATGCGCCGCCGCCGGAGGGCTCGCGCCGGGCCGCGATCGGCGACCTGACCCCGATCGACGAGGAGCGCGCATACCGCATCGTTGACGTCGCCGAGGAGATCGCCGAGGCCCGCGGGGTCTCGATCTCCCAGGTCGCGGTGAACTGGATCCGCGGCAAGCCGGGCGTTACCTCGGTGCTGCTCGGCGCTCGCAACGAGCGCCAGCTTCTCGACAACCTGGCGGCGGCCGAGTGGGAGCTCGAGCCCGGCGAGGTGGAGCGTCTCGACGACGCCAGCGCGCTGGCGCTGCTCGACCCACACGGATGAGCGAGCCGGGCCGCCTGCTGCGCGGGCGGGGCCCCGACCTCGGCGCCTGCGCGCTCGCCCACCCGTTCGCGGAGCGAACGATGCTGCACGTGCTGCGGGCGCGGGCCGAGGACCGCCCGGACCATCCCTGGCTGGTCTTCGACGACGCCGACTCGCTCACCTACGCGGAGGCCTCGCGGCTGGTCGACCGGGTCGGCCAGGCGATCGCGGCGCGGCTCGCGCCGGGCGCCCACCTCGGCCTGCTGCTGCGCAACCAGGTCGAGTTCGTGCCGGCCCTCTACGGCGCCTTCGCGGCGCGCGCGGTCGCGGTCCCGATCAACGCCGAGGCGCGCGCCGCGATCCTCCACCAGACGATCGTCGACGCGAAGGTCGAGCTGCTGGTGACGCGGGCTGAGCTGCTGCCCGGCCTCGCCGAGCTGCCGGACCTGGGCCGGGTCGGCCTGGTCGTCGTCTGCGGCGCCGCGGGCGGCGAGCCCGAGGCGCTGGGCGGCGTGCCCTGCACGACCTGGGAGCGCTGGCTGGAGGGGCACCCGGAGGAGCCGCCGGGGCCGCCGCCGGTGGCCTGGGAGACCGCGACGATCCAGTTCACCTCCGGCACCACCGGCCGCGCCAAGGGCGCCGTCTACCCGCACCACTTCTTCTACCTCTACTCGGCCACCCAGGCCGACTCGCAGGGCCGCCTCGCCGACGACGTGCTGAGCACGCCGCTGCCGCTCTACCACGCCGCCGCCCTGCACCACGTGGCCGGCGCGGCGGCCCACGTCGGCGCCACCGGGCACCTCAAGTCGAAGTTCTCGGCCTCGCGCTTCTGGCCGCAGCTTGCCGCCGACGGGGCGACCTTCGCGATCGTGCTCGGGCCGATGGCGCGGATCATGCAGAAGACGGTCGCCGAGGTCCCCGAGCACCGCCTGCGCCAGCTCTTCTGCGTGCCGCCGCCCGACCTCGACGCGTTCGAAAGCCACTTCCGCGTGCCGGTGCTCTGGCAGGGCTACGGGATGACCGAGATCTCGCCGAACCCGATGCCGGCCGTGATGGAGCCCGGGGTGGAGCTGGACACGATCGGCCACCCGGCCGCCTGGCTCGAGTACGGGGTCGTCGACGAGCACGACTGCCCGCTGCCGCCCGGCGAGGTCGGCCAGCTCGTCTTCCGCCCGCTGATCCCGTTCGCGATGGCCAGCGAGTACTTCGAGCGCCCCGAGGCCACCGTCGCCGCCTTCCGCAACAACATGTTCCACACCGGCGACCTCGCCAGCGTCGACGCCGAGGGCCGCCTGCACTTCAAGGGCCGCGGCTCCGACCGCATCCGCGTGCGCGGCGAGAACGTCTCCCCGGCCGAGCTCGAGGAGATCGCCTGCGAGCACCCCGGCGTGCTCGAGGCGGCCGCCTACGCGGTGCCCGGCGAGTTCGGCGAGGATGAGATCAAGCTCGACCTGCGCGGCCCCGACCGCCTCGACCTCGCCTCCTTCCACCGGTCCCTGTGCGAGCGCCTGCCGAAGTTCATGGTCCCGCGCTACCTCGAGCAGCGCGACCAGTTCCCCCGCACGGGCACGGAGAAGGTCGAGAAGTTCAAGCTCGCCCGCGAGCCCCTCGACCGCGACAGGGTCGAGGAGTTCACCCCCGGGCGCGGCTAATGCACACCGGAACATCGGGTGGTCGCCATTTCATTCGCATACCGGAAGAAATGGCGACCACCCAAACCCGCCCATCTCGCGACCCGTCCCCCGGAAACCCTCCGACCGGGCCGTACTACTTCGCGTGCCAGCCGGCGTCGACCGGGAGGGTCACGCCGGTCACGTAGCGGGCCTCGTCGGAGGCGAGCCAGAGGACGGCGTTGGCGATGTCGACGGGCTCGACGTAGGGGACCGGGAGCAGGGTCATCTCCTGCAGCGGCGGCTCGATGTCGGCGGCGGTGGGGGAGTCGAGGTCGGGGCGGAAGAGGGCGTAGACCTCGTCGTTCATCAGCATGTCGGTGTTGGTGCAGCCGGGGTGCACGGTGTTGACGCGGATCCCGTGCGGCCCGAGCTCGATCGCGGCGTTCCGCATCAGGCCGACGAGGCCGGTCTTGGCGGCCGCGTAGTGGCCGACGCCGGCCAGCCCGCGCAGGCCGGCGAAGGAGCTGGTGAGGACGACCGAGCCGCCGCGCCCGGCCTCGATCATCGCCGGCGCCGCTGCCTTCAGGGTGGTCCAGGCGCCGGTCAGGTTGACGTCGAGCACCGTGTTCCACTCGGCCTCGTCGATCTCCAGCAGCGGGCCGTAGGCGGGGATGCCGGCGTTGGCGACGACGACGTCGAGGCCGCCGAGCTCGGCGGCGCCGTCGGCGACCAGGCTGCGCAGCGCCGCGAAGTCGCGGACGTCGCCGACCCGGGCGATCACCCGGTGGCCGGTCGCCTCGACCAGGCGGGCGGTCTGCTCCAGCTCGCCCGGGTCGGGCATCGGGTACTGCGAGCCCGCGAGCACCGGGGCGCAGACGTCGAGGGCGAGGATTTCGGCGCCCTCTTCGGCCAGCCGCACCGCGTGCGCGCGGCCCTGGCCGCCGGCGGCGCCGGTGACCAGCGCGACCTTGCCGGCGAGCCTGCCGCCGCCGGGCTGCGGGGCCGTCATCAGGAGAGGACCGCGTCGGCGATCCGGTGGTCGGCCAGCTCGACCAGCACGCCGACCGGGTCGCGCAGGCTGACCACCCGGCAGGCCCCCGCGTCGGGGATGTTGACGATCATCTCCCGGGTCTCGCCGAAGCCGAGCCCGGCGAGCCGCGGCAGCACCTCGTCGAGGTCGGTGTAGAGGGAGATCAGCAGCAGGCGCGGCGGTCCCGGCTCGAGCACGGCGGCGCTCGGCTCGGGCTCGGCCCCGCTCGGCTCGCTGAACACGATCAGCTCGTAAACCCCGGAGTCGAGGTGGCGCGGGTCGCCGAGCTGCAGCGAGCGCAGGCGCCGGTAGGGGGCGTGGAAGATGTTCTCGAAGTCCTCGGCGACCTCGAGGTCGGCGAGCAGCTCCAGGCCCAGCCCGTCGCGGTAGAAGCGCAGGCAGGGCTCGACGTCCGGCTCCCGGATCCAGACCGCGGTGTGGTGGATCAGGTTGAGTCGACCGGCTTTGCTCATCTCTCCTCCTCGTTCCCCCGGCGACCCATCGCCGAGTTCCGTTGACAGCGGTTCCGGTTCTCACTAGGTTACCTGAACCAACTAATCGTTTGGTAGGCAACGACCTGCCTGACGCCCTCTTGGAGGAGAGAGAACATGGACGGAAGGAACAAGGCCCGTAGGCCTGGAGTGATGCTCGTTCTCGTGTCGCTCGTCGCAGCGTTGGCCCTGGTCGTTGCGGGCTGCGGTGGTTCGGACGACGACACCACCGCGAGCGGCGGCGCGGACACCACCGAAGCCGCGGGTGGCTCGGGCGGCGCCGGGCTCGCGAAAGCCGAAGAAGTCGTCGGCGAATACGAAGGTGCTCCGGAGTCGATCGGGATCACCGAGCCGCTGAAAGCCAAACCGGAAGCCGGCAAACGAATCACGATGGTCGCCTGCAACCTGGCGCCCTGCAAGGCGCTGTTCGAAGGTGGGAAGGAAGCCGCCGCGGCGCTGGGCTGGAAAGCCAAGGCGATCGTCACCACCGGCGAACCGGAGGACCTGAACAAAAAACTCGGTCAGGCGATCTCCGAAAAACCGGACGGGATCCTGGTCAGCGGCTTCTCGCGTGAAGTCTTCGAGGAATCGATGCAGAAAGCCGAAGCGGCGGGCATTCCGATCGTCAGCTCCGGCGTGCCGGACGAAGTCGAATCGCCCTACATCGCCGTCACCACCAACACCCCGGTGTTCGAACGGAACGGCGAGATTCTCGGCGACTGGATCGCCGTCGACAGCGCCGGCGAGGCGAAGGTCGCGATCTTCAACGTGCCGATCTTCCCGATCCTCACCGCGTTCTCCGAAGCGGTCCAGACCTCGCTCGGCGAAGCCTGCGACTGCGAAGCCAAGATCGTCGACCAGCAGGTCACCGACATCGGCACCAGCCTGCCGAAAAACGTGGTCAGCACCCTGCAGACCGACCCCGACATCAGCTACGTGGTCTTCCCCGACGGCAGCTTCGCCGCCGGTGTGGTCGCCGCCCTCCGGGACGCCGGCCTCGAAGACGTGAAACTGGTCGGCCAGGTCCCCGGCGAAGCCAACCTGGCGGAGCTCCAGCGTGGCGACGAAGACGCCTATATGGGCTACTCGACCGAGTGGATCTCCTGGGCCGGCTTCGACTCGTTCGCCCGCTTCTTCCAGGACATGGATCCGAAAAACGACCCGCTCGCGGCTCCGACTCAGATCCTCACCCCGGAAAACGTCGAAGGCGACGAACCCTGGACGCCCGAGGGCTACCAGGAACAGTTCGAAGCCCTCTGGAAACTGGGCTGATCGAACCCCCGATCGACGCGAACCGCCGCCTCCGGGCGGCGGTTCGCTTTTCGGGTGGTGGGTGGTGGGCGGCCGTCCGAGGCCGGGCCAGGACCCACACCCACTTCGGCAGGTAGGTGTGGCTCCTGGCCCGGCTGGACGCAAGGAGAGGGAGCTTCACGAGGGACCAAGCGCTCCGCTTGACCTTTTTCGCCCTGTGGGCGAAGAAGGTCAAGGCGACCGTCACCGAAGCCTCACGGAACGATCACGCCGACCCCTCCGGCGGAAACCCCCCGAAGCACCCCGTCCCTCAGCCGAAGCTGACCGACGGGTTCGCCTGGTCGAGCTGCAGGACGATTCCGTCGGGGTCTTCGACGTAGCAGGCCTTGCCGCCCATCAGCTTGTGCATCCAGTTGCCTTCCGCCTCGCCCTCGGCGTCGCGGCTGTCCATCAGCGAGGCCGGGATGTCGACCGGGCGGCTGGTCCCGTGAAAGGAGTAGCCGGCCTCGATCAGGCGCTGCAGGGTGGCCTCGAGGTCGTCGACGAAGAAGCCGAGGTGGACGGTGCCGGGGTTGGCCGGCTGCGGGTCGACCGGGGTGCCCTGGGGGCGCACGAACTCGATGATCTCCATGTACATGTCGGAGTTGGGGATCAGCACGTGGGCGGTCTTCAGGACCGCGTCGGGGTAGCCGACGACGTCGCGGACGGTCTGGTCGTACTCGACGAAGTAGCCGAGCTGCTCCATCCCGAGCAGGTCGCGGTAGAAGGCGAGCGAGCGCTCGACGTCGGCGACGTGGACGGCGAGGTGCGAGAGCGCCCGGGCGCGGCTTTCGGTGGGGTTCACGTCTTTTCTCCTTCGGGTTCTGGTTCAGACGAGCAGTGCGCCGCCGTCGAGGGTCAGCGTGCTGCCGGTCGCGTAGCCGTTCGACATCAGGAAGAGGGCCGCCGCGGCGACGTCCTCGGGGCGGCCGACCCGGCCGACCGGCAGGCCGGTGCCGAGCTCGGCGACCACGGCGTCCCTCTGGTCGCCGAAGAAGGCGTCGAGCAGTGGCGTGTCGACCACACCGGCGCGCAGGCAGTTGACGCGCAGCGGCGCCAGCTCCACCGCCAGGGTGCGGGTCAGCGCCTCGATCGCGCCGACCGCGGCGGTGCCGATCGCGCCGCCGGCGACCGGCCGCTCGACCGAGGTCCCGGACATCAGCGTGATCGAGCCGCCCTCGCGGATCCGCGGCGCCCCGTGCTTGGCGAGGTGGACGGCGCCCCAGAAGCGGGTGTCGAGCACCTCGCGCAGCGCCGCCGGGTCGAGCTCGGCGACCGGGGCGCCGGCCAGCGAGCCGGCCGTGTAGAGGACGTGGTCGACGGCGCCGAGCCGCTCGAACAGCTGCGCGACCGCGGCCTCCTCGCCGACGTCGAGGGCGTGCGTGGCGACCGCGCCACCGAGCTCGGCGGCGGCCCGCTCGAGCCGCTCGCCGTCGCGGCCGGCGATCGCCACCTCGGCGCCCGCCGCGGCGGCGGCGCGGGCGGTGGCGAGGCCGATCCCGGAGGAGCCGCCGAGCACGAGCACGCTGGCGCCGGCCAGTGGGGTCGCCTCAGCCATTGCCGAACACCTCCTGGTCGGGATGGGAGATCACGTCGAAGACGATCCCGAACGGGTCTGCGCAGGTGCACATCGTGTACTCGGTGCCGGGCAGCGCCGGGGCGACCTCGGCCTTGACCGTGCCGCCGTTGGCGCGGACCCGCTCGGCGCAGGCGACCGGGTCGGGGTCGACGAAGGCGAAGTGGATCAGGCCGGTGCGCCAGAAGCGGTAGCCGTCGCCGGCCTCGCCGGCCGGGTCGGACCACTCGAACAGCTCCAGCGCGGCGCCGCTCGCGGTCGCCAGGTGGGCGACCTTGAAGGCGCGGGCGCCGGGCCCGAAGATCGCCTCGATCCGGCCCACGGCGGGGTCGTCGTCGGCGAGCACGCGCTCGGCGTCGGGCAGCAGGCGCTCGAAGCCGAGCACCTTGCGGTACCACTCGGCCGCGGCCGCGAGGTCGGGCACGGTGAGCGCCACGTGGGCCAGGGGACAGGCGGGTGGGGATTCCATCGGTCCTCTCCTTCTGTTCGTGCCGCGGCTTCCCGAGCCGGGCGGTGCCACCTAACTTAACTGACCAGACGTTTGGTCGTGGGTGTTATAGTCGCCGGCGGGAACTCAGAGGCAGCGAAAGGAGTGGGTGAGACGCGATGAGCGAACGGTTCGACCCCTACGCGGAGGAGTACTTCGAAGACCCGTGGCCGGCCTTCAAGGCGCTGCGCGACGAGGCTCCGGTGTTCCACAACAAGGAGCGCAACTTCTACGCGGTCTCCCGCTACGAGGACGTGGTTCGCTGCCTCAAAGACTGGGAATCGCTCTCCAGCACCTCGGGCACGATGCTCGACCTGCTGAACACGCCCGGCTTCAGCGCCCTCGACGGCGGCTTCGACGGCTGGTTCGTCTTCTTCGACCCGCCGATGCACAACCGCTGGCGCAAACCGGTCCAGGCCGAGTTCACCGCGACCCGGGTGGCGGTGCTCGAAGACGACGCCCGCCGGGTGATCTCGCGCCTGCTCGACGAGTGCGAGGGCAAGACCGACTTCGACATCGGGATGGACGTCTGCGCCGCCTTTCCGGCCGAGGTGATCCATGACCTCTGCGCGATCCCCGAGGCCGACCGCGAGCGGATCCTCGAGCTCTCGCGTGACTTCCTCTCGGCCAGCGATCGCGCCGGCGCCGCGATCGAACAGATGACCGAGTACCTCGCGGCGCTCGCCGCCGAGCGCCGCGAGAACCCCGGCGACGATTTCGTCAGCCGGCTCGCCGCGGCCGAGTTCGAGGACGACGACGGCGACCAGCGGACGATGCGCGACCTCGAGATCGCCGGCATCGTGCTCAACATCGTCGCCGGCGGCTCGGAGACGACGATGAAGATCGTGACCAGCGCGATCGTCCAGTTCTCGCGCTTCCCCGGCGAGTGGGAGAAGGTCGTCGCCAACCCCGGGAAGATCGCCGACGCGGTCGAGGAGGCGGGCCGGATGGACGCCCCCGGCGCCTACGAGGGGCGCCGCGCGACCCGCGACATCGAGGTCCAGGGGACGACGATCCCGGCCGGCTCGAACGTGCTGCTGCTGCTCGCCTCGGGCAACCGCGACGAGCGCGCCTTCCCCGACCCCGACAGCTTCGACGTCGACCGCGACATGCGGGCGAACCGGCCGCTGACCTGGGGCTGGGGGCCGCACAAATGCGTCGGCATGGCGCTCGCCCGGCTCGAGGCGCGGGTCGCGATCGAGGAGATGGCGAAGCGCTACGAGGGTTTCGAGGTCGACGAGAGCGGCCTGGTCCGGGCCCGCAGCGTGATCACCGCCGGCTACAACAACGTCCCGGTGACCGTCCGCGCGCGGCCGGTCGCCACCCACGCCTGAGGAGGCCGATCCGATGCAGATCGACGACGCGTTCCTGATCGAGATGCAGCGGCGCATGCTGCGCATCCGCCGTTTCGACGAGGCGGCCATCAAGCTGGTCGAGTCCAGCGAGCTGGTCGGCCCGATGCACACCTCGACCAACCAGGAGGCGGCCGTGGTCGGGGCGACGATGGCGCTCCGCGACGACGACTCGATGACCGGCAACCACCGCTCGCACGGCCACCCGATCGGCAAGGGCGCCGACCTCGACAAGCTGATGGCCGAGCTGCTCGGCCGCCGCGAGGGCACCTGCCGGGGCAAGGGCGGCTCGATGCACCTGGCCGACTTCTCGGTCGGCTCGCTGGGCGAGTCGGGAATCGTCGCCTCCGGGGTGCCGATCGCGGTCGGCGCCGCGCTCAGCGCCAAGGTGCGCGGGACCGACCAGGTCGGGCTCGCCTTCTTCGGCGACGGCGCCTCCAACCAGGGCAACATCCACGAGTCGATGAACCTGGCGGCGGTCTGGAAGCTGGGCGCGATCTTCTTCTGCGAGAACAACGGCTTCGCGATCAGCACCCCGGTCGGCCGCTCGACCGCGGTCGCCGACATCGCCAGCCGCGCCGTCGCCTACGACATCCCCGGCGTCGTCGTCGACGGCCAGGACCCGCTGGCCGTGCTCGAGGCGACCAGCGCCGCGGTCGAGCGCGGCCGCCGCGGCGAGGGCCCGACCCTGATCGAGGCGAAGACCTACCGCACCCGCGAGCACGCCGAGGGGATCTTCGTCGAGGAGTACCGGAGCGCGTCGGAAATCGAGGAGTGGACCGCCCGCGACCCGATCCCCGCCTTCGCCGCGACCCTGCGCGAGCGCGGGGTGCTGGACGAGGCCGGGCTCGAGCGGCTCGAGGCCGAGGTCCGGGAGGAGATCGACGCCGCGGTCGAGTTCGCCCGCGCCGGCAGCATCCCGAGCGCCGAGGAAGCGTTCGACGACATGTACGCCAACCCGATTGGGCAGCCGATTGGAGGGATCGCCCGATGACCAGCGCAACGACCCCCGCCGCCGCTTCGAAGGCCGGCGAGGCCGCCCCGAAGCCGCGCCGCCTCACCTACCTGCAGGCGATCCACCAGGCCCAGCTCGAGGAGCTCCGCCACGACGACTCGGTGATCCTGATGGGCGAGGACCTGGAGAGCAACCTGTTCGGCACCAACAAGGGCTACGTCGACGAGTTCGGCCGCGAGCGAATCCGCGACACGCCGATCTCCGAGCTCGGCTTCACCGGCGCCGCGATCGGCGCCGCGATGACCGGCCTGCGGCCGATCGTCGACTACGCGGTCGCCACCTTCATGTACGTGGCGATGGAGCAGCTGGTCAGCCAGGCGGCGAAGGCCCGCTACATGACCGGCGGCCAGACCTCGGTGCCGGCGGTCTTCCGCGGCTGCGAGTACTACGGCGCCTCGACCGCCGCCCATCACTGCGACCGGCCGCACTCGACCTTCATGACGATCCCGGGGCTGAAGATCATCGCCCCCTCGAACCCGTACGACATGCTCGGCCTGCTGAAGAGCGCGGTCCGCGACGACGACACGGTGCTCTGCTTCGAGGGCCTCTCGCTCTGGGGCAACCGCCAGGAGGTGCCCGCCGAGGAGTACCTGGTCCCGCTCGGCGAAGCCGGCGTGAAGCGGGCCGGCGACGACGTCACCGTGGTCGCGATCGGCGGCAGCGTGCCGATCGCCCTGCAGGCAGCCGAAACGCTGGCCGAGGACGGGATCTCGGTCGAGGTCGTCGACCCGCGCACCCTGGTGCCGCTCGACTGGCCGACGATCCTCGGCTCGATCGAGCGCACCGGGCGCCTGGTCGCGGTCGACCTCGCCGCGCACACCTGCAGCGCCGCCTCCGAGATCATCGCCACCGCCAGCGAGGAGCTGTTCACCGAGCTCAGCGCCGCGCCGGTCCGGGTCACCCCGCCCGACGTCCACATCCCCTTCGCGCCGTCGATGGAGATGCCGCTGTTCCCGACCGCCGAGACGATCGCCAGCGCGGTCCGCAAGGTGCTCGGCTGATGGCGGTCGAGGTCCGCCTGCCCCAGTGGGGCATGGGCATGACCGAGGGCGAGATCGTCGAGTGGCTGGTCGCCGAGGGCGAGAAGGTCGCCGAGGGCGAGCCGCTGGTCGAGGTCGAGACCGCGAAGGCGACCGAGGTGATGGACGCGCCGGCGAGCGGGGTGCTGGCGAAGATCCTCGCCCCGGTCGGAGAGGTGGTTCCGGTCCAGGGCGTGCTCGCCGTGATCGAGCCCGAGGGCGCCTGAGTCGATGGTCGCGGCGGCGTCTCGCCCGCACCCCGAGGTCGATCGCTTCCTCGCGGAGCTGCGCGAGCGCCGCATCCCCCCGATCAGCACCAACCCGCTGCCGCGGGCGCGGCGCCAGTACGACGCGCTGCTGCGCCAGGCGGGGCACCAGGCCGCCGACCACGGCGGCGTCGAGGTCACCGAGCTGGAGCTTTCCGGCCCCGGCGACGCCGCCCTGCGCTGCCGCTCCTACCGCGCCGCCGGCGCCGCGGCGGGCGCCGTGGTCGTCTACCTGCACGGCGGCGGCTGGGCGCTCGGCAGCCTCGACGGCTACGACGGCCTCTGCCGGGCGATCGCCGCCGGCGCCGGCTGCGAGCTGGTCGCGGTCGACTACCGCCAGCCGCCCGAGCACGTCTACCCGGCGGCGCTCGAGGACGCGCTCGCGGCGCTCGCCTGGGCGGCCGCGAGCCGGCCCGGCCGGCCGCTGGTCCTCGCCGGCGACTCGGCCGGCGGCAACCTCGCCGCCGCCGCGGCGCTTGCCGCCCGCGACCGCGGCGGCCCGGCGGTCGACCTGCAGGTGCTGCTCTGCCCGATCGTGATCGACGACGACGGCGCCCCCTCGCGGACCGAGTTCGCGAGCGGCTACGTGCTCGAGGGCGCCGACATCGAGTGGTTCTGGGACCTCTACTGCCCCGAGCCCGAGCGCCGCCGCGAGGCCGGCGCCTCGCCGCTGCGCGCCGCCCACCTCGCCGGCCTGCCGCCGGCCCTGGTGGTGCTCGCCGAGCTCGACCCGCTGCGCGACGACGCGCACGCCTACGCCGAGCGCCTGCGCGAGTCCGGGGTCACGGTCGACCTGCGGACCTACGCCGGGATGACGCACGGCTTCCCCTGCTACCCGGGCCTGTTCACGGTCGCGGGCGAGGCGCTGGAAACGGTCAACGCGGCGATCGCCGCCGTCAAGGAGGTGGTGCAGTGATCAAGCTGATGTATTGCGTGCGGCGCCAGCCGCGGCTCAGCCCCGAGGATTTCCAGAGCCACTGGCAGGAGCACCACGTGGTCGCCTTCGGCGGCCCCAACAACCCCTACGGACGCATCCACGTCAGCTACCCGGTGATCGCCGGCGGGCTCGGCCCGGGCGAGCGCGAGCCCTACGACGGGCTCGGCGTGGTCTGGCTCGACCGTCCCGAGAGCGTCGAGGAGATGATGACCAGCCCGAACATCGGCGCGGCGCTGGCCGACGAGGCGCTGTTCGTCGACGCCGAGCGCTCCGGCGCGATCCTCGCCACCGAGGAGGTCGTGGTCGAGCCCGAAGGGGAGGGGAGGGTGGTCCTGGTCGAGTGCCTGAGGCGCAGCGGCGGGGCGGAGGAGTTCGCCGCCGCCTGGCGCGAGCACGGCGCCGCGCGCCGCGCCGACTGGGAAGAGGGCCTGCTGCAGGGCTACGTGCAGAGCCACGTGCTCAACGACGACGGCTCGAGCCTGGCCGTGCTCAACGACAGCGGCGAGGACCCCGAGCGCTGGGACGGGATCGGGATGACCTACTTCGACAGCGTCGTGATCGCCAAGGACTACGTCGAGAAGCGCCGCGAGGCGCTCGACAACGGCGGTCGCGAGATCGACGCCGGCAACGGCATCGCGCTGCTCGCGCGCAGGCGGACCCTGAAGCACCTGGTCCGCTGAGCGGGCGCAGGCGAGAAAGCAACTACAGGAGGAGAACCCCCCAATGGCCGACTACAGCGACCTGAGCAAGCTGAAGGTCGAGATCGACGACCACCTGGCGACCGTGACCCTGAACGTGCCGGAGACCGGCAACGCGATCAACGGCGACTTCGCCGACCAGCTGACCGAGGTCTTCTACCGCCTCAACGGCGATCTCGACGTCTACGCGATCGTGATCACCGGCGCCGGCGACGCCTTCAGCGCCGGCGGCGACCCCAACTACATCAAGGAAATCGGGCCGCCCGACTACGACGAGGTCTTCCTCGCCGTGCGCCGCCTGATCACCAACATCCTCCACCTCGACAAACCGCTGATCGCCGCGCTCAACGGCGACACGATCGGGGTCGGGGCGACGATCGCCGTCAACGCCGACCTGATCGTCGCCGGCGAGGGGATCGACATCGCCGACACGCACGTCAAAGGTGGCCTCGTCGCCGGCGACGGCGGCGCCCTGATGTGGGCCCTGAACGCCGGCTTCCCGCTCGCCCGCTACCACCTGCTGACGGGAGAGCCGATCAAGGCCGAGCGGGCCTGCGAAGTCGGCCTGATCAACGAGGTCGTGCCGCGCGATCAGGTCCTCGCCCGGGGCACCGAGCTGGGGCGGCGGATGGCCGACGGCCCCGGCCAGGCGATCCGCGGCACCAAGCGCGCCTTCGCCAAGATCACCGAACTGCTCGGCGCCGGCTTCTTCGAGTTCGCCGGTGAGCTGGAGCGGATCTCGCTCTACTCCGAGGACCACAAAGAGGCCCTCGCCGCCGGCGAAGAGGGCCGCGCGCCGGAGTTCAAGCACCGCTGAGCGGCGCGGCGCCCGTCCCTACTCCGGGGCGGGCGCCCGCTGGTACAGCTCGACGTGGTAGCCGTCGGGGTCGATCGCGTAGACGGCCTTGGCGCCGGCGTGGGGGCCGCTGGGGATCGTGCGCAGGGGGTTGCGGAAGCTGTGGCCGGCATCGAGCAGGCGCCGGTAGACGGCCTCGGCGTCGTCGACCAGGAGGCAGAAGTGGCCGGCGGCGAAGTCCCAGGGGCGGGCTGCCGCGGGCTGCTGCTCGACCCCCTCGTAGGTGAACAGCTCGAGCTGCGCTTCGCCCTTGACCGGCAGGTCGAGCATCACCACCCGGGCGCTCTCGGGGTCGACGCCGATCACTTCGCGCAGCGGCGCCAGCTCCTCGCCGCGGCGGGTGATGTCGGCGGCGACGGTGAAGCCGAGCAGGTCGCAGTAGTAGGCGAGCGAGCGGTCCATGTCGCGGACCGTGAAGCCGACGTGGTAGAAGGCGCTGACGCCGCCGTTCGATCCCATCGCGGTCAGGCTACTCCCCGGCGCTCAGCTGGCAGGAGGGCCGCCGACGACGCCGCAGAGCACGAAGGCGGCGCAGCGGTCGGCCAGCTCGGCCGGCTTGGTCTTGCCGCCCGGTTTGTACCAGCGGTAGACCCAGATCATCGAGCCGAAGACGAAGTTGGCGACCAGTCGGGGGTCGGTGCCGGTGGCGGCGCTGCCGTCGGCCTGGGCGGCTTCGATCAGGCCGGTCACGAACGCCTCGTGGGTGCGCCGCTTGGAGATCAGCTCCTTGTGGCGGTCGGCCGAGAGCTGGTCGGAGTCGTGGTAGTAGATCGACATCCGCGCCAGGTTGCGGCTGGTGTAGTCGACCTGGCGGCGGACGTACTCGCCGAGCGCTTCCAGCGGGCTCAGGTCGGTCGCCGCGGCGACCTCGTCGAGGATCCCCTGGACGTCGTCGTGGGTCTCGGCGAGCAGCCAGAAGAGCAGGTCTTCCTTGCTGTCGATGTAGTGGTAGAGGCTGCCCTTGAGGATGCCGAGCTCGTCGGCGATGTCCTGCACCGAGGCGTCGGCGTAGCCGCGGGCGTGGAAGACCTTGGCCGCCGCTTCGAGCACCTCGCGGTCGCGCCGGCGCGTGCCGTTGCCGCGCTCACGCCCAGCCGCGGTCCGCTTGGTCCGGCCGCCGGTGGTAGCCCCAGATTTGCTCATCCGCCCAATCTATAGCGCCGCGCTTCCGTCTGCAAACCAAACGCTTGATTTACTCTAGGGGGCAGGTCATGGCCCTCTAAATAAACCAAACGTATGTTTTAGAAGTGGTAGGTTGGCGCGATGCCCGAGGCGGTCAAGGTCAATCTGGAGGGCGGCGTGGCGACGGTGACGATCGCCAACCCGCCGGTCAACTCGCTCACCGACCCGGTGCTCGACGAGCTGGCCGCGGCGGCCGCCACGGTGGCCGCCTCCGAGGCCCGCGCCGCGGTCCTGACCGGCGGCGGCGAGCGCACCTTCGTCGCCGGCGCCGACCTCAACCAGTTCGCCGCCGCGCTCGGCGACCGCGAGGCGATGCGGACCCACGTCTCCTTCTCCCGCCGTGCCTTCGAGGCGTGGGACGGCCTCGACCTCCCGGTCCTCGCCGCGGTCGGCGGCCACGCGGTCGGCGGCGGCCTCGAGCTCGCCCTGCTCTGCGACCTGATCGTCGCCGACCCGCGCGCTCGCTTCGGCCTGCCCGAGGTCACCCTCGGCCTGATCCCCGGCGCCGGCGGCACCCAGCGCCTCGCCCGCCGCGTCGGCCCCGGCACCGCCGCCCGGCTGCTGCTGACCGGCGAGCTGATCAAGGCCGAGCCCGCCGCGGCCGCCGGCCTCGTCGACCTCCTCGCCGCCGAGGGCGAGGCCCTTCCCGAGGCCACCCAGCTCGCCGCCCGCCTCGCCGCCCAGCCCGGCCGGGCCACCGCCGCCGCCAAGCGCGCCCTCCGCGCCGCCCGCCAGCTCCCCCTCGACCAGGGCCTGGAGCTGGAGCGCGAGCTCTTCCTCGAGGTTGCCGGGAGCGCGGACGCCCGCGAGGGGGTCGGGGCGTTTCTCGAGAAGCGGCAGCCCGAGTTCCGGCACTGCTGAGGGACGGCCTGCTTCGAGGGGTCTCCGCCGGAGGGGTTGGCTCACGAGTCTGCTGTGGCCCGTCCTCAGGACGGGTAAGTGCAGACTCGTGGTTGGGCTCTATCGCTTTCGAAGCACCCGGCCTCGGACGGCCCCGCCCCCTCAGCCAGTCGGCGAGGCGTCGGCGCCGCCGTCGACGACGATGCGCTGGCCGGTGACCATCTCGGCCGCGGGGGAGACCAGGAAGCGGACCACGCGGGCGACGTCGGCGGGGCGGCAGACGCGGCCGAGGGGCTGCTCGGCGTCGAGCTCGGAGGCGTCCTGCACGCCGAGCTTGGCCTGGACCAGCTTCGCGCCCATGTCGGTGACGACCAGGCCGGGGGCGACGATGTTGACGCGGATGCCGTTGCCGACCTCCTCGTGGGCGAGGGTCAGGGCGAGCGCCTCGAGCGCCGCCTTGGCCATGTTGTAGGGGGCGCCGCCGGCCCGCATCTCGGCGACCTCGCTGCTCGAGATCGCGATCACGTCGCCCCGCTCGGCCGCCCGCATGCCCGGCAGCAGCCGGTTGATCAGGCGGTGGGCGCCGAGCGCGTGGGTCGACATCACCCGGTCGAGCTCGGCGGAGTCGGTGTCGGCGACGGCGAGGCCGCGGCTGGCGATCCCGGCGTTGCAGACGAGCACGTCGATCGCGCCGGCGAGCGCCTCGCTGGCCTCGGCGGCGAGCCGGTCGACCTCGTCGAGATAGCTGACCGACGCGCCGATCGCCACCGCGGTCCCGCCGCCGGCCTCGATCTCCGCCACCACCTCGGCCGCGGCCTCGGCGTCGCGCCGGTAGTTGACCGCGACCGCGGCGCCCGCCGCGGCCAGCTCCAGGGCGATCCCGCGGCCGATCCCGCGGCCGGCGCCGGTGACCAGCGCCCGCCGGCCGGCGAGTACCGGCTCAGTCGCCATCGCGCTCACGCAGGGTCTTCGCCACCTGCGCCATCGCCTTGAACGAGTAGACCGACTGCGCGGCGTCGCCGAACGGGGTGATGTTCCAGAGCACCACGTCGCGCAGCCCCGCCTGGCGGTAGGCATCGATCTGCTCGACGATCATCTCCGGGGTGCCGCAGAGCGTGTGCTCGCGGACGATCCCGGGCGGGATGTGGGAGATCACGCGCTCGGCCTCCGCCCGGCTGACCGTGCTCGGCAGGAACGAGTGGAAGCCGGTGCCGCCCTCGAACGGCGAGCTCGAGCCGTGGCGCGCGTAGGTCTCCGGCGGCAGGTCGACCGCGGCGAAGAGCAGCCTCGCCAGCGGCGCTTCGCACATCCGCTGCAGCGCCTCCTCGTCGGGGGCGCAGAGCACGTAGGCGAGCATCGAGGGGGTGATCGCGTCCGGGTCGCGGTCGTTGGCTTCGGCGCTCTCGTGGATCGCCGCCAGCTTCTCGGCGTAGGCCTCGGGCTTGATGTTGGTCGGCAGCCAGCCGTCGGCGAGCCGGCCGGTGATCCGCAGCATCCGCGGCCCGTGCGCGGCCAGCCAGACCCGCGGCGGCCGGCCCTCGTAGGGCCGCAGGCCGAGCACCGCGTTCTCGAGCTGGAAGAACTGCCCGTCGTAGTCGACCGGCTTGTCGGTCGACCAGAGCAGCCGCATCACCTCGACCGCCTCCTCCAGCCGCCCGACCGGCTTGCTCCACTCGATCCCGTACGGGGTCACGTTCATCCGCTCGCCGGAGCCGAGCCCGAGGATCGCGCGGCCGCTGGAGAGGTGGTCGGCGGTCAGCGCCGCCTGGGCCAGCATCGCCGGGTGGCGGCGGATCGTGTCGGTGACCGAGACGCCGAGGTTGATCTTCTCGGTGGCGGCGCCGGCGGCGCCCATCATCATCAGCGGGTCGAAGTGGATGTGCGGGTTCTCCTGGAACCCGGCGAGCGGCGTCATGTCCTCGGTCCAGACCGAGTCGGGGATCCAGCCCATCAGGTGGCACGGCCACCACATCGCGTCGAAGCCGTCGGCCTCGGCCCGCTGCGCGAGCTCGATCGCCTTTGCGGCCGGGGGGATGATCCGTCCCGGCGCTCCCAGGGTCACGCGCATCTCAGAACCACCTTTCTCGCCTGTTCGAGGTTGTCTCGGTAGACCCGCATCCATCTTAGCGGCTGACCTAACGATTGGTTGATTCTCGACCCCGCTCCGGGTAGGCTCGGAGCGCGATGGCGAGTGCCGGGAAAGCAGCGGTGGGCAGCGGCGTGCTGTTCGAGCCGATCGAGATCGGCGGCCTCGAGCTGCCCAACCGGATCGTGATGGCGCCGATGGGCACCTGCCTGGACCGCGACGGTGAGATCACCGACGAGACGATCGCCTACTACGCTCGCCGCGCCGAGGGCGGCACCGGCACGATCACGGTCGAGGGCTGCCTGGTCTCGGAGGAGACGGAGGGGCCCGAGCCGAAGATCTCCTCGCCCCGCTACCTGCCCGGGCTGAAGCGCCTCGCCGACACCCTCACCGGCCTCGGCGTGGTCGCCGGCGTGCAGCTGATGCACCCCGGCCGCCAGGTCGTCTCCGGCCCCAGCGTCGCCCCCTCGCCGGTCCCGCTGAACTCGGTCGCGCCGACGCCGCACGAGCTGACCGCGGCCGAGATCGAGGCGATCGTCGCCGACTACGGCCGCGCCGCGGCGCTCGCCCGTGAGGCCGGCTTCCGCTTCGTCGAGGTCCACGGCGCGCACGGCTACCTGCCCTCCAACTTCCTCTCGCCGGTCGACAACCAGCGCCAGGACGGCTACGGCGGCGAGCTCTCCGCCCGCGCCCGCTTCTCGCTCGAGGTCGCCCGCGCGATCGTCGCGGCGACCGACGGTGAGCTGCCGCTGGTCTGGCGCCTCAACGGCGAGGACGCGGTCCCCGGCGGCTTCGAGCTCGCCGAAGCGGTGCAGGTGGCGCGGTGGATCGAGGAGGCGGGCGCGGCCGCGATCAGCGTCTCCGCCGGCACCTGGCACTCGCTGCACGTGACCCTGGCGCCGATGTACGTGCCGCGCGGCAGCATGGTCTCCTTTGCCGCCGCGGTGAAGGCGGCGGTCTCGGTGCCGGTGATGGCGGTCGGCCGGCTCGACGACCCGCAGCTGGCGGCGCGGATCGTCGGCGAGGGCGAGGCCGATCTGATCTGCCTCGGCCGCGGCCTGATCGCGGAGCCGGACTGGGCCGCGAAGGTCGCCGCCGGCCGCGCCGAGCAGCTGCGCCCCTGCATCGCCTGCAACGCCTGCGTCGACCTGGTCGGCCGCGGCGAGCGCGCCCGCTGCGCGGTCAACCCCGAAGTCGGCCGCGAGCTGACCTGGCGGCTGGTCCCGGCCGAGCGCCCGCGCCGGGTGATGGTGATCGGCAGCGGCCCGAGCGGGATGGAGGCGGCCCGGGTCGCCCGCCTGCGCGGCCACGAGGTCTCGCTCTGGGAGCGCGACGACCGCCTCGGCGGCAAGCTCGAGGCGGCTGGCCTGGCGCCCTCGAAGGCCGAGGTCCTGCGCTTCCGCGACTACCAGGCGCGGCTGATGGGCGAGCTCGGGGTGGAGATCCACACCGGGGTCGAGGTGACGCCGGAGATGGTCGAGGCGGCGGCCCCGGACGCGGTGGTCGTCGCGGTCGGCGCCGACCCGCTGATCCCGCCGATCCCCGGCCTCGGGATGGAGATCGTCCACGACGCGCTGGCGATCCTCGCCGGCACGGTCGAGGTGAGGCGGGGGGAACGCCTGGCGGTGATCGGCGGCAGCGCCACCGGCTGCGAGACCGCCGAGCTGGCCGCCGAGCAGGGCGCCGCGGTGACGATCCTCGAGATGCAGTCCTCGATCGGCCGCGGGATCGAGGCGATCACCCGCCGCCGGCTGGTCTCCGGCCTGCGCCGCGACGGGGTCCAGATCCTGACCAGGGCCAAGGTGGTGACGATCGACCCCGGCGAGGTCCTCTACGAAGACGCCGAGGGTGAGATCCGCTCGGTCGGGGTCGACCACGTCGCCCTGGCGCTCGGCTGGCGGCCGGCCGGCAACGAGCTGGCAGAGCGGCTCGGGGCGCTCGCCGGCCTCGAGGTGCACGTGCTCGGCGACGCCCACGCGCCGGCCGACTTCGTGCACGCGATCAACAGCGGCGCCGACGCCGGCCTGGCGATCTGAGCGCAGCGATGTGCTCGACTGTGCGGGGGGAGCGAACCCGCTTGACACTTGCGGAAGGGCTTCAATATGATCGCTAACAACCGAACGATCGTTTGTTTCAAGGAGGAGCTTCCAGATGGGCGTCGCTGAGAGTGGTGTCGGCGCGGGCCGCCGGTCCCTGCTGCAGGGACAGGGATTCGAGCTCGGCCCGTTCTCGAGCCGCTACCCGCTGCAGGAGCGTTCGCTGGTCCGGGTGCTCCACGACCGGGCCGCGGGCCTGGGGGAGAAGAGCTGGATCGTCTTCGACGGCGAGCAGGAGCTCAGCTACGCCGAGGCCTGGCGCCGCACCTGCCAGGTCGGCCACGCGCTCGACCGCGAGCTCGACCCCGGCGCCCACGTCGGCCTGCTGATGCGCAACCAGGTCGAGTTCATGCCCAGCTTCTACGGCGCCCAGGCGCGCGGCGGCGTCGCCGTCCCCTTCAACGCCGACTCGCGTGGCCCGCTGCTGCGCGCGGTGATGGAGCACAGCGAAGTGCAGCTGCTGGTCGCCCGCGTCGACCTCTTCGACCGCCTGCTCGAGCTCGACGACCTGGCCGGGATCAAGCGGGTCGTCGCGGTCGGCGAGGGCGAGGTCCCGGAGCGGATCGGCGAGGTGCCGGTGGTGCGCTGGGACGAGTGGCTCGAGGGCGCCGCCGAGGAGCACGCCTGGGGGTTCCCGCGCTTCGACGAGATGGCGCTGATCCAGTACACGTCGGGCACCACCAAGCTGCCCAAGGGCGTCGTCTACTCACACCACTTCCTCTACCTCTACTCGGCGATGTGCACGGACAGCCAGGAACGCACCGAGGACGACGTGCTCACCTGCCCGATGCCGCTGTTCCACGTCGCCGCCCTGCACCTGGTCGCCAACTCGGCCCTGCACGCCGGCTGCACCGCGCACCTGAAGTCGCGCTTCTCGGCCTCCCGCTACTGGCAGCAGTGCGCGGAGGACGGCGCGACCTGGAGCATCATCCTCGGCCCGATGGCGACGATGGTCGACAAGATGACCGAGGGCGAGGTGCCTGCGCACCGGCTGCAGCGGATCTACTGCGTGCCGCCGCCCCCCAACCACGCCGACCTCGCCGCGCGCTGGCGCGTGCAGCTCGTCTGGCACGGGTTCGGGATGACCGAGATCTACCCGATGCCGATGGTCGCCGAGCAGCGCGACGACCTGCCGCTCGACACGATCGGGATGCCGGTCACCTGGATGCAGTACGGCGTCGTCGACGACGACGACGCGATGCTCGGCCCGGGGGAGACGGGGGAGATCGTCTTCCGCCCCGAACTGCCCGAATCGATGGTCCGCGAGTACTTCCGCGACCCGGCGCTGACCGTGAAGACGTTCCGCAACTTCATGTTCCACACCGGCGACCTCGGCTACTACGACGAGGAGGGGCTGCTGCACTTCCTCAGCCGCAAGCAGGAGCGGATGCGGGTGCGCGGCGAGAACGTCTCGGCGCCGGAGCTGGAGTGGCTCGCGGTCAAGCACGAGCTGGTCGTCGAGGCGGCCGCCTACGGGGTCCCCAGCGAGCTCGGCGAGGAAGAGGTCAAGCTCGACTTCGTCGCCCGCGCGGGCGTCGGCCCCGAGCAGCTGCACGAGTGGCTGCAGCAGAACGCACCGCGGTTCATGGTGCCCCGCTATCTGGAGCAGTGCGAGAGCTTCCCGAAGACGCCGAGCGAGCGGATCGAGAAGTACAAGCTCGCCCAGAAGGGGCTCGACCGCGACGAGGTCTTCGACAGCAAACGAGCCGGCGCCTGATGGGCGCCCCCGAGGGAGTGATTCGATGAAGTACGACGCCGTGATCGTCGGCGCTGGCACCGCCGGCCTGGTCACCGGTTGCATCCTCGCCAAGAACGGCTACGACGTGGCCCTGGTCGAGAAGCACCCCTACCTCGGCGGGCGGGCGATGGAGCACCGCTTCCGCGGGCACCAGATCGGGCTCAGCTCGCACCTGGTCGAGGACCCGGGCGACAGCCTCACCCGCGCCTGCGAGTACGTCGGCCTCGACCTCGTGCACAGCGAGCGCAGCGACTCGATGCCGTTCTGGGACAAGGACCGCTGGCGGCCGATCCAGGAGATGTACAGCGGCGCCAGCAAGAAAGGGCTGAAGCGCTGCATCGAGGCGCTCAAGCAGACCCCCTACGAGGACCTCGACAAGCTCGACCACCTGCCGCTGCGCGAGTGGATGGCCCAGCACACCAGCTCCGAGGGCGTCTACCTGGTCTGGGAGGCGATCTCGATCCTCGAGCAGATCACCGACAAGTGGTACGACCACTCGGCCTCGGAGAACCTCTATGTGCGGAAAATGCACTACGAGAAAAAACGCACCGCCGGCTACTCGTTCTGGCCGATGGGCGGCTGGGACAAGCTCTGGACGGAGATGGCCGCCCGCTTCGAGGCGCTCGGCGGCACGGTGCTGATGCCGGAGACGGTCGAGCAGGTGCGGACCGAGGACGGCCGGGTGACCGGCGTCGAGCTGCGCAACAAGGAATCGAAGGACAGGCCGGGCCAGGTGCTCGAGGCCGACCAGGTGATCGTCAACGCGCCGGTCTGGGACCTGCCGCGCCTGTTCGCCCCCGGCGCCCTGCCCTTCAACCTGCTGCAGCGGATCAAGATGCTCGCCAACAACCGCAACAAAGCGTGCTGGCTGGGCTACTGGATCGCCGCCAAGGAGCCGGTGATCGGGATGTCCGAGCGCGAGATGTCCTCCTGGCAGCAGGCGCCGCGCACCGGGCTCGGCGGCTACACGCTCTGCTTCACCGGCTACGACCCCAGCGTCTCGCCCCCCGGCGAGTACCTGACCTGCGCCGGCGCCGCCTTCGACGCCACCGAACACTACGGCGACAAAGCCTGGATCGACCGCAAATTCAAGGAGTTCTGGGAAGACATCGAGGAGATGATGCCCGCGGCCAAGGGCGCGCTGTGGAAAAAGCAGCACCTGGTCACGACCTACGGCGTCGTCAACAAGCCCGGCCTGGTCGGCGCGGTGCGGCCCGACGCCGAGGTGCGCGAGGTCGAGGGCCTGTGGCTGACCGGCGACACGATCCGCTCGCGCGGGATCGGGATCGACAAGGCGGCGCGGACCGGGATCACCGCCGCCGAGGGCGTGCTCGGCAAACGGCTGCGCTACTTCGCCGACACGATCCGCTACTAGCCGTGAGCGCCGCCGTCGCCAGCCCCCGGCTCGCGGACCGCGTCGCCCTCGTCACCGGGGGCGGTCGCGGGATCGGCCGGGCGGTCGCCGAGCGGCTCGCCGCCGAGGGCGCCACGGTGCTGGTCAACGACCTCACCGCCGAGGGCTGCGCGGAGGCGGTGGCGGCGATCGAGGCGTTCGGCGCCGTCGCCCTCGCCGCCCCCGGCAACGTCGCCTCCGCGGAGGACGCGGCGGCGATGGTCGGGCTCGCCGGCGAGCGCTTCGGGCGCCTCGACGTGCTGGTCAACAACGCCGGGATCACCCGCGACGGGCCGCTGCACAAGATGTCCGACGAGGACTGGCGGGCGGTCGGCGAAGTCGTGCTCTGGGGCGCCTTCTGCATGTGCCGGGCGGCGGCGCCGCTGCTGCGCGGCTCCCGCGAGGCCCGTCCCGAGCACAACCGCAAGGTCGTCAACATGGCCTCCAGCGTCGCCCTGCACGGCACCCCCGGGGTCGCCAACTACGCCGCCGCCAAGGCCGGCCTGATCGGGCTGACCCGCTCGCTGGGCCGCGAGTGGGCCTCCTCCGGCGTCAACGTGAACGCGCTCGCCCCGGGCCTGATCACCGGCACCGGCCTGGCCGACGAAAAGTCCCCGGAGCTGATCGAGCAGTTCGCCGCCCGCGTCCCGCTCGGCCGCGCCGGCACCCCCGACGACGTCGCCGGCGCGGTCGCCTTCCTCGCCTCCGCCGACTCCGACTACGTGGTCGGGCAGGTGCTGGAGATGCACGGCGGGCTCGAGGCGTAGGGGCTGGCGCGCGGGTGGTCGCGGGACGGCCTGCTTCGGGGGGTTTCCGCCGGAGGGGTCGGTGGTGTCCTTCTACC
>CAYXFL010000037.1:0-28715 GCA_964464285.1 uncultured Conexibacteraceae bacterium
GTTGGGAGGGGTCGGTGGTGTCCTTCGTACGAGCGGCGTTAGCGATTCGCCCAAGCGACGCTCTCGGACCGGCCAGGTTGCGATCCGGGCGAATTCGCCCAGCGAAGGTAGAAGGACACCACCGACCCCTCCGGCGGAAACCCCCCCGAAGCACCCCGTCCTACTCGACCCGAGCGATCCGGATCGCCTTCGCCAACGCCGGCCCGAGCGCGTGCTCCCGGCCGTTGCTGAGGATTTCGACCGGGCCGCCGAACGGCTGGCGGCCGACGAACTCGATCTCGGCGCCGATCCCGATCGCCCGCTCGGCGAGGTGGCGCAGCATCTCCGGGTCGGAGTCGGAGACGCGGACGACGGTCGCCCGCTCGCCCGGCTCGAGGTCGGCGAGGGTCTCGGCGCCGCGCTCCTCGATGGTCAGCTCGCGGGTCGGGATCGGGTCCCCGTGCGGGTCGACCGTGGGGTCACCGAGCTTCGCCGCGATCACGTCGATCAGCTCGTCGGAGGCGGCGTGCTCGAGCTGCTCGGCGTAGACGTGGACCTCGTCCCAGGGCAGGTCGAGCGAGCTGACCAGGAAGGCCTCGAGCAGGCGGTGGCGGCGGATCACCCGCAGCGCTTCGCGGCGGCCCTCGGCGGTCAGCCGCACGCCCGAGTAGGGCACGTAGTCGAGCAGGCCGCTCTCGGCCAGCCGGGCGATCATCGCCGAGGCCGAGCTGGCCGCGAACCCGAGCCGCTCGGCGAGGGCCGTGGTCGAGACCCGCTCGCGGTCGCGGCCGAGCGAGTAGATCGCCTTCAGGTAGTCCTCGACCGAGGCGGAGGGCAGGCTGGACGCGGGGGTCGCCATGGGGCGAGGATATCCGTTCCTGGGAGCCTCGGCGAAAGTAAAGTTTAGGCGCATCTAATTTTTTGTTAGGCTTCAGCGCATGAAAAACTCGACGCCACCTGCGGTCGCTCTCACGCGGCCTGCGCGAAGCCGCCTGGTCACCGGGCTGACCGCGCTGCTGACGATCGTCGGCTGCGCGATCGTCGCGCTCGCCGTGTTCGGCGGCGCCCCCTCGGCGGCCGACCAGGGCAGCGGCAAGCCGCGCGTGCTCACCACCTTCACCGTGGTCGCCGACATGGTCGAGAACGTCGCCGGCGAGCGGGTCGAAGTCGAGTCGATCACCAAGCCGGGGGCCGAGATCCACGGCTACGAACCGACCCCCTCCGACATCGCCAAGGCCGAAGACGCCGACCTGATCTTCAACAACGGCCTCGGGCTGGAGCGCTGGTTCGACCAGTTCGTCGAAGGCAGCGACGCCAGGCGGGTGACGCTCAGCGACGGGGTCGAGCCGATCGCGATCAGCGGCGAAAGCGAGTACGCCGGCAAACCGAATCCGCACGCCTGGATGTCGGTTGCCGCCGCCGACGTCTACGTCGACAACATCCGCGACGCGCTGACCGAACTCGACCCCGCCGGCGAGGCAACCTACGCCCGCAACGCCGCCCGCTACAAAGAGCGCCTCGGCAAGGTCGGCGATTACGTCGAACGGGAGCTCGCCGAGCTGCCCGCGAACGAGCGGGTGCTGGTCAGCTGCGAGGGCGCCTTCTCCTACATGGCCCGCGACTTCGGGCTCGACGAGGCTTACCTTTGGCCGGTCAACGCCGAGCAGGAAGGCACCCCGCAGCAGATCGGCGCAGTCGTCGACACGGTCCGCGAACGCGGCGTGCCGGCGGTCTTCTGCGAGTCGACGGTCAGCGACAAGGCCCAGCACCAGGTCGCCAGCGAGTCCGGGGCGCGGTTCGGCGGCACCCTCTACGTCGACTCGCTCTCGGCCGCGGGCGGCCCGGTCCCGACCTACGAAGCGCTGCTGCGCCGCGACGCCGAGACGATCGTCACCGGGCTGACCGGCGGGAGCGGCCGATGAGCGCTGCCGGCGGTGGGGGGAGGGTCGCGGTCGGCGTCGAGGGCGTCAGCGTCAGCTACGCCGAGACGCAGGCGCTGGCCGACGTCGACCTCGCGGTCGGCGAGGGGCAGGTGCACGGCCTGGTCGGGATGAACGGCTCCGGCAAGTCGACCCTGTTCAAGGCGCTGATGGGGCTGGTCAAGACCGACGCCGGGACGATCGAGCTGTTCGGCGAGAGCCCGGCGCGGGCGCGGCGGGCGATGCGGGTCGCCTACGCGCCCCAGAACGAGGACGTCGACTGGGACTTCCCGGTCTCGGTGCTCGACGTGGTGATGATGGGCCGCTACGGCTACATGGGCTGGCGCCGGCGCCCGCGCGAGGACGACTGGGCGGCGGTCGAGGAGGCGCTGCGGCGCTGTGAGCTGACCGAGCTCGCCGGGCGCCAGATCGGCGCCCTCTCCGGCGGCCAGCGCAAGCGCGCCTTCCTCGCCCGCGGGCTCGCCCAGGGGGCCGACCTGCTGCTGCTCGACGAGCCCTTCGCCGGGGTCGACAAGCGCAGCGAGGCGACGATTACGGCGCTGCTGCGCGAGCTGGCCGAGGAGGGCAGGACGATCCTCGTCTCCACCCACGACCTGGTCGCGGTGCCCGCGCTCTGCGACGCGGTGGCGCTGATCAACCGCCGCATCATCGCCCACGGCACGCCGCGCGAAGTGCTGGTGCCGGAGCTGCTCGCCGACGCCTTCGGCGGCTTCGTCCCGCGCGAGGCGCTCGACCTCGAGGGGGCGAGCGCGTGAGCGAGCTGTTCTCCTGGCTGACCGACCCGCTGCAGTACGAGTTCATGCAGCGGGCGCTGCTGGTCGCCTTCGTGGTCGGCCTCTCCTGCGCGCTGCTCTCCTGCTGGCTGGTCCTGCTGCGCTGGTCGCTGATGGGCGACGCGGTCTCCCACGCGGTGCTCCCGGGGGTGGTGCTCAGCTACGTGGTCGGGGCGCCGTTCGCGATCGGCGCCTTCGTCTTCGGGGCCGCCGCCGTGGCGCTGATCGGCGCGGTCAGCCGCACCACCCGGATCAAGGAGGACGCGGCGATCGGGGTCGTCTTCACCGCCCTGTTCGCGCTCGGGATCGTCCTGGTCAGCGTGATCCCCTCGCAGATCGACCTCTTCCACATCCTCTTCGGCAACGTGCTCGGCGTCTCGGACTCCGACATCCTCCAGGTCGCGATCCTCGGCGGCCTGACCGTGGTCGTGCTGCTCGCCTGCTGGCGCAGCCTCGTCCTCTTCGCCTTCGACCCGACCCACGCGCACGCGATCGGGATCTCACCGCGGCGCTGGGAGGTGCTGCTGCTGACCCTGCTGGCGCTGACCGTGATCGTTGCCCTGCAGGCGGTCGGCATCGTCCTCGTCGTGGCGATGCTGATCACCCCCGGCGCCACCGCCTACCTGCTCACCGACCGCTTCGACCTGATGCTGGCGATCGCCGCCACCGTCGGGGTCGGCTCGACCGTGCTCGGCACCTACGCCAGCTACCACCTCGACGCCTCGACCGGCGGCTGCATCGTCTGCGTGCTGGCCCTCTTCTTCCTCGCCGCCTACCTGCTGGCCCCCCGCTACGGCCTGCTCGGCCAGCGCCGCCGCGGCCAGCGCCCGGCGCCGGTTGCGACCGAATCCCTGGTCGAGCACCCGGGGTAGGGGTGGCGAAACGGCGGGGGTGGGGTTGACGGAGCGAGCGGCGTGAGATTCGGTGAGGTCGCAGTTGACATCGGTATACGGGGTCAATCGCGACCTCACGAATCCGCCCCATCCCACGAGCCTCGAACCTCGACCCGGTTCGTCACCCTCAGCTCAAATCTCCAGGGCGCTTTCGAGCCAAACGGAACTTCGGAGCGCTTCCGTTCGTCCAGACCGTTGACTTTTCCAATCGAAGGGTCTTAGGGTGGTCGGGCTGGATGAATAACCGCTCTCGGGCGGGGGGAAGCCGGTCGAAGTCCGGCGCTGACCCGCAACCGTAGGCCGCGTTCCGCGCGGCAAGCCGGGATACCCCTCCGAGGCGGAGCTCAGACAAACCCGTCGTGGTATACGGGCGGAGCTCGACGCTGGTCCTCCAACGTCCTGTCCTGCTTGTCGATCCGCGACACCAGGACAAGGAGATTGACTCGATGTCATCAACGATGCGAGGAGCAGTCGGCCGGTTGAGAGGCCTGCGTCCGGTGTTGCCAGTGTTGGCCCTGGTCTGCCTGGCCCTACCAGGTCTGGCCGCCGCCACGGAAGTGACGGTAAGGGTCGAGGGTGAGTTCGGAAACCTCGTCAAAGAGCAAACGGTGACGATCGGCAACGGCAGCGGCTGGGCTCAGAAAGCGCCGGGTAGCAGCAGCACCCCGGCCTTGGCGAGCTGCAAAGACAACACCGCCTACCAGGCGATCGAGCTGGCCACCGGCGGTGACTGGGATCGCGCCGAATTCGCGAAAACGATCAAGAAAGAGAAACACGAGTTCGCCGCGGGCGAAGAGTATTGGGTGCCCTACTACAACAACAACTACGGGGACTGGGGCACCTGCCAGCAGAAACTGAAAAACGGCGACACGGTGCTGATGCAGGCGGCCGTGTCCGGCCCGTTCCCGACCTACATCCCGGACTCGGTGCCGATCGCGATCGACTCGGTCGAACCGGGAACCGAAGTGGTCGAAATCGGCACCGAAGTAACGGTGCACCTGACCGAATGGAAGCCGACCGACATCTTCGGCGAAGAAGACCCGGAATTCCCGGGCGAACACTGGATCATCCCGCCGAGCCCGGCGACCGACGCCGCCGGCTACACGGTCGTAGCCGGCGGTACCAGCGCGGTCACCAACGGACTCGGCAACGCGACCCTGACCCTCGAAGAACCGGGGCCGGTCCAGATCGAGGCCTACGTGCCCGCGAGCCCGACCAACTGGAGTCGCGCGGTGCCGGTCGAAGTCTGCGTCGACGACTTCGAACCCGGCACCTGCTGAGCGGTGGGGCGGGCGCGCTGTATGCGCGCCCGCCCGCCCGGCGGCTTGGCCTGCTTGCGGCAGGCGAGCTTGCGCTTCTTGCCCTTGCCGCGGTACTGGCAGACGAGGTAGCTGGTCGCTCCGCGCGGCCCGCTCGCGCCCTGGGGGCCGGCCGGTCCGGCCGGCCCGGCGGGGCCAGTGGCTCCGGCGGGCCCGGTTACCCCGGCGGCGCCGGCCGGGCCGGTCGCGCCGTCCGCACCCGCGGGCCCGATCGGGCCCTGGGCGCCGGGCGCACCCTGCTCGCCGGGCGCACCCGGTGCGCCCGGAGGTCCCTCGGGACCCTGCGGCAGCGACCCGCCCGTCCCCGCGAGGCCGAGCTCGGGGTCGGTCTCGGCGTCGCTGAGCACGCGCAGCGTCGCCGCGCGCGCCCCTGACTCGCTCGGCGAGAAGCGCACCCAGGCGCTACAGGTGGCGCCCGGGTCGAGCAGCTCCCCGGTGCAGGCGTCGGCGGCGAGCAGGAAGTCGGTCGCCGCGGCGCCGGTCGTCTGCAACCGCTTGACGAGCAGCGGCGAGGAGCCGGCGCTGATCGTCACCTGCTGGCCGGCGCTGACCGTGCCCAGCGCCTGGGTTGCGAAGCTCAGCGGCGCCGGGGCGATCGAGGCCGGGGCCGGGACGATCGCCAGGCCGTTGTTGGCGCGAGCCCCGTCGGCGATCGCGACGGCGTCGGTGACGCCGGTCTGCACCGGGACGTTGCTGTCGCCGACGCCGCCTGTCCCCAGCTGCTTGACACCGTTGCCGCCCCATGCCCAGACCACGCCGCTTGCGGTCAAGGCCAGGCTGCGCGCCCCGCTGGCGGAGACGGCGACGGCGCCGGTCGCCCCGCTGGCCGCGACCGGCGTCGGCTGGTTGCCGGTGCTCACACCGCCGTCCCCGATCTTCCCGTTCGCCCGGCTGCCCCAGGCGAGCACCGTGCCGTCGGCCAGCGCCGCCAGGCAGTGCAGGCTGCCGACCGAGATCGCCACCGCCGGCGAGGCGAAGCCGGAGAGGTCGACCGCGACCGGCGTGGTCGAGTTGCCGCTGGTTCCGGTGCCGTCGCCGAGCTTGCCGTTGCCGCGGCTGCCCCAGGCGATGATCCGGCCGTCGTCGAGCAGGGCCAGGCTGCTGTTGCCGCCGCCGGATACGGCGGTTGCCTCGGCGTCGGCGAAGCCCGCCAGGTCGACCGCGACCGGGGAGGTTCGCTGGGTGGTCGACCCGTCGCCGAGCTGCCCGGCGCCGTTTTCGCCCCAGGCCATCACGGTGCCGTTCGCGAGCACGGCGAGGCTGTAGCTTTCCCCCGCCGAAACCTGGACCGCGGTGGTGATTCCCGGCACCGGGGTCGGAGTCGCACGGGCGGTCGTGGTGCCGTCCCCGAGCTGCCCTTTTTCGTTCAGCCCGAAGGAGAGGACCCGGCCGTCCTCGAGCAGCACGAGGCTGTGGTAGCGCCCGGCGGCGACGCCGACCGCGCCCTCGATGCCCGGCACCGGAGCGAAGCTGGTGCGATTCGCTCCGTCGTCGCCGAGCTGGCCTTTGTCGTTGATGCCGGTGGCGAGCACCGAGCCGTCCCAGAGCACCGCCAGCCCGTGTTCGTCGCTGGAGCTGGCCGCGACGGCGCCGAGCGTGCCGGGCACCCGGACCGGGGTGGCGCGGTTCTCGAGCGTGCCGTCGCCGAGGGCGCCTTTTTCGTTGAAGCCCCAGCCGACGATCTGGCCGGGCTCCGCCGCCTGCGCGGCGCCTGCCAGCAGGCAGCCGAGCAGCGCGATCGCGGCGAGTGCTTGGGCGAGGAGGGGAACCCTGGCGGGCCGTTGCTCGATCGTCATCGTCATCGCTCCGAGCCGATCGCCCGCGCCCCGCCCAGGGCGCCGAGCGGGTTGCGCTCGGCGCGCAGCAGCGCCCGCGCCGTGCGCGCCGGCGGCTTGGCCTGCTTGCGGCAGGCGAGCTTGCGCTTCTTGCCCTTGCCGCGGTACTGGCAGACGAGGTAGCTGGTCGCTCCGCGCGGCCCGCTCGCGCCCTGGGGGCCGGCCGGTCCGGCCGGCCCGGCGGGGCCAGTGGCTCCGGCGGGCCCGGTTACCCCGGCGGCGCCGGCCGGGCCGGTCGCGCCGTCCGCACCCGCGGGCCCGATCGGGCCCTGGGCGCCGGGCGCACCCTGCTCGCCGGGCGCACCCGGTGCGCCCGGAGGTCCCTCGGGACCCTGCGGCAGCGACCCGCCCGTCCCCGCGAGGCCGAGCTCGGGGTCGGTCTCGGCGTCGCTGAGCACGCGCAGCGTCGCCGCGCGCGCCCCTGACTCGCTCGGCGAGAAGCGCACCCAGGCGCTACAGGTGGCGCCCGGGTCGAGCAGCTCCCCGGTGCAGGCGTCGGCGGCGAGCAGGAAGTCGGTCGCCGCGGCGCCGGTCGTCTGCAACCGCTTGACGAGCAGCGGCGAGGAGCCGGCGCTGATCGTCACCTGCTGGCCGGCGCTGACCGTGCCCAGCGCCTGGGTTGCGAAGCTCAGCGGCGCCGGGGCGATCGAGGCCGGGGCCGGGACGATCGCCAGGCCGACGTTGCTGCGCGCCCCCTGGTTGAGGGCGACCGCGCCGGTCACGCCGGTCCGAACCGGCACGGCGCTGCTCGCCTCGGTGCTGCCGGTGCCGAGCTGGAAGAAGTTGTTGATCCCCCAGGCCCAGACGGTCCCGTCGGCGCCGAGCGCGAAGCTGCGGGCTCCACCCGCGGAGACGCCGACGACGTCGCTGAGGCCGCTGACCGCGACCGGCGTCAGCTGGACGCCGGTGACGGCGCCGCCGTCGCCGAGCTTGCCGGCGACGCGGTTGCCCCAGGCGACCGCGGTGCCGTCGGACAGTGCCGCGAGGTTGTGCAGGCCGCTGGCCGAGATCGCCACCGCGGGCGAGGAGAAGCCGGAGAGATCGGTCTCGACCGGGGTCGTGGCGTTGTCGTTGCTGGCCACGCCGTCGCCGAGCTTGCCGTTGCTGGCGCTGCCCCAGGCGATGATCCGGCCGTCGTCGAGCAGCGCCAGGGCGTGGTTGCCGCCGGAGGCGATCGCGGTCACCTCGGCGTCGTCGAAGTCGCTGAGGTCGACGGCGACCGGCGTGGTGCGCTGGTCGGTCGTGCCGTCGCCGAGCTGCCCGTTGACGTTTTCGCCCCAGGCCAGCACGGTGCCGTCGTCGAGCAGGGCCATGCTCGAGCCGTCGCCGGCGGCGACCTGAACCGCGGTCTCGATTCCCGGCACCGCCGCGGGGGTGAAGCGGCTGGTCGTGGTGCCGTTGCCGAGCTGGCCCCTTTCGTTGACGCCAAAGGCGAGCACCCGCCCGTCCTCGAGCAGCACGAGGTTGTGCCAGCGGCCGGCGGCGACGCCGACCGCACCCTCGATGCCCGGAACGGGAGCGAAGCTGGTGCGATTGGCGGTGGCGCCGCCGCTGACGCCGAGCTGGCCTTTCTCGTTGACGCCGGTGGCGAGCACCGAGCCGTCCCAGAGCGCCGCCAGCGAGTGTTCTTCGGTCGAGCTGACCGCGACCGCGCCGATCGTGCCGGGCACTCGCACCGGGGTGGAGCGGTTGACGAGCGTGCCGTCGCCGATCGTGCCTTTCGCGTTGACGCCCCAGCCGACGATCTGGCCGGGCTCGGCCGCGGGCGCGAGGCCCGGCAGCGCGCAGAGCAGCAGGGCGATGGCGCCGAGCAGGCCGGCGATCGAGGTCCTCGTCTTCATCAGTCGCTGGGTGTGCGTGGCGGTCAAGTCAGTGCCCCTTTCGGGAGGAGTGGTTGGACTTCGAGTTGCTTCGAGTCGGCTGGCAGCGCTTCGCGCTGAGGCCGTTGCGCCGGGCCGCGGCCCGGCAGCGGCGCAGCCGCGCCCGCTGGCGCTTCCCGGCCTGGGCCTTGGCGCGCCGTTCCGCGGCGCCGGCTTGGCCGCGCGCGCCCGGCGGTCCCGCGGGGCCCGCCGGGCCGGCGGCGCCGGGGCCGCCGGCCGGGCCGGCGATCCCGGGAGCTCCGGCCGCTCCGGCCGGCCCGGTCGCGCCGGGCGCCCCCGGCGCTCCCGCCGGGCCGCTGGGTCCCGGAGTGCCGGGCTCCCCGGGCGCCCCCGGCTCACCGGGCTCGCCGGCGGGGAGCCCGGTCCCCTCGCCGGAGAGCGCCAGCGCCGCCGCCTCGCCGCCGGCCAGCGGCAGGTGCAGCGTCGCGCTGCGCGTGCCCTCGGCACCGGGCGCGAAGCGGACCCGCAGCGTGCAGGACTCGCCCGGCGCGAGCGTCGCGCCCGCGCAGCCGTCGGCGAGCAGGGGGAAGTCGGCGGCGTCCCGGCCGCCGGCGCCGGCCCGGCCCGGCGCGACCGGGTCCGGGCCGCGGTTGGTCAACTCGACCGTCAGTGCCGGTCCGAGCAGGCCGGCGGGGGCCGGGCCGAAGGCCGGCGCCGCCGGCCGCGCGCGCAGCGGGAAGGGCTGCTCGAGGCGCAGGCCGACGACCTCGCCGAACTGGATCGGCTGCTCGCCGGCCGCCTGCTCGGCGCCAGCATCGCGGCTCAGCTTCCAGCCGCCGCCGGCGCCGCCGATCGCGCCGTCGATCGCCTGCAGGGCGCCGCCGGCGGTGCTGAACTCGGCCAGGCACCCGGCCGGGAGGGAGGAGTCGCGGACGGCGGCGAGGACCGTGGGCAGCGCCGCGCCCGCGGGCGCGCTGGAGGAGCAGAAGCGGACGTCGCCGAAGCCGGCGTCGATCGCCAGCGCCACCGGCACCGCGGTGCCCGCCGCGACCGCCGGCGGCTGGCGCCGGACCGGGTCGGCGGGGTTGGCGCGGGCCGGCGCCGGCACCGCGAAGCTGGCCGTGGTCAGCACCCGCAGGCCGTCCTGGGTCATGTAGAAGTTCGGCGCGCCCCAGGCGCCGGCGTCGCTGCCGCTCTTGATCTGCAGGCCGAGCAGCCACTCGATCGTCTGCTCGTCCTCGGCGGTCCACTGCGGCGAGCCGCGGCGGATCCCGCAGGCGCCCATGCCGTCCAGCGCCCAGCTGGCGCTGTTGATGTTCCCGATCGCCCCGTTCGGGCCGCGCTTCGAGCGCAGGAAGGCGATCCCGCCGGCGACCGCCGGGTCGGCGGCGCCGCGGCCGGCTGCGCAGAGGGCGCCGATCGCCGCCCCGGTGGAGTCGATGTCGGACGGGTAGCTCTGCGCCAGCGGCGTGTTCGCCGGGTAGCTCGTGTAGCCGCCGTCGGTGTGCTGGTTGGCTTCGACCACGCGGGCGCTGCGCTCGACCAGCCAGCTCGGGACCGGCAGCTCGGCCAGCGCGATCAGGCCGAACATCGTGTGGTTGAAGAGCGAGGTCTTCGAGGTGAAGTAGCCGTCGCGGTAGAGGCCGGCGAGTTTCGCGACCAGGTTCTGCTCGGACGAGATCCGCGCCGGGTCGATGCCGGCGGCGAGCGAGAGCAGGATCGCCCGCTCGTAGTCGGTCGCCTGCGGCGCGCCGAGGCTGGCCCAGGCGTTGTCGTCGGTCGCCCCCCAGAGGCCGACGTAGAAGTCCTGTGCGCTCGGCTGCCCGGGTCCGGTGCGCAGGTCCGCCGCATGCAGGCCCGCGCCGGCGAGGCCGAGCAGCGCCCAGGCGGGGTCGAGGCCGCCGTTGTGGCCGAGCGACCCGCTCGGCTCCTGATGACCGCGCAGCCAGCCGACCGCGGCCGTGACCGCGGTTTCGACTTCCGTGTCGGTCGCTGCCGGCGCCGCCGCCGGCAGCAGGGCAAGTCCAACCAGGCACCCCGCAAGGGTGCGCGCAAACCACCTGTGCCGCATGTCGCTGCTCCTTCGTTCAGGGCGGCGACACGCATCGACGATCCGATGAGGGTCGGCCGCCTACTCGCGAGACGGATTGACTCCTCACGACCGGATCTTCGGGCTCGGGTTCGACCTCGCGGACCTCCTTCCCGAGCCTTCTTTTTCTCGGCTCAGTGGAACTGATGGTCCGCTCGTCACCCACACCGCTGCGCGTCAGCCCCGGATTCGCACCGGGTTCCCCGCGTTCGTGAGCGGCGCGATTCTTGCACAGTTCAGCGCGGGCGCTCCTCGCCCTTGACGTAGATCAGCCGGCCGTCGGGCAGCCGGTAGACCTCCCCGACCGGCTCGCCGCGGCCGCTGGCCTTCGGTCCCTGGGCGGGGCTCGGCAGCACCTGGCCCTGGCGGCCGGCCGGGTTCTCCGGGTCGGTTTCCGCGGTCGCTTTCAGGGTCAGCCCGATCCCGGCGATCAGGAAGGCGACGGCGAGGATCATCCCGATGTCGAACAGGTTGACGAGCCCGTCGAGCGGGTCGCCGGCGTTCTCTTCGATGCGGCCGTGGCGGCCGAGCCCGACCCGGCTCACCGGTGCGCTCCCGGCAACAGCGTCTCGGCGCCCTGCTCGAGCGCGGCCAGGTCTTCGGTGTACATGCGGGTGCGGGCGAGGGTGAGCGCGAAGGCGACGGTGCCGACCAGCAGGCCGACGACGGTGGCGCCGAAGGCGTCGCGCAGGTGCTCGGCGAGGGTGCCGACGTCGCCGCTGCTGAGCGCCGCGAGGCCGGGGGCGAGCGGGATCAGCGTGCCCATCAGGCCGATCGCCGGGCCGGCGCGGACCAGCAGCCGGGTGCGGTCGAGGCGCCGCTGCACGCGCAGCTCGTAGTGGGCGAGGGCGTGCTCGCTGCTCTTCGCGCGGTCGCCGGGGGCGCTCGCCAGCTCGACCAGCGCCTCGGCGGCGAGCGTGCCGGGGGCGTTGTAGGCGAAGCCGCGGGCGTGCTCGGGGTCGGCGATCGCGTGCTGGGTCAGCTCGCGCAGGCTGTAGCGGCGGGCGCGGAAGCGGCGGCGCCACCATTCGGCCGCGAAGCGGCCGACCTCGAGGGCGCAGAGCAGCAGCGCGACGACCGCGGCGACGAAGACCGGGACCTCGAGCGCCGTCGCGATCTCGGCGAGCCCGTCGCCGAGGTCGATTGCCGCCGCGATCACAGGATCGCCTCCGCCCGGCGCCGCTCCCAGCCGACGCCGCCGAGCGCCAGCAGCAGCGCCGCCGCGCCGATCCCGAGTGCCGCCGCCCGTTGTTCCTCGCCGCCCTCGGCGCCGGCCCCGTCGAGCCCGGGGGCGCCGAACCGGAGGTCCGAGATCGGCGAGTCGGCGCTGCCGATCACGGTGCCGGTCACCTGCTCGCCGCCGGCCCCGCCGCCGACCAGGTCTTCGGCCGCCGCCGCGAGTCCGGGCGGCAGCATCCCGCCGCCGCCGGAGCCGCGCCCGGCGTCTCCGGTCCCAGACCCGGCGCCCGCGGACCCGCCGCTGGACGCCGCGGGCCCGGAGGGGCCGGAGCCCTGGCCCGGCCCCGCGCCGGCGGCGATCGTGCCCGCCGCGGCGGTCTCGCCGGCGCGGGCGTTCTCGGCCCGCGTCCGCGCTTCCGCGGTCTGCGTGGCGGTCGGCTGCTCGGTGTTCTCGCCGCGTCGGGTGCGGCTCTGGTTCTTCGCTTTCATGTCCTCGTTTTCGATCACGCGGGCGCCTCCCGGGGTCTTGCCCTTGCTTTGCGGTTTCGGCCGGCTGAACAGCGGCGCCCCGTGCCCGCCCCCGCCGGCCATCACCCCGGAGCCGGCCTGTTCGCCTCCGCCGGTTCCCGGCGCGGCACCGGGCGCGGGCGGCTCGGCCGGCTTGACCGCCCGCGGCGGCGCCGGGATCGGCCAGGCCTGGCCGGCGAAGGCGGGGGCGCAGTAGGCGGTCATCCAGATCCCGTTCATGTCGTCGCTGGTCTTCCAGCGGATGTGGCCGTCGGCGGCCTGCAGCGATTCGAGGTAGTCGAGCGGCTCTTCGCTCGGCCCCCCGGAGCCGCTCAGCCACTCTTCGGGGTTCTGGCCGGCGGCCCAGATCGCCTGCACCGCCCAGCAGGTCGAGGCCGAGTTCGACTCCCGTTCGCCGGGGAACATCGGGAAGCCGCCGTCCGGGTTCTGGGCCCGCCGCAGGTAGGCGAGGCCGCGCTCGATCGCGCCGTTGCCGGAGCGGCCGGCGGCGACCAGGGCCTGGATCGCGGCCCCGGTCATGTCGACTTCGTGGGGCGCGTTGCCGGCCCGCCAGGCCCAGCCGCCGACCTCCTGCTGGGCCGATTCGATCCAGTCGGCGGCCGGCTGGATCGGCGCCCGCGCCGCCGCTTCCGCGATCGGCGCCAGCGCGAAGATCGCGAAGATCGTGTCGTTGACGCCTGGCTGGCCGCCGGGCACGTGGGGGAAGGCGCCGTCGGGCCGGGCGCGCGCGGCCAGCTCCGCGACCAGGTCGACGCCGCCGAAGTCGCGCGGCTGCCCGCCGGCCGCGTTGACCACCATCAGTTCGCGCTCGAAGGTCGTCGTGCAGGCGACCGGCGCGCAGTCGCTTTCGGCGATCCCGGCCCGGTAGTTGGCGAGCAGGTAGGAGTAGACGTCGGTGCCGCCCGGGCGCGCCTGGTCCTGCGGGTTGATCCCGGCCGCGGCCAGGGCCAGCGCGACCCAGGCCGAGAAGAGCTGGCCGGAGCGCCGGCCCGGCGAGCCGCCGAAGCCGCCGTCGAGGTTCTGCGCTTCCTGCAGGAAGCGGACGGTGCTCTCGAGGCGTTTCTGGTTCTCCGGGCTGGGGGCGCCGGTGCTCGGCGCCGCGGCGAAGAGCACCGCCGCGAGCGCCGCCAGCAGCGCCGCGGCGGCGAGCCAGGCCCAGGTTCCACGCCGCGAGGGAGCCATCGCTCGCGGCTCACCCGGCCGGGATCGTGACCTTGCCGAGCTGCGCGGTCGCGCTGCGGCCGAGCGTGTCGGTGAAGGTGATCCGCAGGCGGTAGGAGGCGCCGCGCGGCAGCTTCACCCGGGCCGAGGTCTGGGCGCGGCCGCGGGCGCGATCGACGAAGCGGGCACCCTTGCCGCCGAGGCGCTTGGCCGAGATCGTCCACCTGCGCACCCCGGCGCCGGGGTCGCGGACCCGCCAGCTCACCCCGACCACGCCCTTGGCGAGGTTGCGCCGGTCGAGTCCCTTCAGCGCCACCTGGACCCGCCCGGGGGGCGGGGGAGGCGTCGACGAGTCGCCGGGGCCAGGGGCCGCGCCGCCGCCCGGCGGCTGGGCCGGCGGGTTCGGGTTCGGGGTCTCCCCGCCGGGCTCTTCAGGCTCTCCCGGCTCCTCCGGCTCCAGCGGCGGCGGCACCCGCAGCGCCGCGTCCGCGGGCAGCGGCCCGCAGCCGCTCTGCGGCGGCTCGACCACGCAGACGTCGAGCCGGTTGGAGCGGATCGCGGTCTCCGCGCCGGCGGCGAAGTCGGTCGCCTTGATCCGGTGCCAGCCGGGCGTCGTGAAGGTGATCTCGGCCGCGCCGGCGCCGTCGGTCACCGTTGGGGGGGTTTGGCTGACGATCGTCTGGAAGCCGTTGGCCGCGGTCGTCACCGGAGCGACCTCGGCGCCGCCCGTGTAGGGCGCCCCGCTGCGTTGCGGCGAGGCCGGCGGCGTGCCTTCGTTGTAGCCCCAGGTCTCGACCTCGACCTCGAATGGCTCGCCGAGGACCGCGGTCGCGGTGCCCGGCACGGCGCCCCCGTTGTAGTCGGCGGGGTAGAGCGCCAGCCGCGGGCGGCCGTTGAAGGCGTCGTACATCCACAGCACCTCGTCGCCGCCGTCGAGCTGGTACTGGCAGCCGCCGACGCTGGTGTAGACGTTGTTGACGGCGATGCCCCAGTACTCGAACGTTGCGTCGTCCTGGCGGTCGGGGCCCCACTGGGTGATGAAGTAGTCGTCGTACTGGTCGAACCAGTTGCCGTCGAAGGGCTCGTCGACGATCCGCATCGCGTCGGCCGAGGCGGCGGTCGGGGTCGGGCCGGGGGAGGGATTGGCGCCGTTGTTGAGGCCGTCGCAGCGGCGCGAGACGGTGTCGCCGAGCGCGCGCAGGTCGTGCCCGTCGGTGAGGATCGGGCCCTCGAAGAGGGTCTTCGCCTTGCCCTCGATGCGCACGTTCACCTCCGTCGGGGCGGCGGCGGCCGGGACGGCGGCGAGGGCGAGAAGCGCGAGGACGGCCAGCGCCGCCCAGAAGGACCTGTTCAATTCGGACCCCTTTCCACGAGGGTGATCGACTGTTGCGATCGGAGGGAGGTCTCCTGGCTTCCGAGCCCCCGGACTGCGCCTTCCCGGTCGAAACCAGTGACTGCCCTCGTGGGGCCAGCAGTGGGGTTAAAGCTCGGTCACAGTGGCGGGCCCGCGCCGGAATCTCACCGGACTTCCCTGATCCACCGATCTCGTGGCGCGCAGTCTAGCCCCTCGACGGCGGCGTTATGCTCGCCCGCACATAAACCCGGATCGGTGGACGGGGAAGCCGGTGCAAGACCGGCACGGTCCCGCCACTGTGATCGAGGAATACCCCCCGCACGCCCGCACGGGCAGCCACTGGCTTCGGCTGGGAAGGCGCGGATCGGGGTTGCTCGTAAGTCAGGAGACCTCCCGCCGATCCCGTCTAACGACCCTCGTGGAAAGGGGACAAGGATGAGATCAGTACCTCGCCGGCTGCTCTGCGCGATCTGCGCGGCGGCCCTGGCGATTGCAGCGGTTCCGGCGGTTGCCACGGCGACCTCGAGCCAGAGCGAAATCGACGCGGCCGTCGCCGAGGCGACCCAGTGGCTGCGCGACCAGCAGGCGCCCAGCGGCGCGATCGGCGGCTTCGGCGGCGACTGGGCGGCGACCGCGTTCGCGGCCGCCGGCGTCGACGCCGCGCAGGTCCGCACCGCCCCCGGAGCGCCGAGCCTCCAGGACCACCTGCTCGGCGAATACACCGAACCCGTCTGGGCCGGGCCGCCGACCTCGACGGTTACCGAGTACGAGCGGGCGACGCTGGTCGCCCACGCCGCCGGCCTCGACCCGGCGCGGCTCTCGGCCGAGTCGAACCTGCCGGCGCAGATCGCCGGTCACTGGAACGCGGCGACCGGCAGCTTCGGCGCCCCGGGGACCAACGCCTCGGCCTTCGGCGTCTTCGCCCTGCGCACGACCGCGGCGCCGCTCTGGGCGCTGGAGCCGACCGTCGCCTTCCTGCGCCGCACCCAGCACGACGACGGCGGCTGGACCTGGTCGGGCTCGACCAGCCCGTCGGCGAAAGCGCAGCCCAGCGAAACCGACATGACCGGCTCGGTCGTGGCCGCGCTCTGCGAAGCCGGCGTGCCCACCTACGACCCCGACCTGGCGACGGCGCTGACCTACCTGCGCGGCGAGATGATCGACGCGACCGGCGGCTTCGAGTACGTCTGGGGCAGCCCCAGCGCCGACGTCAACGCCTGGGTCGTCAGCGGCCTCAACGCCTGCGGCGTCGACCCCCAGTCGGCGGCCTGGACGACGAGCGCCGGGAAGACCCCGGTCGACTTCCTGCTCTCCCAGCAGGAGGCGGGCGGCGCCTTCCAGTACTTCGGCTCCGCCAACCTGTACTCGACCCAGTCGGCGCTGCGGGCGCTCGCCGGCGGCGTCTTCACCGCGGCGCCGCCGAGCGTCCGCACGCCGCCGGCCGTCGCCGCCGGCACCCCGGTGCCGCACGCGCTGGCGATCCGGTTCGGGCCCGGCAACGTGCGCATGTGCAAGGTCACCGCGTCGCTCGGCGCCTCGGTCTCGGCGCTGCTCGCCGCCGCCCGGGCGGAGTCCCACCCGGCCGGCTGCATCCGCTCGCTGGGCGAAGCCGACGGCAAGGTCAGCGCGATCGACGGCGTCGCTCCCGACGGTTCCGATCAGGCCTGGCTGGCCCGCCTCGATCGCGGCGCCGCCGCGCCCGCCGGCCCCCAGGCGGTCGGCTTCGGCGACTTCGTCTCGCTCTGGATCGGCGCCGCGCCGAGCTCCGGCGGCGAGGCCGTGGTCGGCCCTCAGGGAGCTCCCGGCCCCGCCGGTCCGGCTGGCCAGCCCGGTCCGGCCGGCAAGCAGGGCAAGCGCGGCAAGCAGGGGAAGCAGGGCAAGCGCGGTCCGCGCGGCAAGCCTGGTCGCAACGCGACCCTCGCCTGCAAGGTGCGCAAGCGCGCCGGCGGCAAGAAGAAGCTCGCCTGCAAGGTCAAGCAGAGCAAGCGGAAGCGGGCGCCGGGCGCTCGCTGAGACGCCGCGCCTCGCCGCCCCGCGACGCCGCCGCTCAGCCGAGCGCGCGGCGCAGTGGGGCGGCGAGGTCGCCTTTGCGCGCCACCGCGACGCCGCCGAGCCCGAGCCACTCGCTGAGCAGGCGCAGCTCGGCGGCCAGCTCGGCGGCGACCCGGGCGGTGTCGGTGGCCGGCTCGGCGAAGGCGCCGCGCACGTGCAGGGTGCCGGCCTGGCGGTCGCTCTTCAGGTCGACGCGGGCGACGAGCCGGTCGCCGAGCAGGAAGGGCAGCACGTAGTAGCCGTAGACCCGCTTCGGGGCGGGGACGTAGATCTCGATCCGGTAGCGGAAGCCGAACAGGCGCTCGGCGCGGTCGCGGGCCCAGATCAGCGAGTCGAACGGGGTGAGCAGGGCGCGGGCCGCGGCGGTGCGGCGCAGGCCAGCCGGTCGCTCGCTCGCCAGGTAGGCGGGGTGGCGCCAGCCCTCGACCCGGACGGGGGTGAGCAGGCCGGCCTCGGCGAGCTCGGCGACGCGGGCCTTCGACTCGGAGCGGGGGAGGCGGAAGTAGTCGCCGAGGTCGGCCTCGGTCGCCACGCCCATGCTCTTCGCGGCGATCAGCAGCAGCTGGCGCTGGGCCTCGTCCTGGGAGGGCGTCGGCGCCTCCAGCACGGGACGCGGCAGCACTCGCTCGGGCAGGTCGTAGAGGCGCTCGAAGTTGACCCGCCGCGCCGCGCAGAGGCGGCCGGCGTAGAACAGGTACTCGAGCGCCGTCTTCTCTTCGCTCCAGCTCCACATCTCGCCCGGCTCCCGCCGCCGTCCCTTCGCGGCCAGCTCGGAGGCGCGGATCGGCCCCCGCTCGCGCACCACGTCGAGCACGAACTCGAGCAGCTCCGGCTGCTCCCTGCCCAGGCGCGCCACGTTCTTCCAGGCCAGCGAGTCGACCCGGGCCATCCGCCAGCGCAGCAGCGGCTGCAGCGCGACCGGCAGCAGCGACGCTTCGTGCCCCCAGTACTCGACCAGGTCCCGCTGCCCCGCCCGCCGCGGCCGATCCCCGTTCTCATGCCACGAAAGCCGGTCCAGCGCCTCCCGCGGATAGGCCCCGAGCCGCGAGAACAGCGGCATGTAGTGCGACCGGCAGAACACGTTGACCGAGTCGAGCTGCAGCAGCCCGACGTCCCCGATCGCCCGCCGCAGGTGCCGCGCATCCACCCGCCCGCCAGGCCGCCCCCGCCCAAACCCCTGCGCCGCCAGCGCCAGCCGCCGCGCCTCCCCAACGCTGAGATCACCCATCCGCGGATTCTCCACCACGGGGCCCTGTCGACTTATGCAGACCTATGCGCGCAAAAGTCGACAGCCGCGATCTGGCGGTGGCCGGGATCGCGGCACGTCAGCGGGGACGGAGCCCCGGCGCTACCGCATTCCGCGGCCACAAGCTCAATCTCCCCACCGACCGCACCCGCTCTGACCTGGAGAGCGACTTCCTGCGCTTCCTCACCCGGCACCGGTTCCCCCGACCCGAGGTAAACCCCAAGAGGCTCGGTGGCCTTCAGCGAAGACCACCAGCGCGAGATGGACCTCAGGCGCATGGGCTACACCGTGCGCCGCTACACCGGAGCCCAGCTCGACGACTACCCAGACCGGATCGTCGTCGAGCTGGGCGAAGTCCTGGGGCGCGGAGCCGCCCTTAACCGTCCCCCAAGTGGCCTAAGCACGCGCAGTTCGGCGCGTATTTATAGATCTCCAAACTCTGAATAACCAAATGTTCTTGTCTAATACTCGGACCCTTCCTAAGCTGGCCCCAAAGGAACTGGGGGAGACGTGTCGCGCGCATACAACGCAAAGCGCAAGGCGAAACGACGGGAGGCGCGAGACGCGTCAGCCGCAGCAGCATCCCGCCGGCGCTCGCTGCACCCTCCGGGCCGGATGGCCCTCATACCGGTGCTGGCGATCGGGGGCATCCTCGCCGCAACCGCGGTCGTCGGGTTCGGTGCCGCCAGGGAGAAGAGTCAGCAGCAGGTTCAGCAAGAAGTCACGCGGCTGCTCGGCGGCATACCGCAGGACGGTGCCACCCTCGGCTGGCCGGACGCACCGATAACCGTCTGGGTTTTCGCCGACCTCGAGTGCCCGACGGTCAAGCTGTTCGCCGAGTCGTACCTGCCCGCGATCGTCAAGACGTGGGTCCGCAGCGGCGACGTGAAGCTCGCGTTGCGCTCGCTGCAGACCGACACCGTCGACGAAGGCGCCTTCTTCGAGCAGGAAGCGGCAGCGCTGGCGGCGGGCAGGCAGAGCCGGATGTGGAACTTCGCCCTGACCTTCCTGCGTGAGCAGGGGGACCCGTCCGCCGGCTACGCGACGAACGAGTTCCTCACCGGCATCGCCCTCCAGGTTCCCGGCTTGCAGATGAGGCGATGGCGAGACGACCGTCGCGACGCGTCGCTGAGGATGCAGATCGCGCTCGGTGGTCAGGCAGCGGCGGCGAAAGAGTTCCGCTCCACGCCGTCGTTCTCGCTCGGGTTCACCGGCGGCAAGGACGACCCGGCGACGAGAGCCAAGCGGGACGAGTTCCAGGCCGCGCTGCTGAGGGATATCGACTCGCTGCGCAAGGAAGCGTTCGGAGATGCTCCGGAAGTCAGGACCCCGGGGGCCGGCGGGGGAGAAGCCGGGCGATGAGCCCGGGAACGGATATCGAGTGGGAGATGAGACACGATGCTCGTACGGCCAAATAGGACATACGTCGCGTACCTGGTGGCGATCTGCGTTGGCGCCAGCTTGGCGCTGGCCCTCTTCGCGGGCATCGCGTCGGCCTGCGGCGGGATTCCCCCCTGCTCCCAAGCGCCAACGGTGTCGGTGAGCTCCCCATCGATGCTCACCTACAACTCCGCCTTCATTCGCGGAACCGTGAATCCGGAGGGATGCGAAACCACGTATACATTCGAATTCCGGCAAAGCGGCGGATCCTGGTCAGGAGAACTCCCTTCGAATGCCGGCTCTGAAAACCAGAACCTGTCGGTCTGGGCACCGCGGGCCTCCCTGCAGCCGACAACGAAATACGAATACCGACTGGTAGCCACCAACACCTCGGGTACGTCGACGACGAGTAGCGTCGAAAGCTTCACGACCCCTCACAAACCCGGAGGGCCAGCACCCTCCGTCACCACCCAAGCGGCGACGGGGGTGACGAGCGGCGGCGCGACCTTGAACGGATTGGTGAATCCGAACGGGTTGTCAACGACCTACGTATTCGAATACGGCACCAAAACATCGGAACTGAACAAATCGACGGCACCCCTCAGCGCCGGCTCGGGAAGCAGCAACGTGAAAGTGGAAGTGCCGGTTGGCCTCGAATCGGGAACGCTCTATTACTTCCGGCTCTCCGCGACCAACGCAGCGGCCACGACCAAAGGAAGCGACCTGAGCTTCACCACCTCGGCGAGCCTTTGGAAAATCAAAGAAGCGCAGAACCCCGGCGAACATGGCAACCGGCTCTACGACGTCAGCTGCGAACCGGGCACCAGCGCCTGCACCGCGGTCGGGAAAAGCACCAAATCCTTCGTGGATAGCCCGGTCACCCTGCGCTGGAACGGATCCGCCTGGTCCGAACAGACGCCGGTGAAAAAATCCGGCGCGACCCACACCCGCCTGTTCGGTGTCGACTGCCCCTCCGAAACGCGCTGCATGGCGGTCGGCAACTACCAGTCCTCCGAAGGGGCCTCGGTGTTCACGGAGCTCTGGAACGAAGGTAGCTGGACCGTCCGGAACGCGCCGCTGCCGGCTGAATCGACCGCGAGTGAGTTCGTCGCGGTCGGCTGCAACTCGACCGCCAACTGCACGGCTGTGGGTTCGGCCACTATCGGCGGCGTCAAGCAGGCGATCGCGCAGCGGTGGAACAGCCCGAACTGGGCCGTCTCGCCGGTCCCGATCCCCGAAGGGGCGAAATCGAGCCAGCTCGACGGCGTCGATTGCCTCTGGTCGAACTTCTGCGTCGCGGTCGGTCGCTACACCAACGAAAGCAGCAAAATCAAAAGCCTCGCCATGCTGTGGAACGGCACCGAATGGTCGCTGCAGAGTGGGACCGACCCCTTGGCAGCCGCGCAGAGCACACTTCTCGACGTTGCCTGTACGCCGTCGCCGAGCCGCTGCACGGCGGTGGGAAGCTGGGCGAACATCTTCAATCCGCTCAACCAGTTCCCCCTGGTCTACCGCTTCAACGGGGTCTCGACCTGGACGCAGCAGAGCGCGCCAGTTCCCTCCGGCAGCAGCGGGGGCGTCCTGCAGGATGTCTCCTGTGCGAGCGAAACGTCCTGCGCGGCGGCCGGTAGCTGGGTCAGCGCCGCGGGCGGTTCGAACATGACGCTGGCCGAGGATTGGGACGGGACCACCTGGTCGATCCAGCCCACCCCGAATCCGGTCGGGGCTCTCTCCAGCACCTTCTCCGGCCTCTCCTGCCGCAGTACGAGCTGCATGGGGGTCGGCTGGAGCACCAACGCCTCGGGGGTCACCGGCACCCTGACGGAGTTCCGGGAATGAGCGCGCCGCGCGCGCTTGTTCCCCGGCGCAGCCGCGGGGGAGGGGCGAGAATGCCGCCATGCCGGAGGTGCTCGTCCTCGTTCTCGCCGCCTGTGCCACGACGCTGGCGACCGGGCTCGGGGCGATCCCGGTCTTTCTGCTGGGCGGTCGGGCCAAGGCGCTGACCCCGTTCCTGCTCGGGCTGGCGACCGGCGTGATGGGCATCGCCGCGATTGCCGGCCTGCTGATCCCGGCGGGGCAGGAAGGGTCGGCGGGGGAGGTGCTCGCCGGGTTCGCGGTCGGCGTCGGCTTCCTGCTGGTGGTGCGGCGGAGCTTCAGCGGGGACGCCGGCTTCATGGGCCGCACCGGGCCCGGCGCGCGCACCTCGGCGCTGGTCTTCCTCGTCCTGCTCGTGCACAGCCTGCCGGAGGGGCTCGCGATCGGCACGGCGTTCGCGTCCGAGCGCGCCGGCCTCAGCCTCTTCGTGATCCTCGCGATCGGGATCCAGAACATCCCGGAGGGGACCAGCGTCGCGATCCCGATGGCCGAGGCCGGGTTCGGGCGCGGGCGCCAGTTCTGGGCGGCGGTTGCGACCAGCGCTCCGCAGCCGGTCGGCGCCCTGATCGCCTACCTGGCGGTGGAGGAGGTGAGCGGGCTGCTGCCGCTCTCCTTCGCCTTCGCGGCCGGCGCGATGCTGGCCCTGATCGTGGTCGAGATGCTGCCGCAGGCCTACGCCGGCCGGCGGCGCCTCGGCCCGAGCGCCGGGGTCGCGATCGGGGCCGCGCTGATGCTCGGGCTGAGCGCCGCGCTCGGCGTCTGAGCCGGCTTTGCCGACCGCCGTCCGGGGAAAAATGGCTCGGATGGGGGAACCAGGCGATCTCTACACGGATGAGATCGCGAACCACTCGACCGCCCGGGTTCCGGTAATCGCGCCGGCGCAGTCGGCCGCCGCGGCGCGCCGGTACATGGCCGGCAGGTCGTTCGACTCCGTGGAGGAGATCGTCGTGCTCGACCAGGGCAGGCTGGTCGGCCTGCTGGCGCTGAGCCGCCTGCTCGAGGCACCGGGGGAGGTGCCGGTCGCCGAGCTTGCCGACCCCGACCCGGTCGTGATCCGTGCCGGGGAAGCCGAGGAGAAGGCGGCCTGGCAGCTCGTCCGTCGCCAGCAGAGCAATCTCGTCGTGCTCGACGCCGGCGACTGCTTCGTCGGATTGGTCCCGGCGCACCAGTTGCTCGGCCGCCTGCTCGCCCAGCACGACGAGGACGCCGCCCGCCTCGGCGGCTACCTCGCCAGCAGCGGGCGGGCCCGCCTGGCGGCGGAAGAGCCGATCGTGCGGCGGCTTCTGCACCGCCTGCCCTGGCTCCTGGTCGGCCTGGTCGGCGCGATGGCGTCGGCGCTGCTGGTCGGCTCCTTCGAGGCCGAGCTCAGCAAGAACGTGCTGCTCGCCTTCTTCGTGCCCGCCGTCGTCTACATGGCCGACGCGGTCGGCACCCAGACCGAGACGCTGCTGATCCGCGGGATGAGCGCCAGCATCGACATGCGGACCGTGATCCGGCGGGAGCTCGTCACCGGCGTCCTGATCGGCCTCCTCGTCGGTCTCGCCTTCTTCCCCTTCGCGCTGGTCGGCTGGGGTGACGGCGACGTCGCGCTCGGGGTCGCCCTGGCCCTGATCGGAAGCTGCTCGATCGCCACCTCGGTCGCCACCTTCCTGCCCCGCCTGCTCGCCCGGCTGGGCAGCGACCCCGCCTTCGGCTCGGGCCCGCTGGCGACGATCGTGCAGGACCTGCTCTCGATCGCCGTCTACTTTGCGATCGCGGTGCCGATCGCGACCTCGTAGATGCACCGGGTCGTCGACGCGATGAACGTGATCGGCTGCCGGCCGGATGGCTGGTGGCGCGACCGGGCCGGCGCGGTCGAGCGGCTGGTCGGGCTGCTCGAGGAGTGGGCGGAGCGCTCGGGGGAGCGGGTGACCGTGATGCTGGAGGGGGAGCCGCGGCGGCCGCTGGCGGGGCGCGGGGTGGAGGTGGAGTGGGCGTCGAGCCCGGGCCGCGACGCCGCCGACCGGGAGATCGTGCGGCGTCTGCCCGAGTGGGTCGCCGAGGGCGAGGTGGTCGTCGTCACCTCGGACCGCGGCCTCGCCGCGCAGGTCCACGAGGCGGGCGCGGCGGCCGAGCCGGCGGCGGCGTTCCGGGCCCTGCTGGAGCGCGGGGAGTAGGACGCGGGTCGGGTAGGCGAATTCGCCCGGATCGCCACTGCGCCGTCCGAGATGCGCAGTTGGGCGAATCGCTAACGCCGCTCGTACGAAGGACACCACCGACCCTCCCAACGAAAGCGCTCCGAAGTTCCGTTGGCTGACGAAGGCGCCCTGGAGGGATCGGGGTGATCGTTTCGTGAGGCTTCGGTAACGCTCCCTATGTCTTTGGTCACCCAGGGGGTTGCTAAAGGCATGCGGAGGGCTTGGTCTCTCGTGAAGCTCCCCCTCCTGGCCCGGCCTCGGACGGCCCCGGCCCACCGCCACCCGCCGAAGCGCTGCTTGCCTGCCGGGACCTTCAGGGTGGCCGTCTTCGTGGACTCGGTCGCTTTGGCGCCGGTGCGGCTGGTGGTGATCGTCACCTTCAGCTTGATCGACTTGCCGGGGTTGACGTTGTCCGCCCGGTTGTCCGGGTCGATCAGGCAGGTATCGCCGCAGTCGTCGGCTTCGCCGGCCGTGCGCCGAGAACCGCAAGTACCCAGACAGTACGTCGTTTGCAGGGGAAAGTTTTTCCGGCCCGAGCCTCAAGTTCCCCTCCCAGTTGACCGATTCCCCTTGCGCGCCCCCCATGGGCACAAAACGAACGGTCGATTCGAGGAGGAACGTTGTCAGCAGAAGGAGCAGTGGCCCGGGGTTGGCGTTGGATTGCGGTGGTGGCGGGGATCGCGGGGCTCGTGGCGCTGACGCTGGTCGCGCTGGCGCGGGCCGACGGCACGCCGAACATCAGCGCTTCGGTCAGCTCCTCGGTCACCCTCTACGGCGACCCGGTCGAGGTCACCGTCTCGGCCCAGAACCCGCAGGGCCAGCCCTACGGCTACAACCTCAGCTACCGCGTCGTGCTCCCGGCCGGGGTCAGCTACGGCGGCGGCGGGCCGACCGGCCCGAAGGAGATCCTCGACGCGCCGGCGCCCGGCCAGACGACGCTGATCTTCTCCAACGTCTCCGATCTCTCGCCCGGGGCGACCAAAGCCTTCACCTTCCAGGCCGACTACGACAAAGCCGTCTACGACGCCGGCGACAGCTTCCCGGTCGTCGCCCAGGCCTTCGTCAACAGCAACCCGCGCTTCGTGCCCAAGTTCAGCGCCCAGGGCGTGCCGGCGGGCCCGGCGACCAAAAGCTTCACCGGCTACACGCCGGAAGTGAGCGGGACGCAGGCGCTGAAAGCGCTCGAGGTCGAGATCGACGAGCCCTCGCCGGAGGGCGAGATCCTGCGCGGCGTCCACGAACACCAGACCGTCTACACGCTGAAGGTCACCAACAACCGGGTCAACCCGACCACCGGCACCAAACTCAACGCCTACGTGCCCGCCGGGCTCGAGTTCCTCGGCTGCGGCGGCCCCGGCGCCGACAACACCACCGACGCGCCGACCAACCCCGGCAGCGCCGACGAGTATCCGGGCTCCGGCCCGATCGTCGTCAACCCGCTGACCGACTGCGTCGAGCCGGAGTCGGTGGAGACCGAACTGGTCGACCCCGACGGGCCCGGGCCGATGCCGGAAGCGATCTACACCCACGTGGTCTGGCCGATCGGGGCGCTGGCGAGCGGCGAGACCCGGACCTTCCCGTACCGCGCCGCGGTGCCGATCCGCGCCAACACGAACAGCTTCACCGGGCCGCGGCCGAGCGCCGCCTCCGGCGACCAGGCGACCAACCTCGACAACAACTCCGGCCCGGAAGTGGTCGACGAGACCCAGCTGCGCACCTACGCGGTCGCCAGCGGCGACTACCAGGGCAAAACCTCGCTCGCGGCCAGCGACGGTGAGACCCTCAACCGCACCGCCGAGGACTGGGTCGTGCGCAAGAGCGCCGACAGCGACGTGCTCGCCCAGGGCCAGATCACGACCTGGACGCTGACCTTCGAAACCTCCGAGTACAAGTACGTCGAGGACGCGGTCGTCACCGACACGCTGCCGGACGGCCTCTGCCCGCTGGGGCCGAGCAACATGACCGGCAATACCGATCCGTCCGACCCCGAATGCGACCCGGTCGACGGCCAGGAACCGTCGGCGCCCTACGCCTTGACGACCGAAAACCCCGACGGCACCTGGACCCTGAGCTGGGACCCCGGCTCGCTGGCGAAGCTCGGCCACATCGGGGTCAGCGACAAATTCACGATCACCTTCCCCTCGAAGACCCGCACCCATTACCAGGAGAACCACGAACCGGCCGGGCCGATCCTCGCCAACGACCGGATCGAGAACGAGGTCAGCACCGAGGGCGCCGGCTGGGCCCGCTGCACCGCGCCCGGCACGCCGGACTGCTCGACTCCCGGACCGAAGATCTACTTCCAGGGCACCGACGGGTCGACGATCGTCGACGCCAGCCAGGCCGGGCAGATCGCCGGCGCGCCGGCGATCCTCAAGGAAGTGGCCGTCTCCGGCACCGACTGCCAGACCGCCACCTACACGGACGAAGTGCCGGTCTACCACCCCGGCGACCGCATCTGCTGGCGCCTGCGGATCGACTTCCCCGGCACGCTCGACACCTCGCCGCAGGCGCTCGCCGACTTCCTGCCCGAGGGCACCACCTACGTGCCCGGCAGCGATCAGGCCGGGCCGGAGAACAACGTTCTCGCGACGATCGACGAATCGGCCGCCGCCGAAGACCGGGTTCTCTCCTGGACCGTGACCGGCTCCACGGTGCCGGCCGGCGGTGAGGTCTTCGAACACTTCATCGCGACGATCGCGCAGCCGACTGGGATGGTCAAAGCGGACGACCTGAACGGCAACCTGTTCAAGCTCTCCTCCGAGAACACCGCCGGCGAAAGCTTCCCGCAGCGGGCCGAAGCCGAGTACGCGCTCGCCACCCCGCTGGTCGGCCTGACCAAGGGCGTCGAAGAAATCGTCCGCGACGGCTCCACCGTCGAAGGCCCGAACGGCCCGAACGCCGACAACAAAACGGTCGAGGCCAGCGACGAGGTCACCTACCGCGTCGACGTCGGCAACAGCGGCGCCCAGGACGCGATCGACGTCGAAGTCTGGGACCGGCTGCCGTCCGAGTACCAGTGCCCGGCGGTCGCCGCGATCAGCGACGGCGGCGAATGCGTCGACGACGGGGCCAGCGACCGGATCGTCTGGAGCGGCCTCTCCGTCAATGCCGGGGCGAGCAAAAAACTGACCTACACGGCGACCGTGCCGAGCGACATCGGGCCGGGGCGCAACCTGGTCAACAACGCCGGCGTGGTCGAGTTCGCGGGCGAAGCGAACACCGGGGCGCTGTACGTCTACACGCCGGCCGAAAACATCGACCCGACCCGCGAGGAGTTCGCCAACGCCGCCGCTGCGGACGACCCGAGCAACGTCAGGACCAGCGGCGCGACGATCGCGAAGACGCAGACGACCGAGATCACCGAGGGCGGCAACAACGCCGCGACCCAGGCGACGATCGGCGAGAAAGTGAAATACACGCTGACCGCGACCGTGCCCGAGGGCACGACCCTGGGCGGCAGCGCCGCGATCACCGACACGGTCAGCAGCACCACCCGGTTCACCTACGTGCCGGGCACGGCGACCGCGACCCTCAACGGGTCGCCGCTGCCGGGCGGGTTCGTGCTCGACACGAGCGGCGCGACGCCGAAACTCACCTTCCCCGCCGACTACGCGAACGCGCCCGGCTCGGGCAACGACCTGGTCGTGCTGAGCTTCGAAATGGTCGTCGCCGACGTCGCCGGCAACAGCCGCACCGCCGCCAACGTCACCAACCAGGCGGCGCTGCAATGGACCGACCCCGATGCCGGCGCGCAGTCGGCCTCCTCGAACACGACCAGCGCGCAGATCGTCGAGCCGCTGATCTCGCAGGCGAAGACCGACGACGTCAACCCCAACCGGGTCCAGCCCGGCGACATCGTCACCTTCACCGTGACCACCTCGAACTCGGGCTCCTCGCGGGTCTCGGTCGCCCACGACACCGGGATCTCCGACGCAGTCCCGGAGGGCCTGATCCCGGTCGGCCCGGCGCCCGGCAACGTGCCGCTCGCCCATGAAGACGAAATCCCCGGCAGCGGCGGCATGATCTGGTACGCCGACTTCCGCACGATCGAAGGCGGCGTGGCGACGATCGCCCCAGGCGGCAGCCACTCCTTCAGCTACCGGGCCGAAGTCGAAAAACCGGCGGTGGCGGGCGCCACTCTGACCAACAAAGTCGAAGCGATCACGGCCAGCCTCGACAGCGAACACAGCGGCCGGCGCACCTCCGGCGCCGGCTACGAAGCGAGCGCCGAAGACACGATCCGGCTCGGCGGCGCCAGCGTCACCAAGGCGGTCACCCCCGGTGAGGCGACCCCGGGCGAATCGCTCTCCTACACGCTGAAAGTGACGATTCCGGCCAACGTCGAGCTGTTCGAGACGACGGTCGTCGACCGGCTCCCGGCCGGCGTCGAATTCGACGGCTACGGCACCGAGACGTGCCTCAGCGGCTGCCCGCTGGCCAACCCGGTCCAGCGCTACGACTTCGCCCCGCAGGGCGACGGCAGCGCCCTGATCGCCTGGGACCTCGGCGACATCCCGGCGCTGAGCCAGCCGCAGGAGATCGAACTCACCTACGACGCTTACCTGCGCGCTTCCGAGCGGGTCAGCGGCGACGACGTGCTCGCCGGCGACACCGAGGCCAACACGGTGACGGTGAGCAGCAACCTGACCCACAAAGGCGGGCTCTTCGACCCGGCGAAAATCCCCGAGGAATTCGACGAAACCTCGCCCGAGGCGGAAGCGAGCGTCGACGTGGTCGAGCCTGAGCTGACCCTCGACAAGCGGATCAAAGTCGGCTCCGGCAGCTTCGGCGACGGCCCGACCACCGCCCACAGCAACGACCCGCTCGCCTACCAGCTGGTGATCTCCAACGAGGGCAGCTCGCCGGCCTACGACGTCGAGGTGACCGACGTGCTCGACCCGGCGCTGACCGGCGTCGCGGTGGTGCCGCAGGCCGGCGTCACCGTGACCGAAGCGTGGAGCTCGTCGACCAACTCGATGGCGTTCCTGATCGACGGGCCGATCGCGCCCGGCGCCAGCGTGACGATCGAATACACCGCCGCCTTCGTCGCGGCATCCGAGCTGAGCGACGGCCAGGAAGTGCCGAACGTGGCATCGGTGCCGGCCGGCTTCG
>CAYXFL010000038.1:0-28643 GCA_964464285.1 uncultured Conexibacteraceae bacterium
TACGAGAACCTGCTGGTCTGCGACGGCGCCGCGATCCCCGCCAACGTCGGCGTGAACCCCTCGCTGACGATCACGGCGCTGGCCGAGAACGCGATGTCGCAGATCCCGCCGAAAGGCGGGACCGGCGGCGAGCCGCGCCAGCCCGAGGCGGCGCGGCCCGCGACCCCGGTCAACTAAGCGGCGAAGCGCTCAGCCACGTAGTCCCAGTTGACGACGTTCCAGAAGGCGTCGAGGTATTCCGGACGCTTGTTCTGGTACTTCAGGTAGTAGGCGTGCTCCCAGACGTCGGCGCCGAGCAGCGGCGTCTGGCCGTCGGAGATCGGCGAGTCCTGGTTCGGGGTTTTGGTCACCGCGACGCCGCCGTCGGCGGTCTTGACCAGCCACGCCCAGCCGGAGCCGAACTGGCCGATGCCGGCGTTTTTGAACTCCTCCTTGAAGGCGTCGAAGGAGCCGAAGGCGCTGTTGATCGCCTCGGCCAGCGCGCCGCTCGGCTCGCCGCCGCCGTCCGGGCTCAGCATCTGCCAGAACAGCGCGTGGTTGTAGTGGCCGCCGGCGTTGTTGCGGACGGGGCCCTGCTTGTCGGCCGGCAGGTCGCCGAGGCTCTTGAGCACGTCCTCGACGTCGGCGTCGGCCCACTGCGTGCCCTCGAGGGCGGCGTTGGCTTTGTCGACGTAGGCCTGGTGGTGCTTGTCGTGATGCACGCGCATCGTCGCCTCGTCGATGTGCGGCTCGAGCGCGTCGTAGGCGTAGGGAAGATCGGGTACCGAAAATGCCATCGAAGGGTCTCCTTAGCTGGGTTGAAAATCCTTCCTAGGAGCCTATCCGCCGGCCACTCCCGGCCCCGTCGAGCCCAGCTTCGCGATCGCGCCGGCGTCCCCCCCGGTCCAGCGGTTGAACCGGTACCAGGCCGGCTTCGGCTTGCGGTCGGCGGTCAGCAGCCCGGCCGAGGTGCAGAAGCTGCAGCTGCCGCCTTCGTCGGTCCAGGTGAACCACCAGACGCCGCGCACCTTCCAGCGCTGGCGGTTGGCGGAGAGCAGCGAGAAGGCGCGGTCGAGCTCCTGGGCCTGGCCGCGGAGGCCACGCTCCCAGCGGGTCGGGCCGGGGCTCGACCCCCAGCCGAGCTCGGTCACGTAGATCGGCTTGCGGGCGTCGCCGTGCGCGCGCATCACCCGGCGCAGGGCGCGGATCTGCCAGCCCATCGCGTTCGCCTTGGCGACGTAGGGGTGCAGGGCGACGCCGTCGAACCATCGCTTCACGTTGCCGGCCTTGTAGATCCGGTCGAGGTAGTCGGCGGCGGCGGTGTTGGGCGGAACCTGCAGCGGCCGGCCGAAGAAGCCGCCGATGATCGCTTCCGCGGCGGGGTCAGCCCGCCGCAGCACCCGCCCGGACATCCGCAGCAGCATCGCGAACTTGGCCGGGTTCTGCTCGTTGGCGAAGGTGACGATGTTCTGCTCGTTCCAGATCTCCCAGCGCTTCACCGGCAGGTAGGGCAGCTCCGGGTGTTCGGACCAGAACTCCCCGTCGGCCCCGTAGCGATCGACCGCCGCGCGCAGGAAGCTGACCCAGCCCCAGCGCTGCAGGGGCGTCTCGACCGGCAGCTGGATCCGCTCCGCCGCCGCCCAGCTCGGCGTCGCGTAGACGAACGGCATGATCCGGATTTCCTGGCGCGCCGCGATCGCCACTTCGCGATCGAACCCCCGCCATTCGGGATCGGACAGGTAGGGGCTCTTCGACTGCGCCCCGATCCAGTAGAGCGGCAGCCGCACGCTGGTCACCCCCGCTTCCCGCATCAGCCCGTAGTCGGACGCTTTCGCCGGATTCTGCGGCGAGACGCCGATGAACCCCCGCGGAATATCCGCGGCGGCGCCCGCCGCCGGCAGCGCCGCCACCAGCAGCGCGAAAGTGAGGACGAGCTTGCGCACCATCGACATTGCAGAACCGCTCCGCCGGGCAAAGTAGCGGCCACCGCCGGAGGGTGACCCCGCCCCCATGCCCCGCTCTGGGATAATCGCCGCTCTCGGGGCGTGGCGCAGCCTGGTAGCGCGCACCGTTCGGGTCGGTGAGGTCCCCGGTTCAAATCCGGGCGCCCCGATGAAGACAATAAGTTCCGGCCAGTTTGCCATCATGGCGGCATGGCCGACTCGACAGGGGAGATGGCAGAACCGCAGGTCGTCGCGGCAACCGCGATCGAGAAGCGGATCCTCGTCATTCGGGGGCGCCAGGTGATGCTCGATGAGGATCTCGCCGATCTTTATGGCGTCGAAACTCGTGTGCTCGTGCAGCAGGTCCGGCGCAACGAAAGGCGCTTTCCGGCGGACTTTATGTTCAAGCTGTCGGCCGAGGAGTTCGACTGCTTGAAATCACAATTTGTGATGTCAAGCGGTGGGCACGGCGGTCGCCGCAAGCGTCCCCTGGTCTTCACGGAGCAGGGAGTAGCGATGCTCTCAGGCGTTCTTCGCAGCGATCGGGCCATCGCTGTGAACCTCGAGATCATGCGGGCCTTCGTCGAGCTGCGCCGGGTTGCTGGCTCCTTTCAGGAGCTGCAGAAGCGGCTCGACCAGATGGAACTGGACATCGGCGCCCGCCTGAGCGAGCACGATGAGCAGCTTCGCCAGATCTTCGAGGCGCTGCGGCAGCTGATCACGCCGCCGGCCAAGGCCAAGCGACCGGTGGGGTTCAGACTCCGCGACGACCAGCCGGACCGGCGAGCACGTGGCGGCGGAGAAAGTCGAGCTGGTCGCTGACGAGCGCCTCGTGCTCCGGGCCGTCGTAGACGTCGAAGTGGTCGACGCCCGGATAGGTGCGCAACTCGCCCAGCGGGGCGCGGCGGGCGGCGGCGATCGCCGGGCCGGGCTTCGCGACCCGGTCGGCCTCGCCGACGCAGACCAGCCAGGGGCAGTGCAGGCCCGCAGCGAAGCGGGCCGGGCGGTAGGGGCGGCCGAGCAGCCAGCGGGAAGAGACGCGGTTGCGCCAGCGCGAATCCTCGCCGCTCGCGACCACATCGCGCCAGCCGGCGGCGCCACCGGGCGCGTTGATGAAGGCCGGCTCGTCCGGATCGCCGACCGCCGGCAGGTGCTGGCCGCGGAGCGCGGCTAGCAGCATCCGCGCCGAGACCGGCGGCGAAGAGCGGTGGGCCTGGAGCAGGATGTCGAGGAAGGGCACCTGGCTGATCGCGGCCGCGACCCGCTTGTCGGCGGCTGCCGCCGCCAGAGCGTTGCCGCCGCCCATCGAGGAACCGAAGGTCACCACCCGCTCGCCGTCCACCCCCGGTAGCTGCCGGGCGAAGTCGATCGCGGCCTGCCAGTCCCGCAGCTGCCGGGCGGGATCGAACAGGTCGGGCTCGCCGCCGCTCTCGCCGAAACCGCGGTGGTCGAAGACGAGCGCGAACAGCCCGGCGGCGGCGAACCGCTCCGCGAACGCCCCCAGTCTGTCCCGCCGGGTTCCCGACAGCCCGTGGGCCATGACGACGACCGGCAGCGCCGCGCCGCCAGCCGCGGGTGGCCGGTAGAGCCAGGCGGCGCAGAGCTCTGGGCCAGACGGAAAGCGCAGGTCTTCACGATCCACGGTTGTTCAACGAGCGACCGCGCCGAAACGTGAGATCGCCGCCGCGGACCCCGGGACGGGGACCGTCAGACCCGGTCGCCGTCGCCGATCTCGCGGGCGACGCGGGCCGGGTTGCCGAAGGCGACGACGCCGGCCGGCAGGCTCCTGGTGACGACGGAGCCGGCGCCGACGACCGTGTTCTCGCCGATCGAGACGCCGGGGCAGACGATCACGCCGGCACCGAGCCAGACCCCGTCGGCGAGCGTCACCGGGAGCGCCTGCTCGAGCGCGGCGCGGCGGGCGGCGGGGTCGATCGGGTGGGTGGCGGTGATCAGCTGCACCCCGGCGGCGAGCAGGCACTCGTCGCCGATCGCGATCGGCGCCCCGTCGAGCATCACGCAGCTGAAGTTGACGAAGACGCGGGCACCGATCCGGATCCCGTCGCCGTAGTCGCAGTAGAACGGCGGCCGGATGAAGGACCCCTCGCCGATCTCCGCCAGCAGCCCGGCGAGCGCCGCGGCGCGCTCGGCGCGGCGCTCGCCGGGAATCGCGTTCACGGCCGTGACCATCGCCTGGCGCCGGTCGAGCTCCCGGTTCAGCTCCGCGTCGTCGCCGGGATAGAGCTCGCCGGCCCGCATCAGCTGCTTCGCCGTCGGCACCGGGCCATGGTAGATCGCGCGGCAAGCGGGTAGTTCCCGACCGTACTCGTTGACCGTTAGGAGGATGAGATGCGCAGTTGGGACCTGAGAACCACCGGGGTGGAGCCCCACCAGCCGGAGATCCTCGCCTCGGCGGACGACGCGCGGACGATCCTGCTGCGGCTGCCCGCCGGCGAGGAGCTGCAGGAGCACGAGGTGCACGAGCGGGCGCGGATCGTCGTCGTCGACGGCGAGGTCGAGGTGACCACCGCGGACGGCGAGAGCGTCGCGGGCGGCACCGGCCTGCTGCTCGAGTTCGAGCCGGGCGAGCGGCGCACGGTCGCGGCCCGCTCGGACGCGCGCCTGCTGCTGGTCCTCAGCCCCTGGCCGGGCGACGGCCACCCGGGCGCGATGACGCTGGAAGCCAAGAGCGAGGCTCGCGAGCGGGCGGCCGCGCTCTCCGAGCAGGACGCCTGAGGCCCGCCGCCCTCAGCCCGCCGGAGCGGCGGCGGAACCCTCGACGCCAGGGCTCGCGTACTCGGCGGCGAGCCGCAGGACCGCGTCGGCGGCGCGGCGGGCGAGGGCGGCGGAGGCAAAGGCGGGCAGCTCGACGACGAAGGCAGTGCCGGCGGTGAAGGCGTGGTTCTGCCAGCGCGAGGCGCTGCCGGGATAGGGGCCGCGCAGGCGCACCAGCGGCAGGCCGATCAGCTGCGCGAAGCGGCGCTGCAGCCGCGGGTCGCCGCCGGAGGAGCGGTCGACGAGGCCGAACGGCTGGTGGAACCAGAGCGTGACGTCGGGCCGGGTGCGGCGGATCAGCCGCCAGGCGGCGCGCGACTCGGGCTCCGAGAGCGGCCCGGCGCCGGAGTATTCGCCGCCGCCGAGCGGGCGCCAGCCGAAGGGGAAGTTGCGGTTCAGGTCGACGCCGCGAGCGTTGCCGCGGGTCCCGGCGGCGCTCCCGTCCGGGTTGAGGTCGGGGACGACGCGGATCGCCGCACCGGGCGGCGCCGAACGAGCCAGCAGCAGCCGCGCCACCCGCCGGCCGGCCGGCTCGTCGCCGTGGACCGCGCCGACGACCAGCACCTGCAGGGGCGCCGCGGGGTCGCCCTTCAGGGTGGCGGCGATCGGCCGGCCCTCCAGCGAGCGCCCGATCGACTCGCGCTCGGGCCCCGCCAGGGCAGCCGCGGGCGCGACCGGCACGGCGTAGAGCGCCAGCAGAGCGAACGCGGCGAGCACAACGGCGGTCCAGGTTCGGCGCTTCAAGGTGCCGACATCTTCGAGCACCCGCAAAGTCTTCACCAGGGCGCCCCCTCGCCGCGTTAGGGTCTTCGCGTGGACAACGGGAGCGCCTTTGCCGCGCACGAAGTCGATCTGCACGGCCACCGCGCCGTCTACCGCGTCGCCGGCAGCGGCCCGACCGTGGTCCTGATCCACGGGATGATCAACTCCTCCCGCCACTGGGAGGGCGTCGCCGAGCGGCTGGCGCAGTCCCACCGCGTGATCGCGCCCGACCTGATCGGCCACGGCGACGCAGCGACCCCGCGCGGCGACTACTCGCTCGGCGCCCACGCGGCGATGATCCGCGACCTGATGAGCACTATCGGGGTCGAGCGGGCGACGATCGTCGGCCACTCGCTCGGCGGCGGCGTCGCGATGCAGTTCTTCTACCAGTTCCCCCAGCGCACCGAGCGCCTCGTGCTGATCTCCAGCGGCGGCCTCGGCCACGAGGTCAGCCCGCTGCTGCGCGGCGCCGCCCTGCCCGCCTCGGCGGCGCTGCTGCGGCTGGCGACCCAGCGCCAGGTGGTCGGCGGGATCGCCGCCGCCGGCGCCGGCCTGCGCGCCCGCGGGGTCCGCTCGGGCGTCTACCTGCAGGCGGTCGCGCGGGCGCTCGGCCCGCTCGCCGAGCCCGGCTCGCGACGCGCCTTCCTGCAGACCCTGCGCGCGGTGATCGACGTCCAGGGCCAGAAAGTCTCCGCCCGCGACCGCCTCTACCTGCTCGGCGAGATGCCGACCCTGATCGTCTGGGGCGAGCGCGACCGCACGATCCCGCTCGAGCACGGCCTCGAAGCCTCCGCGGCGATCCCCAACTGTCGCTTCGAGACCCTGCCCGGCGCCTCGCACTTCCCCAACCTCGAAGACCCCGCCGGCCTCGCTGACGTGCTCGGCGACTTCCTCGTCACCACCGCCCCCGCCTACATCGACGACTCGCAGTGGGGCGCCGTGATCGCCGGCCGCGCCCGCGCCCAGATCCGCCGCGTCGCCTGACCCCTGTCGACTTTGTCACCCCCCGGGTGACAAAGTCGACAGCGCTTACTCGACGTCGGCGATCGCCTGCTCGATTTCGGCCAGCGAGGGGCCGTCCTGGAGCGTGATCGTGCCGTTCGGGCCGCTCACGATCGCCGCCTGGCGGGTGCGGATCTCGAGGTTCCGGCCGAGTTCCTCGTAGCGGTCGAGGCGCTGGGTGATCGCGCCGTCGGTGCCGCCCTTCTCTTCCAGGTCGGCCTCCCATTCAGGCGCGTCGAGGTCGGCGATCCCGCCGGCGACGGTGTCGAGGAACCTCTGGTTGACGCCGAACTTCTCGGCTTCTTCCTGGCTGCGGAAGAAGAGGTAGGTGTACTGCCAGCCGTAGTTCTGTTCGGCCGCCGCCTCGGCGCCGAAGAAGCCGAGCTGGTGCACGTTTTCGCTGTTCGAGTAGTGGCGGTAGTGGAGCTGGACGTCACCCGGGCGCGCGTAGTCTTCGGCCAGGGTCGGGATCGTGCTGAGGAAGTCCTCGCGGCAGTTCGCGCACTGCAGGTCGTTGAAGATCTGGATCGTCACCGGCGCGTTCGAGGAGCCGAGGCGGTCGCCTTCCTGGGGCATCCCGGCGAAGAGGCGCTGGGAGTCGTTGATCCCGTGCAGGTGGATCACGTCGTCGCCGGCCTTGGTCGTCGCCATGTCGATGACGATGTAGCCGATCGCGGCGAGGAACAGCGAGAGGACGGCGATCACCCAGATGCGGCCGCGACGCGGCATCGGCTGGACGGCGGGATCGGACATCGCGTCCCATTATCGCGAGCCGCGAGCGCCGGCATCCCCGAGCTCGCGAAAGGCGGTTGACACGTCCGCGATCAGCGATAAACATGGGCTACCTACTTTCAACTACCAGGAGGGTCTACATGGCCAATCACCTGACGCCCGGCGAGCTCGCTGCCCAGCTGCACATGGACCAGCAGGAGGTGATCGGCCGCTGCGTCCAGATGGGCGTCCCGATCTTCCACGGCCGCATCGACCGGACCCTGTTCGAACTCTCCCTGCGCAGCCTCGGAGGCGCGAAATCACGACAAGGCGACGCGAAAGCCGCGCGCTGAACTACACTCCCCCCGGATGGAGGGGCGGGGTACCAATTCCAGGACGCTGGCAGACCTGCTGCAGCGCTCCGCGGAGATCTACGGCGACAAGCCTGCCGTCAAGTACAAGGACGGCGAGAACTGGGAGACGCGCAGCTTCAAGCAGGTCCTGGAGATCGTCCGTCCGCTCGGCCTCGGGCTGACCGCGCTCGGCGTCCAGAAAGGCGACCGGGTCTCGATCCTCGGCAACACCCGGCCCGAGTGGACCTACTACGACTTCGCCGCGCTCTCGATCGGCGCCACCGTGGTGCCGATCTACCAGAGCAACTCCCCCGAGGAGTGCCGCTACGTGCTCGAGAACTCCGATTCCAAGGTCGTGATCGTCGAGGACGCCGAACAGCTGGAGAAGGTGCAGCGGGTCCGCGACCAGCTGCCCGACCTCGAGCACGTCGTCCTGATGGTCGGCAGCGACCCCGACGCGATCTCGACCGAGGAGCTGGCGGCGAAGGGCGCCGCGGTCGACCCCTCGGTCTGGGAGCAGCGCTACACCTCGGTCAGCGCCCAGGACATCTGCACCTTCATCTACACCTCCGGCACGACCGGCCCCCCGAAGGGCTGCGTGATCAGCCACGGCAACTACCGGGCGATGCTCGACATGGTCAACCAGACCAGCGTCATCGACCCCGAAGACGTCACCTACCTCTACCTGCCGCTCGCCCACTCCTTCGCCCTGCTGATCCAGCTCGGCAGCTTCGACCTCGGCTCCGCGATCGCCTACTGGGAGCGCGACCCGCTGAAGATCCTGCCGAACCTGGCCGAGGTGAAACCGACCTACTTCCCCTCGGTGCCGCGGATCTTCGAGAAGATCTACACCGCCGCGACCAGCGGCATGGAAAAAATCGGCGGCCTCAAAAAACGGATCTTCGACTGGTCGATCGAGACCGGCAAGGAGATGCGCGAGGTCGAACGGAGCGGTCGCAAGCCGGGCTTCCTGCTGACCCGCAAATACGCCTTCGCGGACAAGAAGGTGCTCTCGAAAATCCGCAACCTGTTCGGCGGCAACCTGCGCCTCGCGGTCTCCGGCGCGGCCCCGATCAACCCGGAGATCCTGCGCTTCTTCGACGCCGCCGGGATCCTCGTGCTCGAGGGCTGGGGGATGACCGAGACCTCGACCGCGGCGACGATCGCCACCCCCGACGACTTCAAGATCGGCACGATCGGCAAACCCTTCCCCGGCTGCGAGGTGAGGATCGCCGACGACGGCGAGATCCTGGTCAAGGGCCCGAACGTGTTCCAGGGCTACCACAAGAACGACGAGGCGACCCGCGAGACGATCGTCGACGGCTGGCTGCACACCGGCGACCTCGGCGAGATCGACTCCGAGGGCTTCATCAAGATCACCGGCCGCAAAAAGGACATCATCATCACCGCGGGCGGCAAGAACATCACCCCCGCCAACCTCGAGGCCGAGATCAAGCAGCACCCGCTGGTCTCCCAGTGCGTGGTCGTCGGCGACCGCCGTCCCTACCTCGTCGCTCTGGTCACCCTCGATCCCGAAGAAGCGGCCGCCTACGCGAAAGAGAACGAGCTGCCCGAGGACCTCGAGGCACTCGCCGCCAACGGCGATATCAAGGCCTCGATCGAGGCTCACGTCGAGAAGATCAACGAGAACTTCGCTCGCGTCGAGCAGGTCAAGAAGATCGCGATCCTCCCCCAGGACCTCTCCCAGGAGACCGGCGAGCTGACGCCGACCCTGAAGGTCAAGCGCGCGGTCGTCGTGCAGAAGCACGAGCAGGCGATCGAGGCGCTCTACAACGGGGCCTGAGCGGGCGTTGCCGTTGGGGAGGGGTTTTGGTGACCCTCCTCTCTCGGATCCTTTGAGTTGCGTCGCCGGTCGGTCCGTGTTGTGGGGCATGCAAAGTTCCGCAAAACGTTCGGAGGGTCACCAAACCCCTCCCCATCCATCCTCAGCTGCAGGACGTGTGGAGGCGGAGCTCCCCCCGAGAGCTCGTGATGCGGCCGTCTCCCGCGAAGCATGCGAGGGACCAGGCGTTGCCGTGGGGAGGGTCTCCCCGGACCACCCCTGAACCCTAGGAAGCCTCGCCCGACTGACGCAGCAGCACCGAGGTCGTCTGCTCGAGCACCCGTTTCCAAGCCGAGACCTGCTCGGGCTCTTCTTCGGCGGCGCGGTCGACCACGCGGCGGACGCGGGAGCCGGAGATTTCCAGGCCGTGCTTGCGGGCCAGGTCCTCGAAGCGGTCGTAGTCCTTGGCCAGAGTGGCGGTGACGGATTCGAAGCCGTGGCGGGCAATCTGGAGGCGGCGGCGGTAGTCCATGATCGGCGTGCCGAACATCAGCTCGTCGGTCGGCTCGGGCTCGATCAGGACGATGTCGACGCCGGGGTACTTCTCCTGCCACTGCTCGACCGCCTGGTGCAGGCGCTGGTGGGCGATCAGGCGGAAGGTCTGGTTGGCGATCGCCGGCAGGCCCATGTCGGAGACGCGGCGCACGCGGGTGCCGAAGACGGTCGGGATCGTCTTCTCGAAGTCGTTGACGTAGGGCACCAGCGGGTTGACGACGATGATGAACTTGGCGCCCTTCTCGACCGCGATGTCGACGTTGGTGGTCGAGCGGATGCCGCCGTCGACCATCTGCCGGCCCTTCAGCTCGACCGGCTTGTAGACGATCGGCAGGCAGGTCGAGCACTGGACCGCCTTGGAGATCGGCACGTCCTGCCAGCCGTCTTCGCCGAAGACGATCCGCTCGCAGGTGTCGAGGTCGGTGGCGGTCAGGTAGAGCTCGTGATCGAGCCGGCGGAAGTCGTTGACGCGGCCGCCCTCGGAGAGCACCCCGGCGACGTAGTCGGCGAGGCCCGAGCCCGAGTAGATCCCGGTCGGCAGCGCCTCGGCGAGACCAACGCCGATGTCGATCGCCGAGAGCTCGCCGAGCCGGGCGAGCGAGCGCAGCAGCTCGGCCGTGCGCAGCGGCAGGGCCAGCGCTTTCTTGGCGAAGCCGAGGTAGTTGGGCTTCAGCACCCGGTCGAGGTCGAGATCCTCGAACTCGGAGGGTACGCGCGAGTTCAGGACCTGCATCATCTCGTCCGGGGTGACCCCGTTGGCGAGCATCGAGGCGACGAACGAGCCGGCGCTGGTGCCGACGTAGACGTCGAAGTCGGTGACCGTGCTGTTGACCGCGAGCAGGTCGAGCGCGCGCAGCGCCCCGATCTCGTAGACCCCGCCGGTGAAGCCGCCGCCGCCCAGCACCAGAGCGGTCTTCGAGGGCTTTTTGCGGCGCGTGCGCCGGCGCGGCTTTGACTCTATGTCGACTACTTTCCCCATGCCTACGCCTGATTATCCCAGGGGAGCCGGCCGTTGGAGCCGGCCGGGCCGCTACCTTGCCGGTTTCACGTGTTGCAAGGAGCGATGAAACGGGCTTCGATCCTGCTGGCGCTGGCCTGCCTGCTGGCGCTGGCGCTCTCCGCGAGCGCCCACGCGGGGCCCGCCTGCGACAGCATGAAGGGGTGGCTGTCCTCGGGCGGGGGCAGCGCCTCCGGGCTGCTCGTGGTCGACGCCGAAAGCGGCCAGACGCTGTGCGCGAGCCGCGCCGGGCGCCAGCTGCCGCTCGCTTCGAACATGAAGATGTACACGACCGGCACCGCCCTGGCCAAGCTCGGTCCCGACCACCGGATCGAGACCAAGCTGCTGCGCGACGGCCGCGTCGACGAGCGCGGCGTGCTCCGCGGCAGCCTCTACCTGCAGGGCGGCGGTGACCCGGGACTCGGCACGCCGGGCTTCGACAGCTCCTACCTCGGCGGCCTCGGCACCAACCTCTTCTCGCTGCGCCCGCAGGTCCGCGCGGCCGGGATCAAAGCGATCACCGGCCGCTTCTACGGCGACGACTCGGTCTTCGACCGCCGCCGCGGCGTCCCCGACTCCGGCTTCGCGACCAGCCCCTACATCGGCCCGATCTCCGGCCTCTCCTTCAACGCCGGCTTCCGCGGCAACGGCAGCCACAGCGGCTTCTCCGCCGACCCGGCACGGCTGGCGACGCGCAAGCTGGCGCGCTCGCTGCGCGGCGCCGGGATCACGATGCCGGCCGCGGTCGCGCTGCGCCGCGCCCCCGCCTCGGCCGAGCCGGTGGCGACGATCGAGTCGGCGCCGCTGACCGAGTTCGCCAACCTCACCAACATCTACTCGAACAACTTCTTCGCCGAGATGATCCTCAAGCTGCTCGGCGCCGAGCAGGGCGGCAGCGGCACGACCGCGGCCGGCGCCGGCGTGGTCCAGGAGTTCGCCCGCTCGCTCGGCACCAACCTCAGTGCCGCCGACGGCTCCGGCCTGACCCGCTCCAACAGCGCCTCGCCGCGCCAGCTGATCGACTTCCTGCTGGCGATGCGCAAGCAGGAGGTCGGCGACGAGTTCATCCAGGACCTGCCGCTGACCGGCGCCGAGGGGACCGTCGCCAGCCGCATGAAGGGCACCGCCGCCAACCGTCGCTGCCGGGTCAAGACCGGCACCCTGACCGGGGTCAGCAACCTCTCCGGCTACTGCTTCAACACCAGCGGCCGGGTCGTCGCCTTCTCGATCCTGATGGGCAGCGTCAGCAACCTCGGCCTCGCCCATTACCGCCAGGACCAGATCGCCGGCATGGCCGCGCGCTTCTGATCAGCCGCCGACCAGCGCCTTCAAGCCGGCCTCGTCGAGCACCTCGGTGCCGAATTTCTCCGCCTTGGCGAGCTTCGAGCCGGGGCTCTCGCCGGCGACCACATAGTCGGTTTTCTTCGAGACCGAGTTGGTCACCTTGCCGCCGGCCGCCTTGACCATGGCGGCGGCCTGCTCCCGGGTCAGCTCCGGCAGGGTGCCGGTGAGCACGACCGTCTTGCCTTCCAGCGGGCCGCCGCTGGCGCGCCGTTCGGACTCGTCGGCCTCGAGGCGCAGGCCCTTCGCGCGCAGCTTCTCGATCAGCGCCCAGGTCGGCTCGTCGGCAAGCGACTCGGCGATCTGCACGGCCATGATCGGACCGACGCCCTCGACCTCCTCGATCCGCTCGGGGTCGGCCTCGTGGAGGGCGTCGATCGAGCCGAAGTGGTCGGCCAAGGCCTCCGCGGTCACGTAGCCGACCCCGGGCAGGCCGAGCGCGTAGAGCACCCGCTTGAAGGGGCGCCGGCGGGAGGCGTCGATCGCCGCGACCAGGTTGGCGGCCGAGGTCTCGGCGAAGCGGTCGAGCTCGACCAGGCGCTCGGCCTCGAGGTCGTAGATGTCGGCGACGTCGGCGATCACGCCGCGCTCGAGGAAGGTCAGCGCCTGCTTCTCCCCCAGCCCCTCGATGTCCATCGCGCCCTTGCTGACGAAGTGCTTGACGTGCTGGAAGGACTGGCCGGGGCAGCCGGCGCGGTTCGGGCAGATCGTGAACACGGCGCCCTCCGGCTTCACCGTCTCGGTCTTGCAGGCCGGGCACCGCTTCGGCGGCTTGGGCTTGCGGGCGCGGGGGTTCTGGCGCGGCAGTTTCGGCGAGACCACCTGCGGGATCACGTCGCCGGCCCGCATCACCACGACCTCGTCGCCGTTGCGCACGTCCTTGCGTTCGAGGTCCTCCTCGTTGTGCAGGGTCGCGGTGCTGACGGTGACGCCGCCGACGTGGACCGGCTCCAGCATCGCGAACGGGACCAGATGGCCGGTGCGACCGACGTTCCAGACCACCTCGTGCATCGTCGTCGTCGCCGTGGTCGGCGGGAACTTCCAGGCGATCGCCCAGCGCGGCTCGCGGCCGACCACGCCGAGCTCGCGCCAGAGCGCCCGCTCGTCGACCTTGACGACGACGCCGTCGATCTCGTAGTCGAGCTGCTCACGCCGCTCCTCCCACCAGTGGCAGCGCTTGACTACGCCCTCCACGCCCTGGTGGTGATCGGTGTCGGGGTTGACCTTGAAGCCGCGCTCGCCGAGCCACTCGATCTCGTCCATGTGGGTGGCGAGGTCGAGGCCGCGGACCGCGCCGATCCCGTAGATCCAGGTCGAGAGCGGCCGTTCGGCGGCCAGCTTTGGATCGAGCTGGCGGATCGAGCCGGCGGCCGAGTTGCGCGGGTTGGCGAAGGTCGGTTCCTCGTTTTCGGCGCGCCGCTCGTTCAGCGCTTTGAAGGCGGCGATCGGCAGGTAGGCCTCGCCGCGCACTTCGATCAGCTCCGGCGCGTTCGGGATCCGCAGCGGCACCGAGCCGATCGTTCGCAGGTTCTGGGTCACGTCCTCGCCGACCTGGCCGTCGCCGCGGGTGGCGCCGCGGACCAGCACCCCGTCCTCGTAGGTGAGCGTGATCGCGAGGCCGTCGATCTTCGGCTCGGTCGTGTAGCTGAACTGCGAGGCGGTGATGTCCAGACGCTTGAGGTAGTTGGCGAGCCGGTTCTCCCAGCCGCGCAGCTCCTCCTCGTTGCGGGCGTTGCCGAGCGAGAGCATCGCCTCGTGGTGGCGGGCCGGCTCGAAGCGGTCCAGCGGCGGCGCCCCGACCCGTTGGGTCGGCGAGTCGGGCGTGCGCAGCTCGGGGCGCTCGGCCTCGATCGCGCGCAGCTCGTCGAGCAGCTCGTCGTAGGCGTCGTCGCCGATCGCCGGTTCGTCGAGGACGTAGTAGAGGCGGTTGTGGCGGTCGAGCTCGGACCGCAGCTCCGCCGCCCGCTGCGCGTCGCCTGAGCTCACGCCGCCGGGGCGCTGGCGGCCAGCATCTCCTCGAAGCCCCAGGAGCGCAGGCTGTCGATGCCACCGTGGTCGGTGAGGTCGAAGTGGATTGGGGTGACCGAGATCCGCCCTGCGGCGATCGCGTGCAGATCGGTGCCCTCGATCTCGTCGTGACCAGGCTCGAAGCCGTAGATCTCGTAGTGCTTGCGGCCGTTCTCGTCGCGCTCGCGAACCAGCTTCAGCTCGTCGTTGTAGATGCGTTTGCCGAGCTTGGTGACCTCGATGCCGGTGGGCTCGCCGGCCGGGCAGTTGACGTTGATCAGGGTCGTCTCCGGCATCGTCTCGGTGCCGAGCCGGGCGACCAGACGGGCGGCGAAGGAGGCGGCGACCGAGAAGTCGAAACGGCCGCTCACGTAACCCATGCCGCCGCCCGAGGACTGCTGCGAGAAGGCCACCGCGGGGATCCCGAGGACGATGCCCTCGAGCGCCGCCGCCACCGTGCCCGAGTAGGTGATGTCGTCGCCGAGGTTGGAGCCGTGGTTGATCCCGGAGACGATCAGGTCGGGGCGCGCACCGAGCAGGCCGACGTCGGCGAATCGAACGCAGTCGACCGGGGTGCCGTCGGTGGCGAAGCCGCGATCGCCGTCGCCGAACTCCACCTCCTCGACGCTGAGCGGGGAGCGGGTGGTGATGCTGCGTGCCGAGGCGCTGCGGTTGGAGTCGGGGGCGATCACGTCGACGCTGACGCCGTCGAGGCCGCGCAGGGCACGACGCAGCGCCTGCAGGCCGGGCGCCGAGATCCCGTCGTCGTTGGTCAGCAAGATCCGCACACCGCGATTCTAGGTGTCGGAGATACTGCCCGGATGCCGACGGTGCGGCTCGACATCGAATACGACGGCTCCGGCTTCCGCGGCTGGGCCCGCCAGCCGGGCCTGCGCACGGTTCAGGGCGAGCTGGAGACGGCGCTGGCGACCGTCCTGCGCGAACCGGTCGAGCTGACCGTGGCCGGCCGCACCGACACCGGCGTCCACGCCCGCGGCCAGGTCGCCAGCTTCGCCACCGCGGCCGAGCTGCCCACCGACCTCGCCCGCAGCCTCAACGGCCTCGGCCCCGACGACGTCGCGGTCACCGCCGCCACGGTCGCCACCGACGGCTTCGACGCCCGCCGCGACGCCCGTTCGCGCAGCTACCGCTACCGCCTGCTCACCCGCCGCGCCCCCAGCCCGTTCGAGCAGGGCCGCGCCCTCTGGTGGCCGCACCGGGTCGACCGCGCGGCGCTCGACGCCTGCGCCGCCGCCCTGCCGGGCAGCCACGACTTCACCGCCTTCACCCCGACCCAGACCGACCACGTCCGCTTCGAGCGCGACGTCCTCGCCGCCTCCTGGACCGGCAACGGAGACATCCTCGAATTCGAGATCACCGCCGACGCCTTCATGCGCAACATGGTCCGCGCCCTGGTCGGCACCCAGATGGAAGTCGCCTCCGGCCGCCGAACCCCAACCAGCTTCGCGCAGCTACTCGCCGGGGCCCCCCGCTCCGCGGCAGGCCAGACGGCCCCGCCCCACGGCCTCTACCTGGAGTCGGTCAGCTACGAGTGACGGGAAGGGCCGGGAGGCCCTCCCAGGACACTCAACATCGAGCCATAGGCGAGATGTGTCCAGGGAGGGCCTCCCGGCCCTTCCCCTTACACCAACTCGAGATAGACCATCTCAGTCGAGTCCGAGCGCCTCGGGCCCAACTTGACGATCCGCGTGTACCCACCGGGGCGCGTCGAGTACCGCGGCGCCACCTCGTCGAACAGCTTGTGGACGATGAACTTGTCGTTGTGCAGGGCCGAGAGGGCCTGGCGACGGGCGTGCAGGTCGCCCCGTTTGGCGAGCGTGATCAGCTGCTCGACCTCCGGCTTGACCGCCTTGGCCTTCGCCTGGCTGGTTTCGATCCGCTCGTGTTCGATCAGCTGCTTGGAGAGGTTGGCGAGCAGCGCCTCGCGGTGCGACGAGCTACGGCTCAGCTTGTTCCGCTTCTTTTTGTGGCGCATCGGTCTCTCCTCGCTGAGCGTCTGGTGGCCGTCAGTCAGCCTGTAGATCGAGGCCGCGAGCGTGCAGGGTCTCGATCACTTCCTCGATCGACTTCTGACCGAAGTTCGGGATCGCGTTCAGTTCCGCGCGCGACTTGCGCACGAGGTCGCCGACGGTCTGCACGCCGGCGCGCTTGAGGCAGTTGTAGGAGCGAACGCCGAGTTCGAGCTCCTCGATCAGGATCTCGTCGAGCCCGTTGTTGGCGGCGGGGCCGTCACCGGGGTTCGAGGAGAGCGGATCGCTGAGCGGCGCCGGGATCGGCTCGCGCGCGGTCAGTTCCTCGACCCGCTCTGCGTCGGTGAAGATCGCCAGGCTCTTGATCAGGATCTCGGAGGCCTCGCGCAGCGCCGCCGCGGGCTCGATCGAGCCGTCGGTCTCGAGGTCGAGCTCAAGTTTGTCGAAGTCGGTGCGCTGGCCGACGCGGGCGGCGGAGACCGCGTAGGAGGCGCGGCGGATCGGCGAGAAGATCGAGTCGATCGGGATCACGCCGATCGGCTGCTCATCCGACTTGTTCTCTTCGGCCGGCGAGTAGCCGCGGCCGCGGCCGATCGTCAGGTAGACCTCGAGTTTCGTTTTCTTCTCGAGCGTCGCGATCGGCGCGTCGGGGTTGAGGATCTCGACGCCGGAGGGCAGGTCGATGTCCTTCGCCTTCACCTCACCGGGGCCGGTCGCCACCAGCGGCGCCTCCACCTCGTCGGCATCGGTGTGCATGCGGACGACCAGGTCCTTCAGGTTGAGGACGATGTCGGTGACGTCCTCCTTGACACCCGGCACGGTCGAGAACTCGTGCGCGACGCCCTCGATGCGGACGCTGGTGATCGCGGCGCCCCCGAGCGAGGAGAGCAGCACGCGGCGCAGGCTGTTGCCGAAGGTGTAGCCGAACCCCTTGTCGAGCGGCTCGATCGTGAAGGTGCCGCGACGGTCGTCGACCTTCTCGGAGATGATGCGGGGAACCTGGAAGTCAGTGGTCATGAATTCCTTCGTATACGGGTTGCGAAAATTGCGGTTTCCGGACTACTTGGAGTACAGCTCGACGATCAGCTGCTCCTGGACCGGTGCCGAGATCTCGGAGCGCTCGGGGTAGCGCAGGACCTTGGCGGTGAGGGCATCGTGGTCGGCCTGCAGCCAAGCCGGAACCGTGGAGACCAGTTCGGTCGCCAGACGGATCGTGTCGGTGGCTGACGAGCTCGGCTTGATCGAGATGATGTCCTCGGGACGCACCTGGTAGGACGGGATGTCGACGCGGCGGCCGTTGACCATCCAGTGGCCGTGGCTGATCAGCTGCCGGGCCTGCCGCCGCGAGGCGGCGAAGCCGAGCCGCACGAGCACGTTGTCGAAACGCGACTCGAGCAACCGCAGCAGGTTCTCGCCGGTGACGCCGTCCTGGCGCGAGGCCTTGTCGTAGTAAGCGCGGAACTGTTTCTCCAGCACCTGGTAGTAGCGGCGCGTCTTCTGCTTCTCGCGCAGCTGCAGCCGGTACTCGGACTGACGCAGGCGGCCGCGGCCGTGCTCACCGGGCGGGTAGGAGCGACGCTCGACGCCGCACTTGTCGGTGAAGCAGCGCTCGCCCTTGAGGAAGAGCTTCTGGCCCTCGCGCCGGCACTGCTTGCACTGCGGGGCGGTATCGCGAGCCATCTAGACCCTCCTCCGCTTCTTCGGCCGGCAGCCGTTGTGAGCCTGCGGCGAGACGTCCTTGACGGTGGTCACTTCGAGCCCTGCGGCCTGCAGCGAGCGGATCGCCGTCTCACGGCCGGAGCCGGCGCCCTTGGCGAACACCTCGACCTTCTCGAGCCCGTGTTCCATGCCCTTCTTGGCGGCCGCGTCGGCGGTCACCTGGGCGGCGAACGGGGTCGACTTGCGCGAGCCTTTGAACCCGGCCGAACCGGCCGACTCCCAGGCGATCACGTTGCCGTCGGTGTCGGTCAGCGTGACGATCGTGTTGTTGAAAGAAGTCTTGATGTGCGCCTGCCCGTAGGTCACGTTCTTCTTGACGCGACGACGGGAACGCCCTTTCGAGGGTTTTTTCTCAGCCATCCCTGTCTACCTAGTTCTTGCGCTTGCCGGCGATGCTGAGCCGGCGCGGGCCCTTGCGGCCGCGCGCATTGGTCTTCGTGCGCTGACCGCGAACCGGCAGGCCGCGGCGGTGACGCAGGCCGCGGTAGGAGCCGATCTCCATCAGGCGTTTGACGTTCTGGGAGCGCTCGCGGCGCAGGTCGCCCTCGACCTCGCGGTTCTCGACCGCCTCCCGAAGTTTGATCACCTCGTCCTCGGTCAGGTCCTTGGCCTGCGTGCCGGGATCGATTTTCGTCTCGGCGAGGATCTGAGTGGCCGTCGAGTGGCCGATCCCGAAGATGTAGGTGAGCCCGACCTCGATCCGTTTGTTGACCGGGATGTTGACGCCCGCGATACGTGCCATGGCCTAACCCTGCCTCTGCTTGTGGCGGGGGTTTTGACAGATCACGAGGACCGCCCCATTGCGGCGGATGATCTTGCACTTCTCGCACATCGGCTTTACGGAAGCTCGAACCTTCATTGCTCCGGTCTCTGAATCGAAAACAGGATTCCCGCGCGCCCCATGAGTCGGACGGCAGGCACTAACAAACGGCCCACTGGGCCGACGGAGAAAGATAGCAGGACGGTGCCTGAGGGGGCAGGATCAGCCTTCGACCACGGCGAGCGTGAAGCCGTCGTGGCCCTTGGCGCCGACCGTCTGGATCGTCGTCGCGAACACCCGCGGCTGCTCGGCCAGCATCCGGTGGAACTGGCGCTGGGCCTTGATGTTCGGATCCGGGTCCTCGGCGTCGGCGAGGGCGCCGTAGCGGACCACGTTGTCGGCGAGGATCAGCGCCCCGGGCCGCGAGTGCTCGAGCGCCCAGGCGAAGTAGTGCGGAGTGTTGACCTTGTCGGCGTCGATGAAGGTGAAGTCGAGCGGCCCGAAGTCCTCCTCGGCCAGCTCGGCCATCGTCTCCAGCGCCGGCCCGACCCGGATCTCGACCTTCTCCCCCAGTCCCGCCCGCTCGACGCTCTGGCGCGCGACCGCGGCGAAGTCGGCGTTGACCTCGAGCGCGACCAGGCGCCCGTCCTCGGGCAGCGCCCGGGCGAGGTGGATCGTGCTGTAGCCGCCGAGCGTGCCGACCTCGAGGATCGTGCGGGCGCCGATCGAGCGCGCCAGCAGGGTCAGCAGCCGCCCCTGTGGCGGGGTCACGGCGATCTCGGGCAGGTCAGCGGCGGCGGCCGCCTCGGTCGCGGCGCGCAGGGCCTCGTCGTCAGCGGCGATGGTCTCGACCACGAAGGCGTCGACGGCGTCGAAGGTCTCCTGGCTCATCCGCCCTGATTCTGACGGAAGCGGCGCAGCCGCAGTGAGTTGGCGACCACCGAGACGCTGGAGAAGGCCATCGCGGCGCCGGCGATCACCGGGTTGAGCAGGCCCGCCGCGGCCAGCGGCAGGGCGGCGACGTTGTAGCCGAAGGCCCAGCCGAGGTTCTGCCTGATCGTGCGCAGGGTTGCCCGCGAGAGCCGGATCGCGTCGGCGGCGGCGCGCAGGTCGCCGGAGACCAGGGTCAGGTCGGAGGCCTCGATCGCGACGTCGGTGCCGGTGCCGATCGCCAGCCCGAGGTCGGCGCGGGCGAGCGCCGGTGCGTCGTTGACCCCGTCGCCGACCATCGCCACGACCCGGCCCTCGGCCTGCAGGCGCTCGACCACGGCGGCCTTGTCGGCGGGCAGCACCTCGGCGATCACCTCGTCGATCCCGACCTCGGCGGCGACCGCGCGCGCGGTCGCATCGTCGGCGCGGGTCAGCAGCAGCGGCCGGACCCCGAGCTCGCGCAGCGAGGCGACCGCGGCGGCCGAGCTCGGCTTGACGGTGTCGGCGACGACCAGCAGCGCGCGGGCGGCGCCGTCCCAGGCGACGAACACCGACGTCGCGCCCCGCGCCTCGGCGGCGGCGCGGGCGGCGGCCAGCTCGGCCGGGATCTCGAGGCTCCACTCGGCCAGCAGCGAGGCGCGGCCGACCTGGACGCCGTGGCCCTCGACCACGCCCTCGACCCCGAGCCCCTCGCGGTTGCCGAAGCCCTCGACCGCCGGCAGCTCCAGCCCCTCCGCCCGCGCCGCCGCCGCGATCGCCCGCCCGATCGGATGCTCCGACGCGTCCTCCAGCGCCCCCGCCAAGCGCAGCACCTCCCGCTCCGCTTGACCTTTCTCGCCCTCTGGGCGAACAAAGTCAAGGGCGGCCGGCGCGACGGCGACTTCGGCCAGCTCCATCTGGCCGGTGGTGACGGTGCCGGTCTTGTCGAGCACGATCGTGTCGACGCGGCGGCTCTGCTCGAGCACCTCGGGGCCCTTGATCAGCAGGCCGAGCTGGGCGCCGCGGCCGGTGCCGACCATCAGCGCCGTCGGCGTCGCCAGCCCGAGCGCGCAGGGGCAGGCGATGATCAGCACCGCGACCGCGGCGGTGAAGGCGAAGGAGGCGCCCTCGCCGGCGCCGAGCCAGAAGGCCAGGGTGGACACGGACAGCGCGATCACGGCGGGGACGAAGACGCCGGAGACGCGGTCGGCGAGCCGCTGCACCGGTGCCTTGCCGTTCTGGGCGTCGGCGACCAGGCGGGCGATCTGGGCGAGCGCGGTGTCGGCGCCGACCCGGGTCGCCCGCACGACCAGGCGGCCGCCGGCGTTGACGCTCGCCCCGGCTACCTCGTCGCCCGGCCCGACCTCGACCGGGACCGGCTCGCCGGTCAAGAGCGACTGGTCGAGGGCGGAGCGGCCGTCCTCGACCACGCCGTCGGTGGCGACCTTCTCGCCGGGCCGGACCAGGAAGCGGTCACCGACCGCGAGCCGCTCGATCGGCAGCCGCTGCTCGCGGCCCTCGGAGTCGAGGACGGAGACCTCCTTCGCGCCCAGCTCCAGCAGCGCCCGCAGCGCGGCGCCGGCGCGGCGCTTGGCCCGCGCCTCGAAGTAGCGGCCGGCGAGGATGAAGGTGGTGACCACGGCCGCGGTCTCCAGGTAGATCTCGCTGTCTCCGCCGCTGCCGTCGGGGAGCAGCTTGAACTCCATCGTCATCCCGGTGACGCCGGCGTCGCCGAGGAACAGCGCGTAGAGCGACCAGAGCCAAGCGGCGAGCACGCCGAGCGAGACCAGCGTGTCCATCGTCGCGGCGCCGTGCTTGAGGTTGACCCAGGCGGCGCGGTGAAAAGGCCAGGCGCCCCAGAGCACCACCGGGGTGGCGAGCTGTAGGGCCAGCCACTGCCAGTTGTCGAACTGCAGCGCCGGGATCATCGAGAGCAGCAGGACCGGCAGGCTGAGCGCGGCGCTGATCAGCAGGCGCCGGCGCAGCGGCGCGGCCTCGTCGGCCTCCCCGTCCCCCTCCCCCGGGCCGTCCGCGCCGTCGGCGCGCTCCGGGGCCGGCAGCTTCGCCTCGTAGCCGGCCGCCGCGACCGTCTCGACCAGCGCCGCCGGCTCGACCAGCGCCGGGTCGAACTCGACCGCGGCGACCTCGGTCGCGTAGTTGACCGTGGCGCTGACCCCGTCGAGCTTGTTGAGGTCGCGCTCGACCCGGTTCGCGCAGGAGGCGCAGGTCATGCCGGCGATCGGCAGCTCGACCCGCTCGGCCGGGCGCTCGGTCGCGGACGGCATCAGTGCACCTCCTCGGTGAAGGCGGCGATCTGCAGCGCGCCGCCGACCTTGAACTGGAGGAAGAGGCGATAGCTGCCCGCGGTCGGGAAGGTGGCCGCAAACTCGATCGAGCCGTCGCGGCCGGCGTCGCCGGTCGGGTGGACGTGGAGGAAGGCGAGGTCGCCCTCGCGCAGCGCGACGAGGTGGCCGCCCGCCCCGAGGTAGGGCTGCAGGGAGGCGGGCTCGCCGTCGCGACCGATCGCGAAGCGCAGCCTCGTCTCCTCGCCGGCGTGGGCACCGCCGTGCGCCCCGCCGGAGCGCAGCGCCACCTCGTACCCGCCCGGCTCGCTCAGCGCCCGCGTTGCCGGAGCGGGCAGCCCGCGCAGGTCGGCGTCGCCGTCGACGCGGAGGTCGTCGGCCAGCGTGATCGCCTCGCCGCCGACCGAGAAGTCGGCGAAGACGCGGTAGGTGCCGGGATCGGCGAGGCGCAGGGGCACCGACCAGGCGCCGTCGGCGGCGAGCTCGGGGTGCAGGTGCTGGAAGCCGGTGAGGTCGCGGCGGACGACGATCACGTGCATCCGCTTGGTGTGGGTGACGTCGAAGCGGGTGAGCGGCTCGCCGTCCTGGTCGAGAATCCGGAAGCGCAGCGGCTCGGTCGCGCCCCGGCTCCACTCGGGATCGAGGACGGCGAGGCGCAGGCCGTTCTCGGCGACGCCGAGCCCGCGCACGGGATGGCTGCCGCCGCCATGGCCGGTGCCCTCGTCGTGGCCGCCGCCCGCAGCCCCGTGGCCGGCCGACTCGCCACCGCCCGCGTGGGAGTCCATCGCCTCCGCTCCCCGCTCGCCGCCGGGAGCCGAGACGTCGAGCAGGGAGCCGAGCCCGAAGGCGAGCGCGCCGAGCACCGCGAGGCCGGCGAGGAAGGAAGCGAGTCGAAACGGGGTACTCATATCCACCGGACACGCTAGCATACCCTCGGGGGGTATCCACAGAAGCCCCCTTCACAACCGGCCAGAGCGCGAGACGAGGAGACCCGATGGCAACCAGCGAGCAGACCGAGAGAGCCCCGACCCGCGGCTACACCGCCAGCAAGGAGCAGCTGCTCAAACGCCTGCGCCGAATCGAGGGTCAGGTGCGCGGGATCGAGGGCATGGTCGAGGACGACCGCTACTGCATCGACGTGCTGACCCAGATCTCCGCCGTCCAGGCGGCGCTCGACAAGGTCGCGCTCGGCCTGCTCGACGAGCACGCCCGCCACTGCGTGATGGGCGCCGAGGGTCAGCTGCAGGCCGACCGCACCGACGAGCTGATGGGCGCGGTCGGGCGGCTGATGCGGCGCGGCTGATGTACCTCAACCGCCTCTCCCTCAGCGCCACCGTCCACTGCCTGACCGGCTGTGCGATCGGCGAGGTGCTGGGCATGGTCCTGGCGACCTGGTGGGGCTGGCACGACGTCGCCTCGATCGCGCTGGCGGTCGCGCTCGCCTTCTTCTTCGGCTACCTGCTGACCTCGCTGCCGCTGCTGCGCTCAGGCCTGTCCCTGCGCCAGGCGGCGCCACTCGCCCTCGCCGCCGACACCGCCTCGATCGCGACGATGGAGGTGGTCGACAACCTGATCATGGTCCTGGTCCCCGGGGCGATGGCCGCCGGCCTCGGCGACCCGCTGTTCTGGGGCGCGCTGGCCTTCGCCCTGCTCGTCGCCGGCGCGGTCGCCTGGCCGCTCAACGGCTGGCTGATCTCACGCGGCCGCGGCCACGCCGTCGTCCACTCCCACCACGCGCACTAGGAGGATTGGCGAGGGGATAGCGAGATCCGAGGGCGAGTAGGGCCGTCCGAGGCCGGGACGGGCGGATTCGCTGAAAAGCCCGAGCCACGACAACGAGTCTGCAGTTAGCGGCGCTATGCGCCCCCTACAGCAGACTCGTGAGCCAACGGAACTTCCGGGTGCCTTCAGCCCAACGGAACTTCGGGGCGCTTGCGTTGGGAGGGGTCGGTGGTGTCCTTCGTACGAGCGGCGTTAGCGATTCGCCCAACTGCGCATCTCGGACGGGAGGGTTGCGCCCCTGGCGAATTCGCCCAGCGAAGGTAGAAGGACACCACCGACCCCTCCGGCGGAGACCCTCGAAGCAGGCCGTCCTACGACCACCTCAGCGCGGCAACCGCTGGGTCGGCGCCGCCACCTGCTGGAAGGTCGGCCGGTTCTGGAACGGGAACGGCCCGAGCGTGATCCCACCGGTCACCTGGGGCCGGTTCTGGTCGAAGCAGGCGGGCTGCGGGTTGGCGGCGCACTCGCCGTTGCCGCCACCGTAGAGCGCCGCCGGGGAGACCTGCAGCGCCGCCGCCAGCGAGCGCTGCAGGATGCGACGGCACTTTTCGCGATCGCCGCCGCCGCAGTACTTGCGGCTGAAGGCGCCGCGCGGCCGCTTGCCGAAGACGTTGCGGAGGTCCTTGGAGACGTAGCCCCACCAGCCGTCGTAGAAGGCGGGCGCGTCCGGTGAGCCGCCGACCAGGTCGCCGACCTGCAGCATGCCCTCCAGCCGTTCGAACGCCTTGGCGCCGAGCACCGGCTCGAACTGGGCGCTGACCAGCTTCGGCCACCAGGCGTCCATCAGCTGGATCGCCGGCGTTTCCTCGTCGACCCCGTCGCGGTCGAGGTCGCGCCGGTGCGCCCCCGCCTTCTGCCAGGCGCGCAGCGTCGCCACCGCCTTGCGCAAGGCCGGCGCCTGCGGCTTGCCGACCGCGTCCAGCAGCGTCGGCAGCAGCCGGTAGCCGCGCAGGTCCTGGCTCGCCGACTCCTCCATCGCCTGCACCAGCTGGGCGACGGTGATCCGCTTCTTGCCCTTGGTCGCCGCCGCCACCTTGTCGGCGATCATCTGCGAGCGCTGCAGCGGCCCGTAGCCGTAGTTGTCGTCGGCCGCTGCCCATTCCGGCGCCTGCTTGTTGTTCCAGGAGACGAGGTGCGGCGGGTCGACCTGGTGCGGGTGCTTGGCGAACGGCAGGTAGGTCGCCGTCTGGGTCGCCGGCTTGAACCCCTGCCAGTCGAACTCGCCGGTGCCCAGCACCGGGAAGTCCGGCGAGGTCCCCCGGGCCCGCTGCGGGTAGGCGCCGGAGAGCGCGTAGGCGATCTTCTCGGAGTCGACGTAGGCCCAGTTGAAGGTGAAGTTGATCTTCGAGACCGCCTTCTTGAAGCCGGAGACGCCGGTCACCGCGCCCGGTTCGTTGAGCTGCGCGAACCCGATCACCGAGTCGGCCTCGTGGAAGTAGGTGCTGCGCTGGCGCGCGTAAGCGACCTTCTTGCCGCCCACCTTGGCGCGGGCGTAGACGATCCCGTGCACGGTCCGGTAGGCGACCAGGGTCTGCGAGCCGGCGGCGGTCGAGTCGATCGCGTTCGGGGTCCAGCTCTCGGTCTTTTCCAGCTTTTCCATCGGCTCGCACTTGCCGCGATAGCGGTAGTGGAAGTTGTCCTTGCAGAGCACCTCGGCGAAGGTGTCGACGTTGTCGGAGCCGGCGCTGGTCGCGCTCCAGGCGTAGTCGCGGCCGCGGCCGAGCAGGACGTAAAGGTTGACGCCGGCGAAGGAGGCGCCACGGGCGTCGATCCCCGGCCCGTGCAGGTCCTGCTCCATGAGGATCTGGGGCACGAAGTAGCCGACCTGCGGGCCCATCACCGCGATTGGGTGGCCGCTGGCCGACTCGCGCGCGGAGACCAGCTCCCAGTTCGAGGCGTGCCCGGCCGATTCGAGCGCCTCGAGCAGGCGGTCGCCGACGCTGGGCAGCCCGCTCCCGGCAGCCGGCGCCGCAGAGGCACTGGCGCCGTTGGTCGGGACGAAGCGGACGGTGTTGCGATCCGGCAGCGCCAGGCCCTTCTTCGCGAAGGCGCTGCGGGTCTCGTAGGGGAACGGCTTGGCGATCGTGGTCGGCGCCTCGGGGTCGTTCTTGGCGCGGAAGCCGAGCCAGGCCTTGCGGCCGGCCTTCCTGCCCATCCGTTCGACGAACGCCTGCATGGTCAGCGCCGAGTTCAGCTCGTTGCCGCCGCCGCGCCCGAAAATGCCGCCGACCAGCGAGGCGATCGCGACCACGTCGGTGGCTTTCCACGGTTCCAGCGGCTTCGAGAGCAGCGCGTACTCGCCCGGCCGCAGGCTCGGGTTGGCGAGCGCCGCGGCGACGTAGGCGTTGATCCCTTCGACGTAGGCCCCGACGTCTGCGACCGCCTGCTGGCCGGCGGCGCCGTAGAGCTTCGGCATCTGCGCGATCTGCTTTTCGAGGTCGGCTTCGGTGTAGGGGGCGAAGCCCCACTGGCCGGCATCGGCCTCGGCGTTGGAGCCGCCGAGGAAGGAGGCCAGCTCGGCGCGGCCGGTGTGGCGCAGCACGTCCATCAGGAAGAGGCGGTCGGCGGCGCCCGCGTAGCCGGCGCCGAACATCGTGTCGGCGCGCGTGTCGCCATAGATATGCGGCACCCCGTAGGCCGAGTCGCGCTGGATCACGACTCCCGGGCGCGGTTCCACCGTCGAGGCGAGCTGGCCGGCCGGCACCCCGAAGCTGGCGTCCTTGAAGTAGCTCGGGACCTGCTCGTCGGTCAGCGTCGGGCTCGCGTAGAGCAGGTTTTCGTAGAGCGGCTGCTGATCGGCAAAGTGCGGCGGCAGCGTGCCCAGCCCGCGGAAGGCGAAGATCTCCGACAGCGTCGAGAGCCCGTTCTCGCCGGGCGGCAGGACGTTGCGGAACCCTCCCGCGTCATTGGTCCCGTAGGGCTGCGGCGCGGCGGCGGCCGGCGCGGCGAGCGCGGCGGCGATCAGAACCGGCAGGGCAAGGGACAGGGCAACCCGCGTGCAGCGTCGTCCTCGCAAGGAACTCTCCTTCCGATCGCGGCGCCCCCACCGCTTCTGGCGACATTAACCGACGCCCGCCGTGAAAGCGAGCTATCGGAGAACCGCTAGGACTCGTGCCAGGGGGTGAGGATCCGCGGGCCGTCGGCAGTTACAGCGACGGTGAACTCGAAGTGGGCGGCGAGCGAGTCGTCCTCGGAGTAGACGGACCAGCCGTCCTCGCCCATGCGGACCAGGGGGCCGCGGGCGTTGACCATCGGCTCGATCGCCAGCACCATGCCGACCTCGAGCTCGGGGCCCTTGCCGGGCTCGCCGAAGTTGGGCACCTGCGGTTCCTCGTGCATCTCGCGACCGATGCCGTGGCCGACCAGGGTGCGGATGATCGAGAGGCCCTCGGCCTCGACCGTGCGCTGGATCGCCGAGGAGACGTCGCCGAGATGGTTGCCGGGCCGCATCTGCTCGGTGCCGGCGAAGAGCGAGGCCTTGGTCACTTCGAGCAGGCGCCGGGCGCCGCGGTCGATCGGCCCGATCGGCAGCGTCACCGCCCCGTCGGCGACCCAGCCGTCCTTGGTCACGCCGACGTCGATCGAGAGGATGTCGCCGCGCTTGAGCTCGTATGGGCCCGGGATCCCGTGCACGACCATCGAGTTGGGCGAGGCGCAGATCGAGCCCGGGAAGCCGCGATAGCCCTTGAACGAGGGAATCGCGCCCTGCGAGCGGATGAACTTCTCGGCGGCCTGGTCGAGCTCCTCGGTGGTCACCCCGGCGCGCGCCTTCGCGGTGAGCATCTTCAGGCAGCGGGCGTGGATGTCGCCGGCAGCCGCCATCAGGTCGAGCTGCTCGGGCGTCTTGCGGTTGATCATCCGGTACATGGTCCTTCCGGAAAGCGGGCGGCGCTAGACCGCCTCGTCCTGCTCCAGCCGCATCGTCGCCAGCGTGCGGCGGATCTCCTCGGCGACCTCGTCGGGACGCCGGGCGCCGTCGAGCCGGCGCAGGACGGAACGCTGGTCGTAGTAGTCGACCAGCGGCTCGGTCTTCTCGTGGTACGTGACGAGGCGCTTGCGGATCACCTCGGGCTTGTCGTCGTCGCGGGTGATCAGCTCCGAGCCGTCGATGTCGCAGACGCCCTCCTGCGCGGGCGGGTTGAACTCGACGTGGAAGACGTGCCCGTTCTCGGCGCAGGTGCGGCGGCCGCCGAGCCGGCGCACGACCTCGTCGTCGGAGACGTCGATCAGCAGCACGGCGCTGACCGCGCGACCGAGCTCGGCGAGCTTCGCGTCGAGCGCCTCGGCCTGCGGGGTCGTGCGCGGGAAGCCGTCGAGCAGAAATCCGTCGCGGGCCTGCTCGGAGTCGAGCGCCTCGGCGATCACGCCGACGATCACATCGTCGGGGACCAGGTCGCCGCGGTCCATGTACTCCTTCGCGCTGCGCCCGAGCTCGGTCTCCTCGCGCACGGCCGCGCGCAGGATGTCCCCGGTCGCGTAGTAGGGAAGCCGCAGGTCTTCCTGCAGCCGCTCGCCTTGAGTGCCCTTGCCGGACCCCGGGGGGCCCAGGAGGACGAGGTTCAACTCAGCCATCCCGGCAGCCTAGTCGAGGCCACCGGTCGGCCGCTTTCTATTTGAGGAAGCCCTCGTAGTTCCGCATCATCAGCTGCGCCTCGAGCTGCTTGACCGTGTCCAGCGCAACGCCGACGACGATCAGGATCGAGGTGCCGCCGAAGTAGAAGCCGGCGGCGGTCTGGCTGATCAGGATCGTCGGCAGGGCCGCCACGGCACCCAGGTAGAGCGCGCCGGGGAAGGTGAGGCGGGAGAGGATGCGGTCGAGGTACTCGGCGGTCGGCCGGCCCGGGCGCACGCCGGGAATGAAGCCGCCGTATTTCTTCAGGTTGTCCGCCTGGTCTACCGGGTTGAAGGTGACCGCGGTGTAGAAGTAGGTGAAGACGATGATGAAGAAGACCTCGCCGACCACGTAGGCCC
>CAYXFL010000039.1:0-28428 GCA_964464285.1 uncultured Conexibacteraceae bacterium
TGCCGGGCCAGCACCCACACCTACCTGCCATAGCTAGGTGTGGGTGCTGGGCCGGCCTAGGACTGCCCGCTACTTCAGCTCCCCCGCTTTGCCCTGGGCGAAGTTGAAGGCGCAGCGGAAGTTCTCGGGCTGGTTGACGGGCTTGCCGCCGGCGAAGCCGCCACGGTTGGCGTTGTCGTAGACGGTTACGTAGTGGAGGGTTCCCGGGGCCGGGTCGGCGGGCAGCGGGATCGGGTCGGGCTCGCCGGCCTTGGGGTCGCCGCGGGAGACGTCGCTGACGCCGATCGAGCCGGCGGCGCGGCCGCCGGATGCCGTGGTGGTGAGGGTGGCGCTCATCTCGCGCCGGTCCTTGAGGCCGTCGGTCGGGTCGACGTCGGTCGACGCGGTGACCTCGTTGTCGTCGACGCGGCCGGCCAGCTTCACCCGTTTGGCGGCGCCGATCAGCTGCGCCGCGGTCGGCAGGTAGCCGCCGAGGCTGGCGCACTTCTGGGTTGCGAAGAAGTAGTCGTTCTTGCCGATCTCGCCCTTTTCCAGGGGATAGGGGTTGGTCATCATGCAGACCGTCCCGATCTTCACCGTCTCCGGCGAGCAGCGGTCGAAGACGGTCGCCGGCAGCACGCTGGCCGGGAACTTCTTCTTCGCGTTGAGGCGGAGGAGGCCGAACTTCTTCGGCTTCACGCTCGGCCCCGGCAGCACCTTGGCGGCAAACGAGGCGCCGGCGCCGGAGAAGACGAGCGCGAAGAGGGCGAGCACCAGCGCCGACCAGGCGGCGAGGTTGGTTGCGCGGGGCGAGGTCATCGGCGACTCCTTTTGACGGGGGTGTCTGAGTTGCGGGGGCCCATGAGCCCCGGCAGATCAGACACCCCGGGGGTGCGGGTTGCGTGGCTGAAGGCCGGGCTGGGACGAACGCGCTCGCGGGGCTTGGCGCCCGGCCCACCGCGGACGACGGCGGCGCCGAGCAGCGCCAGCAGGGCGGCGAGCGCGGGCAGGTAGACGGGCACGGTGAGGCCGCCGCCCTCGTCGAGGGCCGCGCCGGAGCGCGCGTCGGCGGGAACGACCGGTGAGCTGACCGGCCGGCGCGAGAAGGCGTGCGATTCCTCGATCGCCGCCTCCTCTTCGCGCTTCTCCTCCACCTGGTAGGTGCGCGCGGGGGCGCCGCCGGGCGGCATCGGCCGCACGATCGGCGGCGGCGGGGGCGGCACGATCGCCGGCACCGAGGCGACCGGGATCGTCGGCGCCAGCGGGATGAAGGCTTCCGCCGGGACCGGCGGCGGGGTCGGCGGCGGGGGGTTGGCCGGCGGCGGGGTCGCGGCCGGCGGCGGCGCCAGCGGCGGCGGCGTGAAGTCGAGCGGCGGGCTGCCCGCCGGGGTCGCCGGCGGCGGTGGCGGGGCCGGCGGGGCCGCCTGCGGGGCGTTGCGGACGAAGCGGTCGGGGCGCAGCGGCCGGGTCCCGCAGGGCCGCTGGACGCTGCCGGCCTGGACCCGCACCAGCTCGGAGTAGGAGTAGCCGCCGGCGCTGATCGTGACCGTGGTGGTGCCGGCGTTGAACGGGCAGAGCAGCCCGGAGGCGTTGTCGGTGACGACCTTGTCGTTGGCGTCGATATACGGCTTGCGCAGGTTGGTCGAGGCCGGGTCCTGCCTGACGAAGTCGGCGATGTCGGGGTCCGAGGAGGTGAAGGTGAACTCGGGCGCGATCCGCGCCGCGCAGCCGGCGACCACGCACTGGGCCGGCGGAAACTGCGTGTAGGGGTCGCCGCCGGAGGGGTCGGGGGTTCCGGAGCCGGCCGCGGCGCGGCCCCAGCGATCGCCGCCGCGCGGCTTGCGGCCGAGCCCGCGGAACAGCGCCGGCCGCGAGCGCCGCAGCAGCGTCCCGTCGGTCGCCTCCAGCGAGAGCTCTTCGATCAGCGGGATCATCCGCACCGAGACCGGCGCCCGGTTGCTGGCGGCGTCGCGCGCCGCCGCGTTCAGCTCCAGCACCAGCACGCCGCTGTCGCCGAACAGCGAGTCGGCGACCTCCACCCCGACCACCCCGCTGACCTGCGAGCGGTAGCCGAGGCTGCCGACCCCGAAGCTGGGGATCGTCTGCGCCGCCCCGGCCGGGATCTGCATCGCCCGGTTCTCTTCCGGGCGGTCGAAGAGGTAGGCGGAGGCGCCGCCCTCGACCAGCGCCTGCGCGACCTCGGTGCCGTCGGCGGCGACGTTGAGCTTGGGAGTGAAGTTGACGTTGAGGCTGCGGTTGCCCATCGCCACCACCGGGATGCCCTTGGCGCGGGCGTCGGCGAGCACCGCGACCAGCCACGGGAGCTGCGCCTCCGGCGGGTTCTGGTGTGGGTCGCTGGCGGCGAGCGAGCCGCGCGAGTTGTCGATCACGACCACCCGCACCGTCCCCCCCGCGCCGCTGCTGTCGAAGGCGTAGTGGGTGCGGGCGCGGCTCGGGTCGGCGGCGGCGCCGGGAATGCCGGCGGTCGAGATCCCGGGCGGCGCCGCGCCCGCCCCGAGCGGTGCCGGGAAGGAGGCGAAGGCGCCCTGGAAGGCCTCGTCGCCGAGCTCGCCGGCGGCATCGTTGGAGCCCAGCGCCGGGTAGACCGGCAGCCCAGGGGCCGAGCCGAGCAGCCCGGCGTAGCGAGCCGCGTCGGCATCGCCGAGCCCGCCTTTGACCCGGTTGCCGGTGTAGAGGAGCGCCCGCGGGCCGTTGCCGCCGGCGAGGCCGGCGACCGTCGCCACCGCCGCCGCGAGGCTGCGGTCCGGCCCCAGGCCCTGCCGTTCGAGCTCGGCGCAGGGACCGTCGCACTCGGCGTGCCCGGCGACCGCCAGGCGCACCGGCCCGGCCGGCATCGGGATCGTCGCGCGGGCCGCCGCGGCGGGCGCCGCGGCGTCTCCGCCGTAGCGGAAGACGGCGGCGGTCTGGACCCGTTCGCGCACCACCCGGCCGCCGCTGCCGCGCGCCGAGGTGCCGCGCCCGACCGAGTCGGCGACGCCGCTCCAGCCGCCGACCGCCCAGCCGTTGCCGGCGGCGTCGAGCAGCAGCGCCAGCACCGGGTCGCTCTTCAGCGGCCGGTCGTCGCCGGAGCCGGCGAAGGAGCTGCGCTGCTCGTCGGCCCAACCGGCCGCGGTCTCGCGCAGCAGGTAGCCGTCGCCGGGCAGCGGGAACGGCGGCACGATCGGCGGCGGCAGGTTCGGGTCTTCTTCGGGCAGGTCGTCGGCCGGCGGGTAGATCACCTGCGGGACCACCGAGACGATCGCCCGCACCCGGCCGCCGTCGCGGATCGCTGCGGCGGCGATCGCGGTCGCCCCGGGCAGCGGCTGGTCGGAGAAGCGCCAGGGCGCGCCCGGCCCGTCGCGCTCGATCACGATGTCGCGCCCGGCGGCGACGGCGCCGCCGTCGGGCAGGCCGGCGACCGCGAACAGGCGCGGGCTGCCGGCGCGCACCGTGTCGAGCAGCGCCCGCGCCGACTCGTCGACCCGCCAGCCGCCGCCGTCGTTGACGATCAGATTGCCGCCGGCGGCGACGATCGCCTGGCTGCCGGCGAAGGCGATCGAGCTGAGGTCGGCCCCGGCGACCTCGGCCGGCAGCGGCTGCGGGTCCCAGCTCTTGCCGTAGGAGAGCAGCGCGCCGCCCTTGCCGACGGCGTAGCCGCGGTCGGGGTTGGCGGGGTCGAAGGCGACGTCCATCAGGTTGCCCTCGAACCCGATCGGGACGCCCGGGTCGGGCACCCAGAGGTCGTCGGAGGCGTTCCACATCCAGATCGCCCCGAGGTCGCCGACCGCGTGGGCGCGCGCCCGCTCCGGCCAGGCGACCCCGCGCAGGGTGGCCCGGTTGACGCTGCCGCTGGCGGAGAGCAGGAACTCACGCTGCCAGCCGACGCCCGGCTCGTAGCGCAGGACCGCGCCTTCGGCGCCGACCGCCAGCGCCCCGCTCGCGGTCGAGCCGGGCGCACCGCCCGGCGCCGCGGCGACGTCGGCGAGCGGCGCCCGCAGCGCGATCGGCCAGGAGCGCAGCCGCTGCGGCGCCGCCTTCGCCGAGATCTCGACCGGCCCCTCGAGCCAGCCGCGGTCGGGCGAGGAGAAGGCGCCGCTGGGACGGAAGCTGGTCCCCGCCCCGGCGAGGCGGGCGAAGGCGCCGTCGGCGAAGCGGACGTAGGTGCCGCGGTTGGAGTCCTCTCCGGCGCCGGGGTCGAGCGGGTTGGTGACGACGCGGGAGCCGAACTCGCCGCCCGGCCAGGCGAAGCTGCGGTAGCCGCCCTGGCGCGAGAACTTGAACCCGAGCGGCGCCGCGCAGAGGGCCGGGTCGCCGGCGTCGCACCAGCTGCCGGTGACCGCGTCGGCGCCGGAGTCGAAGTAGAGCGAGACGTCGCGCTCGACCCCGTCGACCGTCGCGACCAGGTCGATCCAGAGGCCGTCCTGGGTGACGGTGAGCGGCTGCGCGGCGCCGGTAATCGGCCCCGTGCCGGCGATCCCCCTGGCCGCTTCGTCGCGTTCGCGGAACGGGGTCGCGGCGAGCGTGCGCTCGACCCAGAGCGGGCCGTCGTCGGTGCTGGTGCGCTCGAGCAGGACCAGCGAGCGGTTCAGCGCCGCGTCGTCGGTCTCGGCGATCGCCCAGGCGTTGCCGAGCCCGGTTGCGGCGACCGCGCGGATCTGGAAGTTGCCGGCCAGCGCCGGCGGCAGCTCGATCGGCTCGCGCCTCCACCCGGCGCCGTCGTAGACGACGATCCCGTCGCTGACCGTGCGCCCGCGCGGGCCGAAGATCAGCCCGGTGCGGTTTCCGGGCGCGTCGAAGGCGGCGAGCGCGATCGCGCCTCCCCCCTGGTCGGCGGCCAGCGCCTCGGCCGGCGCTTCGCCTTCGGCCACCTCGAGGATCCCGGCCGGGGGCGCCGGCAGGACGCGCCAGGCGGCGCCGGGATCGCGGCGCAGGACGACCAGCTGGGCGCCCGGCGGGCGGTCGAGGTCGCGGCCGACGAGGACGCCGCCGCCGGCCGGGGTGATGCGGGCCGAGAGCCGGTTCGGGACCGGGCCGCGGTAGGGGTTGCCGGCCTCGTCGAGCGGGGTCGCGAAGACCTGCCACTCGCCGCCCTCGGCGTAGCGCGTGAAGGCGAGCTGCGGGCGCGGCGCGGCGCCGGCGCCGGGCGCGAACCGCAGCGGCCCCGCCCCCGCGGCGCTCACCGCGCCGACCGCCAGCGGCAGTTCGCGGTAGCCCCAGGCCTCACCGCCGGCGCTCGCCCCGATCAGCGTCATCGCCGGGTCGGCGCTGCCGAGCAGCGGCAGCGCCCCGGTCCCGGGCGCCGCCGGCTCGCCGCTGCCCGGCGCGGCCAGGTAGAGCAGGGCGACGAAGGTGGCGAGGAAGGCCGCCAGGTTGCGGCGGTTGCGACGCACCGCGCCGCGGTCGAGGCGCTGCCCGCTCACTTGCGTTTCACCTCGGAGACCTGGAAGGCGAGCCGGGTCGGGTAGCGCTCGCGGCTCAGCCGCAGGACCAGCTCGTGGCGACCCGGGCTGAGCAGCTCCTGCGGGGTGCGCGCGACCGTGCGCCCGCCGCGCTTGGCGAGCAGCGCCACCCGCGCCCTGCGGGTGACCGTGAAGGAGACGGTCAGCCGCATCCCCCGCAGCTGCGAGCGGATCCTCTGCAGCAGCGGCGGCAGGTGCCGCACCTTCGCCGCCGGCGGTCCGGCGAGCGGGTTCTGCTCCAGTTCCGGCGGCGCGAAGAGCTGCGAGTCGTCGACCGGCGGCGCGTCGGGGACGAACTGCTCGGCCGCCTCGTTGGGACGGAACTCGATCCGGCCCTGGAAGGCGGGCTCGGTGTCTTCGGGGAGCAGCCCGCCCTCGCTGTAGCGGAAGAGCCAGCCGGCCCAGGTGACAAGCCAGCATTCCTCCGCCGCCGGGCAGGCGACGCGGGCGGCGCTGCCGCGGCCGGCGCCGGCGGCCGGCAGCCGGGTCAGGGTCGTGGTCCCGTCGGGGGCGATGCGGGCGACGGTCGCTTTGCTGTTGACGCTGCGGCGCTCGGCGAAGGGGACGACGGTGGCGAGCGCGTCGGCGCTGCCCGGCATCGCGGCGACGTCGCCGAGGCGGTCGGCCGGGCCGAACTCCGCGGCCGGCAGCGGCACCTCCTCGAAGGCGCCGCCGACCAGGCGCGCGGCCAGCGGCGGCCGCGCCACCGCGCCGCCTTCGGGCGCGGCGGGGCCGGAGGCGGCGCCGCCGCCGACCGCCCAGAGGTCGGCGGCGTCGCTGTCGAGGGCGAGCAGCTCGGAGCCGTCGGCCGGCACCCCGTCGAGTGGCGCCGGCAGGAACGGGTCGTTGGCGAAGGCGCCGCCGGCGATCCGGTGGAGCAGCCGCGGCGCCGGCTCCGGCAGCGCCAGCTCGACCGCCTCGCCGCGATTCTCCGGCGAGCGCCCGACCAGGGTGCTCTCGAACAGCTGGCCGGCATGGAACTCCAGGTCGGAGACCCCGCGCCCCTGCGGGCCGTAGACGCTGCGCAGGTCGACCCCGTTCCAGCGCAGGTGGAAGGCGCCGACCCGCTCGCCGAGCGCATCCTGGGAGCCGACCCCGCCGAACCAGCAGTCGCTGGGCCCGTTGCAGGCGGCCGAGAGCATCTGGCGGAAGGGGTCGGTGGCGTCGACCCGGGTGCTCCAGGAGCCGACCACCTGGCCGTCCTTGAAGCGGCAGAGCGCCAGCCCGGCACCGCGCCGCGGCAGGCTCGGTTCGCTGATCACCCAGAACTCGGTCGGGCCGGCCCAGGCGATCCGGGCGCTGTCGCCCGGGCCGCCGCAGACGGTCGCCAGCTGGCGCCAGGAGCGGCCGTTCCAGGCGAAGATCCCGCGCGGGATCGTGGCGTTGCCGGCGACCGTCAGCAGGCCGCGGTTCGCCGACCAGAAGGAGAGGTCGCCGGGCGCCCCGAGCGGCACTTTGAACGGCGCCCCGGCCGGCGGCGCCGGCTGCTCGAGCCGCCAGATCGGCGCCGCCCCCGCCGGCGCCGCGAGCGCCAGCGCCAGCAACGCCGCCAACAGGGCGCTCCATACGCTTTTCGTAACCCTCTGGGTGACCAAAAGCGTATGGACGGGACCGTGGACCGCTCGCCTACTCACCTTCGTCCTGGGCGTGGTGTTCCTCGGTCGGCAGCTCCTCGAGCGGCGGCGCGTGGCCGCCGAGGTCGAGCAGCGAAGGCTCGACCGTGGTCAGCACCGCGTCGAGCGCGTGGCCGGAGAGGGTCTCGTGCTCGATCAGCGCGTTGGCGGTCTCGTAGACCGCGCCCCAGTTGCGCTGCAGGATCTCCTCCGCCTGCGCGACCGCGCCCTTGACGATCCGCTCGACCTCACGGTCGATCAGCTCCAGGGTCGCCGGGCCGACCGAGCCGAGCTCCTGCAGCGATGCGCCGAGGAAGACCTCGCCGGCTTTCTCGCCGATCGTGACCGGCCCGAGCTCCTCGGACATCCCGTAGGAGGTGACCATCTGGCGGGCCAGCGCGGTCGCCGCGTGGAGGTCGTCGTGGACGCCGGTCGAGGCGACCCCGAACTCGATCTTCTCGGCGCTGAAGCCGGCGACGATCGCGATCAGGTGGCGGCGCAGGTCGGGCTCCTGCATGACCACCGCGTCGCGGTCGGTGAGCATGCTCGCCGCGGTCCCGAGCTGGCGCCCGCGGGCGACGATCGAGAGCTTCTGGGCGGAGACCGACTGCCCGATCGAGCGGGTCACGACGGCGTGCGCGGACTCGTGGATCGCGACCACCCAGCGCTCCTCGGCGCTCATCACGTGGTTCTTGCGCGCCGGCCCGGCGACGACGCGGTCGATCGCCTCCTCGAGCGTCTCCTGGTCCATCTCGGTGCGCCCTTCGCGGACGGTCAGCAGGGCCGCCTCGTTGACCACGTTGGCGAGCTCGGCGCCGCTGAAGCCGGGCGTCAGCTTGGCGATCTCCTCCAGCGTGGTGCCCGGCGCCAGCGGCCGTTTGCCGCAGTGCAGGGTGAGGATGTCGAGCCGCCCGTGCACGTCCGGCACGTCGACGGTGACCTGGCGGTCGAAGCGGCCCGGCCGCAGCAGCGCCGGGTCGAGGATGTCGGGGCGGTTGGTCGCGGCGAGCACGACCACCCCGGCGTCGCCGCCGAAGCCGTCCATCTCGACCAGCATCGCGTTCAGGGTCTGCTCGCGCTCGTCGTTGCCCTGGCCGACGCCGGCGCCGCGCTTGCGCCCGGCGGCGTCGAGCTCGTCGATGAAGATCAGCGCCGGCGCCAGCTTGCGCGCCTTCGCGAAGAGGTCGCGCACGCGGGCCGCGCCGACCCCGACCAGCGACTCGACGAAGTCCGATCCGGAGAGCGAGAAGAAGGCCGCGTTGGCCTCCCCCGCGGTCGCCTTGGCGAGCAGCGTCTTGCCGGTCCCCGGGGGGCCGACCAGCAGCACGCCCTTCGGCGCCCGTGCCCCGACCGAGGCGTATTTGCCCGGGTCGGCGAGGTAGTCGCGGATCTCGCGCAGCTCGGCCACCGCTTCGCCGGCGCCGGCGACGTTCTCGAAGGTGGTGCGGTCGGGTGAGGCCTCGCCCTTCTTGCGCCCCTTGCCGGTGAATTTGGAGAAGCCGGCGAAGGCGCCGGCGCCGCCGTCCTGGCCGAGCCGCGTGAACAGCACGAACAGGCAGACCAGCAGCAGGATCGGGATCAGGAACTGGACCAGGATCTGCTTCGAGGGGATGTCGGCCTGCTGGTCGACGGAGACCGCGGCGCCGCTTTTGGTCAGCGCGTTGATCATCCCGTTGAGCTGCGCGTCGGAGCTCGGGTAGGCGGCCCAGACGGTGCGCCCGTTGGCGGTCTCGATCACGACCCGCGAGTCCTGGTCGAGCAGCTCGGCGCTGTCGACCTGCTTGGTCTCGGTCAGCTCGGCGACGCGGCTCAGCGACACCTGTTCGCCGGGGGAGCTCGGCTGGATCTGGCCGAGCAGCGAGAAGAAGGTGATGGTCAGCGCGACCGAGGCGACGATCAGCAGCGTGTTCATCGGGTCCTTGAGGAACCAGCGCCCGGCAGCGGCCGCCCGTTCGGCGGCCTGGTTCAGAAACTCACTCTTCGATTTCATCCGATCCTTTCACCGGTACGGCGCCCGGGCTCGCACGAGCCCGGGCGCCGTCGATCCGGCCGGCTGAGGCTTGCGCCTAGCCTTTTTTCGCCAGCTTCAGCGTCAGCGCGGATTTCGACGCCTTGGCGCTGCCACCGTTCGGCGTGAAGGTGATTTCGAGGTTCACCTTCAGCGAGCCGCGCTGCTTGAGCACGCTCTTCGCCGCACTGCTCGGATTCAGCGTCAGGTTGAACGAGCCGGCTTTACCGGCGTTCAGCGTCACCCGGCCGACGTTGATCGTCCTTTTGCCGACCTTGGCCTTGCCGACCAGGACCACTTTGCCGGCACCCGGCAGGCGCAGCGAGATCGTCGCTTTGCCGGTTTTCGAGGCGATCGATTTCTTCGTCACCAAGAACGCGTTGCTCGGCGGCGTCACCGCCGGCGGCGGCGTCGTGATCGGCTGCGTGGCGGGCGGGGTGCCGCCACCGCTCGGGGGCGGGGCTTCGCCGCCGCCGGTGCCCTTGTTCCAGTCGATCGAGGCGACGCCCGCGCGGGCGATCGTGAGGATCTCGTCGGGCAGCGGAGCGTAGTCGCGACCGAGCAGGCCGACCTGGGCCGAGGTGCTGACCGCGGCCTGGAAGTAGTCCTTCACGGTGCGGGCCTTTTCTTCCTCGGCCGGGGAGTTGCCCCAGACGTCCGCGTTGTCGTCGAAGACGAGCGCGTAGGTGAGGGTGCAGGTGGCGAAGGCGGCGGTCGAGTTGACCCCGGTCACGCTCGCCCAGGTCCCCAGCGTGCTCGGCAGCGCGGCGCCGCCGGTGCCGTTGCGGAACGTGGCGCTGGCGCAGTTGGCGCCTTTCTGCGTCACGTCGGTGCGGAAGCCTTTCGGTTCCACGGTCGGCTCGCGGAAGATCCCGCCAGCCGCGCCGCCGTCAGGCAACTGCGTCCAGTACTGGTCGTTGTCGTTGCCTTTCGGCGTGATCGCCAGGCCACGACCGCGCGCGGTGGCGAGGTCGACGTAGCCGACGGCGCCGTCGGTCGCTTTGAGTTTGTCGGCCGCGGCACCGCCACCGGTGCTGCAGCTGCTGGTGATCTGCTCGCTGGCCGGGCCGGCACCGGGGCCGGCCGGGCTGCCGGCGCAGTCGGTACGCGAGCCGAAGGTGGCGTTCGGCCACTCGCGGGTGTCGTTGGCACCGGCGACGTACTGGGACATCCAGCCGCGGCTCGGGTCGATCGCGTTCAGGTAGTCCTTGAGCGCGTAGGTGCTGCCCGAGTCGTCGAGGCGGACGACGCGGATGATCGGCACGTCGGTGCACTCGAGCTCCGGGAAGACGTCGTCCCAGTTCTCGTAACCGGGCGCCCCGGCCCAGATGCCGGCGAACTCCTCACGGGTGAAGCGGACGCGCGCCACCTGTTCGGGGTTGCTGCTGCCGTCGAATTCTTCGGCGGTCCGCGACTCCGGGTTGAGGTCGGAGACGTCGCAGGCGTTGGGGAAGTTGACCAGCGGGGCGATCACGCCGATCGCCGCCGGGATCACGTGGACCTGGCCGTTGTCGGCCGGGTTCGGGTCGGCGGCCGGGTTGCCGGTCGGGCCGACCCCGGTGTTCATTTTCTGGACGTCGGCGGCCGACGGCGGCTCGTCGCTGCCGCCGAAGCGCGACAGGCCGTCGCGTTTCATCATCGCCTGACGGCCGGCACCGCTGCCGTCGCCGGTGTAGGTGAGCACCGGCGCGAGGCTGCCCGCGAACGGGGTGTCGGCGCAGTAGAAGTCTTTGAACTGTTCTTTGAACCAGGTGTGGGCGGTGTTCGCGAACGAGGCGCCGTTGGCCTGGATGTTGGTGCCCGCGCACTTGCCGAGCGCGAACGAAGCGCTCGCGCGGGGCGCGAGGCTCAGCGCAAGCAGGGTCGCCGCGAACGCGACCAGGGCTCCCGCTGCGGCAGCCTTCATAGCCCTGTTCGAGGGGCTGAAACTGCGGCTCATCTGGGTCTTTCCTTTCATCGACATAACCATTTCGGCAGCAGGGTCATTGGCCGTATATGGCTCTGTCAAGCCGCTTCACAGGACTTCTACGGCTCATTCACATCTCGTTATCAGCGGCGTAACCAGATCGTCACCGGCCGGTGACGAGGCCTTTACTTCGGCCCTTGCCGGCGGCCGGCCGAGAGGCTCTGGCGGAAGCTGATCGCGGCGCTCGCCGAGGCCCGCCGGCCGCCGCGCGCGGCGACGTAGGTGACCGCGACGCGGGCCCGCAGCCGGCCCTCGCGGCGCAGCTCCGGGAGGTAGCGGCTGACCGGCCGCAGGACGAGCTTGACCACCGAGCGCTTGAGCCCGCGGGCGCGCCCGGTGGCGGTCGCCAGGGCCCGCGCCTTCGGCGGCTCGCCGGCGCGGCCGCGGGCCAGCGCCCGCACGCCGCCCGCCGCCGGCACCGAGACCAGCAGCTCGACCACGCCGCCCGGGCGCGAGCGGGCGCGCACCGAGATCCGCGGCCCGCCGTGGCTGGATTCGATCGTCGAGGCCCCGTCCTGGCCGAGCCGGCTCGGCGGCGGCTCCGCGGCGGCGGCCGGGGCGCGGCTGACGACGAAGGCGTCGGGGCGCTGGTTGGCGTCGCCGAAGAAGAGGTTGCCGGCCAGGGAGACGAAGGCGATCCGCCCGCCGTCCGCCGCGACCGAGACGTCGTTGAGCACGTCGCCGTCGATTTCCTCGCCGGCCGGCGAGCGGGTCGCCCGTTCGATCGTCCGTTCCGCCAGGTCGACCACGTAGAGGTCGCGCCGGTTCGGGATCGGTCGCGGCTCGCCGAGCAGCTGCAGGGCCGGCAGCGTGTAGCGGGTGCGGGCGGTGACGACGGCGATGTAGCGGCCGTCGGCGGAGATCGCCACCCCGCTCAGCAGCGGGCTGGTGGCCGGGTCGCCGGGGGCGTCGCGGGTCAGCTCGGCGGTGCCCGCCTTGCGGCTGATTCCGAGCCGCATGTCGGTGACGAAGAGGTCCTGGGCGAGCCCGCCGGAGACCGGCCCACGCGGGCCCGAGCCGGTCAGGAAGGCGACCCGGTAGCCGTCGCCGCTGAGCGCCGGAAGCTGCGAGCTGATGCTCGCCCGCAGCGCCTCCTGTTCGGCCAGCGGCCCGTAGCAGGGGCCGGTCGAGGTGAGGTCGAAGAGCGTGGTCGCGCCGGGCGGGCAGCCGGCGTCGTCGGGGTCGGCGAGCCCGCTGACCCGGCGGGTCGGCGCCGCCGGGCCGTCGGCGACCCGGCGCCAGAGGTAGTACTCGAACTGCGGTTCGGAGTTCTCGCCGCTGAGCAGGCGGGTCTGGTCGGCGGCGTTGGCACCGCTCCAGGCGACCGTGGTGCCGTCGGCGCTGAGCGCCGCGCCGAAGGCGCCCCCGGCCGGCTCCTGCGTCATCAGGCCGCTGCCGGGGTCGCGCCGCGCGGTCACCAGGGTGGTGGTGCCGGCGGCGCGGTCGCGGACGAAGATCTGGCCCGCCGGCGTGTCGGTGGCCGCCGCCGCCGGCAGGTCGGAGGCCGCGGCGGTGCGGAAGGCGACTTTCTGGCCGTCGGCGCTGATCGCGACCCCGCGCGAGACCTCGGCGCCGGGGTTGTTGCCCGGGAAGACGGTGCCGGCGGCGTAGCTGGCCGGCACCTCGCCGCCGTTGCGGGCGGAGACGAGGTCGAACGCGGCGGGGTCGGTCGCCGGCCGCGCCATGTCGCGCACGTAGACGTCGATGTTGTCGTTGAGGTCGGCGGCCGTCAGCGGCTGCGCGGTGGCGAAGGCGACGTAGCGGCCGTCGGCGCTGACCGAGGGGCTGACCGCGCCGCGCAGCCGGAACGCGTTCGTCTCCTCGTCGAAAAAGCTGCCGTCGGCGACCTTCGCCAGCGCTTTCGTCTCCAGGTCGAAGCGGAAGATCCCGCCGCCCCGGTACATCCCGGCCGGGTCGGGGTCGTCGTCGGCGAAGAAGTTGCGGGCGCTGGTCTGGAAGGCGACGTAGCGCCCGTCCGCCGAGATCGCCGCGTACTGCGTCGCGTCGTCCCCCTGCTCGAGCCGCTGGAAGTCCGCCGAGACGATCTGCGCCCCCGGCCCGTAGGCGCCCCACGCCACCCCCGGCGCCACCAGCAGCGCCAACAGCAGCGCCGCAAGCCCCACGAGTTGGGTGGTCGCCATTTCTTTCGCATGGCGGAGGAAATGGCGACCACCCGGGGTCATCGGACGCGGACCAGCTTCGAGTAGGAGGTGCGGTTGCCGGCGCGGTCGCGGGCGCGGACGGTGACGCGGTAACGGCCCGGGGCGGCGTAGGCGTGGCGGACGGTGACGGTCGGGGCCTTTGCCTTCTTCTTGCCGGCCTTGGCGGGCTTGGGCTTGCCGCCTTTGGCGGGGGCGGCGGAGGCGCGGGCCGCGGCGCCTCGCCTGCTGGTCCCGGGGCCGCCGAAGCTGACCTTCACCGACGCTTTGCGCAGGGTCGAAGCCTTGCCTTTGCGGCCGTCGGCGACGACGACGGCGAGCCGGCGGCCGCGCTGGCGCAGGGTCACCCGCGGCGCCCGGCGGTCGACCAGCAGGGTGCCGGCGCGGCTGCCGGTTTCCTGGCCGCCGGCGTCGGTGGCGAAGACCTGGACCCGGTGGCGGCCGTCGCCGACGTCGCCGCGGCGCAGGCGGGCGCTGAGCCCGCGCAGGCCTTCCTGGACCGGCTCGTCGTCGACGCTGACCGAGTAGCGCACGTCGCTGATCGCGTTCGGGCTGTGGTCCCAGGCGACCCGCACCTGCGGCTTGCGCTGCCAGCCGCTCGGCAGCAGCACGAGGAAGGGATCGGGCGGCGCGTCGAGGACCGCGACCGCGACCTGGGAGCCGGGGCCACTGCCCTGGCGCCAGGCGACGATCGCGTCGCCGAGGCCCGAGCCGCCCAGCCGCAGGTCGGCGACGGCGCCGCCGAGCGGGGCGCTCAGCCGGGTCACCTCGTCGATCCCGTCGGCCCGCCGCTCCTGCACCGCGACCACGCCGGCGCCGGCCCGCAGCTCCGCCCAGGCGGCCACCCCCGCCCCGGTCTCCGCCAGGTCGACCAGCGGCTCGCCGGGCATGCCGCTGGCGCCGTCGTCAACCCGCACGACTTTGCCGGCCGCCGCTTCGTCGCCGCCGCCGAGCAGCGTCGCGGGGCCGTCGGCGAAGCCGGCGAGGAAGCGGCCGCGCGGGTCGACGGCGACGCTCGGCGCCCCCAGCGCCGCGCGCACGCCGCCGTCGGCGAGGTGGGGGCCGCCGAACTGCTTGGCCTGCTCGGAGAAGACGTCGGGCATCAGGTTGACCAGCGTCCGCGGCGCGCTCAGCTTGCTCGCCTGGCCCGGCTGCTGGCGGAAGGCGATCGCGGTCTGGCCGAAGCCGGCGACGTCGAGCGCGAAGGCGTCGGCTGGGCCGCGCAGCGGCGCCGCTTCCCAGCTCGAGGGGCTGGCCTGGATCGGGATCCCGGCGCTGGCGCCGAACACCCGCCGCGCCCAGACCCGGTCGACGAACTCGTCGTCGGGCTCCTGCCAGGCGACCACGCCCTGGCCCTGGACGTCGATCCCGACCCGCGGCGAGTTGACCGCGCTCGGCAGCCGCACTGGGGCCGCCGGGTTGCGGTCGACCGGCGTCCCGTGCACGGACCAGAGGCGGGCGCCGTAGCGGGCCAGCCGGGTGTCGGCGCCGACGTAGCCGGGCGGGTTGGAGGGGCTGGTGTCGGTGACGACCCGGTAGGTCAGGTAGGCCTGGCCGCCCCGGTTCATCGCCAGGTCGGGGTAGGTCGAGGTCGCCTCGCCGACGTTGAGGTCGACCGGGACCGGCGCCTGGAAGAAGTTGGCGCCGGGATCGAGGGTGGCCGAGTACAGGCGGTCGCTCTCGACCCCGAACTCCTGCACCCAGGTGACCAGCAGCCGGCCCCCGTCACCCGCCCCGATCCGCGCCCAGCTCGAGTCGAAGCGCTGGCCGACGTCGACCCGCTGCGGCGGCCGCCAGGCCCCGTCCCGGAACTGCGCGACGAAGACATGGCTGCGGCCCTCCACCTGCTGCAGGAAGACGACCCCGCCGCTGCCGTCCTCGGACATCGCCGCGTCGCCGACCTCGAGCACCGCGGCGCTCGGCCCGGCCAGCGACTGCACGTCGAAGACGATCGCCTCGGCCCGCCCGACCCCCCCGAGGGACAGCGCGGACAGCAGCGCGGCGAGCGCCGCCGCCCGCCGCAACGTGGTCAAGGCATGCATATGCCGCCACGTTGCCCGCCGCGCGTGTCAGAGATGTAATGAAGGCGCTACCAACTGGTTAAAGCCGCGGCGCGCCCGGCCTCAGTCCCCTGCGCCGGCCACCTCGGGGTGGACGATGAGGACGCTGCGGCGGCTGTGCTGGGCGACCGCCGAGGCGACGCTGCCGAGCAGCAGATGCGAAAGGCCGGTCCTGCCACGGGAGCCGAGCGCGATCAGATCGGCATCGAGCCCGTCGGCCGCCGCGACGATCTCCTGCCAGGGACTCGGGGCGAACTCGATCCGCGCCTCGGCGGCGAACCCCGCCGCGCGAGCGAGCTCCGTCCCCTCCTCGGCCACGGCCGTGGCCTCGTTCCGCGCCGACTCCTGCATCGCCGAGACGGTCGCCGGATCGAGCGTCGTCCCGCCCCCGAGCCCGGCAAAGCCGAAGCTCTCGATCGGCTCGCCGACGGTGAGGACGACCGCGCGACGGCCGGCACCGAGGATCCGCCCCGCCTCGGCGATCGCGCCCTTCGCCTGCTCGGATCCGTCGTACGCGATCAGAACCGGACGCTGCCCCGTGTCTACGCTCGCCGAGATCGCGTAACGGTAGCGCGTCGCCGATACGGGGCAGCCAGGACTCGAACCTGGAATCGCCGGTTTTGGAGACCGGTGCCTTAGCCAGTTGGGCCACTGCCCCAGGGGGCGGATCGTAACGAGCGGCCGGCGCTCGCGGCGTCAGTGCGGGCGGAGGGACTCGAACCCCCACGGGCCGAAGCCCACCAGGACCTAAACCTGGCGCGTATTCCAATTCCGCCACGCCCGCGTGGCGCCCCGTCTCGGGGCTTAACGCGCGGTAAATGCCGCAGCGTCGCTCTCGGATTCTATGATCGACGCATGGCGGTGGGAGAGGTCAGGCCGGGCTACGAGCTCTGGCGGCCCAATCGGGAGAAAGCCGGGTCGGTCACGACGAAGTTCGTGATCGTCCTTTTGCTGCTCGCGACGGCGGTGCTCGCGGCCGTGATCACGATCGGCGGCTGGTCGCTGCTCAAAGGGGCCAGCGGGATGGGCGCGATCTGCGCGATCTACGCGATCCTCTACGCCTTCTTCGCCTTCCTGGTCTCGCGCTGGAGCCGCGGGATCCTGCCGCTGACCGCGGCGCTCTCGATGATCCTGGCGATCTTCTGCGCAGTCGGCGCGAACAGCTGGTTCGCCCGCGACAAGGCGGGCTTCAACGAGGCGCTGCTGCCGACCTCGCTGCTCGGCACCCTGGTCGTGCTCCTCGGCATCCTCCAGATCGTCGTCGTCGTCGTCGCCATGTACGGCTTCAACCAGGAGTGGCACGTCGAGGAGGAGCGCCCGATCGGCTCGGGCGAGGACTACGGGGCGGGCGCGCCCCAGCCCGCCTGACGGCACCCGCCGTTTCGCGGCTTGCCCGAGCGTCGCACGTCTATGCTCAGGCCGCGCCGGAGTGGCGGAATTGGCATACGCGGTCGACTCAAAATCGACTGCCCTTGCGGGCTTGTGGGTTCGAGTCCCACCTCCGGCATCGCCCGCGGCTGACCGCGGGCGCTATCGCGCCACACCGAGCCGGCGCGCCGTGTCGGCGAGGATGCGCCGCACGTAGGCCGGCTCGTAGCGGATCTGCTCGTGGGTGAAGCGCAGGTTGACGAAGCCGGCCGCGGTGTGGGCCTGGTCGCGGACGCGGTCCCTGGCCTGCTCGGCCGGCGTGCGGTGGAAGGCGAGCCCGTCGGTCTCGACGACGAAGCGGAGCCGCGGCCAGTGGAAGTCGACCTCGAAGCCGTTCACCCACTGCTTGGTCAGCGGGACCGGCAGGCCGACCTGCGCGGCGATCGGCAGGAACAGCTGCTCGAGCCGCGAGCGGGTGAGGCGGAAGGCGCGGCGGTCGAGGACGCCGCGGAGGACGGCGACGCCGGGCTCGCCGGCGTGGGCCGCCAGGGAGGCGCGCAGGCTGGGCGGCGTGAAGAGCTTGAGGCGGACGGCGTCGCTGATCATCCGCTCGACGGTGGTGCGGTCGCTGCGGGTGGTGAGGTCGACCATGGTCTGGGTGGGGGTGGTGACCCGGATGCCGTGGTGGGTTCGAACGGCATTGCTGGGTAAGGAGGGGCGGCGATGGACGTGGACATCGGGACGGCGGCGGGCGGAGCGCGAACGGACCTGCAACCTCGATCCCCCTCCCCATTCCTTGCCGAAGCCCCAGAGCGCCGCGGCGCTGCTGTGAGTGAGACAGGCGCCGTCGCCACACGAGAGAACGGCGCTCTCCAGCGGGCGCGCGGGCCGAGGTCAGCGTGCCCACCGCATAGACGCAGGGGTGCGACGAGGACAAAACGGGCCAGTGCGCACGAGGTTTGTTACTTGGGAGGGGCTAGCGAAGCCCCCGTGTGCGGCTGGCGAGCGCCGGACCAAGCGGGGCAAGGACGCAGGGAGGCCGAATAGCAGCGCTATTCGGCCGACCGAGGACGCCGCACCGAGCCGGTCCGCCGCCGCCAGACGCGCGCGCGGGCTTCGCTAGCCCCTCCCGCTTAAACCATGCCTAGGCCGCCGCTTACGCCCAGGGTCTCGCCCGTTACGTAGGTGGCGTCGTCGCTGGCTAGGAAGGCTGCGGCGGCGGCGACCTCGTCGGGCTGGCCGAGGCGGCCGATCTGGGTCGCCGACTTCATCGTCTCGATCAATTTCTCGCCGATCTCGCCGAACTCCCTGGCCTGCATGAGCAGCGGCGTCTCGATCGGGCCGGGCGCGATCGCGTTGGCGGTGATCCCGTAGCGGGCGTTCTCACGGGCGATCGCCTTGGTGAAGGCGATGATGCCGCCCTTGGCCGCCGAGTAGACGGCGGAGCCCTTGGAGCCGACCCGGCCCGCCTCCGAGGAGATGCTGACGATGCGGCCGTAGCGAGCGTCCTGCATGCCCGGCAGCGCCGCGTGGGTGCAGTTGAGCACGCCGACGAGGTTGACCGCGAGCACCCGCTGCCACTGCTCGGGCGAGGTGTAGGTGAAGAAGCCGAACTCGTCGGTGCCAGCGTTGTTGACCAGCACGTCGAGCGGTCCGGTGGCGCTGAGCGCCGCCCGGGCGGACTCGATCGCGGTCACGTCGAGCTCCAGCGGGTGGCCGTTGACCTCGCCGGCGACGCGCTCGGCGCCGGCCACGTCGACGTCGCCGACCCAGACCTCCGCCCCCTCCGCCGCCAGGCGCGCGGCGATCGCGGCGCCGATCCCGCTGGCGCCACCGGTGACCAGGGCCTTCCTCCCGTCAAGCCGCACGGCCGGGAGCATAGACTGCGCAACCCCGTGCCCACCGAACCGATCCCGATCATCGGCGGCACCGGCGCCCTCGGCGCCGGCCTCGCGACCCGCTGGGCCGCGGCCGGAGTCCCGGTCGTGCTCGGCTCACGCTCGGCCGAGCGCGCCGAGGAAGCCGCGGCGAAGGTCCGCGAGGCGGTCCCCGGCGCCGAGGTCAGCGGCCTCGAGAACGGCGAGGCGGCCGGCAAGGGCGAGATCGTCTTCCTCACCGTCCCCTTCCGCGCCCAATCAGAGAACTTGAACAACCTGCGCACGGCGCTCCGCCCCGGCCAGATCCTGGTCGACTGCACGGTCCCGCTGGCCGCCGCGATCTCCGGCAAAGCGACCCGCTCGATCGGCGTCTGGCAGGGCTCGGCCGCCCAGCAGGCCCAGGAGATGGTCCCGGAGGGGGTCACCGTCATCGCCGCCCTGCACACGGTCGGCGCCCCGACCCTCGCCGACGCCGAGGCCGAGCTCGGCGAGGACGTCCTGGTCTGCGGCGACAAGAAGGCCGACAAGGCGCGGGTGGCGCGGCTGATCGAGCTGATTCCGGGGCTGCGGGCGGTCAACGCCGGCTCCCTGGAGATGGCCCGCATCGTCGAGCAGCTGACCCCGATGCTGATCTCGGTCAACGGCCGCTACAAGGCGCACGCCGGGATCCGCCTCACCGGGCTCCCGGATACCGACCACTGGGCCTGATGCGCGTAGCGCTGCTGGCCGGCGGCACCGGCGGCGCCAAGCTCGGCGCCGGCTTGCAGGAGGAGATCGGCGCCGACCTGGCGGTGATCGCCAACACCGGCGACGACGTCGAGACGCTCGGCGTCCACGTCTCCCCCGACCCCGACCTCGTCACCTACTGGCTCTCCGGCGAAATCGACGAGGAGCAGGGCTGGGGCATCCGCGAGGACACCTTCACCGTCTTCGAGCGGCTGGAGCGGCTCGGCGCCCCGAGCTGGTTCCGGCTCTCCGACCGCGACCTCGCCGCCTGCCTCTACCGGCGCCAGTTCCTCGCCGAGGGCGGCACGCCGACCCACGCCCAGGCCCAGATCGCGCGCGGGCTCGGGGTGCGGGCAGAAGTCCTGCCGATGTCCGACGCGCCGGTGCGGACCAAGGTGCTGACCGAGGCCGGCCGCCGTGAGCTGCAGGAGTACCTGATCCTCGACGGCGGCAAGCCGGCGGTGCTCGGGGTCGAGCTCGAGGGGATCGCCGAGGCGGAGCCGACCCGCGAGGTGCTCGACGCGCTGCGCAAGGCCGACGCGATCGTGCTCGGCCCCTCCAACCCGGTGATCAGCATCGGCCCGATCCTCGCCGTGCCCGGGATGCGCGAGGCGATCGCCGCCTCCCCCGCCCCGGTCGTCGCGGTCAGCCCCTACGTCGCCGGCGCCGTGGTCAAGGGCCCGACCGACCGCTTCATGGAAGCGATCGGACGCCCCCGCACCGCCGCCGGCGTCGCCTCGCTCTACGCCGGGCTGATCGACGGGATCGTCGTCGACGAGGGCGACCCCGACCCGCCCCCGACCGACCTCCCCCACCTGGCGACGGCGACCCTGATGGAGGGCGCCGGCGGCAGCGCCCGGCTCGCCCGCGTGGTCCTCGACTACGCGCGGGACCTGGCCGGCTGAGCCGCCCGGCTACGCTCCGCCGCACCCGCCGATGGCGACCGCGATCCTCCCCGTCAAGCGCTTCGACGAAGCCAAGCAGCGCCTCACCGCCGGCTACGAGCCGGAGCGCCGCCGCGCCCTGGTCGGGGCGATGGTCGCCGACGTGCTCGAGGCGATCGGCAAGGCGCGCACGATCGAGCGCACGATCGTCGTCACCGGCGACCCGATCGCCCAGGAGCTCGCCTTCGAGGCCGGCGCCGAGGTCGTCCCCGACCCCGGCGACCTCGGCCACGTGGAGGCCGTGCAGGCGGGGATCGCCCGCGCCGAGGTCGAGGGCGAGACCTGCGTCGCCCTGCTCCCCGGCGACTGCCCGCTGCTCGACCCGCAGGAGCTCGACCGGCTGCTGACCGGGGTGCCCGAGCGCTACGTCGCCGTCGTCCCCGACCGCCACGGGACCGGTACCAACGCGCTGGTGCTGAGTCCGCCGAGCGCGATCGTGCCCGCCTTCGGCGAGGGCAGCTGCGCCCGCCACGTCGAGGCGGCGCGAACCGCCGGGGTCCCCTTCGGGGTCGAGGAGCTGGCCTCGCTCGGCCTCGACCTCGACACCCCCGCCGACGTGGTCGCGCTGACCACCCAGCTGATGAGCCGGCCCGGCCGCGCCCGCCGCACCGCCAAAGCCCTGGGGATATGAGCGAGATCGCGATCCGCGCGGTCGCGGGCCTGCCCGAGTTCGAGCCCGGGATGAGCGTCGGCACCGAGATCGCCGCCCGCGCCGAGCTCGCCGGCGGCGACGTCGTGGTGATCTCCCAGAAGATCGTCTCCAAGGCCGAGGACCGGGTGCGCAAGCTCTCCTCGGTGCTGCCCGGCGCCGAAGCGCGCAAGCTCGCCGCCCACCTCGGCGGCAAGGAGCCGGCGCTGGTCCAGCTGATCCTCGACGAGAGCGCCGAGGTGCTGCGGGCCGAACGCGGCGTGCTGATCGTCGAGACCCACCACGGCCTGGTCTGCGCCAACGCCGGGATCGACGCCTCGAACCTCCCCGAGACCGGAACCGTCTGCCTGCTGCCCGAGGACCCCGACGCCTCCGCCCGCCGCATCCGCGCCGAGCTCGGCGTCGGCCCCGGTGTGGTGATCGCCGACAGCTTCGGGCGCGCCTGGCGGCTCGGCCAGACCGAGGTCGCGATCGGCTGCGCCGGCCTCGCCCCGCTCGACGACTGGCGCGGGCGCCACGACGCCGGCGGCCGCGAGCTGGAGGCGACCGCGATCGCGATCGCCGACGAGGCCGCCGCGGCCGCCGACCTGGTCCGCGACAAGACCAGCGGCACGCCGGCGGCGGTCGTGCGCGGCCTCGGCCGTTACGTCACCGCCGAGGACGGGCCCGGGGCCGCCGCTCTGCGCCGTCCCCGCGAGGAGGACCTCTTCCGCTAGTCGCGCCGGATCGCGTGCTTGACCTTGTCGGTCAGCTTCTCGATCCCGTGCTTGGCCTTGCCTGAGGCCTGGTCGACCTTGCCCTCGCGCTGCAGGTCCTTGTCCCCGGTCAGGTTGCCGGCGGCCTCCTTGACGCGCCCTTTGGCGTCGTCCTTGTTGCGCACCTCGTCGTTCATCGCTGCTCCTTTCGGCATCGTTTGCCGTCGGGACGCCGCTACCCGAAAGGTCAGGGACTAAGCGGGGACCGCGGTCGCCGGGTAGCGCTCGATCAGCTCGTAGAGCGTGGTCCTCTGGGCCGGTTCGCGGCCGGCCGCCCGCGCCGCCTCGATCAGCTGCGGGGGGTCGAGCCGGACGCCGTGCTGGGAGCCGGCCATCCGGGAGATGTTCTCCTCCATCAGCGTGCCGCCGAGGTCGTTGACGCCCCAGCGCAGCGCCTCGGTCGCCCCCTCCAGGCCCATCTTCACCCAGCTCGCCTGCAGGCTGGAGATCGAGCGGCCGAGCGCCAGCCGGAAGGCGGCGGTGTGCTTGAGGTTCTCCCGCATCGAGATCTCCTCGATCCCGTGCGTGCGGCCGAGCAGCGTGTTGAAGGGGATGAAGCTGAGCGGCACGAACTCGGTGATCCCGCCGGTCCGTTCCTGCAGGTCCCTGATCACCTTCATGTGGCGAGCCAGCTCGCGCGGCTCCTCGATGTGGCCGAACATCACGGTCGAGGTCGAGCGCAGGCCCGAGCGGTGCGACGCTTCGATGATCTCGACCCAGCGATCGACCGGCAGCTTGTTCGGCGAGATCCGCTGGCGCACCCCGTCGTCGAGCACCTCGGCGGCGGTGCCGGGGGTCGAGCCGAGCCCCTGCTCGCGCAGGTAGGCGAAGACCTCGGCCGGGCTCTTGCCGGAGCGCTCGCAGGCCCAGTTGATCTCCATCGGCGAGTAGGCGTGCAGGTGCAGCCCCGGCGCCGTCTGCCTGGCCAGGCGCAGCCACCTGCCGTACTCGTCCAGCGAGAGGTCGGGGTGGATACCGCCCTGCATGCAGAGCTCGGTGGCGCCGAAGGCCACCGCCTCCTCGATCCGGGCGGCGAAGTCGGCCTCGGAGACTTCGTAGGCGTCGGGCGAGCGCTTGCCCTGGCCGAAGCCGCAGAAGGCGCAGCCGACCACGCAGACGTTGGTGAAGTTGATGTTGCGGTTGACGACGAAGGTGACGGTGTCGCCGTGCAGCTCGGCGCGCAGCTCGTCGGCGGCGACCCGCATCTCCTCGATCACCTCCGGCCGCGTCTCCGCGAACAGCGCGGTCAGCTCGTCCTCGGAGAGCTCCGCCCCCTCGCGCCCCTTGGCGATCGCCTTCCCGGCGAGGTCGGGCGCGATCGTCTCCTCCGAGCGCCGCCCCGAGCCCTTGCGCGGGATGAAGCTCCAGTACTTCAGCTTGATCACGTCGAGCACGCCCTGCTCGAGCCACTCCGGCTCCATGTACTGCGGGTAGACGCAGAGCCGCTCGGTCAGCGCGTAGCCCTTCGGGGCCAGCTCCTTGCGCACCTGGTGCGGCGACGGGAACGGCTCCTCCGGCGAGATGTGGTCCCCATTCGCGCTCAGCCCGCCGAGATCGGTAGCGCCAGCCTCGACCAGCTCCGGCCAGAACTCGGAGAGGTTCGGCGGCACCTGCACCCCGACGTCCGGCATCAGCCGCTTGCACTCCGCGATCAGCCGCTTGATCTCCCCGATCCCGACAGGGTTGGCCCAGCCAGGCACCTGCGCCGGCTCGGCATGGGACTCGCCGCCGCTCCAGCGCTCCTTCGAGGCCTCGTCGGCGATCTCGGCCACCTCGGCGCCGTAGTAGCGGGGGTGCGGGACGAAGTTCTGCAGGATCACCTCCTGGATGTGGCCGTGGCGCTCGTGCAGCTCGGCGATGGCTTCCAGGGACCGCACTCGGGAGACCTCCGACTCGCCGATGCCGACCAGGATCCCGGTGGTGAAGGGGATCTTCAGCTCGCCGGCGGCCGCGATCGTCGCCAGGCGAGCCTCGGGGTGCTTGGTCGGCGAGCCGGCGTGGACGGTCTCCATCAGGCTCGCGTCGACCGACTCCAGCATCAGCCCCTGGGAGGCGGTCACTTCGCGCAGCGCGGCGAGTTCCGCGGGCGTGCAGACGCCGATGTTGGTGTGCGGCAGCATCCCGCGCTCGAGCGCCCGCTCGCAGGCCCAGACGACGTAGGAGGTGAAGTCCTCGTGGCCCCAGGCGGCGAGCCGCTCGGCGACCACCGGGTTGACCTCGGGGCGCTCGCCGGTCAGCACCAGCAGCTCTTTGGCGTTCCGCTTCAGCGCCTCGTCGAGCTGCCGTTCGACCTCCTCAGGCGGGTGCACGTGCGCCTGGTGGGTGGCGAAGGCGCAGTACTTGCAGTAGCACTGGCAGGTACGGGACAGCGAGAGCGTGAAGTTGCGGGAGAAGGTGACCCGGCGCACCGGGACGAGGCTATCGGAGAGGGCCGCTCGTCCCAGGCCCCGGAAAGCGGACGACCCGGCCAGATGGCCGGGTCGTCCGGTGAAGCGGGAGTGTCTCGCCGGCTAGGCGGGCTTCGGCGAGGAGGCCGGCTTGGCCGCGTCGCCTTTGACCCGCTGCGGCGGCTCGGTCGGGGCCGGACCGCCGGACTCGATCACGAAGCGCCAGACGGCGACCGCGAGCAGGGCACCGACGACCGGGCCAACCAGGTAGGGCCAGACGCCGCCCCACTCGTTGCTGACCAGCGCCGCGCCGAACCAGCGGGCCGGGTTGAAGCAGGCCCCGGTCAGCGGACCGCCGACCATGACCATGAAGACGAAGGTGGTGCCGATCGCCAGCGGGCCCCAGTCCTTCATGCTCTTTTTCGAGAAGACGACGGCGAGGATCACGAGCACGAGGGCGAAGACGCCGATGCCCTCGACGATCGTGCCGGCGAAGTTGCCGCTGAGCAGACCGCTGACTTCACCGGCGCCGTAGTTGACGGCGCGGCCCTCGTCGGTCAGCAGGCCCTTGGTCAGCAGGGCGCCGAGCACGGCGCCGGAAAGCTGGGCAAGGATGTAGATGACCGCGTCGAGCGGGTTGATCCGTTTGATGGTGAGGGCGGCGAGCGTCACGGCCGGGTTGAAGTGGCCGCCGCTGACCGCGCCGAACATCACGATCACGCCGAACAGCGTCAGACCCTGGACGAAGCCGACAACGGCCATGTCGGTGCCGAACTGGGCCTGGCTGCCCGTCGACACGTAGAGCGTGACGACGCTGGTGATGAAGAAGACCAGCAAAAAGCTGCCGATCAACTCGGCTAGATATGCCGAAAGGCCTCGTTCCTGCACTTTTCCTCCTCGTAGCTCCCGTCGGTGAGTAAGCGGGGGCAGTCTACCCACATTCACTCAATGGATTAGTTTCCAGCGGCGAATGAGACGGGCTGTCGCGCTGCTGGCGGCCGCCCTCGTCATTGCCGGCACTGCTGGCTGCGGCGGGGACGGCGCGGAACCGGGCGCGCCGAAAGGCGCGAGCCTGGTGCTCGACTTCGTTCCCAACGCAGTCCACGCCGGAATCTTCGCCGCCGAAGCTAAAGATTCCTACAGGAAGGCCGGTGTGGGCCTGACGATCCGCGAGCCGGGCGAATCGACCGACGCGCCGAAGCTGCTCGCCGCCGGCCGCGCCGAGTTCGCGATCCTCGACGTCCACGACCTCGGGATCGCCCGCGAGCGCGGGCTCGACCTGGTCGGCGTGCTGCCGATCGTGAACGCCCCGCTGGCCTCGGTGATCGCCCGCGCCGACGGGCCGGTGCGGCGCCCGCGCGACCTCGAGGGGCGCACGGTCGGGGTCACCGGCCTGCCCTCCGACGAAGCCGTGGTCGACTCCGAGGTGAGCGCCGACGGCGGCGACCCCAGCAAGGTGAAGCGGGTGACGATCGGCTTCAACGCGGTCGCGGCGCTGGCCGCCGGCCGGGTCGACGCGGCGACCGGGTTCTGGAACGCCGAGGGCGTGGCGCTGCGCGGCCAGGGCGTGCCGGTGCGGATATTCAAGGTCGACGACTACGGTGCCCCGCGCTACCCGGAGCTGGTCCTGGCCACCTCGCGGCGCACCCTGGAGCGCGACCCCGAGCTGGTCGACGCCGTGGTCGACGCGACCCGCAGCGGCTACGCGGACGCCACCGCCGACCCCCAGGGCGCCCTCGACGACCTGCTCGCCGCCAACCCCGGCCTCGACCGCGCCGACCAGGCCGCCCAGCTCCGCGCCCTCGGCAGCGACATCTCCCCCCAGCCCTTCGACCCAAAGGTGCTGAGCGAATGGGCGGCCTGGGATCGATCCCACGGCCTCCTCGCCGACCCCGTGGATCTCGGGGCCACTTTCCAGCTTCCGTGAGGACTGATTAGGGGTATCTCGCCGGAGACTCAGCCGCAGGGCCTCCGCCGAGATACCCCTAATCAGTCCCCCAGCAACCCCTGAACGAGCTCCGGAAGTTCCCTGGCCATCCGCGAGCGTGGCACCGCGAGGTCGATTCCCGCCGCGTCGGCCGCCTTCTTGGTCTCCGCGTCGACGTGCGAGTAGTAGCCGAGCACCGGCACCCCGAGCCCGGCCAGCGCCTCCGGCTTCTCGACCTCGAGGTCGGCGACGATCAGCTCGGCGCCGTCGAGCGAGGCCTGCTCCAGCGAGCGGGCGAGGACCACGTGGTGGCCGGCGCCGGTCAGCATCACGTCGACCCGGCTGGCCAGCATCAGGTCCTCGGCGATGCTGACGACCTGTGCCACCGTCCCTCCCGTCCTAGATCGAGCGGCGCTGGCGGAACTCTTCGCGCACGCTTTCGGGGCGGCCCCACATCTGCACGACCTCCGAGCGTCCCTCGCGCACCTCGGCCAGGGCCAGCTCGCCGGCCACCCCGTCGGAGTCGAGCCTGGCGAGCACGCCGAGCACCGTTTCCGCCGCGGCGGCGTGGCCGAAGCTCTTGGCGACGATCAGCCGCCAGTGCCACTCGGCCCGCGAGTAGACCTGCGCGTTGACCTGGCTCAGCGCCACCGCCGAGTCGACGTACTGGCGCTCGTCGTCGATCCGCAGGTCGACCTCGAGGTCGGTCCAGTCGGGGGGCAGCGAGTCGAGGATCTGCTGGAAGTCGGCGGCGAGAGCCATCGGGGAGCCGAAGCCTACTCCGTAGAATCGGCGGGGATGGCGACCAGCGGAACCGAGACCGAGATCGAGCTCGACGCGCAGTACCGGCAGCTGCGCGAAGAGTGCGGGCTGCTCGACCGCTCCGAGCGCGGCAAGCTGGCGCTGACCGGCCCCGACGCGGCGGAGTACCTGCAGGGCCAGGTGACCAACGACGTCGAGGCGCTGGAGCCCGGCGACGGTGCCTACGCGGCGCTGCTCGACCGCAAGGGACACATGCAGTCCGACCTGCGGGTGCTGCGGCCCGGCGCGGGGCCGGACCTCTGGCTCGACTGCGAGGCGCTCGCCCGGCCCGCCGTGGTCAAGCATCTGACGATGTACTCGATCGGGCGCGACGTCGCGGTCGAGGACGTCACCGACGAGCGCGCGATCCTCTCCCTGATCGGGCCGCGCAGCGTCGAGCTGGCCGGGACCGCGGCGCTGCCCGAGGACACCTGCCAGGAGAGCTCGGTGTCCGGGGTCGAGTGCGTCGCCGCCGGCACCGCCGCCGGGATCGACCTGATCTGCGCCGCCGCCGAGGCCGAGCGCCTGCGCGCCGCGCTGCTCGAGGCCGGCGCGGTCGCCGTCTCCCCCGCCGCCGCCGAGATCCTCCGGATCGAGGCCGGTACGCCGCGCTTCGGGGCGGAGATGAGCGCCGAGACGATGCCGGCCGAGGCGGGGATCGTCGAGCGCGCGGTCAGCTTCACCAAGGGCTGCTACATCGGCCAGGAGCCGGTCGCCCGGCTGCACTACAAGGGCCGGCCGAACCGCCACCTGCGCGGCCTGCGGCTGAGCGCCCCCGTCGATGCCGGAGCGGCGCTGCGGCTGGGCGAGAAGGAGGTCGGCCGGCTCGGCTCGGCCGCCGTCTCCCCGGCGCTCGGGCCGATCGGGCTGGCGATCGTCCGCCGCGAGGCGGAGCCCGGCGCCGAGCTCGCCGTAGGTGAAGATGGCGTTACGGCCGAAGTCGTCGGCCTGCCCTTCGGTTAGATTCACCGCGATGGGTCGCGGGAGAGTAAGTACCGATCCGGCAATCGGGGGCCGGGCCAAGGCGCTTAGGGCTGCGCTGGTTGGCGCCCTGCTCGCCGGCCTCGCCCTGCTCGCCGCCGGCTGCGGGGCCGAGAGCCACTCCAACGAGCCGCGGCCGAACGTGGCCACCCGGGTCAGCGTCACGATCAGCGACAAGGCGGTGATCGTCGACCCGCGCGGGATCGGCCTGGGGCCCGAACCGACCCAGCAGATCCCCCAGAACGAGGGCCAGCCGCAACCGCGGATCGACACCGACAAGCCGCTCGACGTCGTCTTCGTCGCCGCCAACCAGACCGACACCGACTCCGAACTCCTGGTCCGCGGCCCGGCCAGCGCCGGCTCCGGCCCGATGTTCGCCGGCAGCCCGGTCACCTTCCAGGCCGACCTCCCGGCCGGCACCTACGTGATCACCGCCGCCGACATCCCCACCGCCCGCCCGGGCAAACTCGTCGTCGGCGACTTCCGCGCCTCCAGCGAGAACGACGTCCTTCTCCCGTAGCGGGAGCCGGGCTGGGGGGCCGTCCGAGGCCGGGGAGCTTCACGAGGGACCAAGCGCTCCGCTTGACCTTTTTCGCCCTGTGGGCGAAGAAGGTCAAGGCGACCGTTACCGAAGCCTCACGGAACGATCACCCCGACCCCCGAACTTCGACCCGGCCCGTCAGCCCCCAGCTTGAATCTCAGGGCGCTTTCGCCAGCCAACGGAACTTCGGAGCGCTTCCGTTGGGAGGGGTCGGTGGTGTCCTTCGTA
>CAYXFL010000040.1:0-28146 GCA_964464285.1 uncultured Conexibacteraceae bacterium
GACGCATAGAGCCCAGAACTCCCACCGGAAGCGTCCTGCCGGGGCTAGGACTGCCGGCAGTCCCGAACCCTCAGGCGGCGCCGCGGCCGTGGATCACGGTCGGCAGGGTGAGCAGGAGGATCTTCAGGTTGAGCCAGAGGGTGCGGCGCTCGACGTACTCGACGTCGAGGTCGATCATCTGGCGGAAGGTGAGGGTGCTGCGGCCGCTGACCTGCCAGAGGCCGGTGATGCCGGGGCGCACAGCGAAGCGATCGAAGGCATCGGCGGGGTAGCGGTCGACCTCGTACTGGATCGGCGGGCGCGGGCCGACCAGCGACATCTCGCCGCGCAGGACGTTCCAAAGCTGCGGCAGCTCGTCGAGGCTGGTGCGGCGCAGGAAGCCGCCGACCCGGGTGATCCGGTCGTCCTCCTCCATCTTGCGCATCGGCAGGTTGGCCCGGTTGCCGGCGACCAGCATCTTGCCGACGTGCTCCTCGTGCTTGGCGCAGTCGGCGCCGGCGGTCATGGTGCGGAACTTGGCGACCGAGAAGGTCTCCTCGCCGCGGCCGAGGCGGCGCTGGCGGAAGATCACCGGGCCCGGGGAGTCGATCTTCACCCAGAGCGCGAGCAGCGCCAGCAGCGGCGCCAGCAGCACGATCAGCAGCGAGGCGCCGACCAGGTCGAGGACCCGGATCGCGGCCTCGTGTCGCAGGACCGCCGGCTCGGCGGGGGCCAGACCGATGAACTGGAGGGATCCGCTCGGTTTCACGACTACTCGATCAACGTTCGTCCGGTCCGGCTGCTTTCGCCCGCCTACAACCCGTAGCGAAGCCAGCGGGTCATGCGCCGCTCCTCGCGCACCCGGCGCAGCAGCGCCCGGGCGACGAACGGCGGCGTCCAGGGCGCGTAGCGCTCGCCGACCCGGCGCCGGCAGGCGAGCGCGCGCCACTCCGGCAGCTGCTCGGCCCGCGGCCAGACCTGGCGGGCGAAGGCGGCGAGCTGCTCGACCGGCTCCTCCTCCACCCGGCCGCGGTCGTAGGCCCGGCAGGCGCGGTCGAGCGCCTCGCGGGCGAGCCGCTCGCGGGCCAGGTCGTGCAGCTCCGCCGCCTCCGGCAGGCCCCCGGCGACGCCCTCGAAGAGCACCTCGAAGGCGTCGCGACGGCCGCGCAGGTCGGTGATCACGCCGGCGTGGATGGTGCGCTGGAAGCTGTCCGGGTGGACCCGGTAGAAGCCCTGCACGGCGCCCTCGACGCGGGCGACGTCGCTGACCGCGGCCAGCCGCATCCACATCTCGAAATCGAAGGTGTGCGGGAGGCGCGGGTCGTAGAGGCCGACCACGTCGAGCAGGTCGCGGCGCACCAGCGCCTCCGGGTTGCTGATGCAGTTGACCGCCCGGCGGCAGCGCTCGCGCAGCCACTCGCGTCCGTCCCAGACCGCGAAGCGCTCGCCCCCGTCCCCCACCGGCGGCCGTGGCGGCGCGCCTTCGAAGTAGTGCGGGTGGCCGTAGACGAGCCCGATCTGCGCGTCCTGCTCCATCACCGCGGCGGCGCGGCGCAGCGCCCCCGGCGCCAGCAGGTCGTCGGCGTCGAGCTTCAGCACGTACTCGCCGCGCGCCTCGCCGAGGCCCTCGTTGAAGGTGGCGATGTGGCCGGCGTTGCGCTCGTGGCGGATCACCCGGACCCGCTCGTCGGCGGCGGCGAAGGCGGCGGCGACCCGCGGCGTCTCATCGGTCGAGGCGTCGTCGACGACGATCACCTCGAGGTCGACCCCGTCCTGCGCGACCACGCTGGCCAGGCACTCGCCGAGGAAGCGGCCGTACTGGTGGCAGGCAATCGCCACCGTGACGCGCGGCGCGCGGCGCGGCTCCGGCAGCTCCCGCCGTGCGCCGGGGACCGGGCTGCGGACGGGCGTCCGGGCGGCCAGCGAGAGCACCCCCGTGGCGCTCAACGCCGCACCCCCGCCGGGACCAGGCAGGCGCTCGCCCGCGGGCCGCTCCCCTGGCCGAGCCGGCCGACCTTCTGCACCGCCCGCACCGCCAGCACCCTGGCCCGGGCGGAGCGGCGATCGGCGGCGTCGAAGCCGTCGCTGCAGAAGCGGATCGTCCAGAGCAGCGGCGCCCGCGCCTCGATCCCGAGCAGCGCGCCCGCGTAAGCGGCAAGCTCGGCCGGGTCGGCGTCCGGCTCGCCGCGCTCGCGCAGCGGCTCCGCCGCCTCGGCGGCGGCGTGGATGCGCTCGCGCGCCTCGACCCAGGCCTGCTCCCCGTGCCGCTGGCGGACCGCCTCCCCACAGGTGGCGCCGACCTCGCGACGGCGCCCGGCGTCGCTGGCCAGCTTGGCCAGCTCCGCCCGGTAGGCGGGCGCGTCGGCGGCGCCGACGACCACGTCGTCGAGCGGGCCGGAGCTGCTCATCAGCGCCTCCATCCCCGCGTACATGCGGCTGACCAGCACCGGCACGTCGCGCGAGGCCGCTTCCAGCATCGAGGTGATCGAGCCGAACGGGAAGGAGTCCAGGTAGAGGTCGGCGGCGTCGAGGTAGAGGCTCGGGTCGCGTTTGACCCCCGGCATCAGCAGCGGTCCTGGCAGCTCCCGCGCAAGCGCGGCCCAGGAGGGATCGGCGGGGTCCGGGCCGACCGCCGCCAGCACCGTGCCGGGCAGGTCGCGGAGCGCCGGTCCGACGACCTCGGCGAAGCCGGGATGCCAGGGGGCGGCGCCGTACTTGACCGGCCGCGCCAGGGTCAGCGCCAGGACCGCGTCCGGGTCGATGCCGAGGCGCCGCTTCGCCGCGGCCCGCTGCTCGCGTCGCCCGACCCCCGGCATCGGCAGCGGGGAGACCAGATTGGCGGTGGCCGGGTAGCCGCGCGCCCGCACCGCGGCGTCGGCGGCGATCTGGCGCTGGCTGAGCAGGACCGAGAGGTTGCCGGCGCCGAGCCCGAAGACGTGGTCGGCGTGGTTGACCAGGACCACCGGCGGCCCCTCGTAGGCGCCGCCGAAGGCGAGCGCCGGGACCGGATCGTCGGCGTGGGTGTGACAGACGGCGAGGTCGGTCTCCAGCGCGGCGGCACGCAGCTGCCGGGCCCGGGCCAGCAGCGAGGGCGAGTCGAAGCAGAGCGCGGCGCCGCCGCGCGCACGGGCCAGCTCGGCGAACTCGGGCGAGGCGGAGCCGGGCCGGGTGATCGCGACGCTCGGCACCCGCGCCTCGTCGGAGGCCGCCCAGCGCAGCGCCATCCGCACGTCGCCGCCGACCATGTGGCCCTCGCTGAGCACGTGCAGGACCCGCTGGCGCAGCCAGTCACGGCGGCGGTGGCCGGCGGGCAGCCCGGCCGCCGAGATCCGGTCGAGCAGGCGCTCGAGCTCCGGATCGCGCAGGGCGCCGTGCGGGTTGGTCATCGCGAAGGCGGCGGCGATCCGCGCCCAGGCGGCGGCCGAGTCGAGCCGGCCCCCCGCGATCCGCCGCCGCACCACCGCGACGATGCGCCCGTAGGCGCGCGCGTTCGCCCCGACCTGGTCGGCGATCGCGGCGCTCACGCGAACACCCGCCGCGCCAGCCGCCGGTGCAGGTCGCGCGGGCGGCGCGGGCGCCAGCCGCTCCACGCGGTCCGGTCCAGCGCCTCGAACCAGACCTCCGCCAGCGGGTGCTCGCACCCGTACATCCACGGCTTGTCGCGCTCGGTGAAGTGAACCACGGCGGGGTCCGCGAGCGCCTCCTCGACGTCCTCGCGCCAGAGCGCCCAGGCCAGCCCGACCCCGCGCGCGTCGGGGCTCTGCAGGTTCCAGCGCCGCGGCAGCTCCAGCCAGCGACCGCCGAGCACCGCGTTGAGCCCGTCCTGGTCCCCCCAGACCGGCCGCGCGCCGCGCAGCAGGTCGATCGTCCGCTCGCCGAGGTCGTCCCGCCGCCAGGCGTCGAGATCGATCAGAAGCACGCCGGTGTTCAGGTAGGGCGTCGAGGGCTCGAGGCCGAGGCCGCGCCAGTCGGTCCCCAGCGGCCCGACCGGGAACGGCGCACCGGCGTCGCGCACCGCGCCAACGGGCGTCCCGCCGAGCTCCTGCTCCCAGAGCGGCAGCAGCGAGTCGGCGACGACGATGTCGCTGTCGAGGTAGATGACCCGCTGCTCGTCGGGCAGCACCCGCGGCAGCAGCATCCGGAACAGCGAGGCCCTGGTCAGGAAGTCGCTGAAGTGGGCGCCGGCCACCGCATCCGGGTCGACCCGCAGCCAGCGCACCGCCAGCTTGCCGGCCAGGCCAGCCTCGGCCCGGTCGATCTCGTCGGCGGCGAGCCCGTCGTGGACCACCGTCGCCCTGACCGCGCCCGGCGGATGGGCGGCGGCGACGCTGGCCAGCGTCGCCGCGAGCGGCATCGCGAAGCCGGCGTCAACCGCCAGCGCGACATGCATCTGGTCGTCGGTTCTGATCCGTTCGGCAGAGGACATCTCCCCTACCAACGGCTGAAGGGCGGTCTAACTCCCGGCCGCGAACAACACGTCGACGAAGTAGTTGCGAGCGTTCCAGGCCGGTTCGTTCGGGAACGAGCTGGAGGAGCCGTAGGCGTAGACGCCGTTGCCGCCCGGGGTCGAGTTCGGCAGGCCGAGCAGCGTCCCGTTGCTCACCCCACCGGAGCCGAAGACGGCGTTGGTGGTCGAGAAGTGGCCGCTCGGGTTGAAGTAGGAGGCGACGTAGGTGGTGTTGGCTTCGATCGCCACCGGTTCGGAGAACAGGGCGCTCTGCCAGCCGGTCGCGCTCTCACCGCTGAAGGTGACCTGGGCGAGGCGTTCGCCGGAAGCGTTCCAGAGGCTGCCCGTGTGGGTGCCGGTGTTGGCGGCGGTCTTGAAGAAGCGGATGCCGGTCACCTCGCCGGCGACGCTGGAGCGGAACTGGACTCCCAGCTCGAGCGGCAGCGATTCGCCGAGGTCGGAGATTTCCGGCGTCACGAAGTCGAAGATCGTCGTGCGCGGGGTCACCGCCGGGCTTTTCGCCGAGGCGGGGCCGGTGCCGACAGAGTTGGTGGCGCTGACTTTGAAGGTGTAGGTGGCGCCGCCTTCGAGTTCGTCGAGCAGCAGGCTGGTTTCTTTGCCTTCGACTTCGACCGGGGTCAGCGCTTCTTCGCCCAGGTAGGGCGTCACGGTGTATTTGGTCACCGGGGTTTCGGGCTCGGTGAACGGCGCGCTCCACTCGAGCAGGACCGCGTCGGTGGCCGGGCGGGCGACGAGGTTCTCGGGGGCGGCGGGGGCGGCCGGGCCTTCGCTTTCGCCGGGCGCGAACATCACGTCGACGAAGTAGTTGCGCGCGTTCCAGGCCGGTTCGTTCGGGAACGAGCTGGAGGAGCCGTAGGCGTAGACGCCGTTGCCGCCCGGGGTCGAGTTGTCGAGCCCGTGCAGCGGCCCGTTGGTGACCCCGCCCGAGGCGAAGGCGGCGCTGGTCGCCGAGAAGTGGCCGTTGGGGTTGAAGTAGGAGGCGACGTAGGTGGTGTTCGCCGCGATCTCCACCGGTTCGGAGAGCAGCGCGGTCTGCCAGCCGGAGGCGGTCTCGCTGGTGAAGGTGACCTGGGCGAGCCGTTCGCCGGTCGTGGTCCAGAGGCTCGCCGAGTGGGTGCCGGTGTTGGCCACCGACTTGTAGAAGCGCAGGCCGGTGATCTCGCCGGCGAGCGCCGAGCGGAACTTCATCCCCAGCTCGACCGGTTCGGAGTCGCCGACGTCGAGCACGCCGGGCACCTCGAAGTCGAAGAGGGTGGCGCGCGGGGCGACCGCGGCGCTGCGTTTCGAGGCGGGGCCGGTGCCGACCGAGTTGGTGGCGGTGATCTCGAAGCTGTAGGCGCCGCCGTTGGCGAGGTCGTCGACCAGCAGGCTGGTCTCTTCGCCGTCTACTTCGATCGCTTCCAGGGCTTCTTCGCCGAGGTAGGGCGTCACCGTGTAGTCGGTGATCGGGGTTTCCGGATCGCTGAAGGGCTCTGCCCACTCGAGCAGCACCGAGCCCGAGGCCGGCCGGGCGACGACGCTCTCAGGAGCCTCCGGAGCGCTCGGTTCCGCTTCGCCTTCGCCGGCCGCGAACAGCACGTCGACGAAGTAGTTGCGCGAGTTCCAGGCCGGTTCGTCGGGGAAGGAGCTGGTCGAGCCGTAGGAGTAGACCCCGTTGCTGCCGGGCGTCGAGCTGGCGAGCGCCGAGAGCGAGCCGTTGGTGACGGCACCGGAGCCGAAGGCGGCGTTGGTGGTCGGGAAGTGACCGCCCGGGTTGAAGTAGGACGCGATGTAGGTCGTGTTGGCTTCGATCGCGACCGGTTCGGAGAAGGTCGCGCTCTGCCAGCCCGAGGCCGTCTCTTTGCTGAAGCTGACCTGGGCGAGACGTTCGCCGCCGGTCGTCCAGAGGCTGCCCGATGCGGTGCCGGTGTTGCCCGCCGACTTGAAGTAGCGGATGCCGGTGACCAGGCCGGGCGCCGTGGAGCGGAACTTCACCCCGAGCTCAACCGGCAGCGATTCGCCGAGGTCGCCGATCCCGGGCGTCTCGAAGTCGAAGATCGTCGCCCGCGGCGTCACCGCCGAGCTTTTCGCCGAGGCGGGGCCGGTGCCGACCGAGTTGGTGGCGCTGACTTTGAAGCTGTAGGAGCCGCCGTCTTCGAGCTCGTCGAGCAGCAGGCTGGTTTCGCTGCCTTCGACCTGGATCGGCGTCAGCGCCGCTTCGCCCAGGTAGGGCGTCACGGTGTATTTGGTGACCGGGGTTTCCGGCTCGGTGAACGGCGCCGTCCATTCGAGCAGGAGCGAGTCGGTCGCCGGGCGGGCGACGAGGTTCTCGGGGGCGGCGGGGGCGGCCGCGTTCTGCGGCGTGGCGAAGCCCGAGGCCGCCGAGTTGGCGCTCGTCCCCATCACGTTCGACGCTTTCACCCGGAAGGTGTACGGGTAGCCCGGGCTGAGCCCGGTGACGACCGCGCTGGTCGCCAGCGGCACGCCTTCGACCGCCAGCGCCGTCACCGGGACGAAGCCGGCGAGGTAGGGCGTCACCGTGTAGCTGCGCGCGGGGCCGCCGCTGCTCGGCGCCGTCCAGCTGACGGCGACCGATTTGGCGCCTGTCGGAGTCGCTTTGGCGCCGCTCGGGGCGCCGGGTGCCTGCAGCGTGCCGAGGCCGACCGCCTCGCGCACGGTCTTCACCACGGTCCCCGCCGACTGGCGTCCCTCCAGCCATTCGAGGAACTCGACCATCGTGTCCAGCGAGACGACTTCCGGGCCGTCGGCCGCGGCGTCGCAGCTCCAGCCCCAACGGCAGACGCCGTGGAAGACGAACTGGACCCAGCCGCCGTCGTTTTCTTCAGCTTCTTCGACGTAGCCGCGCATCTGCGCGACCGTGGTCTCCGGCCGCACGGCGACAACGGTCTCGGTCGCGAAGGCGTCCGCGGGCGGCAGCGTCTCGATCCCCTGGACCGGCGGCGCGCCTTCGGTGAAAGTGCGCCCGGTCGCGTAGCCGCAATCCTCGACCGCTTTCTCCGCTGTCGCGTCGAAGGCGCCGAACGGGTAGGCGAAGCTGACCGGGTCGAAGCCGCGTTCCTGCAGGTTCTCGCGGTCCTCGCAGACCTGGCGCATCGCCTCCGCGGGGCTGACCTGGGTCAGTTTCGCGTGGGTCAGCGTGTGCCCGCCGATGTCGTTGCCGTCGCGGGCCAGGTTTTCGGCCTCTTCCCAGCTCATCCGCGGCCAGATCCCCATCGTCTCCGAGTTGAGGTAGAAGGTCCCGCGCACGCCGAAGTCTTTGAAGACCTGACGCAGCTGGTACTGCCCCTCGTGGCCGTCGTCGAAGGTGAGGCTGACGACCGTTTCCGGTTTCGGCGGCGCTTCCGCCGCCTGCGTCGATGCGCAGGCGGAGCCGAAGGTGGCAAGTGCGAGCAGGGCGAGTGCCAGGACGAGGCGGGAAGCGAGCGGCCAGCGTCGGGCAGGGGTCATCTGTATCTCCACGACGAGACAACGGCCGGGCGGGCGCGCGTTTGCGCGCGGGTGGGGATGAAAAAGGGACTAGGACGGGTGCGGGGGTCGTAGGACGGGGTGCTTCGGGGCGGTTCCGCCGGAGGGGTCGGTGGTGTCCTTCTACCTTCGCTGGGCGAATTCGCCCGGATCGCCACTGCGCCGTCCGAGATGCGCAGTTGGGCGAATCGCTAACGCCGCTCGTACGAAGGACACCACCGACCCCTCCCAACGAAAGCGCTCCGAAGTTCCGTTGGCTCGAAAGCGCCCTGGGGTTTCAGCTGGGGCTGACGGGCCGGGTCGAAGTTCGGGGCTCGGCGTGATCGTTCCGTGAGGCTTCGGTAACGGTCGCCTTGACCTTTTTCGCCCACAGGGCGAAAAAGGTCAAGCGGAGCGCTTGGTCCCTCGTGAAGCTCCCTCTCCTTGCGTCCAGCCGGGCCAGGAGCTACACCTACCTGCCGAAGTGGGTGTGGGTCCTGGCCCGGGCTCGGACGGCCGCCCTACCGCCGCCTCGCCTCGATCTCCGCCAAGACCTCGGTCCAGAGCGCCTCCATGCCGGCCTCGCGGTTGAACTCGCGGGCGACGTGGCCGCGGCCGGCCAGGGCGCGGGCACGCGCCGCCTCGGGGTCGGCGAGCACCGCCTCGACCCCGGCGGCCAGCGCGGCCGGGTCCTCGGGGGCAACCACGGTCCCGAAGCGGCCGTCGCCGAGGACCTCGCCGACGCTGCCGACGCCGGCGGCGACCACCGGCCGCGCCTCGACCAGCGCCTCCATGATCGTCAGCGGGGTGACGTCGGCGCCCTGCCGGGAGCAGAACAGCAGCAGGTCGTGGGCGCGCAGCAGCCCCGGCACGTCGTCGCTGACCCCCGCCATCTCGACCGCGCCCTCGACCCCGAGGCGCCGCGCGGTCGCGCGGACCCGCTCGCCGTAGGCCTCGTCGAGCACCGGCCCGACCACCGAGAGCGTCGCCTCGACGCCGCGCTCGCGCAGCAGGGCGAGCGCTTCCACGGCCCGGTGCTGGCCCTTGCCGTCGCCCCCGGTGAGCGCCCCGATCACGCAGAGCCGCAGCGGGCTGCCGAGCCGCGCCGGCTGCGGCCCGCCGGTGGGCGCCGAGATCCCGTCCGGGATGCGGACGATGCGCGCCCTGCCGGGCCCTTCCATCCGCTCCGCCCCGCCGGCAGAGATCGCGACGACGACGTCGGCGAGGCGGCGGTGCATCGCCAGCACGGTCAGCCCGAGCCGAGTGACCGGCCACTCGCGGACGTGCACGAAGACGGGAACCCGGGCCAGCCGCGCCGCCATCACCGGGGTCATAAGGACCGCGCTGGAGGTGATCACCGCGTCGACGCGGTGGCGGCGGATCTCCCGCGCCAGCCGCGGCGCGTCGGCGGCGCTGCGCGCCAGCCGCCAGCTCCAGTGCTGGGGCGTGGTCGGCCAGGTCGGCAGCGAGGGCGTCTCCTCGACCAGCTCGCCGATCTCGCCGAAGCGGGCGCGCAGCGGGCCCTCGGGGACGGCGGCGACGATCCGGGCGCGGTCGGCGAAGCGTTCGGCCTCGGCCAGGCCCATCGCCTGGGCGCCGCCCATCGCGCCGCTGTGCACGGCCGCCAGCAGGGTCGGCCGGGCGGTGGCGCCGGTGGCTGCCTCTGCCCTCGAACTCACCGGCGGTTCCTATCAGGTGCGCCCTTCGCCAATCGCAAGTTGGAACTTTTCCCCGCCGTTGATCGGGCATGGCGAATGACTCGAGGCCGGACCTCGGTGCGGCCGCGATCAGCGGCCTGCGCTGGAGCGCGCTCGCGCGACCGCTGATCGAGGTCGTCCTGTTCGGCTCGATGATCGTGCTCGCCAGGCTGATCGCGCCGGCCGAATTCGGCCGCTTCGCGGTCGCCCTGATCATCACCGAGCTGGCCGTCAACATCCCCAACGAGGGGGTCGGCAGCGCCCTCGTCCAGCGCAAGGAGATCACCCGCTCCCACCTCGCGACCGGCTTCGCCCTGACCCTGCTCGGCGGAGCGGTGATGGCGGCGCTGACCCTCGTCCTCGCCGCGGTCCTGGTCGACCCGGTCTTCGGCGCCCAGACCGCCGACCTCGTCCGCCTCGCCTCGCCGACCTTCCTGATCGGGGCGCTGGCCACGGTGCCGCTGGCGCTGCTGCGCCGACGGCTCGCCTTCGGCACGCTGAGCGTGCTCGAGATCGCCTCGACGATGACCCGGGCGCTGGTCGCCGTCGGGCTCGCGATCGCCGGGCTGGAATCCGAAGGCCTCGTACTCTCCGGGCTGCTCGGTGCCGCCGTGATCACCGTCGCCGCCTGGATCATCGCGCCGGCGCCGCTGCCTCGCCTCGGCCGCCGCGAGGCGCGCGAGATCCTCCATTTCGGCGTGCCCGCCTCGCTCGCCTCGATCAGCTGGGTCGGATTCCGCAACTGCGACTACGCCCTGATCGGCGCCCGGCTCGGCCCGCTCCAGGCCGGCTACTACTTCCGCGCCTACTCGCTCGCGGTCGAGTACCAGAAGAAGTTCAGCACCGTGGTCGGGATGCTCGCCTTCCCGCTCTTCTCGCGGACCAGCGACCCGGAGGAGCTGGCCCGGGTCCGCACCCAGATGGTGCGGGCGACGACGATCCTGCTCTTCCCGCTGTTCGTCGGCCTGGCGATCCTGGCGCCGACCCTGGTCCCGTTCGTCTTCGGAGAGGGCTGGGCGCCGGCCGTGGTGCCGACTCAGCTGCTGGCGCTGGGCGGCGCCGCGACCCTGGTCGGCGACTCGATCGGCGCCGCCCTGCTCGCCTCCGGCCGCCCGCGCGCCGTGCTCGGCTACGGCTGGGCCCACTTCCTCGTCTACGCCGGCGCCGTCCTGCTCGCCACGCCGTTCGGCCTGGCCGGGGTCGCCGCGGTCGCCAGCGGCGTCCACGCGGCCTTCCTGCTGGTCGCCTACTGGCTGCTGCTGCAGGGCAGCGGGGAGCCGATCTGGCGCCGGCTCTGGCTCGACACCGGCCCCGCCGCCGTCTCCTGCCTCGGCTTCGCCGCCGCCGCCGTCCCCACCTCGCTCGCACTGATCGCGGCCGGTGCGGCGGCGCCGCTGGTCATCCTGGTGGTCGGCGCCGCGGGCGCAGGCGCCTACCTGCTCACCCTGCGCACGCTCTTCCCGGAGGCCTGGCGCTGGGTCCTCTCGGTGGCCCGACGGGTGCTGCCCGCCCGCCTCACCTCCCGCCCCCGATCCCTGGCGCCGGCCGGCGCCAACCAGGCCCCGTGAGCGCACGCGGAGCACAGCGGGCGCTCGTCCTCGTGCAGGGCTCGCTGGGCGAGCGCCTCACCGGGCCGGAGATCCGCGGCTGGGAGACGGTGCGGGCGCTCGGTACCGAGCTCGAGGTGACCGCGGCCGCCCACGTCGAGGCGGAGACGACGCGCGAGGGCGTGCGGGTGGTGCCGGCGCAGCGGCGCACGATCCTGCGCGAGCTGCGCGAACACGACGCGATCGTCGGCCCCTCGCTTCCCCCCTACGCCCTGCTCGCGGGACGCAACTGCCTGCGGGTCGCCGACCTCTACGACCCGGGCGAGGTCGAGATGGCGACCCTGGGCGGCTGGCGGGGCCGCCGCGGAGTGCGCCAGCAGCGAGCCGCCCGGCGCCTGCAGGTGCGCTGGGCCGACGTCCTGGTCGCCGCCAACGAGCGCCAGATGGAGGCGCTGCGGGCCGACATCGAGGCCTGCGGGCGGACCGGCCAGGTGCCGGCGCTGAACGTGCCGATGGGCCTGCCGGCGGCGCCGCCCGCGGCCCGGGGCCACGCCCTGCGCGACCGCTTCGAGGCGATCGGGGCCGACGACCCGGTGGTGCTCTGGTGGGGCTCGGTCTGGCGCTGGCTCGACGCCCACACCGCGGTCGAAGCGGTCGAGATCCTCGCCCGCCGCCACCCGGACATCCGCCTCGTGATCACCGCCGGCCGGCCGCCGAACGCCGCCACCGACCCGCTCAACGTGACCGAGGAGGTGCGCGCCTTCGCCCGCGACCGCGGCCTGCTCGGCCGCAACGTGCTCTTCCTCGACGAGTGGGTGCCGTACGAGCAGCGCCACCTCTACCTCGCCGACGCCGACCTCGGGATCACCCTGCACGCCGACGACGCCGAGGCGGCCCTGGCTGCCCGTGCCCGCTACATGGACTGCATCTGGGCCTCGCTGCCGCTGGTGCTCGCCGAAGGCGACGAAGTCGGCGAGCGGCTCGGCGACGCCGGCGCGGCCACGCTCGTGGCCCCCCGCGACCCGGCCGCCACCGCCGCCGCGATCGAGTCCCTGATCGGCGACCCCGCGCGCCTCGCCGCCGCCCGCGCGGCAAGCGCCCGAGTCGCCGCCCAGTACCACTGGCCCAACCTGCTGGCCCCGCTGGTCCAGGCGGTCCACGAGACGCCCCCCTCCCCCCAGCCGCCGGCGCACCTGGCAAGGGCGAGCGCCGAAGCAGGCCGGTATTACCTGGGCCGCGCGATCGACCGAGGGCTCGGGGCGTCCTACGGCTTGACGCAGAAGTAGACCGGCTCGTCGCCGAACACCGAGTCCTCCTCGCGGCGCAGGCCGAAGCGCTCGGCCTGCGCCGGCTCGATCCGCTCGGCGTAGCGGTCGACGCGCACCGAGAAGCCGGGGGCGGCGAGGCGGTCGGCGTAATCGCGGCCGTAGAGGCGGCGGTGGTCGCCCTGGCCGAAGCGGGCGTGGCGCTGGGCGGCGGTTGTCGCGGTCGGGTCTTCGAGGGTGGTCTCGCGGCGGTGGTCGACCGGGCACATCAGGACCGCCCAGCCGCCGGGGCGCAGGACGCGGTGGATCTCGGCGATCGCCCGGCGGTCGTCCTCGACGTGCTCGAGCACGTGGTTGCAGATCAGGTAGTCGAAGCTCGCGTCGGCGAAGGGCAGGTCCATGACGTCGAGTTCGAGCTCGGCCAGCGAGGGCGAGAGGTCGCCGCTCACGTAGCGCAGGCCCGGCTGGGTGGCGAGGCGGCGCAGCAGCGCGTACTCGGGCGCCACGTGCAGCATCGAGCCGCCCGCGAGCAGGTCGGTCTCGCGTTCGAGGAAGAGCCAGAGCATCCGGTGGCGCTCCAGCGAGCCGCAGCCCGGGCATTTCGCCCGCGCCCGCCCGCGGTGGGGCAGGAAGCGCGAGTAGGAGGTCGCGCAGCAGGGGCACTCGACCGCGGCGCCGCGGTAGCGGCGGCGGCGAATCCCGCCGAGCAGGCGCCGGCGCGAGCGCTCCGGGACGGTGGCGAGGGCGAGCCGGCGCAGGGCGCCCTCGCGGGCCGACCCGTGTTCGTCGCCGAAGCTCGGCGCGGGAGCGGGCTTGGTGGCGGTGTCCATACCTCCTGAACGAACCGGAGGCGGGTCCGCTTGCACGTGAAAGCGCTTCCCGTCGCCGTTCGTTGGTCTCGCAATGGACCAGCGCCTGCTGATCGTCTCGCCCGTGCGCAACGAGGCCGCCCACCTGGAGCGGGTCGCCCGCGCGCTCGCCGCCCAGTCGCGCCAGCCCGATCGCTGGCTGCTGGTCGACGACGGCTCCACCGACGGCACCTTCGAGCTCGCCGAGCGGCTCGCCGCCGAGATCCCCTTCATGGAGGTGATGCAGGCGCCGGCCGCCCCGCCGCTCGCCGATCCCCGCGACCGGCTCGCCTCGGCGGCCGCCCCGCGCACCTTCAACGCCGGCCTCGAGAGCCTCGACTGGCGCGCCTACACCCACATCTCGAAGCTCGACGGCGACATCGAGCTGCCGCCGGAGTACTGGCAGCGGATCCTCGCCGCCTTCGCCGCCGAACCCGGCCTCGGGATGGCCGGCGGGATGCGCAAAGAGCTGATCCGCGGCCGCTGGCGGACCGAGCAGGTGCCCACCGAGCACCACGTGATCGGCGCGATCAAGTGCTACTCGCGCGAGTGCTTCGAAGCGATCGGCGGCGTCCAGGAGCGGCTCGCCTGGGACACGATCGACGAGACCCTGGCCCGCATGAACGGCTACCGCACCCGCACCTTCCCGGAGCTGGTCGCGATCCACCACCGCCCCTGGGCCAGCGCCGACGGCACCCTGCGCGGCCGCGCCCGCTACGGCGCCGCCGCCTACATCGCCCGCTACCCGGCCTACTGGGTGGCGCTGCGCTCGCTGAAGATGGCGGCCGAACGACCGGAGGGCGTCTCCGGGCTCGCCTTCCTCTACGGCTACGCGCGCGCCTCGCTGCGCGGCACCCCGCGGGTCGAAGACGAGTCCTACCGCCTCGCCGTGCGCCGCGAGACCCGCGACCGCCTGCGCGCCGCCCTCCCCACCACGCTGCGCGCCGGAGCGAGCTGATGTGCGGGATCGCCGGACAGGTGCGGGCCGACGGCGCGCCCGTCTCGCCCGAGCTGATCGAGGAGATCTGCGCCGCCCAGGAGCACCGCGGCCCGGACTCGCGCGGCCTCCACGTCGAGGGCCCGGTCGGGCTCGGGATCCAGCGGCTGCGAATCATCGACGTCGCCGGCGGCGACCAGCCCGTCTACAACGAGGACGGGACGGTCGCCGTCGTGCTCAACGGCGAGATCTACAACTACGCCGAGCTGCGCCGCGAGCTGCGCGGCCGCGGCCACCGGCTCGAGACCGCCGGCGACACCGAGGTGATCGCCCACCTATATGAGGACCATGGGGCCGGCCTAGTGCACCGCCTGCACGGGATGTTCGCCTTCGCGCTCTGGGACGCGCGCCGCGGCCGGCTGCTGATCGGCCGCGACCGGCTCGGCAAGAAGCCGCTCTTCTACAGCGCCCGCGACGGCGCGCTCAGCTTCGCCTCGGAGCTGCGGGCGCTGCTCCGCGACCCCGGGGTCGACCGGGCCCTCGACCCGGCCGCGATCGACGCCTACCTCGCCTACGGCTACGTGCCCGCCCCGGCCAGCGCCTTCCGCGGCGTCCGCAAGCTGCCCCCCGCCCACACCCTCAGCTACGAGGGCGGCGAGGTCGCGACCCAGCGCTACTGGCGGCCCCGCTACGACAAGAAGCTCGAGTTCGGGCGCCCCGAGGAGCTGCACGAGCGGATCCGCTCGACCCTCGACGCCGCGGTCCGCCGCCGCCTGGTCGGCGAGGTGCCGCTCGGCCTCTTCCTCTCCGGCGGAATCGACTCGGCCGCCGTGCTCGCCTCGATGGCGGCGCAGTCCTCGCAGCCGGTCAAGACCTTCTCGGTCGGGTTCGCCGACGAGCGGGTCGACGAGCTGCCGCGCGCCCGCCTGCTCGCCGAGCGCTTCTCCACCGACCACCACGAGCTGATCGTCGAGCCCGACGCGATCGGGCTGCTGCCCGAGATCGTCGCCCACTACGGCGAGCCGTTCGGCGACCACTCGGCGCTGCCCTGCTTCCACCTCGCCGAGTTCGCCCGCGGCGAGGTCACGGTGGCGCTGAACGGCGACGGCGGCGACGAGTGCTTCGGCGGCTACCAGCGCTACAGCGCCAACCTGCTGGCGGCGCGCCTGGAAGCGCTGCCGGCCGGCCTGCGCCAGGCGATCGCCGAGGGCTCGCGCCGGCTCGGCCCGCCCGGGACCGGCAGCTCGCTGCCCGAGCGGGCGCGGCGCTTTGCCGGCCGGCTCGGCGAGGGACGCGAGCAGCGCTACCTGAACCAGGTCGCGATCTTCGGCGCCGAGCAGCGCCGCGCCCTTTACACCCCCGAGTTCGGCCAGGCCGTCCCCGCCCACGCCGCCGACCGGCTCCTGCTCGGGCTCTGGGAGCAGGCCGACGGGGCCGAGCTGCTCGACCGGATGCTCGAGGTCGACACGCTCTCCTACCTGCCCGGCGACCTGCTGACCAAGATCGACGTGGCGACGATGGCCTACTCGCTGGAGGGACGCTCGCCGCTGCTCGACCACGAGATGGTCGAGCTGGCCGCGGCGATCCCGGCGCGGCTGAAGGCGCGCGGCTCGCAGCGCAAGATCGCCTTCCGGGAAGCGCTGCGCGGCCGCGTCCCGGACACGATCCTCGACGGCCCCAAGCAGGGCTTCGAAATCCCGGTCTCACGCTGGCTGCGCGACGACCTCGCCCCGTTCGCCCGCGAAGCCCTGCTCGACGAGGGCGCGCTGACCCGGGACTGGCTGCGTCCGGATGCGGTCGCCGCGATGTTCGACCAGCACGCCGCCGGGATCGACCACGGCCGTCGCCTCTGGTCCCTGCTGACGCTCGAGCTCTGGGCCCGCTTCGCGGTCGAAAGCCACCCGCTCGCGACCCAGGCGGCCGCCGCGTGAGCGCCGCCGGCGACCTGGGCGCGGAGCGGCCCGACCTGACCGCGATCGTGGTCACCCACAACGGCCGCGAGCTGGCGCTGCGGACGCTGCGCTCGGCGCTGGCCGCGCGCGGTGGCGCCACGGTCGAGTGGATCGTCGTCGACGCCGGCTCGGGCGACGGGACCGCCGACGCGATCGAGCGCGAGTTCGCCGAGGTCACGGTCCTGCGGGCCGAGAACCGCGGCTTCGCCGCCTCCAACAACCTCGCCCTGCTGCGCGCCCGCGGCCGCTACGTGCTGCTGCTCAACCCGGACGTCGAGTTCCGCTCCGGCACGCTCGCCGACCTGGTCGCGGCGATGGACGCCCGGCCCGGCGTAGGCCTGGCGAGCGTCGTCCAGGTCGACGCCGAGGGTGAGCTGCAGCCCTCGATCCGCCGCTTCCCCTCCCCCCTGCGCAGCTTCGGCGAGGCGCTCTTCGCCGCCCACTGGCCGCTGCTGCGAAGCTGGCAGGAGCTCGAGACCCGGCCGTCCCGCTACCGCCGCGAGGGCCGCGCCGACTGGCTGGTCGGCGCCTTCCTGATCGCCCGCGCCGAGGCGGTCGAGGCGGTCGGCCCGCTCGACGACCGCTTCTTCCTCTACTCCGAGGAGGTCGACTGGTGCTACCGCTTCTGGCAGGCCGGCTGGCCGGTCGCGCACCTGCCGACGATCACCGTCACCCACCACTGCGGCGGCCGCTCGCGCGGCGACCTGATGGCCCAGCTCAGCCACTCGCGCCTGCTCTTCGCCAGGAAGCACTACGGGCCGGCCCGCCGCGCCGGGATCCGCGCCGGGCTGGCGCTCGGCCACCTGGTCCGGATCGCCGTCTACGCGCCGTTCGCCCGGCTCCGCCCCGCCTGCGCCGAGCGGGTCGCCGCCGAGCGCGCCGGCCTGCGCGTCGTCCTCGGCCGCTCGCGGCCGCCGCTCGGCCCCTACTCGGCTGCCGCCCAGCCCCGGGTGGCGACGCCGTGAACGACTCCTCGATCCAGCTCGTCGGCGACGAACGCCACTACCTCGAGGAACGCTACCGCGGGCCCGCCGGCCGTTCCTTCAAGACCCGCGCCTACTACGGGGTCAAGCCGCTGCTGCCGCGGCGCCTGCAGATCGCCCTGCGGCGACGCTACGCGCGCCGCCAGGCGCGCACCGAGTTCCCGCGCTGGCCGATCGAGCCGCTGCTGGTCGACCACCGCCGCCGCGAGCTGCGCACAGAGCTGAACCGGCGCGGTACCCGGCGGATGCCGCTGATCGCCAGCTGGCCCGACGGGCACCGCTTCGCGGCGGTGCTGACCCACGACGTCGAGGGCCCGTCCGGGGTCGCCAACGTGCGCAAGATCATCGAGATCGAGCGGCGCCACGGCTTCGTCTCCTGCTGGAACTTCGTCGCCGAGTGGTACCCGATCGAGCCCGGCCTCTTCGAGCACGTCCGCGCCAGCGGCTGCGAGCTCGGCCTGCACGCGGTCAAGCACGACTGCAAGCTGTTCTCCAGCCGCGAGGCCTTCGAGGCCGAGCTGCCGGCGATCCACGGCTACCTGGAGGACTGGCAGGTCGAGGGGTTCCGCTCGCCCGCCACCCACCGCAACCCGGACTGGATGCCGGAGCTCGGCGCCCGCTACGACAGCTCCTTCCCGGATACCGACCCGTTCGAGCCGCAGGCGGGCGGCTGCTGCTCGATCCTGCCCTTCTTCCTCGGCGAGATGGTCGAGCTGCCGATCACGCTGGTCCAGGACCACACCCTCTGGGAGATCCTGCAGCGCGACTCGATCGAGCTGTGGACCGAGAAGAGCGACTGGATCGCCGCGCAGGGCGGCCTCGTCAACCTGATCACCCACCCCGACTACCTCGACACGCCGGCGCGCCTGCGGATGTACGAGGAGTACCTCGAGCACCTGGCCGGCCTGCGGGGCGGCTGGTTCGCGCTGCCGCGCGAGGTCGCCGCCTGGTGGCGGCAGCGGGCGGCGCTGCGGCTGGTCGAGGAGGACGGCGAGGCGCGGGTGGTCGGCGAGGGAGCCGAGCGGGCGGCGCTCGCCTGGGTGCGGCGCCGCGGCAACGGCGTCGAGATCGAGCTAGAGCGTCAGCGGGCGGAGGCCTGAGCGATGGCCGCGACCCGCGTCCTGATCCTGCTCCAGAACGAGCCCGTGCCCTCCGACCGCCACGTCTGGAACCAGGCGACGGCACTGGTCCGGGGCGGCTACGAGGTGACCGTGGTCTGCCCGCAGGGCGAGAAACGCGACCGCGACGCGGTCGACCACCGCGACGGGGTCGCGATCCACCGCTACCGCCCGCTGCCGGCCGGCGGCCGCGCGGTCGGCTTCGCGCTCGAGTACCTGGCGGCGCTGTGGAGCATCCACCGGCTCGCCGCCCGGCTGGGCCGTGGCAACCCCTTCGACCTCGTCCACGCCTGCAGCCCGCCGGACTTCCTGCTGCTCGCCGCGCTCGGCCTGCGCCGCCGCGGCGCCCGCTTCGTCTTCGACCACCACGACCTCACGCCGGAGCTCTACCGGACCCGCTTCGGCGGCGGGCTCGTGCACCGGGTGACGCTGATCGCCGAGCAGGTCGGCTTTCGGCTCGCCGACGTCGTGCTCTCGGTCAACGACTCCTACCGCCGGGTCGCGATCGAGCGCGGCCACCGCGACCCCGCCGACGTCGCCGTCGTCCGCACCGGCCCCGACCTCGGCCGCTTCCAGCCCACCGACCCGGACCCGGAGCTGCGCCGCGGCCGCCGCCACCTGCTCAGCTACGCCGGCGTGATGGGCCCCCAGGACGGGGTCGACGAAGCGCTGCGCTCGCTGGCGGCGCTGCGCGCCCAGCGCCAGGACTGGCACGCGGTCTTCATGGGCGACGGCGAGGTCGTCGGGGAGATGCGGGCCCTGGCGGGCGAGCTGGGGATCGCCGAGCACGTCGAGTTCACCGGCTGGGTCGAGCACGAGACGATCGCGCGCGTGCTCTCCAGCTCCGACGTCTGCCTCGCCCCCGACCCGAGCAACCCGCTCAACGACGTCTCCTCGATGATCAAGATCTCCGAGTACATGGCGATCTCGCGGCCGATCGTCTCCTTCGATCTGACCGAGTCGCGCTTCGGCGCCGGCAGCGCCGCCGCCTTCGCCAGCCCCGGCGACCACGCCGCCTTCGCCGGCCTCGTCTCCGAGCTGCTCGACGACCCCGACCGGCGCGCCGCGATGGGCAGTGCCGGCCGCGCCCGGGTCGAGGAGCTGCTCGCCTGGAAGCACCAGGAGCGCTCGCTGCTCGCCGCCTACGACCGCGCCCTGGCGCGCGGCCCGGTGCGCGAAAGCTGGCCGCAGATCTTCGCCCGCCTGCTGCGCCGGCCCCGCAAGCCCGCGCCGCTCCCAGACGTTGGCTCGCTGACGGGAACGACTCGATGACGGCGGCACGCAACAACGGAAACGGCAGGATCGGCGCGGTGGTGCTGGGCGGCGACTACCAGGGGCTCGGCATCGTCCGCAGCCTCGGACGTCACGGCGTCCCCACCTGCGTGGTCGACGACGAGCACTCGATCGCCCGGGTCTCCCGCTACACCGGGGCCTCGGTACGGGTCGCCGACCTCGGCGACGAGGCGCGGCTGGCCGGCGACCTGCTGCGGATCGGCCGCGAGCGCGGGCTCGAGGGCTGGGTCCTCTACCCGACCCGCGACGAGACGGTCGCCGCAATCGCCCGCGATCGCGAGCGCCTGCTCGAGTTCTTCCGCGTGCCGACCCCGGCCTGGGAGACGATCCGCTGGGCCTGGGACAAGCGCAACACCTACGACCTCGCCGCCTCGCTCGGGGTGCCGGCGCCGCGCACCTGGCGGCCGCGCACGCTCGACGACCTGGCGGCGATCGACGCGCCGCCGCCGTTCGCGATCAAGCCGGCGATCAAGGAGCACTTCTTCTACGCGACCAAGGCGAAGGCCTGGCGGGCCGACGACGCCGACTCGCTGCGCGAGCTGGTCGGGCGGGCGCTGGAGATCGTCGGGCCGGGCGAGGTCCTGGTCCAGGAGCTGATCCCCGGCGACGGCCAGCAGCAGTACTCCTTCTGCGCGCTCTGCGAGGACGGCGAGCCGCTGGCGACGATGGTCGCCCGCCGCCTGCGCCAGCACCCGCCCGAGTTCGGCCGCGCCAGCACCTACGTGGAGACGGTCGAGGCGGCCGACCTGGAAGCGCCGGCGCGGCGGCTGCTCGCCGAGATCGGGTTCAGCGGCCTGGCCGAGCTCGAGTTCAAGCGCGACCCGCGCAGCGGCGAGCTGAAGCTGCTCGACTTCAACGCCCGTACCTGGGGGTACCACACGATCGCCGGCGAGGCCGGGGTCGACTTCCCCTACCTGCTCTTCCAGCGCCAGCTCGACCAGCCGGTCGAGCTGCAGCGCACCCGCGCCGGGGTGCGCTGGATCCGCCTGCTCACCGACCTGCCGACCGCGCTCGGCGAGATCTTCCGGCGCCGCCTAAGGGCGGGCGAGTACGCACGCTCGGTCCGCAGCGCCGAAGTCGAGGCGGTCTTCACCCGCGACGACCCGCTGCCGGCGCTCGCCGAGCTGGCGCTGATCCCCTACCTCGCCGTGCGCCGGGGGCTCTGATGCTGGCCGGAATCCTGATCGGCGCCGCGCTGGCGCTGGCGCTCTCGCTGCCGCTGGCCTGGAAGTGGGAGCTGGGGGTGCGCCGCGTCGGTCTCGCCGTGCTCGCCTTCACCGCGCTCGCCGGGCTGCTCAGCCTGCCGCTCGACCTCGGCACCGCCGCCCGCGCCGTCCTTGTCGCCGTGCTGGCGCTGGCGCTGGCGGTCGCCGTGCTCGCCTGGCGCTTCTACCGCGACCCGGAACGCAGCCCGCCGGCCGAGGACGGGATCGTGATCAGCCCCGCCGACGGCGAGGTCATCTACGTGCGCGAGACCCGCGACGGCGTGCTCCCGGTGGCGACCAAGCACGGCCGCGACTACGAGCTGCACGAGCTGACCAAGACGCCGCTGCAGGGCGGCGAGGCGATCGTGATCGGGATCGCGATGAGCTTCCTCGACGTGCACGTGAACCGTTCGCCGATCGCCGGCAAGGTGAAGCTGCGCAAGCACTTCCCGGGCCGCTTCGGCTCGCTCGGCAAGCCCGGGCTGGTCTTCGAGAACGAGCGCGCGACGACCGTGATCGAGGGCTCCGGGATGGAGATCGCGGTGGTTCAGATCGCCTCCCGCCTGGTCCGCCAGATCGCCGGCTACGTCGAGCCCGAAGACGAGGTCGGTCTCGGCCAGCGGATCGGCGTGATCCGCCTCGGCTCCCAGGTCGACGTCGTCCTGCCCAAGCAAGACGGCCTCGAGATCACCGTCGAGCCCGGCCAGCGCACCTACGCCGGCCGCTCCATCCTCGCCCGCCTCGGCCAGTAGCCGCTAGCCCGCGCGCGCTTGCGCCATCAGGGCCCCCAGGGGGGCCTCAATGTCGCGAGCGCGCTTGCGCATCCCCCCAATTGGGCGCAACTACCGAAAATTCTACGGGAGGTTTACATAAGATCTGCTGTCTTGGGTAGCTTTTGGCCCAGGGGTCATACATGGGTCCATCGGTACGGGTGGATCCCTCAACCGGCTCACGATCGTGGCCGATCCCCCGCAACATGCGAAACCAGGCACAAGCAGGGACCACCAAACTCTTCGTCGGCGCGCTTCTGGGCGTTGTCCTCGCCGCGCTGACCCTCTCGCCCCTCGCCAGCGCGCGGCCGGGAGTGGAGAACGCGAGCCCGATCGTCCCGAAGCTGAGGAAGGGAACTGCCCTCGACTCGCGTGCCGTACGGGAAGCTCGCCGGGTCGACACCGACCGCGACGGTCTCAGCGACTACGTCGAGCGCACGCGCACGCGCACCGACCCGCGGCGTGCCGACACCGACGGCGACGGCTACGGGGACGGCGTCGAGGTCCTGCTCGGCTCCAACCCGCGGGACCCCAGGAGCGTTCCCGGCAAAGCCGCCCCCACCCCGCCTGCGAACCCCGCTCCGACCGACCCCGTCCCGGCGCCGCCCGCGAACCCGCAACCGCCCGCGAACCCGGTGCCGTCGCCGCCCGCGCCGAAGCCCCCCGCGCCGCCGACGCCCGAGCGCCCGGCGGAGCCCGAGCCTCCCGCACCTGAGCCTCCAGTAGAGCCTGAGCCTCCGGCCCAGCCGGAGCCGCAGCCACCCGCCGAGCCGGCCACCCCGGCGGCCGCGGTCTGGACGGCGCCGAGCGCCGCGAAAACCGGTACCGCCGTCGCCCTCGACGGCAGCGCCTCGACCGGCGCCGACCCGATCTCCTGCACCTGGAACTTCGAGAACGCCAGCGGCAGCGTCGTCTTCCAGACCAAACGCGGCTGCGAAGTCCCCTTCACCTTCGAGTCCACCGGGACCAAATACGTGCGCCTGAACGTGGTCGACGGCAAGGGCGACTCGGACTCCAACCGCCAGTCCTTCCAGGTCTCGGCCGCGCCCGCGCCGCAGCCCGAGCCGCCGGCTCCGCAGCCGCAGCCGCCGGCGCCCGAGCCGCAACCCGAGCCCGAGCCTCCCGCTCCCCAGCCGGAGCCGCCCGCTCCGCCCGCCAGCGGCTGCACCGTCGCCGCGACCCGGGCCAGCACCGCCGCCCAGGTCCGCTCCGCGGTCAGCGCCGACAAAGACGTCTGCGTGACCGCCGCGGTCGGCGACGTCAACCTCGAAAACCTCGGCTCGAGCGCGGTCGTGATCTCCACCGACGGCGGCTCGATGGGCTACGTCAACCTCAAGGACACCACCGACGTGACGATCAGCAACGCCCGCTTCCGCTCCGTCCTGCTCTACCAGTCGCACCGCACCGCGCTGCTCAACAACACGATCGGCGGCACCGCGACCAACCGCGTGCTCGACCAGCTCATCTTCATGCCGGCCCGCAGCGACGACGTCCGCATCGAAGGCAACGACATCGGCTGGACCCGGGCCGACAACTCAGGCAACACCGGCTACGGCTGCCGCTGCTACGGCGAGGTCAACCGGCTGCGCTTCGTCGGCAACAAGGTCCACGACATCGCCGCCGACGGGTTCCAAGGCGGAGGCAACGGCGCCGACGTCCTGATCGACCGCAACGAGATCGGCCCGGTCGGCGCCAACCCCGGCTCCAACGAGCACTCCGACAACATCCAGATCGTCGGCAACGGCCCGAACCTGCGGATCACCAACAACTGGATCCACCACCAGGGCTACTTCGACGGCGCGGTCACCGGCAACGCCGGCTCGATGTACATCCACGGCGGCACCGGCAACGCGCTGCTGATCGAAAACAACTTCTTCCAGATCGCCCGCGGCCGCACCGAGATCTGCGGCCTCGGCACGGGCGGGCGCGAGCGCTCCAACATCACGATCCGCCGCAACACCTGGGTCGACGGCGGCCAGTCCTACTCCAACTTCCCCAGCTTCGAGTGGGACTGCACCGGCGGCAGCGGCAACGTCGTCGCCCGCAACCTCGCGATCGACCCCGACGGCGGCTTCGCCCAGAACGGCTCCGCCTCGGCGGCCGCCTTCTCGGCCAACCTCTGGGGCCAGCCCTCCGCCTACAGCCTCGACGCCAGCGGCAACTGCGTCTCCGCCGCCTGCAACCCGGCGGGCGCCGAACCGATCGGCTACCGCAAGCCCTCAGGCGTGAGCTGGTAGCCGGCGCGGCGCCAGCGCCGCCCCGGCCGCGCGCGTCACCGGCACCTCGACGCTGGCGGCGCAGATGCAGACTGCGGCCGCGAACAGGAACAGGTACTGGGACTGCGAGAAGCTGAGGATGTCGAAGAGCACCGCGGCGACCCCGAAGGCGAGGCAGCTCGCCGCGGCGGCGACCGCGGGTGGGCCGCGCACCGGGTCGTCGGAGCGCAGGACCGAGCGGGCGACCACGACCGGGGTCAGGATCAGCGCCAGGAAGGCGAGCAGCCCGAGCGCGCCGACCTGGTACAGCTGGCCGAGGTACTCGTTGTCGAAGATCCGGTAGGTGTCCGAGCGGGTGGTGTCGAGGGTGCCGTAGCCGCGCCCCAGCACCGGGTTGGTCAGCAGGTCCGGGACCACCGCCGGGTAGTCGGAGGTGCGGCCGGCGGTCGATTCCTGGTCGCGGCCGCTGACCAGCGCGTCGATCGAGCTGAAGCTGCCGCCGGAGACGGCGAGGCCGAGGACCAGCGCGATCAGCCCGAACGGCGCCAGCCGCAGCAGCTGGCGGGGCCGCAGGACGAACAGCGCGAGCAGCGCGAAGGCGGGCACGACGGCGCCCGATTTGCGCTGGGTGACCAGGGCGCCGCCGATGATCACGCAGGCGGCCAGCCCCCAGAGCAGGCGCCGGCGGGTGCTCGGCGCGGTCGCCGCCAGCACCACCGCGAACGGCAGCGCCATCCCGAGGATCGTCGCCACCGAGAGCGCGTGCCTGGTCGGGCCGACGATCAGCGGCCGGCCCGGCGTGCGCGGGTTGTAGCTGATGTCGGTGGGCGGCGCGTCGACCGTGGCGATCGGCGAGAACACCGTCGCGGCGCTTTCGTAGAAGACGTTGAAGCCCGATTTCTGCTCGTAGACGGTCCCCAGCGAGGTCAGCACGGCGAGCGCCACGACCAGCACCGCGAAGCGGCGCAGCTCGGCCAGCCGGATCGTGCGCACGAAGATCGCGAAGACGACGACCAGGGCGAGCAGCACCGCGAGCCGTTTCTGCACCACCTCGAGCTCGCCGAGGTTGGTGATCCGGCTGACGTTGACGGCGACGCTGGCGGCGGCGACGAGGGCGAAGGCCCCGACCCCGACCGCCCAGCCGCGCGGGCGCAGGACGATCACCCCGCGCCGGCGCCCGAGCACCGCCGCGGCGATCGCGGCCGCGACCAGGGCGGCGACGAAGAAGCGGTCGAGATCGGAGCTGACCGGGATGTCGACGGCGAGGTGGATCGCTTCGAACGGCACCAGGAAGACCATCGCCAGGAAGCCGGCGACCAGCCACGGCATCGGCCGCCGGGTCCGCGGCCAGGCGTCCGCGTCCTCGTGCGCGGTCACCGCTCGCGGGCCCGCACCGGCCGCGGCGGCAGCGCATCCCCGTGCCCGTTGCCGTTGCCGCCGCGCTGCTCCCAGCCGCCGCTGTCGCGCTCGCGCCAGCCCTGGGCGATCGTGCGCCCGGGCAGGACCAGCATGCAGCAGACGCCGAAGACGACGAGGAAGACGAGCGCCGCGATCTGCAGGTCGGCGCCCTCGTTGACGACGCCGCCGTTGGCGCGGCCGAGCTGGCGGATCTTCACCCGCTGCCCGACCGGCGTGTTCTGGCGGGTCTGCAGGCGGTCGATGTAGGCGCGCAGCGCGACCGGCACCGCGGCGGCCAGCGCCTCCGCGCCCTCGCGCGAGGGCGCCTGGGCGAAGACGGAGACGATCGGCAGGCTGGGCGCGCTCTCGAAGCGCAGGCGGTAGAGCGCCCGCTCGCCGATGATCTGGGAGCTGCGCTGCTCGGCGGTCGGTTCCTGCTGGAACAGCGGCAGCGTCTGCTCATACGGGCCCTGCGCCTCGACCGCGTCGCGCGGCAGCCCGGCTTCGCGGGCGATCAGATCGACCGCGGCCGGGGTGGCGAGGAAGCGGGCGAAGACGGCCGCCCGCACCTGCAGCGGTTCGAGGTCGCGGGCGAGGTCGGCGAAGGCCGAGCCCGGCGTGTCGACCAGGAGCTCGGTCGAGGCGGTCGCGAAGACGTTGGTGCGGCTCTCCAGCGAGGGCGGGAAGAGCTCCACCCGGTAGACGCTGAGCAGCGCCGCCAGCGCCGCGACCAGGGCGCCCGCGACGACCAGGCGCCGCCGCAGCCACAGTGTTCTCAGGGTCCGCCTTGGCTCCACGCCGTCTCCTTCTCACGCCGCCGCGGCTTCAGCTGGCGCCGCCCCGAGCCGCCCTGCGACTTGCCGCCCGGCCCTTCGTCGCGCCAGGCGGCGATCAGGCGCGGCACCGCGAGGATCGCCCCGAGGAGCAGCAGGAACGTGACCAGGAAGATCGAGACCGCGACTTTGAGCCCCTGCGATTCGTCGACCATGCCCGCCTGCGCGGGCCCGAGGACGCGGAACTGGACGCGCCGTTGGACCGGCGTCTCCTGCGCCCGCTGCACCCCGCGGACGACCGCGCTGACGGCGCCCGGCGCGGCGGCGGCGAGGCTGCGCGCCATCTCCATCGTCGGCGCCCGCGTGTCGACGGTGACGATCGGAAGTTCGCCCTGCTGGGAGACCGCGATCGCGTAGGGAAGTTCGAGCCCGGACGGTTCGTCGAGCCCGGGCGCCTGACCCGGCAACGGCGTCGGCCCGGCGACTTCGATCTGCTTGACCGGGATCTTGTTCGCCGCGGCGATCCGGGCGACCACGTTGCCGCCGGCCATGAATCGGGCGAAGACAGCGGCGCGCCCGACCAGCGGCGAGAGTTCGCGCTGCGCGTCGGCGATCGGCGAGCGGGTCGAGTCGATCAGGACCGAGATCGAGCCGCGCGCTTCCGCCTGCGAGCGCTTCGAGACGGAGAGCGGCGAGAGACTGACCTGGTAGACGGCGACGATCGCCACCAGGGCCGAGGCCAACACCGCGGCGAGCACCAGCAGCCGGCGCCGCCAGAGCTCCTTGAGGATTCCTACCAGGGTCATGCTCCCAATAGAACGGGCGACCGGCCGGATACTTGTGGACGCCCCTCCACCTTTTTTCCTCCCCACCCGATCGACGCCCACGCGCAAGTCCACGCCCACCGCGTGCGTTCCTCGCATATGACTTCAATCGACCGCATCGGGACGCTCGCCGTCGGCTACGGATACTGGGGACCGAACCTGGTCCGCAACCTCACCACCAGCACCGACTTCGACCTGGTCGGCCTCTGTGACAGCGACCAGAGCCGGCTCAGCGATTTCTCCGCCCGCAACCCGGGCGTCGTCTGCGAGCGCGACTTCGAGACCGCGCTGCAGAACCCGCTGGTCGAGGCGGTCGTGATCGCGACCCCGCCGCACACCCATCACGCGCTGGTGCGCCGCGCCCTCGAAGCCGGCAAGCACGTGCTGGTAGAGAAGCCGCTCGCCCGCACCGCCGGCGAGGCCGCCGACCTGGTCGAGCTCGCCGACTCGCTGGACCAGGTGCTGATGCCCGGCCACACCTTCCTCTACAGCCCCGCGGTCAACAAGGTCCGCGACCTGATCGACGAGGGTGTGCTCGGCGAGATCTACTTCGTCACCTCCTCGCGGATGAACCTCGGCCTCTACCAGCAGGACGGCGTCGTGCTCGACCTCGCGCCGCACGACCTCTCGATCCTGCTGCACTGGCTGGGCTCGCCGCTGCGCGAGGTCTCGGCCTCCGGCCGCAGCGTCTTCCAGGAGGGCGTGCACGAGACCGCCTTCATGACCCTGCGCTTCGAGAGCGGCGCCCAGGCGAACGTCCAGGTCTCCTGGCTGGCGCCGCGCAAGATGCGCCAGATGGTGCTGGTCGGCAGCGAGCGGATGGTCCAGTACGACGACACCTCGGCCGACGGCGCGGTGAAAGTGTACGACCGCGGCCTCGACTTCTCCGAGCCGCCGGCGGACTTCGGCGAGTACCGGCTCACCTATCGCACCGGCGACATGGTCGCCCCGCAGATCGAAGCCGCCGAGCCGCTCGCGCTCGAGCTGCGCGACTTCGCCAAGGCGGTCCGCGAGGGCACCACGCCCGTCTCCAGCGCCAAGCTGGGGCTGGAAGTGGTGTTCGCGCTGGAGGCGCTGGAGCGCTCGCTCCACGCCAACGGCGAACCGGTCTCGGTGCGCTCCGCGGACGCGATCCGCTCGCTGCCCCGCGCCACCGCCTAGCTCAGCGCGCCACCGGCGACGACGAGAGGCGTGCGCGGAACGGCGCTGTAGGGCGGAGGGCCGTCCGAGGTGGAGGCCGTCCGAGGCCGGGCCAGGACCCACACCCACTTCGGCAGGTAGGTGTGGCTCCTGGCCCGGCTGGACGCAAGGAGAGGGAGCTTCACGAAGGACCAAGCGCTCCGCTTGACCTTTTTCGCCCTGTGGGCGAAGAAGGTCAAGGTGACCGTTACCGAAGCCTCACGGAACGATCACCCCGACCCCCGAACTT
>CAYXFL010000041.1:0-27264 GCA_964464285.1 uncultured Conexibacteraceae bacterium
CTCGGTGAGGGCGCCGTAGGCGAGGGCCTCGGCGGGGGTGATCAGGGGGGGCATCCGTCATAGCATCGCACTATGGATCGGACGAAGGCACGCCGGAGTCGGGTGCTGCGCCGCCGGCGGCTGGCGCTCGCGGTTCTGGTCGGTCTGGCGCTCGGAGCGTTCGCCTTCGGGGCCGCTCTCGGTGACCGCCGGGAGCCCCAGGCCGAGGCTTCGCGCAGCCTGCCCGCGGCGCAGCTGGCGGGGCAGCGGATCGTCGTCGGGCTGGAAGGGACGGCGATCTCGCCGGACCTGCGGCGGGCGGTGCGGACGGGGCGGATCGCCGGTGCCGTCCTCTTCGAATCGAGCTTTCCCAGTCGCGCCGCCGGCCGCCGGCTGATCACGCGGCTGCAGGCGATCCAGCGGCCGCCGGCGCTGCGCGACCCGCTGCTGATCATGGTCGACCAGGAGGGTGGTCTGGTCAAGCGGATCGACGGGGCGCCGACCCTCTCGGCCCGCCAGATGGGCGCCCGCGGCGCCGCGGTCAGCCGGGCGCAGGGACGGCGCACCGCCGCCAGCCTGCGCCGCCTCGGGGTCAACGTCAACCTTGCCCCGGTGCTCGACGTCGCCCGTCCGGGGGGTGAGATCGCGGCCACCGAACGCGGCTTCGGCGCCAGCGCCGCGAAGGTCGAGGCGACCGCGATCCCGTTCGCCGAAGCGCTCGAGGCCGGTGGCGTCGCCGCCACCGCCAAGCACTTCCCGGGCCTCGGCGCCGCCGGCGAGAACACCGACGTCGCGGTCGAAACGATCGGGCTCTCCAAGCAGCGGCTGCGGGCGGTCGACGGGGCCCCGTTCGCCGCCTTCGTCGCCGCTGGCGGGGACCTGGTGATGCTGAGCAACGCGATCTACCCGGCCTTCTCGGAGCGCCCGGCCGCCTTCGCCCGCCAGATCGCGACCGGCGAGCTGCGCGGCTGGCTCGGGTTCGAGGGCGTCTCGATAACCGACGCGCTCGGCGCCACCGGCGCGCGCGACTTCGGCGGCCCCGCCAAAGCCGGCCTCGCCGCCGCCCGTGCCGGCGTCGACCTGCTCCTCTTCAACGACCTCGCGACTGCCGAAACCGGCTACCGCGCCCTGCTCACCACCTACCGCACCAACCAGCTGCCCCGCGCCGAGTTCCAAGCCTCGGCCCAGCGCGTCCTGGACCTGCGAGGGCGGCTCGCGGGATAGCGGCTCAGTGGGCCTGGTCCTCGTGGATCGCCTCGGGGTCGAAGATGCGGACGCCGTCGCGGCCGGCGTCCTTGGCCGCGTACATCGCGGCGTCGGCCCGCGAGGCGACCGAGGCGGCGCCCTGGCGGGGGTCGGTGCCGAACATGGCGACGCCGACGCAGGCGGTGACCGGGTCGAGGCCGTCGATCGCGAACTCGTGCTCGCGGACCGCGGTGGCGATCGCTTCCGCGGTCAGCAGGGCCTCCTCGCGGCTGCAGCGGGGTAGGACGATCGCGAACTCGTCGCCGCCGAGGCGGCCGAGCGAGTCGCTCTCGCGGGTACGGTGGCGCAGCAGCTCGGCGACCTCGACGATCAGGCGGTCGCCGGCGCCGTGGCCGTGGGCGTCGTTGACCCGCTTGAAGTGGTCGAGGTCGAGCATCAGCATCGCCCCGGTGGTGCGCTCGCGCCGCGCCCTCGCCATCGCCGTCCGCAGGTCCTCGTCGAAGCGGCGCCGGTTCTTGAGGCCGGTCAGCGGGTCCTGGCTGGCCTGGCGCTGCAGCTCCTCCATCCGCTCGTTGCGGCTCCAGACCAGGATCAGCGAGGCCAGCACCGAGGCCAGCGAGATCCCGACCACGGCGAGCAGGATCGGCAGGCTGATGTCGGGGCTCTCCGGGTTGTTGATCACCAGGTACCAGGTGCGGTCGGCGATCTGGATCGGCGTGGTCACCGCCTCTTCCTCGAGCTCGTCCGGGCCGATCACCGCCTGCTCGCCGACCTTGAGCTGGGCTTCGGTCTGATCGCCGAGCGCGGCCAGCGCCGGGCGGGCGAGGTCGCTCGCCTGGAAGCTGCCGCCGACGAAGCCGACCAGCGCCCGCCGCCGCTGCGCCATCGTCGCGGTCGGGGCGCCGTCGCGGTAGACGGGCTGGAAGACGTTGATGCCTTCGCCGCCGAGCAGCAGCCGCAGGGCCGAGGTCGCCGCCGGTTTGCCGGTGTCGCGCGCTTTCAGCAGGGTCGGCAGGCGGGCGTCGTCGGAGGCGAGGTCGTAGCCGATCGCGCGGCTCGGATCGGTGCCGGCGACCACGTAGGCGATCGGGAAGTAGGCCTGCCGCTGGGCTGCGGGCGCCAGCTTCAGCCCACGCCGCTCCTTGATCGGCCCCCCGTGGCGGCGTTCCCACGTGGCCCGTTCGGCCGCCGTGACCTTGGGCAGATAGGCGGTGGCGGTGAGCACGCCCTGGTCGAGCAGGGCGCCGCCGATCACGTCGAACTCGTGCCGGTTGAGGTCGCCCTTGGCCTGCAGGAAGGCTGCGCCGGTGGCGAGCTGGCCGATCGAGAGGCTGGCGACCGCCTCGGCCTGGTGGGCGGCGCGGATCCCTTCTTCGCGCTGGATCTGCTCGAAGTCGGCGGTGTCGTCGGCGTGCACGATCAGCGCCGCGGCGATCGCGCCGATCGCGATCAGGGCGACAGTGGCCAGGCCGATCCAGAAGCGTGCTCGCATATTCGTTTTTTCGGCTGCCGGGATGCCCATATTGAACCTGGGACAGCACCTGCGCGCGACCCCATTTTTCGCGCTGCCGAGGCGCGCTCAGTCGGGCACGGCGGCGAGGCTCTCCCAGAGGTAGAGCGAGGCGAGGCTGCGCTGCGGGCTCCAGCGCTCGCTCATCTCGACCACCTGGGCCGGCGCCGGCATCTCCGCCAGCCCGTACTCGGCCTGGATCGCCTTGCGGATCCCGAGGTCGCCGCCGGAGAGGACGTCGGGCCGCTGCAGGTGGAAGATCAGGAACATCTCGGCGGTCCAGCGGCCGAGCCCGCGCACCGCGACGATCTCCTCGATCACCTGCTCGTCGCCGAGCTCCTCCAGCCGCTCCAGCTCCAGCTCGCCGCTGAGCACGTGGCGGGCGAGGTCCTGGACGTACTCGACCTTGCGCCCGGAGAGCCCGGCAACGCGCAGGTCGGCCTCGGTGCTGGCGAGCAGCAGCTCGGGGCTCGGGGTGGAGCCGCCGAAGAGGTCGAGCACGCGCAGGTAGATGGTGCGCGCCGCCTTGGTTGAGAGCTGCTGGCCGACGATCGCCCGCAGCAGTGCCCCGTAGGCGTCCGCCGGCGCCTGCTCGCGCCGCCGCCGCAGCCGCGTCTCCAGGTCGATCTCGCCGATCCGCTCGATCAGCGCCGCCATCGTCGGGTCGGTGGCGGCGAGCTCGGCGCGGGCGCTGGCGTTCATCCCGGCTCCGGGCTCAGCGCCCTGTCCACTCGGGGCGGCGCTTCTCCGCGAAGGCGCGGATGCCCTCGCGGAAGTCTTCGGAGGCGAAGCAGGACTCGCGCAGCGCGACCAGGCCGGCCTCCTGCTGTTCGCTCAGCACCGGCGCCGCGTTGAGCAGCTCGATCGCGCTCTTGTTGCCGCGCATCGAGAGCGGCGCGTTGGCCGCGATCGCCGCCGCCAGCGCCACGCCCTCCGCATCGACCCGCTCGTCCTCGACCACCTCGTTGACGAGGCCGAAGCGCTCGGCCCGCTCGGCGCCGACGTTGCGGCCGGTGAGGAAGAGCTCCTTGGTCCGCGCCAGCCCGATCGTGTCGAGGAACTTGCGCAGGCCGGTGTGGCCGTAGATCAGCCCCAGCTTGGCCGGCGGCATGCCGAGCATCGCGCCGGCGGCGCAGATCCGCAGGTCGCAGGTGATCGCCAGCTCGAGGCCGCCGCCGAGGCAGTGGCCGTTGATCGCGGCCAGGGTCGGCCAGGGATGCTGGGAGATCGCCTCCATCGCCGCGTGGAAGGGGTGGGCGACGAGCGCCTCGGCGTCGCGCTCGAATGTCTCTTCGGGGATCCCGGCGATGTCGTAGCCGGCCGAGAAGACCGGCGGCGCGCCGGTGATCAGCACGCAGCGGATCTCGATCCCGCGGTCGAGCTGCGGCAGGATCTCGGCCAGCGCGTCGAGGATCTCGTGGTCGAGCGCGTTGCGGCGCTCGGGGTTGGAGATGCGCAGCCGCGCGACCGCCTCGGCGGGCGCGTCGAGCAGGAGCTTGCCGCTGGCAAGCCGCTCCTCCACCGCTACTCCAGCACGATGAGGACGTCGCCTTCGCTCACGGCTTGGCCCTCCTCGCAGCGAATCTCCTTGACCTTGCCGTCGTCTTCGGACTCGACGGGGATCTCCATCTTCATCGACTCGAGGATGACGACGGTGTCGCCGTCGCTGACCTCGTCCCCGACCGCGACCTCGACTTTCCAGACGTTCCCGGTGATGTGCGCCTCGATGTTCGGCATGGTCGGGGAGACTATCCGGCCGATGGGACCAGACGCGCTTGCGGTGATCGTCGCCGCCCGTAACGAGGCCGAGCGGATCGGCGCCACGGTCGCGGCGCTGCGCGCGGCCTTTCCTGGCGCCGCGATCTGGGTCGCCGACGATGCCTCCACCGACGGGACCGCCGAGCTGGCGATGGTCGCCGGCGCTCAGGTGGTCAGCCGCGGCAAGCCGCACGGCAAGGGCGGCAACGTCAGTGCTGCCGCCGAGGCGGCGCTGAGTGCGACCCCGGCGCCGCGGCTGGTGCTGCTCTGCGACGGCGACCTCGGCGACTCGGCGGGCCGCCTGGGCCCGCTGGTCGCGGCGGTCGGGGCGGGGGAGTGCGACCTCGCGGTCGCCGCCTTCGCGCGCCGGGTCGGCGGTGGCTTCGGGCTGGCGCTCGGCTTCGCCCACTGGGCGATCCGGCGGCTCTGCGGCCTCGAGACGACGGCGCCGATCTCCGGCCAGCGGGCGCTGCGGGCCGAGGCGCTGCGGGCGACCCTGCCGTTCGCCGCCGGCTTCGGGATGGAGATCGGGATGACCGTCGACGCGGTCCGCGCCGGCTACCGCGTGCGCGAGTACGAGCTCGACCTAGCCCACCGCGCCACCGGCCGCACCGCGGCCGGCTTCCGCCACCGGGGCGTGCAGCTGCGGGACTTCGTGCGGGTGGTTGCACGGCGGTGGGTAGGGCAGTCCTAGCGCGATCCCAAGCCCCCCATCTCCACGAGTCTGCACTTACCCGTCTTGAGGACGGGCCACAGCAGACTCGTGAACCAGACGGAACTTCGGAGCGCATTCGTTGGGAGGGGTCGGTGGTGTCCCTCGTACGAGCGATCTCGGACGGCAAGGTTGCGCCTCTGGCGAATTCGCCCAGCGAAGGTACAAGGACACCACCGACCCCTTCGGCGGAGACCTCCCGAAGCAGGCCGTTCTACGAGAATCATGTACCTCGCTTGACACAAACGCTGAAGTTCCCGTAGCCTGCGCGCCGCTTTGGCCAACGACCCCCACCAAGAAACGGCTGAGGACGGCGGCGGCGCCGCCGACGAGCTGCGCGCCCAGATCGTCTCCTCGGTGACCAGGGTAGCCGCGGAAGGGGGCTACGCGAGCTTCTCGGTCGACGCGGTGCTGCGCGCCAGCGGCGTCTCGAAGAGCACCTTCGACCGCTACTTCGCCGGTCCCGAGCAGGCGCTGATCGCCGCCCACGAGGACTTCCTCGAACGGCTGAAGCTCGACGTCCGGGGAGCCTGCAGGGGCGAGTCGGGGTGGCCCCGGCAGGTCAACGCGGCGACCGCCGCGGTGCTCGCCTCGCTGATCGAAGCGAGCTCGCTGGCCCGCGCCCTCTGGGTCGAAGGGGCCGGTGCCAGCCTCGCCGCTGCGGATCGCCAGCTGGTCGCGCTCGAGCAGTTCGCCTCGATGCTGCGCGAGGGCCGCCGCCACTACCCGGCCGCGGCGGACCTGCCCGAGGTCGCCGAGCGCGTGCTGATCGGCGGCGCCGCCTCGATCGTCTCCGGCTGCCTGCTCGCCGAGGACCCGGAGGCGCTGATCGGGTTGCGCCCGGACCTGGTCGAGGTGCTGCTGATGCCGTACCTCGGCTGCGCCGAGGCGCGGCGGGTCGCTCAGGCCTGAGCTAGCGCTGCACGCCCGGCGACGGGGACCAGCGCGATCCGGGTCAGCTCCGGCGCCAGCTCCGGCAGCGATTCGCGCCGGCCCTGGTGGATCTCGTGCTGGATCGACCCCCAGATCCCGCTCGGGATCGCTTCCAGCAGGACCGGGGTGGAGGTGCCGGGGACCTCGCTCGGCGCGGTTCCCGGCTGGAGGAAGGCGCCGAAGCTGGAGAGGATCGCGTCGGCCCGGTCGAGCGCGATCGGCCCGGCGGTTGGCAGCTCGAAGAAGGCGAGCCGGGCGAACAGCTCGTTGTCGGCGATGTGCTGGAGCATCGCCCGCACTCCGATCCCGATCGCCTCGATCCGGTCACCGGCCCCGCGGTAGGCGACCGTGGTCGCCCCAAGCGCCTCGGCGGCGAGGATCTCGAAGGCGGCCAGGAAGGCGTCCTGCTTGCTGCTGAAGTGTTCGTAGAAGGTCTGGTTGGAGACGCCGGCGGCGCCGGAGATCGCGGGGATGCTGAGCTTTTCGTAGCCGCGCTCGACCACCACGCGGGCGGCAGCGCGGACGATCCGCTCGCGCTGGCTCAGCATCACCCGGCTGCGCTCCCCGTCCGGCGGCTCATGCCAGCTCGGCTCGTCGTCCTCGCCGGGCTCGGAGGGGGCGGGTGCGACGTACTCTTCGGCCGCCGCGGCGGCGGCGCGGCGAACCAGCTCGCTTTCCTCCTGCTGGTAGCCGAGCGTCCAGTCGATCAGCTCCTCGACCGTCTCGGGCAGCTGCTGCCCGCGGCCGCTGCGCAGGTGCTGGTAGGCGACGCCGCGGATCCCGGCGACGATCGCGCGCACGGTCAGCGGCGAGACCCGGTGCTCGGAGGGGGAGTGGTCGAAGCTCTGCTGGATCAGCACCTCGAAGCCCTGCGAGGCGCGCTCGCGGTGGGCGACGCCCGGGGTGCCGAGGGTCAGCGAGTCGATCGCGACCAGCTTCGCCGAGGCCGGGTCGTCGACCGCCAGCTGCATGAAGGTCCGCAACCCGGCGACCAGCTGCTCGCGGAAGTCGTCGGGCTCGCGGTAGGCCTCGCCGACCTGGGCGCCGACCGTGGCCATGATCTCCTCGAAGGTGGCAAGGAAGCAGTCCTGCTTGCTCTCGAAGTGCTCGTAGAAGGTGCTCCTGGAAACGCTGGCGAGCGTCACCAGCTCGCGCAGCGTCGTCGCCCCGTAGCCGTGCCGGGCGACCGCCTCGACCATCGCCCCCTCGAGGCGCCGGCGCTGGTGGCGGCTGACGTGCTCGGGCGACATCGAGCTGGGCCCGCCGGGGAGTTTCGGGAAGAGCGGCTGGAGGGGCTTGGGATCGGGGTTCTCGCTCGCCATCGCAGGCCTCCCAAGATATCCGCCGCCACGGCTCTACAAGCGCGTTCTCAACCGCGCCCGAGACATGTACCAAGCTTGACCGAGATGCGTACCCACTTTTACAGGAGTTAAATACGGACCTTGACAATTGCGAACCGAAGTGTCTATGGTGCTCGCGGGACACGGTTTCCGCGCCCAGAGTGCGGGCCGTTGTCGAAATTGAGAAAAGGGACCGGTTGGGCCAGGGAAACCCGATCCGCGCAAGCGGATCAGGGTGTGCGCCAGCCAGATTGGGAGGGATCGAGTGAGTGTTGACCGTGCTTCGATCATCCGCGGCGCGAGCCGCGATGCCGATGGGATCGCCGCGCCCGCGCGTGGCCTCTCGACCCTCTTGCTGAGCGTTTTCGCGTTTGCCGCGCTGCTGCTCGCGCTCGCGCCCGCGGCCTCGGCCTCCAAGGCCGCGGTCGGCTCGATCGAAAACCCCCGGGACATCGGCGTCCCGGCGGTGACCGGCGGCAACTTCTCGACGTCGATCACCGGCAATGCCGTGAACTCGACCGGCAACGGCGGGGTCACCGCCGGCGACTTCTACGTCGTCGACGCCGGCTACAACCGGATCCAGCGCTTCAGCTCGGCCGGCCAGTTCCGGGAAATGTGGGGCTTCGACGTCGTCGCCTCCGGCCCCGGCAACGGCGATGCGGTCCAGTCGCTGACCGTGGACGCCACCGGCGGTCAGTTCAAACTCAGCTTCGGCGGTGACACGACCGGGGACCTCGCTTACAACGCGACCGCCGCGCAGGTTCAGACGGCGCTTCGCGGGCTCGGCAGCATCGGCTCCGGCAACGTCACGGTCACCGGCGGCCCCGGCGGTTCGGGCGGCAGCGTCCCCTACGGCATCTTCTTCGAAGGCGCCCTGGCCGGCACCGCGCAGAGCGCGATCACCGTCGCTCCCGGCACCACTCCGCTTTCCGGCGGCGCCGCCAGCGCGACCGTGAACACGATCAACCCGGGCGCCCAGACGGCCGGCTTCGAGTCGTGCAAAGTCGCGACGAGCTGCAAGGCGGGCGTCACCTCTTCCCTGGGCGGCGGCTTCAACTCTCCCTTCGGCATCGCGGTCGAGCAGTCGACCGGCAACGTCTACGTCACCAACCGCGGCGTCCATCGGGTCGATGTCTTCACGGCGACGGGTGTCTTCGTCCGCGCCTTCGGCCTTGACGTCGTCAACACCGGTAAACCCGGTGACGACCCGGCCCGACCGGCCAAACAGAGCCTCACGGTGAAAGCCACCGGGGGCCAGTTCAAACTCAGCTTCCAGGGCAAATCGACCGGCGACCTCGGTTACGACGCGAGCGCCGCGGAAGTGCAGGGGGCCCTTCAGGCGCTCAGCTCCGTCGGTCCGCAGGGCGTGACCGTCAGCGGCGGACCCGGCGACGAAGGCGGAACGGCGCCGTACGTCCTGACCTTCGGGGCAGCGCTGAACAACTCGCCCCAGCCGCTCGTCGCCACCAGCTCCGGCTCCTCGCCACTGAGCGGACCCGGCGCGGGCGCCGTCGTGACGACCACCCAGGCCGGCTCCACCGGCGCCGAGGTCTGCGTCGTCCCGGCCGAGTGCAAGGCCGGCGTCACCGGCGGCGTCGCCGGTGCCCTCAACGCGCCCTCGGGCGTGGCTTTCGCTCCCGCCGGCTCGCCCAACGCGGGCAACGTGCTGGTCACCGAGAACGCCAACTTCCGAGTCTCGGAGTTCACGCCGCGCGGCGCCTTCGTCCGCACCTTCGGCTTCGGCGTCATCGCCCTCGGCCCGAACAAGACGACCGGCGCCGCGACCGCGGTGCAGCGCGTCAAAGTCGCCGGGGTCAGCGGCAGCTTCAAACTCAGCTTCGAAGCGCAGACGACGTCGGCGCTTCCGTACGACGCGAGCGCCGCGGAAGTCCGCGACGCGCTCAACGCGCTTTCGACGATCGGCGGCCGCGGCGGGTCGGTGACCGTCACCGGCGGGCCCGGCGACGCGAGCGGCTCGAACCCCTACCTGGTCACCTTCGGCGGAGTCCTCGCCGGTAAACCGCTGCCGCAGATCACCCTCGACGGCAGTGGTCTCGGCGTCGGTGTCGGCACCGAGCTCACCTGCACCCCGAATGCGGCCGCTCCCGATGGCACCACCTACCAGTGGCTGCGCAACGGCGCCGCGATCGGCGGCGCAACCACCACCGCCTACACCGTCGGCGCGGCCGACGAAGGCAAAGGCATCCAGTGTCAGGCGTTCACCAGGTTCGGCAACACGATCACGACCCAGGCTTCGACGCCGGTGGTGGTCTCACCCGTCCCGTCGCCCTCCTTCCCCGCGCCGCCCGCATCGATCGCGGCTCCGGTCGCGACCGGGAACCTCGAAGGCCTCGTTGCCAGGGAACTGACCTGCAACGCGGGCGCCTGGGGCAACGCGCCGACCGAATACACCTACGTTTGGCTGCGCGGTGGCCAGCAGGTCGGTACGCCCGTGAGTACGGCTGCGACCAGCACGAAACTCACCGTCAGCGCGGGCGAACAGCTTCCCGCGACCGGCTACCAGTGTGTCGTCACCGCGAAAAACGCGACCGGCAGCACGGTCAAGGCAAGTGCGCTGAAAACCACCACCCCCGAACCCGCTCCGCAGGCGAGGATGGTTGAGGTCACGATTCCCGCGCTTTCCGGGGTTGAGGTCGTGACCGCCGGCGCGCCGGGCTTCGAAGTTTGCGCGGCGGCATCCTTCGACGTCTGCCAGATCGGCGTCAGCGGACAGGCTCCCGGCCAGTTCGGACCCGTCATGAAGATCGCTCAGGATCCCAGCGGGAACATCTACGCGATCGATGCCGGATTTGGCCCGTTCCGGATGCAGTACTTCAGCCAGTCCGGCGGCACGATCACGCCTCAGGGCGCCTACGCGCCGGATGTCCTGACGGGAACTGAATCCGGTCTGCGCCCGACGGACGTCGCGATCGGTCCCGGCGGCAACGTCTTCGTGGTCAAGATCTACAAAAAGGGTCAACTCCCCGCCTGCATCGCCCCCGAACCGGGCGCTGAACTCCTGATCCATGAGTTCGACTCCAGCGGCGAGCTCGTCGACACGCATATCGAATGCAACAACGGCGGTATCACCGGAGCCTTCGTGAGCGCGCCGATCCCGCACGGCCTGGCAGTCGACGCGGTCACCGGCAGGACCTACCTCCTGCTTCAGCCGAGCGTCTACCCGTACGTGCTGATGATCGACGAGCCGGACGGACCGCATGTGACCGTCAACGCCGCGACTGACGTGCGCGGTTCGAGCGCCCGGCTCAACGCCGAAATCGAACCTCTGAAAGGCCCCTGGAACACCTATTACCACTTCGAAGTGCGCGAAGCCGGCGAAAGCAGATGGGACCGCCACCCGGCGTCGATTCTGTTCGATCCGGTGCTCGGCAACGGCACGGGCAGCGGCTCGTCGAAAGCGTGTCCGGACGGCAACCCGCCGAAATGCGAGGTCTCGCTCGTCGCCAGCGGCCTGCGTCCCGGGGCCGAGTACGAAGTGCGGCTGATGGCCTACACCTGGTCGGGCGGAACCGTGTCCACGAACTGGGTGGGAGAAACGTTCGGCGGCTACGCCCAGGTCAGCGGCCCGAACTTCACCACCGCTCCCTCGGCGCCCTCCGCCGTAACCGGCAACGCCAACTGGAGCAGCCCGGCCGCGACGCGGCCGAGCCTCGACCTCGAAGGGCTTCTCAACGCCGCGAGCAGCAGCTCGACCTTCGTCTTCGAATACGTCACCGAGGAGCAGTTCCAGGCGTCCGGCTGGGCGAACGCGTCGATCGCTCCGAAAGCCCCGGCCCGTCCGGTCGAGGCCGGTCAGAGCTTCATCGACGTCGAGGTCAGGCAGTCAATCGCCAACCTCGACCCGAGCAAGACGTATCGCTACCGGCTCGTCGCCACCAACGCCAACGGCGCCGACTACGGCGAGACCCGGGTGGTCGGCCCGCCTGAGGACGACGCCTTCTACCCCGAGCTGATCAGCAATGCCGACGGCGAGGGGATGGGCGCGGCTGCCGGTTTCGGCCAGCCGTTCTGGGGCGTCAGCGATGACGGCAAACGGGCCTACTTCTCCTCGCAGGCCAGCGGCACGCCGAGGTCCCTGAGCGGGCTCAACACGCCTTTCGGGAGTGACCGCGGAGACAACGGCTGGAACGTGTTCCAGGTCGGCGCCGATCCGAAACGCGCGCTCGGCGGGTTCCTGCCCGGCGACTACCAGATCTCCCCCGACCTCTCCGGAGCGATCTGGCTTGGCGGCGACCGGAACAACTGGCTCTCGAAGACGCCGTTTGTCTCCTTCAGCTCCGCAAATGGGGATAACGCGTTGCTCAGCCAGCTAGTTCCGAACAGCATCTCCACGGCCGGCGTCGGTTCCTGGCGCATGGTCGGCGGATCGCGGGACTTCGACACCTACGCCTTCATGCCTCCGGGAGGCGTGACGATGTTGCCGGGCGAGATCGTCGCGACCAACACCGGCAACAACTACTTCCAGATCACCGGTCTGCGCTCCGGCAAACCGGAGCTGAGCATGGTGAACGTGGACGCCAGCGGTCAGCAGATCGGCGGTAAATGCGGCACGCTGCCCGGCGGCGCCGGGCAGAACGCCGGCGGCGAAGTGACGGCGCGATCCTCGATCTCGGTGGATGGCAGGGTGATCTACTTCACTGCCGTCCCGAACCCCCCCGCGACCGGCGTCTGCAATGCCACCGAACGAAACGGCACGCGCCTGCTGAAGCGGGTCGACGCCGAAAAAACGATCGCCGTCTCGGATCCGACCTGCACGCCGGTGCCGCTCTGCGGCGGTCCGGCGGCGCCCGATCTCTACAGGGGCGCTTCGCTCGACGGTGACGTCGTCGTCTTCAAAACCAACCGGCGCATCGTCCCGGCCGACCAGGACTCGACCAACGACGTCTACGTCTATGACGAGACGCCGCCCGCGGGTCAGCCCAAACTGGTCCAGATCTCGGCCGGCCAGGCGGTTTCTCCGGAGCATCCGACGCCCGGCACCGGGGCCACGACCCAGGGTGTGCTCAGCATCTCCAACGATGGCTCGCGGATCTACTTCGTCGCCACCGGGCGCCTGACTCCGGAGGCCACCGCGGGAGCCAACAACCTCTACGTCTACCAGCGTGATGACGAGCATCCTGCCGGCTCGCTCAAGTACCTGGCGAAATTCGGCGCTGGCGCAAGCTCGCTCTGGACCCTCGCCTCGAGCCCGATCCTCGCTGTGCCGATGCGGGGCGACGGGCCCGGCGAAAGCTGGGGCGACGGGCGCTTCCTGGTCTTCCTGACGACTGAGGCTCTGCTCGCCGAAGACACGGATAACTCGGCGGACATGTACCGGATCGATTCGGAGGCCACCAGCGATGCGATCACCTGCATGAGCTGCGCCGGCAGCGGCGAGCTCCCGGTAAGCGCCGTCGGCCACTCCGGCACCGGTGCGGTCGACCCGTTCTGGAGCAAACCGCGGATCAGCTCCGACGACGGCGAAGTCGTCGTGTTCTGGACCGAGGAGCGCCTGCTCCCGGAGGACACCAACGGCGGCATCGACGTCTACGCCTGGAATCACGGCGAGCTCGAACTGATCACCCGCAAGGCGGTGCCGGATGCCAAACCCCGTCCGAGCGCAGGCACGACGGGGGACGGCTCGGTGGTCTTCTACTACACGGCCGGGAGCGAAGTTCCCTTCGACCAGAACTCCGCTGGCGACGTTTACGTGGCGCGGACCGGTGGCGGTTTCCCGACCCCGGAAGGGACCTTCATCACCTGCCTCAGCGGCAACGAATGCAAAGCCGCGCCGGCGCCGGTCGCGCCTCCGGTCAACCCTGGCAGCGCCAGCCTGATCGGACCCGACAACCCGCCGTTGAAGAAGGCGAAGAAGTGCAACAAGAACCAGGTCCGCAAGGGCGGCAAGTGCGTCAAGAAGCCGCCGGCGAAGTGCAAGAAGAACCAGGTCCGCAAGGGCGGCAAGTGCGTCAAGAAGAAGAAGGCGGCGTCGAAGTCGAAGCGAGCTTCGGCCCACCGCCAGGCTAGGAGCGGCAAGTGAGCGCGCACACGACTCGTCACGAGACCGCTCCAGCTAAGCAGGAAGGCACGAATCTCATGAAAAAGCTCATCGGAATCGCAGCTCTGGTCGTCGCCCTGATGGTCTGTGCCGCTCCGGCGTCTGCCGCCCCGACGTTCTCGATCGACACCAGCAGCTCGCCCGGTGATCTCCACCGGGGCGACGAATTCGTCAGCTACGTGGTGAAAATCACGAACACCTCGCCCGTCGACTACACGAGCGGTGCGCCGATCACCGCCTTCCTCAGCCTCTCGCCGGGGCTGACCGTGGTCCAGGCGTCCGGAACGGGCTGGACCTGTGACCTGCAGGCCGGCCTGTGCACCTCGACCTACGCGGTCGGGCCGGGCAAACCGCTCCCCGACCTGAACCTCACCCAGGTCTGGATCAAAGACGCGGCGCCTGACTCCCCGCAGCTGAAAGTCGTCGTCAGCGGCGGCGGCGCAGCCAAAGCCGCGTCCGCGACTCACGAGTTCACCCTTCTTCCCAAGAAGGAGTTCGGCCTCGACATTCTGAAACCGAAAGTCGAAGACGAGGCCGGCGACGACTACACCCAGGCTGGCGGGCACCCCTTCAGCGCATCCGCCGAGTTCCGCGTACCGACGTCCCTGTCGATGGCTGGTCCCGGCGGTTTGGGCGCCAAATGGAACGTTCCCATCGAGTCGGTGAAAAGCGGCCTCGCCGAACTGCCGCCCGGTCTGCTCGGCAACCCGCAGGCGGCGAAAACCTGCCCGGTCGACGTGATGCTGGCCGAGGCCTGCCCGCCTGAGTCCGCGGTCGGCGGAGTCGAGCTCTTCCTGATCGGCGCGCAGGATCAGGAATCGATTGTCTACCGCGTGCCCGCGGAGCCCGGCTATCCCGCCGAGTTCGGGTTCACGACCGACTCGCCGAAGTTCGTGATCCGGGTCGGGGTCCGCACCGACGGCGACTACGGAATCAACATCAAAGCCCCGTTCGTTCCGCAGAGCCCGCAGCTGGTCGGCTCTAAGTTCAGCTTCTGCAGCAACGGCCCGATCATCGTCAAAGGCGTCATCCGCAACGAATTCAAAGGCTGCAAGACGCTCGCGGAAGCGAACAAAAACGCCAAGCCGATCGTCACCCTGCCGACCAACTGCTCGGACCCGGACCCGAAGATGCGCTTCGGCCTCGACTCCTGGCAGAACCCGGCCCGGCTGCTGGCCGACGGGTCCATCGACGTCACCGACCCGAACTGGAAGACGCTCGAGTCGGGCCAGCCGGCGTTTACCGGCTGCGACAAACTGGTTGACGCCTGGGTCGATCCGAAAACCGGTCCGACCGTCGACCTGCAGCCGGACACGACCGCGACCGACAGCCCGGCCGGCTACACCGCCCGGGTCCACGTCGAAAACAAAGGACTGACCGAGCTCGACGGGCTCAGCGCCTCCCACCTGCGTGACATCACGGTGACGCTGCCGGAGGGCGTGACGATGAACCCGGCGATCGGCGACGGCGTGCAGAGCTGCTCGATGGAGCAGATGGGGCTGAAGAGCCTCAGCCCGCTGAGCTTCGACAAAGAGCTGCCGCGCTGTCCGCTGCCTTCGAAACTTGGCACCGCGGAAGTCATCTCGCCGCTGCTCGAGAGCCCGCTGCACGGGTCGGTTTACCTGGCGGCCCAGCGGGAAAACCCGTTCGGGTCCGACTACGGGATCTACCTCGCGGTGGAGAGCCCCGAGCAGGGCCTGGTGATCAAGCTCGCCGGCGAAGTCATCGCCAACCCGGTCACCGGGCGGGTCACGACCCATTTCCGCAACAACCCGCAGGTCCCGTTCGAAGACATGAAACTGTCCTTCTACGGGGGTGACGCGTCTGCTCTCGCCAACCCGATGACCTGCGCCGCGGTGGCCACCGAATCGCAGCTGACCCCGTGGGCGGCCGCCGATCCGTACAACCCGCGACCGGACGAGATCGCCAACTCGCGGGCGCCGGTGTCGATGAGCTCCGGCCCCGGTGGCGCGCCCTGCGCGAACACGCCGGCGGAGCGGCCGTTCAAACTCGGGATGACCGCCGGCTCGCTGAACCCGGTCGCCGGCGCGACCAGCCCGTTCTCGGTCCGCATCACGCGTCCCGACGGGGCGCAGGAGCTGAGCGAGCTGGCGATCACCTCGCCGCCCGGCTTCGCCGCCTACCTGAAGGGCATCCCGGCCTGCACGCAGGCCCAGGTCGCCGCCGCCAAGGCGAAGACCGGCGTCGCCGAGCGCGACAATCCGAGCTGCTCCGCGGCCTCCCGCGTCGGCAGCATGCTCTCCGGGGTCGGCCCCGGCGGGCGGCAGCTCTACGCGGCTGGCTCGATCTACCTCGGCGGCCCCTACGGCGGCGCGCCGATCAGCCTGATCACGGTCACCCCGGCGCTCGCCGGCGGAACTGACGCGAAGCCCGCCTTCGACCTCGGCAACGTGGTCGTCCAGGTGCCGCTGACGGTCAACCGCCAGACCGCCCAGATCACCGGTCGCACCGACGCGCTGCCGGAGATCATCCGCGGCATCCCGCTGCGGATCCGCGACGTGCGGGTCAATCTCGACCGGCCGCAGTGGGGCCTCAACCCGACCAGCTGCATGCCGTCCAACGTCACCGTGGTCGCCAAAGGCAACTCCGGGGCGGTCACCGAGATGAGCCAGCGCTTCCAGGTCGCCGGTTGCGACAAGCTGGCCTTCAAGCCGCAGATGACCGCGAAGCTGATCGGCGGCACCAAGCGCGGCGCCCTGCCGCGGTTCGAGGCGAAGGTGACCTTCCCGCACGGCGGCTTCGCCAACGCGAAGAAAGTCCAGGTCGCGCTGCCGCACTCGGTGTTCCTCGAACAGTCCAACATCAGGACCGTCTGCACGCGGGCCCAGGCGGCCGCCAAGGAGTGCCCGGCGGGCTCGATCTACGGATTCGCCGAAGCCGAAACGCCGCTGCTGGACGGCAAGCTGACCGGCCCGGTGTTCCTCAAATCCTCGACCAACACGCTGCCGGACCTGGCGATCTTCCTCAAGGGTCCCGACAGCCAGCCGATCGAGGTCGAATTCCAGGGTCGCATCGACTCGATCCGCGGCGGCATCCGCAACACGTTCGAAAACCTGCCCGACGTCCCGGTCAGCAACTTCACGCTGAAGATGAAGGGCGGCAAGGGCAAGGGGCTCCTGGTCAACTCGCGGAACCTCTGTGCGGGCAAGAAAACCCGGATGAGCGTGCACATGGTCGGCCAGAACAACGCCGTCAGCGACACGAGGCCGCGGCTCTTCGACAGCTGTAAGAAGAAGGCGTCGAAGCCGAAGAAGAAGGCGGTGAAGAAGAGCAACCGCCGCAGCCTGCTGAGCAGCTTCGTTGCGATCAGCAGGTAAGAGCCGACTGCCACTGACCCTGCGCTATCCGCGCAGGGTCCTCGGGGCGGCGATCGTTGCGATCGCCGCCCTTGGCTTGCTCGGGGCCGGTGTCGAGGAGAGGCTGACGCCGACTTCGCTCAGCGTTCCCGGCACGCCCGCCGCCGAAGGCGGCCAGCTGCTCGAGCGGCACTTCGGCGAGTCGGCCCCGTTCGCGGTGCTCCTGCAGGGGCCGCCGCCGGCGCTCGAACGCCAGGGCCCGCGGTTGATCGAAGCGCTGCGTGAGGCGCCGGGGGCGACCACGCTCTCGCCCTGGGACGGTGCCCAGCTGGAGCGCCTGCGGCCCTCGCCGCGCAAGGCGCTGATCCTGGTCGACTTCCACACCTCGGCGGCTGTCGCCGTCGAGCGGGTCGTGCCGGAGCTGGAAGCGACCCTGGCGCGCCAGGTGCACGCGCCGGTGCGCGCCACCCAGACCGGCTACGCGTCGCTCTCGCGGGCGATCCAGACCGAGTCGATCGACTCGACCGAGCGGGCCGAGCTGATCGCGATCCCGTTCCTGCTGCTGGTCCTGCTGCTGGTCTTCCGCTCGCCGGTCGCGGCCTTCATCCCGCTCGCCTTCGGCGCGATCACGGTGATCGCTTCGCGCGGGATGCTCTACATCTTCGCCGGCGAGATCGCGATCGACGCCTTTGCGCTGACCGTGGCGACGATGATGGGGCTGGCGCTGGGGGTCGACTACGCGCTGCTGATGGTCTCGCGCTTCCGCGAGGAACTGGCTTCCGGCAAGGACCCGGTCGCCGCCGCCCAGTCGACCCGGCGGACCGCCGGCCGCACCACCGCGATCGCGGGGGCGACGCTGTTCGTCTCGATGCTGGTCTCGATCTTCGTCCTGCCCGGCTCGCTGCTGCTCTCGCTCGCCGGCACCGCGATCATGGTCACCGCGATCAGCCTGATCACCTCGATCTTCCTGGTCCCGCCGCTGCTCAGCCTGCTCGGGCCCAACGTCGACCGCTGGCGCTTCGGCCGTCGCCGCGAGTCCCACAACACCCTGCACGCGCTGCTCGGCGCTGCGCTGCGCCGGCCGGCCCTGGTCGCGGGCGCGATCTCCGCCGTGCTGCTGGTGCTGATGGTGCCGGCGCTGGCGATCAAAACCGGCCCGCCCTCGGCCAAGCAGCTGCCCCACGACGACCCGACCCGGGTCGACGCCGAGCTGGTCTCCGACCAGATGGGCCCCGGCTGGGACGCCCCCTTCGTGGTCGTCGCCGCCAGTCCCGACGGCCCGATCACCTCGGCCGGGCGGCTGCGCCAGCTCTCCCGCTTCCAGGACCTGCTCGCCCGCCAGGCCGGGGTGCAGGCGGTGATCGGGCCCAAGCAGGTGGCGAAGCGGACCGCCCCGCTGCGCGAACGCGGCGGCGACCTGCTCGGGGAGAAGGGGGAGCGCCAGGTCGCCGGGATGCAGAAGCTCGGCTCCGAGCTCGACCGGGCCGGGGGAGGGGTCGGCACCCTGCGCTCGGGGATCTCGCGCGCGGCGGACGGCGCCGGCCTGCTCGCCGACGGCTCCGGCCGCGCCGAGCAGGGCGCCGCGCGGATCGCCGACGGGCTCGAACGGGCGGCCAGCGGCGGGGCCGAAGCGACGGCGGCGATCGAACGCCTCGCCGGCGGCGCCGGCAAGCTCGCCGACGGCTCCCATGAAGCGAAGGCGGGGTCGCTCTCGATCTCGCTCGGGCTGCGCGACCTGCTGCCGCAGCTGCGCGTCCAGTCGTTCGAGCGGGCGCAGGAGCTGCGCGACGAACTGCACGAGCGTGCGCAGGCCGACCCGACCCTGGCCGCGGCGGCCGACCGCGCCGCCACCCTGGTCCGCGCCCTCGACGCCGCCCGCCAGGAACTGCGCCTGCTGCGCGACGACTCGATCCGGCTCGACTCCGGCATGGGCCGGCTGGTCGGCGGCGCGGAGAAGATCGCCGACGGCACCGAACGGCTCTCCGGCGGCGCCGCCGATCTCAACGACGGGCTGCAGCGCCTCGCCGGCGGCTCCTCGGCGCTGGCCAGCGGCCTCACCCGGCTCACCGACGGCGCCCGCGCGCTCGGCAGCGGCCTCGACGACGGCTACGTGCGCTCGCAGCCGCTCGAGGAGGGCCTCAACGAAGCCGGGGTCGAGGTCACCGCCTCCTCCTCGAAGCTGGCCGGCCAGCGCCGCACCCTGAAGGCGTCCTCGCCGCACCTCTTCGACTCCGGCTTCTTCGTCCTCTCCGCCCTCGACGGCGCCGAGCCGCAGTCGCGCTCGCGCGCCGCCCAGGCGATCGACCTCGAGGGCGGCCAGGCGGCCAGCATCCTCGTCGTCCCCCGCTACACCTTCAACTCGGCCGGGTCGGAGCAGGTCAGCCGGCGGCTCAACCACCTCGCCGATCGCTTCGGTGCCCGCACCGGGCTCGCGGTAGGCGTGGCCGGTGGAGCCGCCGAGCTGGCCGATTACAACAAGGTGACGCGGACCCGGGTGCCGCTGGTGATCGTCGCGATGACCGTGGTCACCTTCCTCGTCCTGGTCGTCCTGCTGCGGGCGGTGATCCTCGCCGCGCTGGCCGTCGTGCTCAACCTGATGACGGTCGGCGTCGCCTTCGGCGTGCTGGTCCTGCTCTTCAACGTGCCGCCCGGCTGGCCGCTCGGCGGCCACGACTACGTCGACGCGATCGGCGCGGCCGGGATCTTCGGGATCGTCTTCGGGCTCTCGGTCGACTACGCGGTCTTCCTGCTGGCGCGGATGCGCGAGGAGTACGACCAGAGCGGCGACCACGAGCGCGCGATCTCCTTCGGGCTCGAGCGCACCGCCGGGATCATCACCGGCGCCGCCGCGATCATGCTCGCGGTCTTCCTCGTCTTCGCCGGCGCTGAGATCTCGACCGTCTCGCAGCTCGGGATCGGGCTCTCGGTCGCCGTCCTGCTCGATGCGACCGTCGTGCGGATCCTGCTGCTGCCCGCCCTGATGCTGCTGATCGGGGACCGGGTCTGGTGGCTGCCGGAGCCGCTGGCGCGGCGCCTGCCGCAAATCGATCTTCACCCCGCCTAAGCCGGGGTCAATCGCAACACAAATAGGACAGGAGAAGGGACATGAACTCAGATAGGTCGAAGCGAACGGGAGTGATCGCGGCGATCGTTTTCGCGTTGGTCCTGGCGTTGCCGGTGCTGGCCGCCGCGGAACTGAGCAGGGACGAGTACGTCGCCAGGGTGGAGCCGATCTGCAAGTCCAACGTCGAAGCCAACTCGCGGATCTTCGAGGGGGCGCAGGCGAAGGTGAAAGCGGGCAAATTGAAGGCGGCCTCGGGTCACTTCAAGCGTGCCGCCACGGCGCTTGGCAAGACGATCAAGCAGATCAAAAAGGTGCCGCAGCCGGCCGAGGACAAGAAGAACCTGACCCGCTGGATCGACCTGCTCGTGCTCGAGCAGGGGTACTTCCAGAAAATCGGCGAAGCCCTCGCCGACGACAACAAGTACAAGGCCCAGACCTTGTCGGTGCAGCTCAACCGCAACACCAACAAGGCCAACAACGCGATCCTGTTCATCGATTTCAAGGAATGCCGGATCGATCCGTCGAGGTTCCGCTGATGCGCCGCCGGCTTGCCCTCGGGACGGCGCTGGTCGCGGCGCTGGCGCTCTCGTTCTCGCTGCCCGCGCAGGCGGAGCTCAACCGCATCGGCGACCTGATCGTCTCCTTCCAGGGAGAGATCTCGCCGAAGAAGCTGCCCCGCCACGAAGCCCGGCCGGTGACGGTGCGGGTGGCCGGGGCGGTCAAAACGACGAACGGGATGCGGCTGCCGCAGCTGCGCACGATCCGGGTCGCGATCAACCGTGCCGGTCAGGTCTATGACAAGGGCCTGCCGGTCTGCCGGATCAGCGCGATTCAGCCGGCGACGGAGGAGGTGGCGCGGCGGATCTGCGGCGACTCGATCGTCGGCTCCGGCCGGGTGACGCTGCTCGTGCGGCTGCCGTCGCAGGGCGACTACGTCTCCCGCAACAACCTGATCGCGTTCAACGGGCCGACCCGCAACGGAAAGAAGACGATCCTCGCGCAGGTCTACTCGAAAGAGCCGCTCGGCGCGATCGTGCTCGAGTTCACGATCCGGAAAACCAAGGGCACCTACGGCAACGTGATCGAAACCACGCTGCCGGACTACGCCGAGGGCTGGGCCTACCTGACCCAGTTCAACATGACGCTGGGCCGCACCTACGAGTACCGCGGCAAGCAGCGCTCGTTCATCACGGCCTCGTGCGCCGCCCCGGCCGGCCTGCCCGGCGCGGTCTTCCCGTTCGGACGGGCGACCTACTGGTTCGGGGACGGCAAGTCCGTGACCACCTCGATCAACCGGACCTGTGGAGTGAGCAGGGGATAGCCCTGGCATCACGACCCGCCACCCAATGACTCAAGGAGCAATCTGATGAAAACGATTCGCAAGCATCTGAGCTACGCCAACGTGATGTCCACCCTCGCCGTCTTCCTGCTGCTCGGCGGCGCCGGCGCCTACGCGGCGCAGAAGAAGATCGGCGCGACCGCGATCAAGTCGAGCGCGGTGACGACCGCGAAGATCAAGAACGGCGCGGTCACCGCGCCGAAGGTGAAAGCCGGCGCGATCAACAGCGACAAGATCGTCGACAGCGCGATCGGCAACTCGAAGCTCGCCGAGGGGTCGGTCACCACCGGCAAGATCGCCAACGACGCCGTGACCGGCGACAAGGTCGTCGAGTCGACCCTGAGCGAGGTCCCGACGGCCAACTCCGCCAACCCGCTCGCCTTCGCCCGCGTCAACGCCAACGGGACGGTCGACCCCGCCAACTCCAAGGCGCTGACCGGGCCGAACGTGGTCCACCCCTCGAAAGGCGTGTACTGCATCGCCGTGCCGTCCTTCGTCCCGCGCGGCGGCTACGTGGCTGCCGAGGCCAGCGCCTCGCAGACGACCGCGCAGCTGGCGATCAGCGGGGGCGGCAAATGCGGCCTCGGCAACGTCCTGGTCCAGACCTGGAACCCGGACGCGATCCCGCCGGGCCTCGCCGACGTGCCCTTCTACGTAGCTCTCTACAAGTAACCGAACGGTCGGCTTGACAGGATATGTACCCACCTTTACAATCGTTTTCGCGGAACGGAGGGCAGGGGCCGCGAGAGTTGGCTGTCGTCCCCCCTGGTACGACGCCATAGGTGGCAGCTCGCGCCCGGACGCCGAGGATCACTCCCTGTCCCCTCGGTGTCCGGGCCGTCTGTCTAGGCTGCCCGCACCTTGATCCTTGCGATCGACCAGGGAACGACGGGGACGACCTGTCTCGTCTTCGACCGGGAGGGGCGGCTGGCGGGACGCGCCTACTCGGAGTTCGAGCAGTTCTTCCCGCGCCCGGGCTGGGTCGAGCACGACGCCGGCGAGATCTGGGAGGTGACCCGGCGGGTCGCCGCCGAGGCGATCGCCTCGGCCGGGATCGAGGGGCGCGAGCTCGACGCGATCGGGATCACCAACCAGCGTGAGACCGTGGTCGCCTGGGACCCGGCGACCGGCGAGCCGCTGCACCGGGCGCTGGTCTGGCAGGACCGGCGCACTGCCGAGCGCTGCGACGAGCTGCGCGCGGCCGGCCACGAAGCGTTGGTCCGCGAGCGCACCGGGCTGGTCGTCGACGCCTACTTCTCGGCGACCAAGATCGAGTGGCTGCTCGCCAACGCTCCCGGGGCCGAGCGCGCCGTCTTCGGCACGATCGACTCCTGGCTCCTCTTCAAGCTGACCGGCCGCCACGTCACCGACTACTCGAACGCGGCGCGCACGATGCTCTTCGACATCCACCGGCTCGCCTGGGACGAGCAGCTCTGCGGGCTGCTCGGCGTCGACCCGGCGCGGCTGCCGCAGCCGCTGCCCTCCTCGTGCGTGTTCGGGACGACCACCGAGTTCGGCGGAGAGGTGCCGGTCTGCGGGGTCGCCGGCGACCAGCAGGCGGCCCTGTTCGGCCAGGCCTGCCACGCGCCCGGCGACGCCAAGAACACCTACGGGACCGGCAGCTTCGTCCTGCTCAACGCCGGCGCCGAGGCACCGGCGCCGCCCGACGGGCTGCTGACCACGGTCGCCTGGGGGATCGGCGGCGAGGTCGCCTACGCGCTCGAGGCCTCGATCTTCGTCACCGGCGCCGCCGTCCAGTGGCTGCGCGACGGGCTCGGGATCATCGACGCGGCGGGGGAGACCGAGGCGCTCGCCGCCTCGCTCGACTCCAACGACGGCGTCTACTTCGTGCCGGCGCTGACCGGGCTCGGCTCGCCGCACTGGGACCCCTACGCGCGCGGCACGATCGTCGGCCTCACCCGCGGCAGCGGCCGCGCCCACCTGGCGCGGGCGGCGCTGGAGGCGATCGCCTACCAGACGGTCGATGCGGTGCGCGCCCAGGAGGCCGCCTCGGGCGAGCGGCTCGGGTTGCTGCGCGCCGACGGCGGCGCGGTCGCCAACCGCTGGCTGATGCAGTTCCAGGCCGACCTGCTCGGCGCCCCGGTCGTGGTGCCGGAGGTGGCGGAGACGACCGCACTCGGCGCCGCTTACCTGGCCGGGGTCGGAGCCGGTCTCTGGGAGCGCGAGCAGGTGGGGGAGATGTGGCGTGAGGCGGCCCGCTACGAGCCGGCGATGGGCGAGGACGAGCGCGAGTCCCTCCACGCCGGCTGGTCCCGCGCCCTCGAGCGCTCGCGCGCCTGGGCCACCCCCGACGCTTGAGGCAATAGGCCGCCTATAGCCGGCCTGATGTCGCAAGCGCCCGCCGTTCGGCGGGTTTCGTTTCGCGTAACCGGCTGGAAATGGGAGGGTTGTTGATTCGCATGGCCGAGATGAAGCCACAGGTCTACCTCGACCCCCGCCCGGCGGAGTACTTCGACCAGTTCCACCGCTCGGCTCGCAAGGGCTCGGTCTGGATGTACTCGATCGCGCGCGTCATCCTGACCCCGCTGACCCTGCTCTTCTACCGGGTCAAGGCGGTCGGCAGGGAGAACGTCCCGCGCGAGGGCGCCCTGGTCCTCGCCCCCAACCACTTCAGCCAGCTCGATCACTTCTTCGCCGGCGTCTGGCTGCGGCGCAAGGTCCGCTTCATGGCCAAATCGCAGCTCTTCGGGCCGCCGGTCCTCACCTTCATCTTCAAGCACGGCGGCGTCTTCCCGGTGCGCCGCGGCCACCGCGACGAAGAGGCGTTCAAGACCGCCTTCGAGCTGATCGACCAGGGGGAGATGCTGCTGGTCTACGCCGAGGGCGGTCGCTCGCGCTCCGGCGAGCTGGGCGAGCCGAAACCGGGGATCGGCCGGATCGCGCTCGAAACCGGCGTCCCGATCGTCCCGGTCGCGATCTTCGGCTCGGCCGAAGCGCGGCGCTGGAAGCGGATGCGCTTCCCAAGGGTCACGGTTCAGTTCGGCGAGCCGATCGTCTTCCCGGTCGAGCGGGACGCCAGCCGTGAGCAGCAGATGGAGGCCGCGCACCGGGTCTTCGACCAGGTGAAGGAGATGTACGGCGAGCTGGCTACTCGTAGCGCGGCTCGAGCCCGGGGTAGAACTCCGGATCGTGCCCAGGCGTGATGATCGCGTTCGGGAACTGAGAGTGGAACAGCTTCAGCTCCTGCAGTGAGCGGCGGTAGTTGTGCGCGTCTTCGGGGCGGGGCGGCAGCGCCGCTTTGCCGAGCAGCTGGTCGAGCACGTACATCGCGTCGCCGCCGATGACGAAGTCGTTCTTGGCCAGCCGGCAGATCACCGAGACGTGGCCGGCGCTGTGGCCGGGGGTGAAGGCGAGCCGGACCGAGCCGTCGCCGAACAGGTCGAAGCTGCGGCCGAAGCTCGCGTAGGAGCCGATGCTGGCGCGGTTGAAGTCGACCGTGCGGTACTCGAAGGCGTAGTCGAGGTGCTGCCGGCGGTAGCCCTTCAGGGTCCCGCCGGAGCCGCTCGTCGCCTCGATCCACTCCGGCTCGGAGACGACGAAGGTCGAGTTGGGGAACTCCGAGATCGCCGAGGTGTGGTCGAGGTGCAGGTGGGTCATGATCACGACCGGGATCTCGTTCGGGTCGAGGCCGCGGGCGCGCAGCTGGGCCGGCACGTCTTCGCCTTTCTCCAGCGAGGGCTTGCCGAAGCGGTTGGAGAGGCCGCCGAAGTTCTCCTTGCCGTCGGTCGCGATCGACGGGTGCAGGCCGGTGTCGACGAGGATCGCGCCGGCGCTCGGGTGGCGGATCAGGAAGGCGGGGACGGGGACGATGTTCGGCGCCCCGCTGCGCAGCATCGCTTTCAGCAGCTTCAGGGTGAGGAAGCGGCCGCCGGGGCTGACCATCGTCGCCTGCGGGAAGTCGACGTGGCCGGCGACCATCGGTTCGACCGCGACGGTGGCGCCGGCGCTGCCCCCGGCGAGCGGCTCGTGCAGCGGCTGTGGTTCGACACTGACCTTCATCGAATCGCCAGATTAAGCGGGCGAACTCGTCTATAGGCTTCCGCGGCGATGACTGAAAGCTCACATTCGCAGGTGTTTCGGGACGACTTGCTGGCCGGCCAGGTAGTCGCGCTCTCCGGCGCGGGCGCCGGCCTGGGGCGCGAGTCGGCGCTCGAGCTGCTCCGCCTCGGCGCCACCGTGGTCGGCTGCGGGCGCCGCTCCGAGCCGCTGGCCGAGACCGCGGAGCTGGCCGCCGGCCTGCCGGGGACCTTCGAGCACGAAGCGCTCGACATCCGCGAGGAGGAGCCGGTCGGTCGCTTCTTCGACGCCCTGCTGGAGCGCCACGGCCGCCTCGACGTGCTCGTCAACAACGCCGGTGGGCAGTTCCTCAGCCCGGCCGAGGCGATCTCGCCGAAAGGCTTTCGCACCGTCGTCGACCTCAACGTCAACGGCACCTGGCTGATGACCCACGCCGCGGCGACCAAGGCCTTCATCCCCCAGGAGGCGGGCAAGGTGCTGAGCGTCACCCTCTCACCCCACAACGGGATGCCCGGCATGGTCCACTCCGGCGCCGCTCGCGCCGCGGTCGAGAACATGATGCGGACCCTGGCGATCGAGTGGGCGCGCTTCGGGATCAAGACCTGCGCGATCGCCGCCGGCCAGTTCGCCACCGAGACCCTGCTGACCAAGTATCCGCAGGTCGTCGTCGACAACCTCGAGCGCTCGATCCCGATCGGCCGCGCCGGCCGCCCCGAGGAGATGGCCTGGCTGGTCGCCTACCTCGCCTCCCCGGCCGGCGACTTCTTCTCCGGCACCACCGTCACGATCGACGGCGCCCGCGACAACTGGGCCGGCCCCTGGCCCCCCGCCGCGATCGCCGACGAGTCCGGCAAGCCGCCCGCCGAGGAGCGGCGGGGGCAGTCCTAGGCTCGGGCGGCCCTGGGGCCGTCCGAGGCCGGGCCAGAAGCCACACCTCGTCTTGGCAGGTAGGTGTGGCTCCTGGCCCGGCCTCGATGTCTCAAGGGCGCTGTAGCGCCCATAAGACGACGAGCGCGTTCGACCCAGGCGGACCTTCGGAGCGCTTCCGTTGGGAGGGGTCGGTGGTGTCCTTCGTACGAGCGGCGTTAGCGATTCGCACCACTGCGAATCTCGGACGGGAGGGTTGCGCCCCTGGCGAATTCGCCCAGCGAAGGTAGAAGGACACCACCGACCCCTCCGGCGCCAAACCCCCGAAGCAGGCCGTCCCTAGACCGCCTTAGGCGGCGCGCCGCTCGAGCACGACCAGCGGGATCTCGCGGTCGGTGCGGCGGCGGTAGTCCTCGTAGCCGGGCCACGCCTCGACCGCTTTGTCCCAGAGCGCCTCGCGCTCCTCGGGGCGGGCGACGCGGGCGTGGACGGGGCGGCGCTCGCCGCCGACCTGGACGGTGGTGTCCGGGTTGGCGAGCAGGTTGTGGTACCAGGCGGGGTGCTTGGGGAAGCCGCCTTTGGAGGCGACGATGACGACGTCGGCGCCGTCCTCGACGTAGAGCAGGGGGGAGGTGCGCAGGGTGCCGCTCTTCGCCCCGACGTGGTCGAGCAGCAGCATCTTCCCGCGCACCCCCGGGAACGCGTGGCCGACGCGGCCGCCCGTGTGCCGGTACAGGAACGTGTGCACGCCCATGAACCGGTGCAGGGCAGGCCAGACCCGGTCCGCCACGTCGAGGTAGCGGGGGCCCGACCTGCCTGCTGTCGCGGTCTGGCTCAGGTGTACATCCCCCCGAACATGCCGCCGGTCACGTTGAGGACCTGGCCGTGCACGTAGTTGGCCAGCGGCGAGGCGAGGAAGAGGACCGGGCCGGCGGCCTCGGTCGGCTGCGCGGCGCGGCCGAGCGGGATCACGGCCTGGGCCATCGCCCGCATCTGCTCGGGGATGCCGAGCTCGATCTTCTCGCCGGTCGGCGAGGTGATCTCTCCGCCCTCCTCTTTGGCGGCGGTGAGGCGGGTGTCGACGAAGCCGAAGGCGACCGCGTTGACGTTGATCTTGAACTGGCCCCACTCCTTGGCCAGGGT
>CAYXFL010000042.1:0-26478 GCA_964464285.1 uncultured Conexibacteraceae bacterium
TCGGCGGCGGTCAGCTCCAGTGAGCCGGTGCCGCCGCCGTTGACGATCTCGAGCTCGACGAACTCGCTCAGCGCGCTCACCACCGCGGCCCGGCGCGCGGCCAGCTCGCGCGCCGAGCGTCGCTGCATGAAGCGGATCAGCGCCCCGCGCAGCCGCCGCCCCGGCGGTTCGTCTCCGACCCCGGCGATCTGCCCCTCGTAGGACATCAGCGCGTCGAGTTCGATCTGCGGGCGGCGCTCGATCTCACGCGCCAGCGCCACCGCCTGCTCGACCGTGTGGATAGGCGAGCGCTTCGGCCCGACCTTGATCCGGCCGCCGAGCGCCCACCAGCCGGCGTCGAGGTCGATGCAGACCCGCACCGGCGAGGCGGCGCCGCCGAGCACCGACTCGATCGCGTCGAGGTGCTCGGCGCAGTCGACCATCACGATCGGCGCCCCGTCCGGATTGGCGACCGAGCGCAGGGCCAGCTCGCCGAGCGCCTCGATGTCCATCGTCGGATAGGCGAGCAGCAGGTCCTCGAAGCCCTGCTCGGCCAGCCACAGGGTCTCGGCGAGGGTGAAGGTCAGCAGCCCGCGGAAGCCCTGGTCGCGGCGCAGGATCAGCTCCAGCAGCGCCCGGCAGCGGATCGACTTGCTGGCGACGCGGATCGGCTTGCCGCCCGCGCGCTCCAGCATCGCGTCCGCGTTCGCCCACATCGCGTCGAGGTCGACGAAGGCGAACGGCGCTTCCACCTCGGCGAAGATCCGCTCGTAGCGCTGGTGCGTTTGGGCGGGCGGGACGGACACCCGCGTCAGCCTATCCCCGCCATTCCCGGTCAGTACCTACAATCTTGCCTTCGCCCGGAGAGGTGGCCGAGTGGCTGAAGGCACTCGCCTGCTAAGCGAGTAGGGGGCGCAAGCTCTCTCGAGGGTTCGAATCCCTCCCTCTCCGCTGTCCGCGGCTTAGGCTGCCGCGATGACGGATGTGCTGATCGGGGCGCTGTTCGCCTTCTGCATCGCGGTGGTGACGACGCCGGTCGGGGTCTCCGGCGCGGTCTTCCTGGTGCCGGTGCAGATCAGCGTCCTGCACACGCCGAGCCCGGCGCTGACCCCGACCAACCTCTTCTTCAACCTGGTCGCGATCCCCGGTGGCCTGCTGCGCTTCCACCGCGAAGGGCGGCTCGGCGGCCCGCTGGCGCGGCTGCTCGTGCTCGGCACCCTGCCGGGGGTGGTGGTCGGGGCGCTGCTGCGGGTCTTCGTGCTCGACGGCGGCGACGCGTTCCTGCTCGTCGTAGCAGCGCTGCTGGTCCCGCTCGGCGCCTGGCTGGCGCTGGTCTCGCCGCCGAGTGCGCCGCCGGCGGGTCGCGGCAGCGAGCGGCTGATCTTTGCCGCGGCGCTGGTGGTCGGCGTGGTCGGCGGCATCTACGGGATCGGCGGCGGCTCGATCCTCGGGCCGATCCTGGTCGGCCTCGGCTTCTCGGTGCTAGAGGTGGCGCCGGCGGCGCTGACCGCGACCTTCCTCACCTCGGTCGCCGGGGTGCTCGTCTTCGCCCTGCTCAGCCTGGTCGAGTCCGGCGACGTCGCGCCCGACTGGGCGCTCGGCATCGGCATGGGGCTGGGCGGCCTCGCCGGCGCCTACCTGGGGGCGCGGCTGCAGAGCCGCCTGCCGGAGCGGCTGCTGCGGCGCGGGCTCGGGGTGCTGGCGCTGGCGCTCGGCCTGCGCTACGCGCTGCAGGCGCTCACCTGAGGCCCGCCATCCGGGGGTTTCGGCGCCCACTCACAGCACCTTCACGGGGACCGTTCGGCGCGTCCCCTAAATTCAGAGCGTGAACTCGGATCCGAACCCGATCGCCAAGGGTCCCGCCCACATGGACCGGCGGACGAAGATCGTCGCCACGGTCGGTCCCGCCAGCTGGGACCGCGGCGTGCTCGAGCAGATGGTCGATGCGGGTGCCGACGTCTTCCGGCTCAACTTCTCCCACGCCGGGCCCGACCAGCAGGCGCGCACGATCGAGACGATCCGCGGCGCCGCCGAGGCGGTCGGGCGCGAGGTCGCGGTGCTCGGCGACCTGCCGGGGCCGAAGCTGCGGATCGGCGAGCTGCGCGACGATTACGCCGAGCTGGAGACGGGCATGCACGTGACCCTGACCCCGGGGGTCGACGAGGGCGACCGGGAGAACATCCCGGTGCCCTGGGCCGGGGTCACCGACCTGCGCGAGAACCAGCTCGTCTACCTCGCCGACGGCGCGATCCGGCTGCGGGTGCGCGACCCAGAGGCCAGCGGCGTCGACTGCGAGGTCGAGGTGGGGGGGACGCTCTCCTCCCACAAGGGGATGAACATCCCCGACGGGGCCGGCCTGCCCGCCGCCACCGACGGCGACCTCGGCTGGGTCGAGTTCGCGGTCTCCCACGGCGTCGACCTGCTCGCCGTCTCCTTCGTCTCCAGCGCCGACGACCTGACCCCGGTGCGCGAACGGGTCGCCGCGCGCGGCTCGGACATCCCGCTGATCGCGAAGATCGAGCGGCCGCAGGCGGCCCACAACGTCGAGGAGATCGTCGAGGCGGCCAGCAGCGGGATCATGGTCGCGCGTGGCGACCTCGGGATCGAAGTTCCGCTGGCGGAAGTGCCGTCGCTGCAGAAGCGCCTGATCCGCGCCGCCGGGCTGCGCTCGAAGCCGGCGATCACGGCGACCCAGATGCTGGCCTCGATGGTGACCGCGCGGCGCCCGACCCGGGCCGAGGTGACCGACGTCGCCAACGCGATCTACGACGGCACCGACGCGATCATGCTCTCCGAGGAGACCGCGGTCGGCCAGCACCCGGTCGAGGCGGTGCGGGTGATGGACCGGATCGCGCGCGCCACCGAGCCCGACCTCCCTTATGGAGACTGGCTGTTCAGCCGCACCGACCAGGCGACCCAGGACGTCGCCGACTCGGTCGCGCAGAGCGCCGTCGGCGCCGCCTACCGGCTCGGGCTGAAAGCGCTGGTGGTGCCGACGACCAGCGGACGCACCGCGCGCCTGATCTCCGCCCACCGCCCCGACGTGCCGGTGCTGGCGATCTCGCCGCGGCCGGAGACGGTGCGGCGGCTGAACCTGCTGTTCGGGGTCACCTGCGTGCTCTACGAGCACGAAGCCGACGTGCGCGAGCTGCTGCGCGACTGCGCCCGGCTCGCCGCCCACCACGGGATCGCCTCATCCGGCGACCTGATCGCGATCATCGCCGCGCTTCCCGACCAGGAACTGGGCACGAACCTGTTCGAGGTCCACCGGGTGCCGTGAGCTAGCCTGCCCGGCATGAGCGGGGGCGAGGCACTGGTACGGCTGGAGCGGGAGGCGAGCGGCCTCGCCGTGCTGACCCTCGACAGCCCGCCGCTGAACCTCTTCGACCAGCGGCTGATCGACGAGCTGCGGGCGGCGGTCGCGGCGGTCGCCGCGGAGCCGCCACGGGCGCTGCTGATCCGGGCCGAGGGGCGGGCCGTCTCCGGCGGCGTCGACGTGCACGTCTTCGAGGGGCTGAGCCCGGAGCAGGGCAGCGCCCTCTGGACCGGGCTGCTGGAGATGATCGACGCGCTCGAGCGGCTGCCGGCGCCGGTCGTCTTCGCCGCCCACGCGCTGACCCTGACCGCGGCCTTCGAGCTGGCGCTCGCCTGCGACCTGATCGTCGCCACCCCGAAGGCGAGCTTCGGCCTGGTCGAGAAGGTGGTCGGGCTGACGCCCTCGATGGGCGGCACCCAGCGGCTCGCCGAGCGCGCCGGCAGCGGCCGCGCGCGGCACTTCGTGATCAGCGGCGAGCTGTTCGGGGCGGAGGAGATGGAGCGCTGGGGCGTGGTCAACGCGATCTACCCGGAGGACGAGTTCGAGGCGCGCACGCGGGCGCTCGCCGAGCAGCTGGCGGCCGGGCCGACCAAGGCGCACGCGATGACCAAGCAGATCCTGCGCCGCTTCCGTGAAGGCGGCATCCCGGCCGCCGACGAGGCGGTGCGGACCGAAGCCGCCGACCTCTTCGCGACCGCCGACCTCCAGAACGCCGTCAAGACCTTCCTCGAGCACGGCGGCCCTGGTCACGCCAGCTTCGAGGGCCGCTGAGCGCCCCCGCCGGATAGGGTTCCCCGATGCCCGAGATGCCCAACGTGGACTTCGACGCAATTGCCAAAGGCATGGCGATGGCCGTGCCCTTCGCCGGCTACCTCAACGTCGACATCACCGAGATCTCCGCGGGCGAAGCCAAGGTCGTCCTGCCCCGCCGCCAGGAGCTGACCAACCACGTCGGCAGCCAGCACGCCGGCGCCCTCTTCACTGTCGCCGAGACGGCCTCCGGGGCCGCCTTCGTCGGCGCCTTCGCCATCCGCATGGGCGACATCACCCCCCTCGCCCGCAGCGCCGAGATCGAGTACCTGAAGATCGCCGAAGGCCCGATCACCGCCACCGCCACCCTCGGAGTCGAGGCCGCCGAGGCCCTCGCCACCCTCGACGCCGACGGCAAGGTCGAGTTCCCCTGCCACGTCACCCTTGCCGACAGCTCCGGCACCGAGGTCGCCACCGCCACCGTCCACTGGCACGTCCGCCTCAAAGAGCGCCCCTGACCGATCCGCTTCCCGAGCGCCCCTTGCCGGCGCGGCCTCCCGCGAGCCCCTAGAATCTCCGCTCCCCCGCGTTTCCCGCGCCCACCAGCGCGAGATCCCGCCGGGCACGCGCCCGTAGCTCAGCCGGATAGAGCGTCGGTCTACGAAACCGAAGGTCACAGGTTCGAATCCTGTCGGGCGCGTATCTCGAAGCGCGCTTGTGAAGCGGGTTTTCGCGTTTCTGGGAAGCGTGATCTGAGGCCGAATCGGTCTTGGGGCGAGCACTGGGGCAAGGTGAGCAAACACTCAAACGGCTGGGTCGCTGGGGCGCCAATCCGACGCGAGCGGCCTGCGCGAGCGGCCCTCATCGTCTTCGTGGAAGCCGATGAGGGCCGCTCCTACCAGGCGATCCTCTGCGCAGGGTCGCTGGCCGAGGAGGCCGAGTTTCCCGTGCCCTTGAACTGCTCTTCGAGCCGCTCAAGGGCACGGGCTCCCCGGTCGACGCGGTTCTTCACGCGCGCTGGATCGGCAACCGCGACGCGCTTGGGAGGATCCGTAAGCGGATCATCGACGTCGGCCGGGCGATCGACTCGGTCCCTACGAGCTGTCCTCCTAGGAGGAGGGGAACCTTAGAACCGAGGTCGAGGCGGGGGCACGCTGCCATTCGGTGCTCTGCGACGTGCGGTAAATCCGCGCGGCGGAGCTCAGCCTCAGCTTAGTCGCATGATGCCCAGGTTTTCGGCTGGATCAACACGTGCCGATCGAGCTGGACCCAAGCCCGGGACGTGCCCCCACCGGGGCGCGTTCGAACCTGCATTCGCAGCGTGTACTCGAGTCGACCGATCTCGGCATCGGCCGGAACGCTAAAGGCGTAGGAGAACGGCCGTTGGCGATCGGTGCGTAACTGTTTTCCTTCACGGAGAAACTGGACCTTGAGCGCGCCTGCCGTCCGACCGACGTCGGTGCGGTCGCGCCGGAACGTCGCCTTCGCGGTGAACTGCTCGCCTGGATCAAAGCAGCTGTTCTCGGTGGGCACGTGGAAGCTCACGACGCCTCCGAGAGTCTCGAGCTTGACCCGTTCGAGCGCCAGAGCCGCGGGCGCGACGGCGAGCGCCAGCGTTGCGAGCACCGGCACGATCATGAGCTTCGACTTCACCATCTCCTCTTCCTCTCGTCGGGGTCTGATCCTAGATCACACGCTAGCCGTCGCGACAGCCGCCGGGTTGGCACTGTCGACGGCCGTACCGGGCGCGCCTGCGATGGCAGATCGGTTCACCGGCAAGACCGAGAGGAGCACGCGATGACGAGCGACGACCTCGCGCCATCCGAGCCGACGGTTGATCCGTCGCACCGATCACCGGGGTGCTAGATCTCGTGTCTCACCCGTCGAGCAAGGCGACGACGGCGGTGGGCAAGAGGCGACGACGGCGGTGGCCAAGAAATGGGGCAAGGGTGCCCCACAGATCTCAGCCGACCTCGATCCCGCGAAAAACCGCTTGAAGCCGTGTCCCACGGATCCCAGCCGAGCCACCGCACTACGAAACCGAAGGTCACAGGTTCGAATCCTGTCGGGCGCGTTCCTCTTATCGTTTTCGGCGACTTCGCGCGTCCCTCATGGGGCGCTGATCCTCTGAAGGCGCAGATCGCAGAGCCCGGGGGGTTGCCGCCGGTGTGGCCCTTCTCCAATGGGACCGTGCGCGGCCTCGGGCTCGAGCCCCTCCACTCGATAGTGCCCAGCGCGGCGCTCGCTGACCCCCGCTATGGCAGCTCCTATCGCTGGTGGACGCGCTACGCAGCAACGAAAGCGTTCGCATCACGCGTCTCGCGGAGGAGATCTTGAGGGGGAGGATCGGTTCGTGAGCATCGCGATGCTCGAGCGAGCTGCGCAGGAGCTGGAGCCCTTCCTTGAAGATGTGGCTTTCGTCGGTGGCGCCACCATCGCGATTCGAAGTTGCGGATTCGCGCGAAGCTACTTCCGCAGGATCTTCTCCATCGCTTTGCCCTTCGCCAGCTCGTCGATCAGTTTGTCCAGCTGGCGGGCCGCCCGCTCGGTCGGCTCTTCGAGCTCCTCGACGCGGACGCCGCAGATCACGCCTTTGATCAGGTCTCGCGAGGGGTTCAGTTGCGGGGCTTCGGCGAAGAAGGCTTCGAAGTCCGGTTCCGCTTCTAGCTGGGCCTCCATCCGCTTCTGGCTGTAGCCGGTCAGCCAGCGGATGATCTCGTCGACCTCGGCCTTGGTGCGGCCCTTCTTCTCTGCCTTCTCCACGTAGAGGGGGTAGACCTTCGCGAAGCTGATCGAGCTGATCGAGCGCCTGGGCATGGTTCCTTTCTCGTCGGGAAGAGCGATGATGCACATTCTTGACGGCGTGGGAGCTGGGACCGGGCGTAGTCGAGCTGCCTGACGGAGCGCGGCTGCGGGGCCGTGGACTCCGGCGAGGCGCGGCGCCGCAGCCCAGCCCGGAGTGGGGTCTCTACCTCCTCGGCCGGCGAGCCGCTGACTGCCCCTGGCCGAGCCGCTGGCTGCGCTGGCCCGACTTCTGGCTGCCGCACGACGCGGAGGACGCGCGCGACGCCTTCGCCGAAGCCCACCGGCTCGCCCGCGAGGGGCGCCGGGTCGAGATCGCCTGCGGCGGCGGCAGGGGGCGGACTGGGACCGGGCTCGCCTGCATCGCACAGCTCGCCGGCGTGCCCGCCGGCGAGGCGACGGCCTGGGTGCGCTCGAACTACCACCCCAAGGCGGTCGAGACCCCGTGGCAGCGCCGCTACGTGAGGCGGTTTGCGGCCGACCCTGGGCCCTGACGCGACGCCCGCCGAGGCGTGACTCAGCCCGCCAGCACGTCGTAGGCGAAGCGCACGACCAGGGCGCCGTCGCCGACCGCGCCGGCGACTCGCTTGGCGGCTCCGGCGCGGACGTCGCCGGCGGCGAAGACGCCGGGGCGGACGGTCTCAAGCAGGTGGGGGTCGCGATCGGCGAGCGGCCAGCAGAGGCGGTCCGGGCAGTTCTCGGCACCCTCGCCGCAGAGCAGGTAGCCGGCCGGGTCGACGGCGAGGATGCCGTCGCAGGCTTCGGTGCAGGGGTCGGCGCCGATCATCACGTAGACGGCGGCGCAGTCGACCTCGGTGATGCTGCCGTCGCGGTTGTCGCGCAGGGCCACGGACTCGACGGTGCTGGCGCCGTGCACGGCGGTCAGCTCGGTCTCGGTCATCACCTCGATCCGGGGGTGGCTCTTGAGCCGGTCGATCAGGTAGTGCGACATCGTCGACTTCAGCGCCTCGGCGCGGACGACGACGCGGACGCTGCGGGCGCGGCCGGCCAGGTGGACCGCCGCCTGCCCGGCCGAGTTGCCGCCGCCGATCACGATCACGTCCTTGTCGCGCGAGCGCTCGGCGTCGGTCGACATCGCCGCGTGGTAGACGCCGGCCCCGCGGAAGCGGTTCATGTTCTCCGCCTCGAGCTCGCGCCAGCGCGCCCCGGTCGCCATCACCAGGGAGCGGGCGAGCACGTGCTGGCCGTCGTCGAGGTCGACCCGGATCAGGCCCTCCGGCCCGTCGGCGAGCTCGACCGCGCGGTGGAAGCTGGAGAGCACAGCGTCGAAGCGGCGCGCCTGCAGGGTCGCCTTGGTCGCCAGCTCACGGCCGCTGATCCCGCTCGGGAAGCCGAGGTAGTTCTCGATCCGCGTGCTGGTGCCGGCCTGCCCGCCCGGCGCCCAGGACTCGGCGACGAAGGTGCGCAGGCCCTCCGAGCCGCCGTAGACGGCCGCCGCCAGTCCGGCCGGACCGGCGCCCAGCACGACCAGGTCGAAGCGCGCGCCGTCGACCTCGGCGCGCAGCCCGAGCTGGCGCGCCGCCTGCGCCGCCGAGGGGTTGCGCAGCACGCTGCGCGCGTGGACCAGGACCGGCGTTTCCTCGCGCGGGATGTCGAGCCACTCGAGCATCGCGGCGCTCTCCTCGTCGCTGTCGACGTCGTACCAGCGCACCGGCAGCAGGTTGCGTTCGAGCAGGTCGCGGACTTCGAAGGCGCGGCGCGAGCCGCGCGGCGCGATCAGCCGCATCACGCCGTGCCCTTCGGCTTCGTGCCACTCGCGCCGGGCCAGCAGCGTCGCGAAGATGTGCTCGCCGAACTCCGGCCAGCGGGCGACCATGTCGCGCAGCTCGGCGCGGTCGAAGGCGAGCACCCGGGTCGGCTCGACGGCGACGCAGGCGCTGATCGTCGGCTCGCCGGTGAAGATCGCGATGTCGCCGATGAAGGTCCCGGTGTCGGCCTGGGCGACGTGGACGTCCTTGCCCGGCTTGCGGTCGACGAACTCGACCAGCCCCTCCTCGATCACGAAGAACGGCGCCTCGCGGACCGCGTGCTCGTAGAGCACCTCACCCGGCTCGAACGTCTTGCGCACCGCGCCGCGCTCGTGCAGCCAGGCCATCTTCGCCTCCGAGAGCCGCGGGTAGATCTTCGCGTCGGCGAGGTCGGGGAAGTTCTCGCTGCGGATCACCTTGATCTCGGGCACTCGCAGAGGCTACCCCGTGCGGCTCGCCGCTTCGAGGACCGGCCCAGCCGGCCCGCCGCGGGCCACGGTCGCCACGAGGTGCGCCTTGAGCCCGAGGCTGAGCAGCTCGCGGTCGTGGCTGCGGCAGGGGTCGAGCCCGGTCAGCTCCTCGATCCGGACCAGCCGGTTGGCGATCGTGTGGCGGTGGGTGAAGGTCGCCTTCGCGGTCAGGTTCATGTTGCAGTCGTTCTCCTGGTAGGCCCAGTAGGTCGCCTGCAGTTCGCTGCCGCTGCGCGCGTCGTGGTCGATCAGGGCGCCGACGGTGCGCTCGCCGAACCCGGCGAGCTCCTCGGGGTCGGCGAGGAAGGAGCGGAAGAGCAGGCGCAGGGAGTCCCAGGTGGGCCGGTCGGTGCTCGACCTCCCGTCCGCTTCGACCAGGGTCAGCAGCAGGTCGGCCTCGGCGAGCGCGTGGCGCGCGTCGGCCGCCTGGCGGTATAGCGAGGAGTGCGCGGCCCTGGTCCGCTCGCCGAGCCGCCGGGTCAGCCGGCGCACCGGCTCCATCCGGCCGGGCAGCAGGGCGTAGAGCCGCTCGCCGCACAGTTCGGTCAGGGCCTCGGGCAGCTCGGCGGCGATCGTCGCGACCAGCAGGCCGGGGACGCCCTCGCCAGGGTCGACGCAGAGCGCCGCGACCCCGTGGTCGAGGTCGCAGCCGCGCAGGCCGGCGCGGCGCACGATCTCACTGGCCCGCAGCTCGCGCCCGGCGCGCAGCTCTGCGATCAGGCCGCGCTCGCCCCGGCGCCGGGCGTCCTCGCGGGCGTTGAGCATCGCGACCCCGGTCAGTGCCGCGACCGCGGCGGCGCCGAGGTACGCCCCGGCGCCCTCGCGGCCCGCGCCGAACATCACCACCGCGCCCTGTGTCTCACCGTGCGAGACGATCGGGACGACCTCGCTCGCGTCCGCCGGCGGCAGCGGGTCGCCACCGGCGACCAGCGCCGCGACGTAGCGTTCGGCCGCGTCGCCGTCGGCGCCCTCGGAGCCGGGGCGGGGGAGGTAGATCCCGACCCGGGCGCCGACGCAGGCGGCGGCGATCGCGGCGACCCGGTCCAGGCCTTCACCCGCGAGCAGGGCTTCGACCATCTCCGCGTGCGCGGCCTGGGGGGATCGCTCCGACTCGCGTTCGATCGGGGCGTCGAGCATTCGCTCGATCGTAGGCCGGGGAACCGGGCGCCTCCTTGTCCCGCTGGCAAGACTTCGGCGAACCGCTTTGTACACCCGGGTCGCCGGGTGCCGCGGGGCTTACGGCTGGCCGCCGGCCGGGCGCGCCGACCCGGCCCTGGCTGTCGCCGCCTCGTAGGCCTCCTTGCCGCCGAGCAGGGGGGAGAGGACGAGGTAGGTGAGCAGCGGCGCCGCCTCGTGCAGGCGCGTCGCTTCGCCGGCCGAGATCCTCTCGTAGAGGACGCCGAGGATCGCGCCCAGCGTCGCCTCGGCGGCGATTCCCGGCAGCTCCGGCCGTTCGGCGAGCACCGGCGCGACCAGCGCGCCGAGCAGCTCCGTCCCGGCTTTGTCGCGCAGGGCGATCGCCTCCGGCCCGGCGGAGTAGACGTCGACGATGCGCAGCTTGGCGAAGTCGGGCTCGGCGGAGAGGAAGCCGCAGCTCGCCTCGATCGCCGCCCGGGTCGCCGTCTGCCAGTCGGGCGCGCGGCGGGCGCTCGGCATCGCCGCCGCCAGCATCTGCGCGCCGCTCGAGTCGAGCGCCGCCTCGAGCAGGTCGGCTTTGTCGCTGAAGTGCTGGTAGAAGGTCGCCAGCGAGACCGAGCCGGCGGCGCAGACGTCGGCGACCGTGGTCGCCGGGTAGCCGCGCTCGGCGGTGACCGCGGCGAAGGCGCGGATGATCCGCTGCTCGGGACTGAAGGCGGCGAAGGGCGGCATCGTGCCGATCCCCTCGCGGCCCTGGCGGCGGATCGGTCCGCGCAGCGGGCCCGGCGGCGGCATGTAGCTCATCGCCCACTCCCAGAGTTCGCCGACCAGGCCCGGCAGCTCCGCCTCGCGGTGGCTGTGGATCCGCTCGTAGATCACCTGGTAGAAGCCGGCGACGATCGCCTGGGTCAGCTCCAGCGGCGTCCCCTCGCGGCCGGGCACCCGGCGCAGCGACTCGTGCCCGAGCTCGACGAAGCGGCCGATCGCGCGACGGATCGGCACCACGCCCGGATCGCCGGCGGCGAACGACTCGACCAGGCACATGCGCGCCGCCGCCGGCTGGTCGGTGACCAGCTCGACGAACGCCTCGAAGGCGCCCCGCACCTGCGCCTCCGGGTCGCCGGCGCCGCCGAGCCCGCGCTGCAGGACCGCGATCGTCAGCCGCACGACCTCTTCCTCGGCGGCGACGAAGCAGGCGCGCTTGTCTTCGAAGTTGGCGTAGAAGGTGCCGCGGGCGAGCCCCGACTCCTCGAGCAGATCGGCGACCGAGGTCGAGTCGTAGCCCTTGCGCGCGCAGCAGACGACCATCGCCGCAAACAGGCGCTGGCGCTGGTCGCGCTTCTGTGCCTCGCGGCCCGTGCCGGCCGGTAGCCGGCGCTCCCGCAGCGCCTCGATCTCCCCCCACGGCGTATCCACTGTCTCAACATAATCCCAGCGACTGACCGTTAGGGACTCATTGAGAGGGTCTTAATGACTCGTTGAGCCGGGTTTAGGGGTCTGTTGAGGCGGGCGCTTTGGAGTTCAAACGCGCCCGCCGCCGGGCTACAGTCGGCCAGCCGATCGGGTGTCGGCTGGCCGTATGGAGGCGGCGACCAATGGCTGCAACTGGGGTGCAGACGATCACCGGGCTGTTCACGCAGACCGGGAGCATGATGATCCTCACCGCGCGGACGATCTGGTCGGCGCTGCGGCCCCCGTACCCCTACGGCGAGGAGCTCGTCGACCAGTTCATCTTCACCCTGAAGCTCTGCTGGTTCCCGCTGCTGGTCTCCACCTTCGCCCTCTGCCTCGGCGCGCCGGGGCTGCAGGCGGCGGGGCCGCTGCAGGTGTTCGGCGCGCTCGACCGGCTCGGCGGCTTCTTCGTGCTGACCGCGATCCGCTGGATCGGGCCGCTGGTCACCGCGGTGATCGTCGCCGGCGTCGCCGGCACCGCGATCACCGCCGATCTGGGCGCCCGCAAGATCCGCGAGGAGCTCGACGCCCTGCAGGTGCTCGGCGTCGACCCGATCAAGAACCTGGTCGTGCCGCGCCTGCTGGCGCTCGCCGGGGTGACCGCGCTGCTCGACATCTTCGCGATCGTCTTCGGCCTCACCGCCGGGATCGCCGCCGAGCTGATCTACAACCAGAGCCTCGGCGGCTTCTTCGCGACCCTCTTCTCGAACGCCGCGGTCACCGACCTCTGGGGCTCGCTGCTGGCCTGCGCGATGTCGGGCGTGATCATCGCCGTGGTCTGTTGTTACAAGGGGATGACCGCCTCGGGCGGCGCCGCCGGCGTCGGCCGCGCGGTCAACCAGGCGGTGGTGATCTCGTTCATGGGCGTGTTCGCCTTCAACTACGTGTTCACCGCGGTCCTGCTCGCCACCAACCCGGAGCTGCAGACGATCCGATGATCGCCCCCATGAAGAGGATCTGGCGATGAACGGCTGGCTGGCGATGCCACGTGGCTGGCTCGACTCGTTCGGGGAGATCGCCAGCTTCGGCTCCCGCGTCGCCGGGATCGTCTACAGCGGCCGCGTCTTCCGCTTCTTCGGCGAGGCGCTGCGCCAGGCCGGGATCCTGATCCTCGGCTCGGCGATCATCATCTGGGCCTTCGTCTTCATCCTCGGCCTCCAGTGCGGCCTCCAGGGCGCCTACTTCTTCCGCGCCCAGGGCGTGCCCTCCTACGCCGGCCTCTTCGCCGCCTTCTGCGACCTGCGCGAGGCGCTGCCCTACGCCTTCGGCTACATCCTCTCGGCCAAGGTCGGGACCGGGATCGTCGCCGAGATCGGCGCGATGCGGATCTCCGACGAGATCGACGCGCTCGAAGTGATGGGGGTGCCGCCGATCACCTTCCTCTGCGCGACCCGCCTGCTCGCCGCCTGGATCTCGCTGCCGTTCATCTACCTGGCCAGCATCGGGATCATGTACGGGGCCAGCTACCTGGCGGTGGTCGAACAGGTGGCCGACGTCTCTTCCGGCGGCTACTTATTGATCTTCTGGATGTTCCAGGACCCCACCGACGTGATGTTCAGCCTGATCAAGGGCATGGTGATGGCGACCGTGATCGTGCTGGTCGGCTGCTACTACGGCTACACCGCCAGCGGCGGCCCGGTCGGGGTCGGCACCGCGACCGCCAAGTCGATGGTCTTCAACATCGTCGCCGTCCACATCCTCGGCATGCTCGGCACCCTGATCTTCTGGGGCGCCAACCCACGAATGCCGATCGGCGGCTGAGCGACTCAGCCGCCGATCGGCCCGCGGTTACTTCTTGAACAGGGTGACCGTCTTGGCCTTTCTGGTCACGGTGCCGTCCTGCGCGGTGAAGGTGACGATCACTTTCACCGTGACCTTGCCGTCCCGGTTCAGGCTCTCGAGCTTCTTGCCCGTGGCCCTGATCACGAACTGGCTGGAGCCGCCGGCTTTCACGCGCCGGATCACCGTCTTAGCCCCGTTGCCGGAGATCGCGACCTTGCCGGCTGCCGGCACCCGAACCGTGAGGCGCAGCGTGCCCTTGGCCGGGTCCCGGGCCACTTTCCCGAACGCGGGCGGTTTCACGACCGCGGCCGGGCCCGGCTCCGGCGTCCCGGGCGCCGGCGACGGGGCCGGGCTCTCGGGCGTCGGCTCGGGCTGCGGGCCCGGGGGCACCGGAGCAGCCTTCACGCCGAGTTCGATCTCGTCGCTGCTCGTCTGACCCGAGGAGTCGGTGATCGTCGCCGTGAGCGTTGCCGTCTCCCCGGCAAGGTCCGCCCCGGGCGTCCACTCGAACGCGTAGGGGGACTCGGTCAGGGTTGCCAGCACCTCGCCGTCCACCTTCAGCTCGACCGCGGCGATGCCGTAGTCGTCGTAGGCGCGGACGACCGGCCTGATCGTGGTCCCGGCCGTCACCTCCGCCGCGTCGGCGGGGTCGACGATCGCCCCGGTCGGTGCGACGTCGGCAACCGCTCCCGGCCCGGCTGGCGTGGGGGCCGACCCGAGCACGCCGCCGAACAGCACCGACGGATCGTCGAGCGTGTCTTTGCCCGACACGCCCTCGGTTCCGAGTGCGCTTGGCCCTTCGAGCGGCGCGCCGGTCGTGCCCCAGAAGTTGGCCAGGGCGGTTGCGGGCGCTGCCTCGCGGATCGCCGCGTCGGCGATGTCGGCGTTGAAGAGGCCGAACCCGTTGCCGGCGATCAGCGAGTCCTCGACGTACCAGCCTCCCAGGCCCGCCTCGGTAAGCAGGATGCCGGCCGATTTGCGCTGGTCGGGGGTGAACAGGTTGTCGGTGATCGCCGATTTGGCGACGAACCCGGTCGCACCGGCGTGGTAGCGGATCCCGGTCTGCGGGATCAGCGTGCTGCCGCCGGAGCCTTTGACGACCGAGTCGTTGACGTAGCCCCGGATCATGATCCCGGACCCTTTCGTCGTCAGCTCGCTCCCGTCGGCGCCTTTGGCGGCGTCGAAGAGGATGCCGCCCGACTGGTAGCCCTGGACCAGGGTCCGGTCGACGCTGACCCGGCGCAGGACCGTGCCGGCGCCGGCTCCCTGCTGGTGGTTGGTCGCCACGATGCCCCACCCGTGCGGCCGGTTCGCCAGCACGGTCGAGTTTTTCGCCCTCAGGATCGGCCCGACGACGCTGTTGGCGACGCGGCCGGCGCTGTTGAAGAAGGCGATGCCGGCCTCCGCGTAGGCGGTCGGCGACTCGACCGTGACCCCGGAGATGTCGACGAACAGCTCGACGTCGTCGGTCGAGCCGAACGTCTGCCGCGAGACGGTGATCACGTTGCCGCCGCCGTCACGCAGGAACGGTTCGGTGCCCGCCAGCGAGCCGTTGGGCGGGGCCGCCGCGCGGATCGTCACCTTGTCGGCGCCGACGCCTTTGATCTTCAGCGGCTTGGTGATCGTGAGACCGTTGGTCGACCCCTCCTGGGCCGGGCTCACGGTCGAGGCGATCGGCGTCGAGGACTCGACGTAGAGGCCCGCGCAGACGACCACCGTGTCCCACGGGGCGGCCTGTTCGACCGCGGTCTGGATCGAGCTGAACGGAGCGTCCGGGCACTGGGCGCGGTCGTCGTCGACGAGCCAGACGCTGTTGCTCGGAGCGGCGTCGAGGTCCGGCAGCTGCATCGACGCGGGGGAGCGGTCGAACTCCTCGACTTCCACGGTCGGGTCGGGGCCCGACTGCGGCGGGCCTTCGCCCGGCCCGGCGTCGACCTCCATGCTGTCGACCAGTACGCCGCTGGCGCCGGTCGACTCCTGGAAGCGGATGTCGGCGAGCTGGATCGAGCCGGACTGCGGCATTCCCGCGGCTCCGAACTCGAGCTCCAGCTTGCGCACCTGGGTCAGGTCGACGCCCTCGAAGTCCTCCAGCGGCACCCGGATCTGGTCGAGCACGATGTGCACGCGGGCGGAGGAGTTGCCGGTGGTCTGGTGCAGGGCGTTGCCGTAGCGCTGGTCCGCGGCTGCGACCGTCGCCGAGTTGCCCTCGGCATCGGTCAGCGTGATCGCGAAGTCCTGCGTCGTCGCCGCCGGGTTCCAGAGCGCTTCGTCCGGCGTCTCCGGGTCGCCGTCTTCACGGGCCGGGTTGCGCGGGTCGAAGTAGTTGACGTCGGCCCCCATCGCCAGCGACTTGAAGCCGCTCACGTCGGCGTAGGCGGCGGGGATCGTCGTCGACAGCCTCGCCGGCTCGCCGCCGTCCTCCCAGGCGATCGCCAGCTGGCGGCCGTAGGAGTGGTTGACGGGGGCGTTTTCGCGCACCCCCGCCTGTCCGCCGACGGCTCCGTCAGCGGGCAGCGGGCAGGGCCGCTTCGCGGTCGGGCGGCCGCTCAGGCCCATGGTCGACTGCGTGGTGTGCTCGGGCTCGGGGTTGCACCAGTCGAGCCCGCTGCCCGTCGTCGGCGGCAGCGGGCTGACCCCGCCGCCGGCGACGAACGGGTTGGCGAACCCGGCGGCGCTGATCGGCGCTCCCAGCGCGTTCACCGCGAGCGGCTTGCGGGTGTCGGGGACGATCACGTCGAGCCGCTCGCCGGCCGGGGCGAAGTAGCTGTTGGAGACCCGCTCGATGCAGGGCATCCGGATCCCCGATTCGCTCGTCGGGCAGGCGGTGGGCGGGATCTGCGGCGCACCGGCCTCGTTCAGCTCGCCGGTCATGTAGGGCTCGAAGGCACCCTCACCGCCGACGTAGCGGCGGAAGAACGCGGCCATCGTCGCCAGCCCGATCTTCTCCTGGTCGCCCATCCGTTTCGGGTCGCCGGAGATCCGGGTGTTGACCAGCGGGTTGAGCTTCTCGGAGTTGTCGATCACGTAGTTTTCCGTGATCCCCGCTCCGGCCTGGCCGCTGAGCCGCGAGTTGTTCGCCTGGGTGAGGCGGCAGGCAGCGTCGCTGCCGGAGCCGCCGTCCTCACCGTCCGCGTACCAAACCGTGTTGTACCAGTTGTGGTTGGCGCCGAGCTGGGATGACTGGATGGTCGGGTACGGGTTGTCCGGGTCGATGTACTGGCTGCGCTCGTAGAAGCGGGCGCCCTGGAGGTTGGAGACGTCACCGTCACACCAGGGCAGGATCGCCATGTACGGGGTTCCGTACGGTGCGTGCCGTTCGTAGTCGACCGGCGCCAGCGAGATCACGCCGCGCAGCGGGTACCGCTTCCCGGTCGGTTTCATCCGGTTCCAGTCGATGAAGCTGGAGACCGCGTCGCCGCCGCGCGAGTGCCCCATCATCCCGATCCTGGTCATGTCCAGCTTGTCGACCAGCAGGTTGCCCAGGTTGTTGTCTTCGCTGCCGGGGATCGGCGCTTCGCTCGCCGCTTCGAACGATTCGAGCAGGCTGGAGATCAGCAGGCGCCGGGCGTGCATCCCTTTGCCCTGGCCGTCCTGGCGCGACATCAGCTGGTCCTGGTCGAGCGAGGCGACCGCGTATCCCCAGCTGGCGAGGTTCTCGCCGAGGTACGCGTAGCCCGCGTCGTTGCGCTTGAAGACCGTGCAGTTCGGAGCGCTGCCCGAGTCGCAGCTCCCGTGGTTGCCGTGCACGAGCACGATCAGCGGCGACTTGCCGGGTTTGCCGACCGGCAGGTAGAGGTCGCCGCGGATCTGGAACGTCGCCAGCGAGGTCGCGCCGGACGGAGCGCTGCCGTTCGAGTGCGGTTCCTGGTAGCTGAACGGCCCGGCTTTGAACGGGTCGAGCCGCTGCACGTCGTAGGGACCCCGATCCATCGGGTCCGGCAGCTCCTCGGGCGGAGCGGCGGAGGCGACCGCGGGGACCATCGCGGTGAGCGCCATCAGGGCGGCAATCAGGATCGCGAACTTGTGGAGCAACCGTTTTGGCATCTGTGTGATCTCCCGATCTCAGGGGGCGCGGAGTTATGTGTGTGCGCGGCGGGCGCCGCGGAGGAGGGCGAATCTAGGTCGGGAGACAGCGCGCGAGACCCGCCCGCTGGACATAGATCGAAGCGCCCCGCCTGTACACCCGTACAAGCGGGGCGCCGACCGCAGAAGTGGGCGCCGGGATCAACCGACCGGCGGTCCATGAATCCGAGTGTGAGGGTGGACCGACGGTCCACCCTCACTATTGACGAGGCGAGCCGTTGGTCAGCGCGTCAGCGCTTCCAGCCGCTCGAAGCTCTCGGGCAGGTGGGTGAGGTAAGCGTCGTAATCGAAGACCGCGTCGAGGTCGAGATCGGGCGCCGCGACCGCGAGCAGCTCGCGGAACTCGGTGCGGGTGTCCCAGGCGCGCTGCGCGTTCTCCTGGACGATCCGGTAGGCCTCGTCGCGGGTCAGGCCGGACTCGACCAGCGCGGTCAGCGCCCGCTGGCTGAACAGGGCGCCGTAGGTGAGCCCGAGGTTCTCGCGCATCCGCTCGGCGTTGATCTGCATCCCGCTGGCGACCTTGGTCCCGAGGTCCTGCATGTAGTCGAGCAGGATCGTCGCGTCGGGCAGGATCACCCGCTCGGCGCCGGAGTGGGAGATGTCGCGCTCGTGCCAGAGGGCGACGTTCTCGAGGCCGGCCTGGGCGTAGCCGCGCAGCACCCGGGCGAGCCCGGTGATCCGCTCGGTGCGGATCGGGTTGCGCTTGTGCGGCATCGCCGAGGAGCCCTTCTGGCCGGCCGCGAACGGCTCTTCGACCTCGCGCAGCTCGGTTTTCTGCAGCCCGCGGACCTCGGTCGCGAAGCGCTCCAGGCCGGAGCCGGCGATCGCGATCGCCGAGGTCAGGACCGCGTGGCGGTCGCGCGGCACGACCTGGGTGGCGACGTCCTCGCGGCCCAGCCCGAGCCGCTCCATCACCCGCGCCTCGACCGCCGGCGGGATCGAGGCGTAGGTGCCGACCGCGCCGGAGAGCTTGCCGAAGGCGAGGTGGGCGAAGGCGTCTTCGAGCCGGGTCAGGTTGCGGTCGGCCTCGAAGGCGAAGCCGGCGAGCCGCAGCCCGAAGGTGGTCGGCTCGGCGTGGACGCCGTGGGTGCGGCCGACGCAGAGCGTGTCGCGGTGCTCGAGCGCTCGCTCGACCAGGGCGTCGCGGTAGGCGCGGGCGCCGGCGACGACGATCTCGCCGGCCCGGCGCAGCTGCAGCGCCAGCGCCGTGTCGAGCACGTCGGAGGAGGTCAGCCCGTAGTGGATCCAGCGCCCGTGCTCGCCGACCGAGGCGGCGACCACGTCGACGAAGGCGGCGACGTCATGGTCGGTCACCCGCTCGCGCTCGTCGACCGCCTCGACCGTGAAGGCGGCCTTGGCCCGCGCGGCCTCGGCGGCCTCGCGCGGGACCACGCCCTCCGCGGCCCAGGCCTTGGTAGCCGCCAGCTCGACCTCGAGCCAGGTCTCCATCTTCGCCTGCGGAGTCCAGACCGCCCCGATCTCGGGGCGGGTGTAGCGAGGTATCACCGTCCGCTCCCCGCGGTTGGGATGGCTGGGGAGCCCATCAACAGTTGATGATGCGCGCCGCGAGCACGCCGGCGTTCTTGGCTCCGTCGATCGCCACGCAGGCGACCGGGATTCCCGGCGGCATCTGCACCGCCGAGAGCAGCGCGTCGAGGCCGCCGAGGCTCTTGCCGAGGATCGGCACGCCGATCACCGGCAGGTCGGTGTGGGCGGCAGCGACGCCGGGCAGCGCCGCCGACATCCCGGCCCCGGCGATGATCACCTTCAGCCCGCGCATGCGCGCGTTCTGACAGTACTCGCGGACCAGCTCCGGGTCGCGGTGGGCGCTCATCACGCGGACCTCGTAGCGGATCCCCGCGTCCTCGAGCGCCTGCCCGGCCGGCTGCATCTTCGGCTTGTCGTTCTTCGAGCCCATGATGATCCCGACGTGCGGCTCGTCGACGTCGATTTCCTGGAACGCCTCCTCGACCGCGGCCATCGGCGTCGGGGCGCGCGTCGGCTCGGGGGTCGGGGTCGGGGTCGGCTCTGAAATCTCGGTCATCTCGCTCCTAGGTCGGCTGGCTGGTCACGCGCTCGACTGCGCGAGCGGCTATGTCGGTGCGGATCTGCATTCCCTCGAAGGCGATCCGGCTGGCCGCATCGTACGCCCGATCGCGCGCCTCGGCGGGGCCGGCTCCGAGTGCGGTCACGTTCAGCACCCGGCCGCCGGCGGTGACGATCTGCCCGTCTCGCTCGGCCGTGCCGGCGTGGGTGATCTCGGCCAGCTCCGCCGCCGCCTCCAGCCCCTCGATCACGTCGCCCTTCGAGGAGCTCTCCGGGTAGCCGGCCGAGGCCAGCACCAGGGTCACCGCCCAGTCCGGGTCGAACTCAGCCCGCATCCCGGCCAGCCCACCCGGCTCGCGGGCGGCGCGGAAGAGGTCGACGATGTCCGAGCGCATCCGCGGCAGCACCGCCTGCGTCTCCGGGTCGCCGAAGCGGGTGTTGAACTCGAGCACCCTGGGGCCGTCGGCGGTGATCATCAGCCCCGCGTAGAGCACCCCGTGGAAGGGCACGCCGCGGGCCGCCATCGCCGCGACCACCGGGCGGTGGACGGTCTCGACGATCTCCTCGACCGCCGCCGCGTCGAAGCCGGGGACGGGGGAGTAGCTGCCCATGCCGCCGGTGTTCGGCCCGGCGTCGCCGTCGAAGATCCGCTTGTAGTCCTGCGCCGGCGCCAGCGGCACCACGTTCTCGCCGTCGCAGAGCGCCAGCAGCGAGAGCTCCTCGCCGACCAGGAACTCCTCCAGCACCACGGTCGTCTCGCCGAAGCGCCGCTCGGTGAAGAAGACGTCGATCGCCGCCCGCGCTTCCTCCTCGGTCGAGCAGAGGATCACGCCCTTGCCGGCCGCCAGGCCGTCGGCCTTGAGCACGGTCGGGAACGCCGTCCGCGCCAGCTGCTCGAGCGCCTCCTCGCGGCTGCCCAGCAGCACGTGGGCGGCGGTCGGCACCCCGGCCTCGGCCATCAGCTGCTTCGCGAACGCCTTCGAGCCCTCCAGCTCGGCGGCGGCGCGGGTCGGGCCGAAGGCGGCGATGCCCGCCGCCTCGAAGGCGTCGACCGCGCCCGCGACCAGCCCCGCCTCGGGGCCGATCACGGCCAGTTCGACGCCCCGCTCGCGGGCCGCCGCGACCAGCGCCGGCACGTCGTCGGCGGCGATCGGCAGGCACTCGGCGTCGGCGGCGATCCCGGCGTTGCCGGGCGCGCAGAGAACCTCGGGGGCGTGGGCGGAGCGCCGCAGCGCCTGCACGATCGCGTGCTCGCGGCCGCCGCCGCCGACTACCAGCGCCTTCAACGAGCCGCCTTCAACCGGCTCAGAGCGACCCGGCCAGGGTCTCGGCCGGGATCGCGGTCAGCGTCTGCGAGGTCATCGTCCCGCGCGAGCCGAGCTCGACCGAGACTTTCGCCATCGTCGCCTCGTCGGGGGCCTCGATCACGGTGACGAAGTCGTACTGGCCGAGCGTCGCGTACTGGGTGATCACCCTGGCCCCGATCTGCTCGACCTCCTTGTTCACCTCCGCCACCCGGCTCGGGTTGTTCTTCAGCGTCCGCACACCCTCGGCGGTCAAATTCGTAAGCATCAAATAGGTCGGCATCGTCGCCCTCCCGTCTCGATTGAGAACAAGATATCCGCCCGCGCCAGTCTTAATCCGGGAGGCCTTGCCCCCGGCCGCCGGGCGTGTCTGAGCTAAGGGGTCTCTATCCACCCGTTAGCTCAGACACGCCCGGGTGCGGAGACGCCCGATGGCGTCGAGTGGCTCGGTCCCAAGGGGGGGCTTGGACTAGTAGCCGGTCGGGTGACGGACGACGAAGTCGCCGGCGTTGCTCGGGGGGCCGACCTTCCAGCGCGGCCCGGAGACGCCGGCCGGGTTGCCCGCGGTGTCGAAGCGCAGGCCGGCGACTTCCATGTAGACGTGGGTCGCGTTGGCGTAGATCGTGATCCACTTGCCGGGGCCGGGCTCGCCGTAGGCGGCGAGGGAGCCGGAGACCAGCGGCGTGTCGAGCAGCCCGGCGCCGTGCAGAGCGAAGCTGACCGCGCCCGAGCAGTCATAGCCGTAGGAGTACCAGGAGCCGTGGCCGCCGCCCCAGACGTAGGGGGTGTGGGCGATCGAGTTGGCGGCGGCGATCACCGCCTTCACTCCCTGCGGGGCGTTGCGCGGGGCGCTCGCCAGCTGACCCATCATCACCGCCTGGGCGCCGGGCGTGGTGAACCCGGTTTCCAGCGGCGCCAGCGCCCACTCGGCGTAGCGGACCTTGCACTGGCCGGCCATCTCGTCGGCCTGGCGCAGCACCTCCTGCACGTACCACTCGGCCTGGTTGTGGGTGAAGACGCCGGCCTCGACCGAGCCGCGCGACCAGATTAGCCGCGCCAGGGTCGCCGCCGAGTCGACCGGGTCTTCGCGGCGGATCATCCCGTCCTCGTCGCCGTCGACCGCGTACTTCTTCCACTCGGACTCGTCGAGGCCGAGCGGCCCGGTCTCGCGCAGCTGTTCCTTGTCCATCCCGCGGCCGAAGTCGGACTCGAGGCGGGCGATCGCGGCCAGCGCCCAGACCCCGCGCTTGCCGAGTTCGTAGCGGGCGGCGGCGTCCTCGAAGGCCCGCAGGTAGCCGGCCGGGATCTCCTTGCGCCAGCCCTTCGCCGGGGTGCACTTGTAGACCGCGATCTTCGGTTTGAGGCTGCCGGCGCCGAACCCGGGGCCGCCGACCTCCTGCGCGTAGCAGGCGGCGTTGGCGAGCACGTCGGCGACGTACCAGTCGGCGTGGTTGTAGGCGAAGATCGCGCCGTAGACGTCCTCCGGGAAGCCGGAGGCGCTGAGGTAGTTGGCGGCCGAGAAGATCGCGTCTTCGGGGTCGTTCGGGTCGCGGTCGCCGTCCCCGTCGCCATCCACCCCGTAGGCGGCCCAGGTTTCCGGCATGAACTGCATCCAGCCGACCGCGCCGGCGTAGGAGGGGCCGAGGTTCTGGCCGAAGCCGGTCTCGATCTCGTTGATCCCGGCCAGCACCGCGGGTCCCTGCGGGCCGAGGTCGTAGGCGGCGGCGGCGCGCTGGTAGATCGGGATCAGGACCGGGGGCACGCCGGTCGAGGCGCAGCTCGAGGTGGGGAAGGAGGGGATCGCGAGCGCACCCGCCGGGTTCGGCACGGTTGCCGGCGGCGTCAGGGTGCCTCCGGGGGTCGGCGTTTCCAGGTTCCGTTCTTCGCCCTCGTCGGGGTTCGGTTCGGGTGTGCCGTCGCCGGCGTTGACGCCGCCGTTCGAGGAGTCGCCGCCTTTGCCGCCGCTGTTGTTGCTGCTCCCGCTTTTGCTTTTGCTCGGCGGGGCGGGTTTGCTCGGCGGCGGCGCCAGGGTCGCGTTCTGCTCGAGCGGGCCGGGCGCGGCGCTGCCGCTGTCCGGCTCTTCGATCGTCGCGTTGGGGACCGGCGCGGTCGTGGCGTTGGCGGCGATCGGCAGCGCCAGCACGACGGTCGCCGCCGTGGTTGCGGCGAGGGTGCGGATCTTGCGAGCGCTCTCCATCGTTCGGTCGCCGCTCAGCCGAGCACGTTGGTGACGCGCCACTTGTTCTTCAGCTTCTGCATGTCGAGCCGCAGCTCGCTGGTCAGGCCGACCCGCAGCAGCGAGACGCTGATCGAGTAGACGCCGCCCTGCGAGGGGCCGGCGACGACGTTGACGACCTTCGCCTTCGGCACCTCGACGTTGGCCGGCTGGCGCGGCGGCCGCTCGAGCAGCGACTTCGCCAGTTCGGGCGTCGCGGTGGCGGCGAACACCTCGCGCACCTGCGACTCCTCGCCGCCGGTCTCGTAGAGGACGAAGGCGCCTGCGAAGCTCTTGGCGACGGCGATCGCCTTCGGGCCGGCGGGCGGCCCGTCGACCCCGATCGACGACTGCGGCGCACCCCCCGCCGCGGAGGCGGAGGCGGTCGCCGAGGAGCTGCCGGACGAGCTGGAGGAAGAGGAGGAGCTGCCCGGTTTCGACCCGATCGTCGCCGTCGCCGGGTCGTTGTCGACCGGGGCGCTCGGGGTCGTCGAGGAGGCCGCGGCGACTTCCTGCTGCTCGCCTCTGCTCGGCTCGAAGACGGGTTCGGCACCTTTCAGGGTCGGCTTGGGCGCGGGTGCCGGCTTGGGCTCGACCGGCTCAGGCGCGGCGGGCGGCTCGGCCGCGAGCGCGACCGGCTCGGAGACCGGCTCCATCTCACCGCCGCCGGAGCCGACGGTGAGCGCCGCGGCGATCCCGACGCCGACGACCAGCGCCGCGCCCACGGCGGCCAGCACCCGGGCGGGAGCGCCGAGCCTCGCGCCCCGGTCCTGCAGCGGCCAGACCAGCCAGCGCCGCACGACCCAGGCGACCCACTCGGCGGCCCGCCGGACCGACCCGGCCAGGGCCCGCAGCAGGTCGCCCCCACCGACGATCACCCACTCGGCCCACCAGGCCGAAACCTGGCTCGCCAAGCGCGAGCGGCGGCTGCGCCGCCGCTCCTTACGGTTGATCGGGGTTTCCTGATTGTCCATATCCGGGCAAGACTGCCGTTCAAGCTTAAGGCTCGACTTAAGAACGCACCTGCCAACGATTGTTTCGGCACGAACCCGCCCTGATTTGAGCCCTGAACGCTGGCGTGGGACGGGGGCCGTCCGAGGCCGGGCCAGGACCCACACCAACTTCGGCAGGTAGGTGTGGCTCCTGGCCCGGCTGGACGCGAGGAGGGGGAGCTTCACGAGGGACCAAGCGCTCCGCTTGACCTTTTTCGCCCTGTGGGCGAAGAAGGTCAAGGTGACCGTTACCGAAGCCTCACGGAACGATCACCCCGATCCCTCCGTCTCCCCAGTCTGCTCTTGAGCACCCATACGGTAGAAGGACGCCACCGACCCCTCCGGCGGCAACCCCCCGAAGCAGGCCGTCCTACGCCGCAGCAGGCGCCGCCGTCTCGGCGCGCTCGAAGGTGAGGGCGCCGTCGGCGGCGTCGACCCGGACCTGGTCGCCTTCGCCGAACTCGCCCTCGAGCAGGGCCAGGGCCAGCTTGTCGACCAGCTGCTTCTGGATCACCCGCTTCAGCGGCCGGGCGCCGTAGACCGGGTCGTAGCCGAGGTTGCCGAGCAGGGTGCGGGCGTCCTCGGTCAGCTCCACCTCGATCCCGCGCTCGCGCACGCGGCCGACCAGCTGGGCGACCTGGAGGTCGACGATGCGGCCGATGTCGGCCTTCGAGAGGCGGTGGAAGATCACCGTGTCGTCGATCCGGTTGAGGAACTCGGGCTTGAAGGTGCCGGCCAGCACCTCCTCGATCTGCTCGCGGATCTGCTCGTCGACCTGCTCGCCGACGATCCGGTCCGAGCCGACGTTCGAGGTCATGATCAGCACCGTGTTGGTGAAGCTGACCACGCGCCCCTGGCCGTCGGTGAGCCGGCCGTCGTCCATCACCTGCAGCAGCGTGTTGAAGACGTCCGGGTGCGCCTTCTCGATCTCGTCGAGCAGGACCACCGCGTAGGGCCGGCGGCGCACCGCCTCGGTCAGCTGACCGCCCTCCTCGTAGCCGACGTAGCCGGGAGGTGCCCCGATCAGCCGCGCCACGGTGTGCTTCTCCATGTACTCGGACATGTCGAGCCGCACGATCGCCTGCTCGGAGTCGAACATGAACTCGGCCAGCGCCTTCGCCAGCTCGGTCTTGCCGACCCCGGTCGGGCCGAGGAAGAGGAAGGAGCCGATCGGCCGGTGCGGGTCCGAGAGCCCGGCCCGCGAGCGGCGCAGCGCGTTGGAGACCGCGGAGATCGCCTCCTCCTGGCCGATCACCCGGTCGTGCAGCCGCTCCTCCATGTGGATCAGCTTCTCGACCTCGCCCTCCATCAGCCGGCTGACCGGGATCCCGGTCCATTTGGCGACCACCTCGGCGACGTCCTCGTCGGTCACTTCGTCGGCCAGCAGCACCTCGCCGCCGGCGTGGATCTCGGCCAGTCGCGCTTCCTGCTCGGCGACCTTCGCCTCGAGCTCGGGGATGTCGCCGTACTGGAGCTTGGCGGCGCGCTCGAGGTCGGCCTCGCGCTCGGCCTGCTCGAACTCGACCCGCGCCTCCTCCAGCTTGCCCTTCGCCTCCTTGATCGCCTCCAGCGGCTCCTTCTCGTTCTGCCAGCGGGTGCGCAGCTCGGTCTCCTGCTCGCGCAGGTCGGCGAGCTCGGCCTCGAGCGCCTCCAGCCGCGCCTTCGAGGCGTCGTCGGTCTCCTTCTTCAGCGCCGTGCGCTCGATCTCCAGCTGCTGGATCCGTCGCGCCACCTCGTCGATCTCGACCGGCACGGAGTCGATCTCGATCTTCAGCCGCGAGGCCGCCTCGTCGATCAGGTCGATCGCCTTGTCGGGCAGGAAGCGGTCGGCGATGTAGCGCTCCGAGAGGGTCGCCGCGGCGACGATCGCCGAGTCGGCGATCCGCACGCCGTGGTGCTCCTCGTAGCGCGGTTTCAGCCCGCGCAGGATCGCGATCGTGTCCGGCATGTCGGGCTCGCCGACCAGCACCGGCTGGAAGCGCCGCTCCAGCGCCGCGTCCTTCTCGATGTGCTTGCGGTACTCGTCGAGGGTGGTTGCGCCGACCGCGCGCAGCTCGCCGCGCGCCAGCATCGGCTTCAGCAGGTTGGCCGCGTCGACCGCGCCTTCGGCGGCGCCGGCGCCGACGATCGTGTGCAGCTCGTCGAGGAAGAGGACGATCTGTCCCTCCGCCTCCTGCACCTCCGAGAGCACCGCTTTCAGCCGCTCCTCGAACTCGCCCCGGTATTTGGAGCCGGCCAGCAGCGAGCCGATGTCGAGCGCGATCACGCGCCGGTCGCGCAGGCTCTCGGGCACGTCGCCGCCGACGATCCGCTGCGCCAGCCCCTCGACGATCGCGGTCTTGCCGACCCCGGGGTCGCCGATCAGCACCGGGTTGTTCTTG
>CAYXFL010000043.1:0-26114 GCA_964464285.1 uncultured Conexibacteraceae bacterium
CCTATTTGAGGGAACTTCGCCGCGGCCCGCCGGACCCCGTCGGGGGACCCTCTCGACGAACTCCCGCGAAGCGGCGGCGAGAGGGTCCCCCGACGGGGTCCCTCGCCACGCCTATTCCTTCAAGAAGCCCGGAACGTCGATGTCGTCGTCGCTGACCCGGAGTTTCCGAATCTCGCGGTCCTCCGCATCGACCCGGGGGCGGCTCTCGTAGCGACGGCGGACCCGCTGCGGGGAGCGGGCGAGCAGCTCGAAGCCCTCGAACCCGGTGGCGATCACGGTGACGCGGATTTCGTCGCCCATCGACTGGTCGACGACCGAGCCGAAGATGATGTTGGCGTTGTCGTCGGCCTCGGCCTGGACCAGCTGCGCCGCCTCGTTGACCTCGAACAGGCCGAGGTCCTCGGGGCCGGTGATGTTCAGCAGCATCCCGGTCGCGCCTTTGATCGACTCCTCGATCAGCGGCGAGGTGATCGCCAGTTTGGCGGCGTCGAGGGCGCGTTTCTCGCCCGAGGCGGTGCCGACGCCCATCAGCGCCGAGCCGGCGTCGCGCATGATCGTGCGCACGTCGGCGAAGTCGAGGTTGATCAGGCCGGGGATCGTGATCAGGTCGGTGATGCCCTGGACGCCCTGGCGCAGGATGTCGTCGGCCTGGCGGAACGCCTCCAGCACCGAGGTGCGCCGCTCGACCGCCTGCAGCAGCTTCTCGTTCGGGACGATGATCAGGGTGTCGACGTTGTTGCGCAGTTTCTCGATGCCCTCGAGCGCCTGCTGCATCCGCCGTTTGCCCTCGAACTCGAACGGCTTGGTCACCGCGCCGACGGTGAGGGCGCCGATCTCTTCCTTGGCGATCTCGGCGATCACCGGGGCCGAGCCGGTACCGGTGCCACCGCCCTCGCCCGCGGTGACGAAGACCATGTCGGCGCCCTTCAGCGCCTCCTTGATCTCGTCGCGGCTCTCCGCCGCCGCGCCCGCGCCGACCTCGGGGTTGCCGCCGGCACCGAGGCCGCGGGTCAGCTCCTGGCCGATCGAGAGCTTGATGTCGGCGTCACACGCCTGCAGCGCCTGCGCGTCGGTGTTGACGGCGACGAACTCGACGCCACGAATGCCGGCGTCGATCATGCGGCTGACGGCATTGGTGCCGCCGCCGCCGGCGCCGACGACCTTGATGACCGCGAGGTAAGTGGATTCCATCTCCCGATTTTCTCCAGCTGTGCCGATCCCGGGGATGGATCGGCGTCAGCCAAGTCTAGGTTTTGAGTTGAGCCCTTGTTCTGTCCGAGTCTGCGGCGATGCTTGAGGGTTCAAGCGCTCGCTTCGAAAGCGGAAATTGCGCTCAACGTAGGGCATTGACGGCCCTCTGTCAAACGGCCGAATGGCATCCTGCAGGCGATAACTCTCGACTGCGACTTGAGGGTTTTTCCACCCTCACTCTAAGGTCGAGCCTTGGCCATGAAGGGGCTTTGGGCTCAGGGAAGCGGCGGCAGCAGGTGGCCTTCGCCGCCGATCGAAGGGTTGCCGGGAGCGTGCAGGTCTACATAATCGAGCGCTTCTATTTCCCCGGATGCGAGCACCGCGGCAGCGGCCTTCCACTTGCGCGCCGCCTGCGAGGCGTCGCCGAAGCGCAGCTCGATCCCGGAGTCGAGCTCGACCACGACGCCGCTGTCGCGGTAGCCGCTGGTCGCGACGTAGGGGCGCAGGGCCGCCGGGGTCGCGGCGAGAATGCGGGCCTGCAGCAGCATCGGTCCCTTCACGCGGCCGTTCGGCGGCGGCTCGTCGAGCGGCAGTTGCGGCAACTCCAGCTCGACCGGAGACTCGAACCAGGTGAGCACCTCCCCGCGGCCATCGACGACGACCGCGTCGTCCCCTTCCCCGATCGTGCCGGCGAGGGCGAGTGGCTGCACCGTGGCGCCGACGTACTCGTCGCGGACGATGAAGTAGTAGACGGCCGCGGCGGCGACCAGGACCAGGACGAGGGCGGCGAGCGCGCGCTTCACGGCTCCCGCTCGCCGGGCCACCGCACGTCGCCCAGCACCTGGACCTCCGGCTCCAGCTCGACCCCGGTGCGCTCCCTGACCCGCTCCCGCCCGGTCCTCATCAGCTCGACCACGTCGGCGGTGCTGGCGCCTTCGAAGTTCTCGACGAAGTTGGCGTGCTTCTCCGAGAAGCGGGCGCCGCCGACGGTCAGCCCGCGGCAGCCGGCGTCGTCGAGCAGCTGGCCCGCGGTCCTGCCGGCGGCGCGCTCGTCGTCGGGGTTCTTGAAGGTCGAGCCGAAGGTCTTGATCCCGGAGGGCTGGTCCTCGCGGCGGCGGGCGCGCAGTGTCGCCAGGGTCGCGCGGATCTGCGCCGGGTCCTCGGGGCGCAGCCGGAAGCCGGCGCGGCTGACGACCTCTCCCTCGCGCAGGTTCGAGTTGCGGTAGACGAAGCCGAGCTCCTCGGGCCTGCGGCGCACGCTGCCGGAGGCGGTCGTCACCTCGACCCACTCGAGCACCCGGGCCAGCTGGCCGCCGTAAGCGTTTGCGTTCATCCGCACCGACCCGCCGACGGTCCCGGGGATGTTGACCCCGAACTCGAGCCCGGCGAGCCCCCAACCGGCGGCCTTCGCCGCCACCGAGGGCAGGCGCGCGGCGCCACCGGCCAGCACCCGCTCGCCGTCGCGCTCGAGCGCGGCCAGCTCACCGTCCAGCTTGATCGCGAGTCCGTGGAATCCATCGTCGGCTACGAGCAGGTTCGAGCCCGAGCCGACCAGTCCTACGGCGAGCCCCTCCCCCTCGGCCCAGCGCAAGGTCTCGACCAGCGCGGCGGAGTCGGCCGGGGCCGCGAACCAGGCGGCGGCGCCGCCGGTGCGCACTTTGGTCAGCGGGGCGAGCGGGACGTCGCTCCTCACCCCGGGCGGCGGCGCGCTCATCGGGGCGCTCCCGCGACCAGGGCCTCGCCGAGCTTGAACACGTCGCCGGCGCCGATCGTGACCAGGACCACGTCCTCGCCGACGCCGTCGAGGCGCTCGGCGAGGTAGCGCTCGGCCGCGGCTGCCGTCGGCAGCCAGGCGACCCGCCTGCCCCCGATCCGCTCCGCCGCCGCCTGCGCGACCGCCAGGCCGCTGACCCCGGCGAGCTCGCCGACCGGCTGCTCGCGGGCCGGGTAGACGTCGAGCACCACGGCTTCGTCGGCGAGCGCCAGGGCGGCGCCGAACTGCGTGGCGAGCGCCTTCGTGCGCGAGTACAGGTGCGGCTGGAAGACCGCGACCAGGCGCGCCGGGCCGAGCTCGCGCAGGGCCGAGAGGGCCGCCCGCACCTCGGTCGGGTGGTGCGCGTAGTCGTCGTATATGCGGGCGCCGCCGCGGCTGCCCTTCAGCTCCAGCCGGCGGCGCACCCCGGGGAACTCGGCGAGCGCCGGCGCCGCCTCCAGTTCCGGGTCGATCCCGGCCGACTCGATCGCGGCGAGCGCGGCGCGGGCGTTGGCGAGGTTGTGGCGCCCGGGCACGGCGAGGCGCAGCTCGCGGGGGCCGGGGACCTCGGTGTCGAACCCGACCACGTCGGCGGAGCCCGCGAGCGCGTCGAGCGAGCCGTCGTCGGGCAGCACCGCGGTCGAGGCCCGGTCGGCGAAGTCGCGGAAGGCGGCGTGCAGGGCGGCCAGCGAGCCCCAGTGCGTGTGGTGGTCCATCTCGACGTTGGTGATCACCGCGATCTCCGGCTGCAGGCGCAGGAAGCTGCCGTCGCTCTCGTCGGCCTCGGCGACGACCCACTCGCCCTCGCCCCAGCCGGCGTTGACCGCCTCGCCCTCGGGGCCGAGCCCGGGCACCTCGCCGCCGACGAAGAAGGCCGGGTCGGCACCGGCCGCGCGCAGTGCCCAGACCGCCATCGCCGTCGTCGTCGTCTTGCCGTGGGTGCCGGCGATCGCGATCAGGCGCTTCTCGGCGCAGAGCTCGGCCAGCAGCTGGCCGCGGTGGATCGGCTCGGCGCCGCGCTGGCGGGCCAGCGCCAGCTCCGGGTTGTCGTCGGCGATCGCGGTCGAGACCACGACCTCGGCGCCCTCCGGCAGGTTGGCGGCGTCGTGGCCGACGGCGGGGTCGAGCCCGGCCGCGCGCAGCCGCTCCATATAAGAGGACTCGGCGCGGTCGCTGCCGGTGACGGTGGCGCCGAGCCGTGCGCAGACCAGCGCCAGGCCGCTCATCCCGGCGCCGCCGATGCCGATGAAGTGCAGCCGCCGGCCGCTCCACTCGCTGGGCGCGCTCACCGGACCGCCTCCAGGACCGCGTCGGCGATCCTGCGTGCCGCGTCGGGCTTCGCCGCCCGCCGCGCCGCCTCGCCCATCCGCTCCAGCCGCGCCGGGTCGCCGAACAGCGCCCCGACCTCGGCCGCGAGCCGGTCGGCGTCGAGCTCGGCGTCGTCGACGACCGTCGCCGCGCCCTGCTCGCGCATCCACCTCGCGTTCGCCGCCTGGTGGTCGGCGGTTGCGTAGGGATAGGGCACGAGGATCTCGGGTCGGCCGGCGGCGAGCACCTCGAAGACGGAGCCGCCCGCCCGCCCGAGGACCAGGTCGGAGGCGGCGAGCGCCGCCCCGAAGTCCGGGTCGTAGGCCGCCAGCCGGTAGTCCCCCTTATATGGAGCGGCGGCGAACCGCGCGGACAGCTCCTCGTGGTCGCGGCGACCGCAGAGGTGGACCACGTGGAAGTCGCGGCCGGGGCGCTCGGCGAACGCTTCCAGCGCAGCGAAGTTGATCGAGCGGGCACCCTGGCTGCCGCCGAAGACCAGCAGGCAGCGCGCCGCGGCCGGGATCCCGAGCCGCTCGCGGGCGGCGGCGCGGTCGGCGCTCAGCACCCCGGCCGGCACCGGCCGCCCGGTCAGCAGGTAGCGCTCCCCCGCGTGGCCGGGGATCGGGAAGGCGAGGCAGACCCGGCGCGCGCGCCGCGCCAGCGCCCGGTTCGAGAGACCCATGTGGCTGTCGGCCTCGGTCAGGACCAGCGGCGTGCGGGTCAGCAGCGCCGCCATCCCGGCGACCCCGGCGACGTAGCCGCCGCCGCCCAGGACCACGTCGGCCCCGCGCCGGCGCAGCAGGCGCCGCACCGCGCCGGTCGCCGCGACCGCCTCGACCACCGCCCGAGCCGCACGCAGCGGGTTGCCGCGGTCGATCCCGCGCACCTTGACGAAGTCGATCTCGTAGCCCGCGGCCGGGACCAGCTCGGCCTCGATCCGCTCACGGGTCCCGAGGAAGGAGACCTCGGCGCCGCTAGCCCGAAGCTCGGCGGCGACCGCCATGGCGGGAACGACGTGGCCCGCGGTTCCCCCCGCCGCCACCACCACTCTGGGCTTTCCGGCCTGCAACTTTGGATCGGCTCCTTTCACGGGTGGGCGTGCGCCCACCATCGACGACGCGCAGTTTGCCAGCGCGGGACCCCGTCGAGGACCGTGCGACGCTCGCGGTGCCGCCGCGGGCGACGTTCAAGATCAGCCCGACCGCGAACAGCGAGACCATCAGGCTGCTGTTGCCGTAGGAGACGAAGGGCAGCGGCACGCCGGTCAGCGGCGCCATCCCCATCACCGCGTAGAGGTTGACCACGGCCTGGATCAGGATCAGCGAGGTCAGCCCGGCGACCAGCAGCTTGCCGTAGTTGTCGCGCGCCCGCTGAGCGACTTTGAGCCCGGCGTAGCCGAACATCCCGAACAGGCCGACGACGGCGAGGATCCCGATCAGCCCGAGCTCCTCACCGATCACCGCCGAGATCATGTCGGTGTGAGCCTCGGGCAGGTAGAAGGCCTTCTGCACGCCTTCGCCGATCCCGACCCCGAGCAGGCCGCCGCTGCCGAGCGCGATCTTCGCCTGCGCGGCCTGAAAGCCGGTGCCGTGGACGTCGCCGCCGGGGTTGAGGAAGCCGGTCAGGCGGTCCATCCGGTAGGGCTCGATGATCGTCAGCATCAGGACCAGGAAGCCGACCCCGAGCGCCAGCTTGCCGAGGTCGGCGGGGCGGGCCCCGGCGGCGATCAGCAGGGCGCCGACCGCGAACGCGGTCACCGTCATCGTGCCCAGGTCCGGCTGCATCATCATCAGCAGGCCGCAGCCGGCGGCGACGAGCAGGAACGGCATCATGCCCTCGATCGTGCGGGCTCGTTTCGGCTTGCGGGCGAGCAGATCGGCGCCGTAGAGGAGCAGCGCCACCTTCGCCAGCTCCGAGGGCTGGAGCTGCAGGAAGCCGGAGCCGAGCCAGCTTTTCGCGCCGTTCACGGAGTTGCCGGCGACCAGCACGACGAGCAGCAGGAAGATCGAGCCGCCGAGGATCAGCGGCGTCGCCCGGCGGACCAGCGCGAGGCCGTTGCGGGCGCGCGAGACGAAGTGCATGATCACCAGCGCGACGGCGCCGAAGAGCAGCGTCCGCTTCAGGTAGAAGGCGCTGTCGGAGAGGCCGCCGTCCTGCAGCACGCGGGTGGTCGAGCTGGCCGAGAAGACCATCACCGCACCCAGCGCCAGCAGGCAGAGGGTCGCGGTCAGCAGCAGGCTGTACTCGGTGGAGACGGCGGCGGCCCGCCGTTTCGCGCTCGCCTTCCTCTTGCCCTTCTTCGTCTTCGAGCGGCCGCCGAAGCGGCGCAGGGCGAGCGTGCTCACGCGAGCCCCGCCACGATCTCGCGGAAGCGCTCGCCGCGCGCTTCGTAGTCGGCGAAGGCGTCGAAGCTGGCGCAGGCGGGCGAGAGCAGCACGACCTCGCCGGGACGCGCCGCGGCAGCGGCCTCGCGCACCGCCGTCTCGAGCTCGGCGCAGCGGCGCAGCTCGATCCCGGCCGCGGCGGCCGGCGCCAGTTCGGCGGCGAGCCGCTCGGCGGTCTCGCCGACCAGGTAGCAGGCGGCGCAGCGCTCGCGAACCGGGTCGAGCAGCGGCGCGAACGGTTCGTCCTTCTCGCTGCCGCCGAGGATCGCGTGCACGCCGGCCTCGAAGGCGCGCAGGCCGACGCTGGCGGCGGCCACGTTGGTCGCCTTCGAGTCGTTGACGAAGCGGACGCCGCCGATCTCGGCGACCAGCTCGAGCCGGTGGGCGACGCCGCGGAAGCTGCGCAGGCCCTCGCGGACCGCCTCGCGGTCGAGACCCATCGAGAGCGCCGCGGCGGCGGCGGCCATCGCGTTGGCGACGTTGTGGGCGCCGAACAGGCCGAGCTCGTCGACGCCGATCAGCGGCTCCCCCGCGTAGAAGATCGTGCCCTCGGCCAGCGCCACCTCGCAGTCGGGATCGGCCCCGGTGCAGAAGGCGACCCGGCGCGCGCAGCCGCCGAGGTCGACGCCGGCGAAGGCGGGATCGTCGGCGTTGTAGACGGCGACGTCGTCGTTGCCCTGGTTGGCGAAGATCCGCAGCTTCGCGTCGGCGTAGGCGCCGAGGTCGCCGTGGCGGTCGAGGTGGTCCGGGGCGAGGTTGAGGATCGCCGCGCACTCGGGGGCGAACTCGCTGGTGTCCTCGAGCTGGAAGCTGGAGCACTCGCAGACCACGGTCGCCGCCGGGTCGACCGCGCCGCTCAGCCCGCTGAGCGCGGTGCCGACGTTGCCGGCGGTCGCGACCGGCTCCCCGGCGCCGCGGTAGATGTGGCCGAGCAGCTCGACCGTGGTCGTCTTGCCGTTGGTCCCGGTCACCGCGACGAAGCGGTTGGGCAGCGCCCGCCAGCCCAGCTCGAGCTCGCCGACGACCCCGATGCCCCGCTCCAGGGCGGTCGCGATCACCGCCGCCTCCCGGGGCACTCCCGGGCTCTTGACGACCGTACGCGTCCCCTCGAGCTGAGCCAGTCCATCCGTATCCAGGACAACTTCGACGCCCGCCTGCCGAAGTCCTTCCGCGCCCGCCGGACTTCCCGCATCGACCCCGCGCACGACCTCCCCGCGCGCCGCCAGCATCCGCGCCGCGGCCTGCCCGGAGCGCGCCAGGCCGACCACCAGGAACGGACCTGGCGGCAGAGGGGGGCGAGTTTCCTTGGCCGGGGGACTTGACACAGGTACCTATGTTCGAGCCCGCCGCCAGTGCACCTGTCCCCACCCCTGCGACCGTCCTTCCGATTCCCGGTAGCAGAACTGCTACCGTCGATTTCATGCCCACGATCCCGCAGAAAGAGATCCGCAACAACGTCGGTGAGATCCTGCGCCGCGCCGAGGCCGGTGAGGAGTTCACGATCACGGTTTCCGGGCGGCCGGTGGCGATGCTCGGGCCGATTCCCTTCGAGCCGGAGCACGATGGCGAGGCCGGCACCTGGGTGGACAGCGCCGAGCTGACCGACCTGATGAGCCTGCCCGCGATGCCCGATTTCCTGGAGGACATCAGAGGTGGCTTCGTCGGCGAGCTGCGCGATCCGTGGGAGGAGCAGTCCTGAGGGCGATCCTCGACACGTCGGTGCTGATCTCCGAACCTGACCTGCCGCCCGGGCTGGCGACGGCGATCAGCGTCTTCTCGCTCTCCGAGCTGCATTTCGGTGTCCTCGTGGCCCGCAACGAGACGAAGCGTCGAGAGCGCCTCGCGCGCCTGGGATCAATCGAGGCTCGCTTCCCACGACCACTCCCCCTGGATAGCCGCGTCGCCCGCGTCCTGGGTCAATTCGAGGCAGCGGTAGCGCAGCGCGGTGGCAATCCACGAGCGAGACTGGCCGACCTGGCGATCGCCGCGACCGCAGCCGTTTACGGGGCCGTCCTGGTCACCGCCAACCCCAAGGACCTGAAACACGTCCGAGACCTGGTCACCGTGCGGGTGCTCGCGGACCCCGTGACCTGACTTGCCCTACGGGGAGATCCGGTAGAGCACGTGGCGCTCCAGGGAGTGCCCGGGCGGCAGCGAGGGGTGGTCGAAGTCCTCAGCCGGGTCGTGGGTCATCCCGAGCCGCTCCATCACCGCCCGCGAGCGCAGGTTCTCGGCGGCGGTGAAGGAGACCACCTCCTCCAAGCCGACCTCGTCGAAGCCGTAGGCGAGCGCGGCGCCGGCGGCCTCGGTCGCGTAGCCGTGGCCCCAGGCGGGCCGGGCGAGGCGCCAGCCGATCTCGACCGCCGGCGTGAAGTGCGCCTCGAAGGCGGGCACGGCGAGCCCGGTGAAGCCGAGCAGCTCACCTCCTTCGCGCGGCTCCAGCACCCAGAGCCCGAACCCGTGGCGCTCGAAGCCGGCCTCGATCGAGTCGATCAGGGCGTCGCTGGCGGCGCGGTCGAGGGTCGCCGGGAAGTGCTCCATCACCGCCGGGTCGGCATTCAGCATCGCGAACGGCTCGCGGTCGCCGGCGCGCCAGCGTCGCAGCCGCAGCCTCGGCGTGCACAGCTCCGGGCCCTCCACCCCGCTCCTCAGGGCCCGATCGACTGCTGGTACAGCGTGAAGCCGATGCCCGAGCAGACGGCGGCGATGATCCAGAAGCGGAGCATGATCTTGGTCTCCGACCAGGCCATCATCTCGAAGTGGTGATGGAGCGGGGCCATCAGGAAGACGCGGCGGCGGAAGGTCTTGAAGGAGAAGACCTGGATCGCGACCGAGAGCGCCTCGATCACGAAGATCCCGCCGATGATCAGCAGCAGCACCTCGGTCTGGGTCATCACCGCCAGCGCCCCGATCGCGCCGCCGAGGCCGAGCGAGCCGGTGTCGCCCATGAAGATCGAGGCCGGGAAGGCGTTGAACCAGAGGAAGCCGATGCAGGCGCCGACCAGGCAGGCGGATAGCAATGCCAGGTCCTGCTGCTCGTTGGCGACGAAGGAGATCGCGGTGTAGGCGAGCAGGACGATCGCGCAGCAGCCGGCGGCGAGGCCGTCGAGGCCGTCGGTCAGGTTGACGCCGTTGGAGAAGCCGGAGAGCACGAGGAAGACGAGCACGAAGTAGAGGACCGGGCCGAGGTCCAGCGAGGCATTGCCGATCCGGAAGTAGACGACCGGCTCGAGCCCGACCTCGTGGCGCGCGACCCACCAGAGGATCAGCGCCAGGACCACCTGGAAGCCGATCTTGTAGCGGGCCGAGAGGCCGAGCGAGCGGCGTTTGACGATCTTGATGAAATCGTCGGCGAAGCCGATCCCGGCGCAGCCGAGGGCGACGAGGAAGACGGTGAGGCTCTGCGCGTCGCGGTCGGAGAGGACCAGGTAGGGCACGCAGATCGAGACGAAGATGATCAGCCCGCCCATCGTCGGCGTGCCCGCCTTCGCGTGGTGCTCCTGCGGGCCCTCCTCGCGGATGTGCTGGCCGAACTCGCGCACCCGCAGGTATTCGATGAATTTGGGGCCGAGGAAGATGCAGATCAGCATCGCCGCCATCCCCGCGATCAGGACGACGCCCATCAGTCTTCCTCCAGCAGCTCGGTCAGCTGCTCGGCGACCGCCTCGAGGCCGGCCGAGCGCGACCCCTTGACCAGCACGACGTCGCCCGGTTCGAGCTGGGCGGCGAGCCACTCGGCCGCCTCGCCGGGGTCGGCGACCAGCTCGTCGGGCCCGTACTCGCGGGCCGGCTCGGCGACCCCGACGACGAGGTCGACGCCGATCGCGCGGGCGTGCTCGCCGATCGCGCGGTGGTAGGCGGGCGCCCCGGGCCCTAGCTCGCCCATCTCGCCGAGCACGGCCAGCGTGCGCGGCGCCCCGAGGGTCGCGAGATGGTCGAGCGCCGCGCGCATCGACACCGGGTTGGCGTTGTAGCAGTCGTTCACGAGGACGATTCCATCGCGAAGCTCCAACCGCTCTCCGCGAAACCGCGAGAAGCCTATGCTCGCAGCGCCATCGGCCATCTCCCCGGGGTCGAAGCCGAGCGCGACGCCGGCGGCGATCGCGGCCAGCGCGTTGGTCAGGTTGTGGGCCTCGGTGAAGGGAAAGTGGAAGCGCTGCTCGCCGGCCGGGGTGGCGACGAGCGCCTCGGTGACCCCGTCTGCCACCCGCGCCTCGCGCAGCTCGACCTCGCCGCCGGGACCGAAGCGGTAGAGGCGCTCGACCGCGCTCAGGTGGGGCTCCAGCTCGCCCGCGGCGACCGGCGCGATCGCCGCCCCGCCCGGCCGCAGCGTCGCCAGCACCTCCGCCTTCGCCGCCGCGACCGCCGCCACCGAGCCGAGCAGCTCGACGTGGACCGGGCCGACGTTGGTGATCACCGCGGCGTCGGGCTCGGCGATCTCGCCGAGCTCGCGGATCTGCCCGGCGCCGCGCATCGCCATCTCGAGGACCAGCGTCTCGGTCCCCGCGGGGGCTTCGAGCACGGTCAGCGGCAGCCCGATCTCGGTGTTCAGGTTCTCCGCCGTGGCGTGCACCCGCCCCGGCAGCAGCGCCCTCGAGATGTCCTTGACCGAGGTCTTGCCGACCGACCCGGTGACGCCCAGCACCCGCGCCCCCAGCGCCCGCCGCCACTCGCGTGCCAGCGCCTGCAGCGCCGCCAGCGGGTCCTCGACCGCGAACACCCAGCCGCTGCGGCTGGGCTCCGGGTCGCCATCCGTCCCAAACCTCTGCCGCACGGCGGGGCCGACGACGACGCCCCAGGCGCCGGCGTCGAGCGCGGCGGGAGCGAACTCGCCGCCGTCGCGGTTGGCGCCGCGCAGGCCGAAGAAGAGGTCGCCGGGACCGGTCTGGGCGGAGTCGATAGTCGCCCGCTCGGGCGAGCCGGGGCCGCCCTCGGCGAGCACCTCGGCGCCGAGCGCCGCGGCGATCTGCTCGGGAGTCAGGTTCACGCCGCGCCGCCCAGCCGCCGCAGCTCCGCGCGGGCGACGTCGCGGTCGTCGAAGGGAACCTTGCGACCGCCCTCGAACTCCTGCCCCTGCTCGTGCCCCTTGCCGGCGATCACGACGGTGTCGCCGGCCCCCGCCCGCGCCAGGGCCAGGGCGATCGCGGCGCGGCGGTCGACCTCGACCTCGACCGCGGCGGCCAGCCCGCGGGCGCCGGCCGCGACTTCCTCGACGATCGCCGCCGGGTCCTCGGAGCGCGGGTTGTCGGAGGTGACCACGACCAGGTCGGCGAGCTCTCCCCCGGCCCGGCCCATCAGCGGGCGCTTGCCGCGGTCGCGGTCGCCGCCGGCGCCGAAGACCGCGATCAGGCGGCCGGCGGTGAACTCGCGCGCCGCCCGCAGCACGTTCTCCACCGAGTCCGGCGTGTGCGCGTAGTCGACGACGACGGAGAACCCCTGGCCCTCGTCGACCGGCTCCAGCCGCCCCGGCGGCGCCGGCGCCTTGGCGAGCGCGGCGGCGGCCGCGCGCGGCTCGACCCCGAGGGCCACCGCGGCAGCGTAAGCGGCGAGCGCGTTGGCGACGTTGAAGTGCCCCGGCAGTCCGGTGCGGACGCGCTCGCCGCCCGGGCGCACCTCGAAGTGGGCGCCGCCGGCGTCGAGTTCGACCGCGTCGGCGCTCAGGTCCGCCGCGCCGCCGACCGCCGAGTAGGTGCGCGCCTCGACCGCCTCGGCCAGCCGCCGCCCGTAGGGGTCGTCGACGTTGACGATCGAGACCCGCGGCGCCAGCTCCTCGAACAGCCGCCGCTTGGCCGCGAAGTAGTCGTCCATGTCGGCGTGGAAGTCGAGGTGGTCCTGGGTCAGGTTGGTGAACACGGCGACCTCGAAGTGGATCGCGTCGGCCCGGTGCAGGGTCAGCGCGTGCGAGGAGACCTCCATCGCGCAGACCTCGTCCCCCGCCTCCAGCATGCGGCGGAAGGTCGCCTGCAGCTCGATCGCCTCCGGCGTCGTCCGCTCGACCTCCTCCTCGACCCCGCCGACCACCTGCTTGACCGTGCCGAGCAGGCCGCAGCGCGTACCCGTCGCCTCGAGGATCTCGCGCAGCAGGAAGGCGGTCGTGGTCTTGCCGTTGGTGCCGGTCACCCCGACCACCCGCAGCCGCCGGGTCGGGTCGCCCCAGAAGCGCGCCGCCAGCGGCGCCATCGCCGCCCGCGCGTCGGCGACCAGCACTTCCGGCACCCCGAGCCCCAGCTCTTCCTCGGCGACCAGGGCCGCGGCACCGGCCGCGACCGCCCCGGGAGCGAACTCGTGCCCGTCGGCGCGCTCGCCGCGCACGCAGAAGAACAGGGTGCCGGGACCGACCTTGCGGCTGTCGTAGGCGAGGTCGGCGACGTCGACGCCGAGGTCGCCACGGGCCCCCACCGGCTCGAGCCCTGCGATCAGGTCGCTGAGCAGCATCGGCCCAGGATATGAAGCGGCGCGGTTGGCCCTATTCGGGCGCGACGCCGAGGTAGGGCAGGGCGAAGTCGGCGATTTCGCCGAAGGCCGGCGCGGCCACCGTGCCACCGTAGATTTCGCCCTGCGGCTGGTCGACGATCACCGCCGCCAGCAGCTGCGGGTTCTTGGCCGGGGCGAAGCCGACGAAGGAGGAGACGTACTTGCTCTCCGAGTAGGTGCCGTCTTCGGCGACCTCGGCGGTACCGGTCTTGCCGGCCAGCGTGTAGCCGGGCACGCTGACCTCGGAGGCGGTGCCGCCCGGGCCGAGCACGCCCTCGAGCATTTCCCGCACCTCGGCGGCGACCTGGGCCGAGAAGATCCGCTTGCCGCGCGGCTCGTGGACCTCTTCCTCGCCGATCCGCTCGATCAGCTGCGGGCGCCGCAGCTTGCCGCCGTTGGCGAGCGCGGTGTAGGCGGCGACCATCTGCATCGGGGTCACCGAGAGGCCCTGGCCGAGCGGCAGGTTGCCCATCGAGGAGCCCGAGTATTCGGCCAGCTTCGGGACCAGCCCCTGCTCCTCGGCCGGGAACTGGACCCCGGTCGGGCGGCCGAAGCCGAAGCGGTCGATCCACTTGCTGAACCGCTCGGAGCCGATCTGCAGGCCGATCGTCACGGCCCCGACGTTGGAGGAGTGGGCGAGGATCTGGCCGACGCTGAGGTTTTCGGTGCCGCGCGGGTGCGACTCCTCGATCGTGCGGTCGGCGACCTGGATCGTCGGCTGCAGGGTGAAGCCGCTCTGCGGGGTGACCAGCTTGTCCTGCAGCGCCGCCGCGACGGTGAACGCCTTGAAGGTCGAGCCGGGCTCATAGGTGAACCCGGTGGCACGGTTGATCAGGTCCTCGTTGCTGACCTCGGAGAGGTCGCCGGGGTTGACCGGTGGCCAGTTCGCCATCGCCAGGATCTTCGAGCTCTGCGGGTCGACGACGATCGCCGTCGCCCCCTTCGGGGTGAACGTTTCGCCGACCGTCCGCAGCGCCTCTTCGGTCTTCTCCTGGATCAGCGGGTCGAGGGTCAGCTGGATGTCTTCGCCGTCTTCGTTCTCATGCACGGTTTCCAGCCGGATCGGGTCGCCGAGCGCGTCGGTGACCACCCGCCGTTCGCCGTCGCTGCCGGCGAGCACTTCTTCCTCGCCCATCTCGAGCCCGGTCAGGCCCTGGTTTTCGCTGCCGATCGAGCCGATCACCTGGCCCGCCATCTCCCCCTGCGGGTAGGTGCGGCGGCTGTCGGGCAGCGCCCCGATCCCTTCCAGCTCGAGCCGTTCGATCCGCGCCGCCTTTTCCAGCGGCACTTTCTTGGCGATGTAGGAGAAGCCGCTTTCCTCGGTCAGGTCGGCGAGCACCTCGTCGGGGTCGAGTTCGAGGATCCGGCCGAGCTTCTTCGCCGCCTGCGGCGGGTTTTTCACCTGGTAGGGCGTCGCGTAGATCGTCGCCGCGTCCTCGGAGGCGGCGAGCTCGTTGCCGCGGCGGTCGAGCACGCTGCCGCGCATCCCCGGGACCAGCACCGTTTCCGACTGCTGCGAAGCGGCCTGCGAGGCGAGCGAGGAGCCCTGCACCCCCTGCAACCAGAAGGCGCGGGCGCCAACGAGCAGGAACAAGAGCAGGAAGCCGGCGAACAGGAGCCCGATCCGGCGCTCGATCAGACGCATCCGCTCAGTTCCTAGGGCGAGGCCGCGGCCAGCCGGGCCGCGGCGGTCGCGATCGTCTTGGGGCCGTACTCGACGAAGACGGTATCGGCGCTGTTGCCCTGGGAGAAGCCGAGGCCGGTGGCGACTCCGCGCACCCGCTCGGAGCTCAACTTGGCCGCGGCGCGGTTGGTCAGCACCCCGTTCTCCTGGTCGAGGACGGTCATCTGGCCGTCGAGCTTGGCCGCGGTCGAGTTGAGGCTGAGGTTGACGACGTTGAGCGCGACGATCCCGGCAAGCAGTACGCCGAGCACGCCGATCCAGAGGCGACCGCGGGTGATCCGCACCATCAGGCCGGAGTCGGGCAGCTGGCCGACCGCGACCGCGGTGCGGCCGGCGAGCGGGATCACGCGGGCACCGGGGTTGCGGCGGACCTTCGGGCGGGCGGCGCGCTGGGGGGCGCGGGCGGGCGCTTTGCGGACCGGTTTGCGGGTCGGTTTACGAGCAGGCTTGCGGGCCGGAGCGCGGCTCGGAGCCGGGGCGGCGACCGCGCGCGACCGGGGCGCGGTGGCTTTCCGTTTCGGCGCGGCTTTCCGTTTCGGCGGCGTCGTCCGCGAGGGCGGCGGGGCCGGCGCGGTGCGGCGCTTGGGGGCCGCGACGGCCACTAGCCGGCCTCCCCCGTGGGCAGCGCGATCTTGCGGGCGGCGCGCAGGTGGGCCGAGCGCGAGCGCGGGTTCGCCTCGCGCTCCGCCGGGCCGGGCGCGACCGCGCGCCGGGTCAGCAGCTCCGCCTCGGGCTCGTGCCCGCAGACGCAGACCGGCAGCTCCGGCGGGCAGACGCAGCCGCGCGCCCGCTCGGCCAGGAACCGCTTCACCGGCCGGTCCTCGAGCGAGTGGAAGGAGATCGCCGCCAGGCGGCCGCCGATCGGCAGCAGATCCCAGGCCGCCGGCAGCGCCTCGTCGAGCGCGTCGAGCTCGCCGTTGACGGCGATCCGGATCGCCTGGAAGCTGCGCTTGGCCGGGTGGCCGCCACCGAAGCGGGCCGCCGTCGGCATTCCCGCCTTGATCGCCTCGACCAGCTCGGAGGTGGTGCGCAGGGGCCGGCGGCGGGCGATCTCGCGGGCGATCCCGCCGGCGTAGCGCTCCTCGCCGAAGCGGCGCAGCACCTGCGCGATCCGCGCCTCCGGCCACTCGTTGACGAGGTCGGCGGCGTCGAACTGCTGGCGCGTGTCCATCCGCATGTCGAGCGGCGCGTCGTAGGCGTAGGAGAAGCCGCGCTCCCAGGCATCGACCTGCATCGAGGACATCCCGAGGTCCATGTAGATCATGTCTGGGCGTATCCCTTCGCCGCGCAGGGCCTCCAGCCCTTCTACGAAGTTTGCAGGGATAAAGAGGGTCCGGCAGGGGACCTCGGCGGAGAAGGCGGCGAAGCGCTGGGCGGCCGCCGGGTCGCGGTCGATCCCGATCAGCGTGCCCTCCGGGCCGAGCAGCTCGGCGAGGAGGCGGGCGTGGCCGCCGCCGCCGAAGGTGCAGTCGACCGCGGTCTGGCCCGGCTCGGGGGCCAGCAGCGAGACCAGCTCGGGAGCGAGGACGGGCTCGTGGACGCTCATCGCGGCGAGGTCCAGCGGCCGCGCGCCGGCTGAGGCGTCGCGGTAGCGGCCGGTCGGTGGGAGGTTGTGGGTGCGGGCGGCATTCAGTCTCATGATCACGCGGCCCCGGCGCTGGCGAGGCCCTCGGCGATCTCCGGCGCGGCGGCGTCGAGCTCCAGCTCCTGCTTGGCCCAGGCGTCGGCGTCCCAGATCTCCAGGTACTCCCCGGCGCCGATCACCACGCAGTTGCCGCCCAGCCCGGCGTGCTCGAGCAGCGGCTTGGGGATGCGGATGCGGCCGGCGGAATCGAGCTTCTCGTCGAAGGAGCCGCCGTGGAAGCGGCGGCGCAGCTGGCGGGCGTCGCGCCCGAACGGGCTGTGCGGCGAGAGGAAGCGGTCGGAGAGCTGCTCGAACTCCTCGGTCGTGTGCACCCAGACGCAGGGGTCGAAGCCCTTGGAGAGAACCACCCCGTCAGCGAGCGAGGCGCGAAAGCGCGACGGAACGGTTAGCCGGTCCTTGGAATCGAGGCTGTGCTCGTAGAGGCCCCGGAATGCCACCGCGGGGAGTCCTTTCTGGAAGGGAGGACCGGAAAGAGTTGGGACCGGAGTGATGAGGTGGGAGGAACCTCACCACCCCGGTCCTGGGCTTCAACTCGAGCGCCACAATAACCCACACCCCCCCACTTTGCAACACAGCCTCCCCATGCAACCCCATTTGCATCCGCTGCCGGGCGCGCTAGGTTGCTGCGCGTGAGCACGCCCGAGGGAACCTCGCCGCGGTCCGCCGCCCCGCTGGGCCAGGTCCTCGACGACGCCGACGACCTGCGCGGCCACCACTTCAAGCTGCTGCTCGGCAAGCCGCTGACCTGGGTCCTGATCGGGCTGGTCGTGCTCGCCGGCGGCGTCGCCGGCGCCCTCCTGCTGAGCGCCCCGATCGGCGGTGCGATCGCCGCCGCCCTGCTGCTCGCCGGGCTCGGCGTCGCCTTCGCGATCGCCGACTCGCGCGCCGCCGACGCCTTCTTCGCCTCCTACGCCGCCGACCGCGGCTACGAGCTGGGCGGCAAGGCACCGCTGCCGCCGGTCACCCCGCTGCTGCGCAAGGGCGACGACCGCTACGCCGTGCGCACCCTCTCCGGCCCGATCAGCGCCGACGTCGAGGGCATCCTCGCCCTCTTCACCTACGAGGAAGAGACCCGCGACAGCAAGGGCAACAAGCAGACCCACTACTACCGCTACACGGTCGGCCTCGTGCCCGTCCCCGAGTGCGCCGCCCACCTGCCCGAGCTCTACGTCCAGCGCAAGTTCGGCCTGCGCGCCCTCGAGGGCGTCGAGGACGTCTTCCGGACCAAGAAAGAGCGCCTCAAGCTGGAGAGCGAGGCGCTCGACCGGCGCTACGAGATCTTCGCCGGCAAGAGCCAGGACGCGATCTGGCTGCGCCGCCTCTTCTCCCCGACCTTCATCGTCTGGCTGACCGAATCAGCGCCGGAGAAGTTCGCGTTCGAGCTGGTCGACGGCAACCTCTGCTGCTACGTCAACGGCCACAAGGAGAAGGCGGTCGAGCTCGACATCCTCGCCGCCTCCACCGCCGCGGTCGCCAGGCGCCTGCGCGAAGAGGCCGGCGAGACCTCGGAGCGCGCCGGGTAGCGCGCCCCGAGGTCGTTGCCGCGCCTATTCGGCGCCGTATGTTTCGGCCGGGGTCACTTCCAGTTCACCGCTCAACGTCGACGGGTTGCCGTTGGTCGTCATCCCGTCGCCTTCGAATTCGAAGAAGCTGAACGCTTCGCCGTTGTCGGGCGTCGCCAGGATGTCGCCCACCGTCGTGGTCTGCGTGATCGGCGACGCGTGCAGCGTGTCTCCGGGCAGGTAGTAGAAGAGGTCCACCCGCGTTTTTGTGATTCTGATCCGCGACGAGAACAGGGCTTTGTGGAAGGTCCACGGGAGCCCCACCGCGACGCCTGTGCATGTGAATCCGGCCAGCACCCCTGTGCCTGTGCAGTTTTTGACTTTGTACGAGGTGTACTGCCCTGTCAGCGAGAACGGGAAGAGCCTTTTTTTCGTTTCGACATCGAAGTGGGCGCCTCCCAGGCCTGGGGTTTCAATCGTGACCGGCCCGGTCAGTTCGAGTTCGGCTTCTTCGGTGAGTTCGGACCCGCCGTGAGTCCAGTTGGCAAGCGCCGAGCCCGGGCCGGCGGCAACGACCAGCGCCAGCGCCAGCCCGGCGAGCATCAGAGTCTTCTTGAGCATCTTCTCTCTCCTTGGTGTCGTTTCGCTGCCGAGGCCTCCCGAACGACTATTCGTCGCCGTATGTCCCGGCTGGGGTCACGGCCAGCGTGCCGCTGAACGTCGACGGGTTGCCGTTGGTCGTCATCCCTTCGCCCGCCAAGCTGACGGAGCTGAACGCCGATTCGTTGTTCACCGTCGCCACCAGGTTCCCGACCGTGGTGGTCTGGGCCAGCCGATTCGCATGGGCGGTGTCGTTCGGCGCGTAGTAGTCGAACGTGAAACTCACGTTTGTGATCTGGATGTTGGGCGACAGAAACTGCTTGTGGAAGCCCCACGGGATTCCCGAGACTGTCCCTGTGCATGTCAGACCGCTCAGCTGCCCTGTGCCTGTGCAGCCTGTGACCGTGACCGTGTTGAACTGCCCTGTCCTGGTGAACGGGAACAGCCTCCCGCGCAGGTGAACCGTGAAGTGAGCGCCGGCCAAACCTGAAACTTCGAAGCCCGCCGGGCCCGACATTTCGATTTCGGCTTCGCTTTCGAGCGGAGAACCTTCGTGGCTCCAGTCGGCAAGCGCAGAGCCCGGGACCGCAACGGCGGCGAGCGTCAGCGCCGCGGCGACGAGCGTCAGGGTCTTCTTGAGCATCTTCCTCTCCCCTTGGTGTCGTTTCGCTGCCGACGACGGCAGCCGGCCTTGTCGTAACCCGCGGACTGGCACGGTCGCAAGAACGCACCGGTATCCGCTTGCGCGCATCCGCGCCCGCGCCGACCGCGGCGTTCAGAAGCCGGAGAGCAGGGTGCCGGCGTTGGCGATCAGGGCGGCGGCGATCATCAGGAGGACCGAGGGGACGAGGACGAGGGCAACGACGAGCTGGATCTTCGGAGCGGCGCGGGCGGCGCGCTCCTCGGTGGCGCGGCGGCCCTCGCGGCGCAGGGCGCTGGCCTGGCGGCGCAGCTGCTCGGCCAGCGGTGAGCCAAGCTGGCGGGAGCGTTCGATCGCCGCGACCAGAGCGGCCAGCTCGGGACCGGGGACGCGGGCGCGCAGAGCCGCGAGGGCGGCGCCGAGCGGGCGGCCGCAGGAGAGCTCGGCGGTGAGGATCCGCAGCTCCTCGGCCAGCGGGCCCTCTCCCGCTCGCGCCAGCTGCTCCAAGCCGGAGGCCGGGCCGCGGCCGGAGCCGGCGCTGACCGCGAGCAGGTCGAGCGCGTCGGGCAGGGCGGCGACGAGGCGGCGCTGACGGCGGCGCGCTTCGCGCTCGAGCAGGGCGTCGGGAGCGAGGAAGCCCGCCGCCGGCAAGCCGACGGCGACGAGCAGCGCGGTGCGACCCGGCGCCGCCGATGCGGCGAGGCTCGCGACCAGGGCGCCGGTCCCCGCGCCGGCGAGCTTTGCGGCCAACACGGCCGCGAGCGGCAGGCGCGCCTCCAGCCCCGACCGGCGCAGCCGCTCCGGCAGCCCAAGCCGCAGCGCCGCCCGCGCCGAACGACCGCCGAGGCCGAAAGGCAGCGGCGGCAGCCCGGCCCGGCTCCGCCCCGCCACCTGCTCGCGCAGCGCGAAGGCGCCGAGCAGCACGGCCAGTCCCGCCAGCAGCGCCGCCACGCCTACCCCGCCCCGCCGCCGGTCCGCGCAGGCACGCCGCTCACTCCTCCGCCACCCGGGCGAAGCGCCGGATCGCCACGAACCCGAGTCCCTGCAGGGCCACCGCCGCCGCCAGCAGCACCGCCGCCACCGGCGAGCCGACCAGGGTCGCCGCGAACCCCGGCTGCAGCAGCTCGGCGAACAGCGCCCCGCCGGTCGGCATCGCGACCACCAGCAGGCCGGTGAAGCGGGCCTGGGCGGTGGCCGAGCGGGCGTCCTCGGCGGCCCGCTCGCGCTCCGCCGCGCCGTCGGCGAAGCGGCGCAGGAGCCCGGCCAGGTCGCCGCCGGCGAGCCGCTGGCTGAGCAGCGCCGCGGCGAACGCGTCGACCCGCTCCGAGCGCATCCTCCGCCGCCAGCCCTCGATCGTCGCCGCGGTGGCCGCTCCGAGGTCGAGCTCGGCCCCGAGCCGCGCCAGCTCGGCGGCCGCCGGTCCGTCCAGGTAGCCGGCCGCGGCCGGCAGCGAGGCGCGCAGCGAGCGGCCGGCGCCGAGCGAGTCGGCGACCGCGATCGCGACTTCCGGCAGCGAGCGCTCGACCGCGCGCCGGTAGCGCCGCCGCCGGCTCGCGATCGCCCAGGCCGCGGCGGCCGGGGCGGCGACCGCCAGCGGCAGCGCCACGGTCGGCCCGGCGAGCAGCCAGCCGCCGCCGACCGCGGCCGCCGTCGCCACCGCGGCCAGCCGCCGGCGCTCGTGCGTCGAGGGCGCGTAGCCCTCGCTGCCGGCCCGCCGCAGCGGCTCCAGCGCCAGCCGCAGCCAGGCCGCCAGCGCCGGGCTCGCCCGCAGCGCTTCGCGCCCGGCCAGCGCCCCCAGGCCGCCGGCCAGCGCCGCGATCAGGACCGCGAGCACTCGGCGACCTCGCTGACCCGCCGCGAGCCGTCGGCTTCGCGCCGCAGGTGGACGACGAGGTCGATCCCGCGCCGCACCTGCTCGACCACGGCCTCGTGCGGCAATCCGACCCCGGCCATCAGCGCCAGCGTCTGCAGCCGCGCCAGCGCATCGGCGGGCGAGTTGGCGTGCACGGTCGAGAGCGCGCCGTCGTGACCGGTGTTCAGCGCGGTCAGCAGGTCGAGCGCCTCCGGCCCCCTGACCTCGCCGATCACGATCCGGTCGGGCCGCATCCGCAGCGCGTTGCGCAGCAGGTCGCGGATCGTCACCTCGCCGCGGCCCTCGACCCCGGCCGGCCGGCTCTCCAGCCGGACCACGTGCGGCTGCTGCAGGCGCAGCTCGGCCGCGTCCTCGATCGTCACCACCCGCTCGGCCGGGTCGACGAAGCCCGAGAGCGCGTTCAGCAGGGTCGTCTTGCCCGAGCCGGTGCCGCCGCTGACCAGGATGCTGCGCCGCGCCCGCACCGCCGCCGCCAGCTCGTCGTGCTGGGCCGCGCTCAGGGTCCCCAGCTCGACCAGCCGCTCGGGCCCCGGCCGGTTGGCGCCGAAGCGGCGGATCGAGACGGTCGGGCCGTCCAGGGCCAGCGGCGGGATCACCACGTTGACCCGCGAGCCGTCCTCGAGCCGCGCGTCGACCATCGGGCTGAGCTCGTCGACCCGGCGCCCGAGCGGCGCCAGGATCCGTTCGATCGCGTTGCGCAGCTCCTCCTCGTCGGCGAAGGCGACCGCGGCCGGCTCGATCCGCCCGCCGCGCTCGACGAAGACCCGGTCCGGCCCGTTGACCATCACCTCCTCGACCGCCGGGTCGGCGAGCAGCACCTCGAGCGGCCCGAGCCCGACGCTGTCGCGGACCACGCGCTCGACCAGCTCCTCGCGGTCGGCCTCCCCGAGCAGCGCCGCCCCCTCGGCGACCAGGTCGCGGACGGTCTCGCGCAGGTCGGCGGGGACGGCGCGCCCGCAGGCCGCTTCGGCCCGGCGCCGCTCGACCAGGCGCCCGCGCAACTGCGCGGCGAGGGCGGCGACGTTGCGCTCGTGCGCGTTCACGCTCATCCCGCCGGCAGCACCGTGACCCGGCGGGCGAAGCTCTGCGCCGCGATCAGCCGCAGCGCCTGCTTGCGGGTCAGGCCGAGGGTCGCGGCCGAGGCGCCACCGGCGCCGTCCTCGCCAGGCCCGAGCGCCAGCAGCGGCACCTGGGCGGCGGCGACGTAGGTGCGCCCGTCGCCGCCGCCGCTCGGTTCCGTGGTCACGATCACGTCGACCGGCGCCCCGACCGGCTGGCTGCCGGCGACGAGCAGCGCGCCGGCCCCGCTGACCGCGATCTCGACCGGTCGCAGGCCACGGCCGAGCGAGCCACTCTTACGCACCCTTCCCGGCGGCCGCAGATGGGCCGCGAGCAGGTAGGAGCCGGCGGGCACGGCGGAGGCGGCCTCCAGCCCCGCCGCTTGCCTCGGAGAGCCGAGTGCGCCGGGCGGGGTGAAGCGGACCGGGACCCGGCGCAGCTCGAGGCTGGCCGGATCGACCACCTCCCCCGCGCCCAGGTCGGCGGCGGCAATCACCACCGGCCGCAGCTCGCCGTAGCCGCGGGCGACGCTGTCGCCGTAGCCGTCGGCGATCGCCGCCGCGCAGGCAGCGGCCACCGCGGCCGCGAGCAGGAAGCCGAGCGAGCGGGTGCGGCGGCTCACGCCCGATCCTCCGCCAGCAGCGGCAGCTCCAGCACCGCCTCGGCACCCCCGGCCGAGCGCCGCAGGCCGAAGCTGCCGCCGTGCGCGGCGGCGATCCGCCGCACCACGCGCAGGCCGTGGCCGTGGCGCGAGCGCCCAGCCAGGCGGTCGCACAGCGAGACCCGCTCGCGCCACGCCGGGGCGGGAGCCGCCAGCGGCCGGGCGCAGTCGCGGACCGTGATCCGGACCCGGCCGGCGCTCGCCACCGCGCCGACGACGATCCGCGGACCGCCGTGCTCGAGCGCGTTGACAAGCAGGTTGTCGAGCGCCTGGGCGAGCGAGAAGCGATCGCCGACGACCCGGGGCCGTGCGTCGGCGAGCGCTGGCGCGAGGCGGAGCACGAGGCGCCGGTCCGGGGCGGCCGCCGCGCCCCAGCGGCCGACCGAGTCCTCGAGCAACGCGGCGACGGCGAGCGGCTCTGCGCTCACTCGCGGGCGGCCTCCGTTGATCTCGCGGTCGAGCCGCTCGAGCGCCGTCGCCGCGATCAGCAGCGAGCGTTCGGCGCCCACCGAGGGAGTCGAGGCGCCGGCCAGCGCCAGTGCCTGCAGCGGCCGCCGCAGCTCGTGCACCGCCTCGTTGAGAACCGTCCGCCGCCGTCTCCACATACGCGTGCAAGTCGGGACGACACCGGGTCTCTCCCCGGCTCGAAACCGAAATCCCCGCGAACTGCGAGCTTGGCGCGGACCCGCCGCCCCAATGCGATCTCGGCCAGGCGCCTCGGAGCGACGGGTCAGCATGGATCAGACCCCTTGAGCGGCCGATCCGGTTCCCGATGATGCCACGAACGGTGTTCGATTTTTGCGACGCTCGGGTTTTTTCAGTGTGAAAATGCCGCAGCGGCCGAAACGACTGCGCGTTTTGGAATACTTGACCCGACGGGCCGAATAGTCAGACTAAGAATGCGCCCGGTAACCCCCCGAAAAACCCGAACGGAGGCCTCCCCCTTGGCACAGACGCGAACTTCACCTGAGGGAATCACCCAGCAGCTCGCGAAGGCGCTTGCCCATCCGCTGCGAGTCCGCATCCTGAGCTCGCTGCACAAAGGAATTTCCAGCCCCAACCAGCTCTCCCAGGAACTCGGCGAGCCGCTCGGAAACGTCAGCTACCACGTCAAGACGCTGCTCGAGTACGACTGCGTCGAACTGGTCAAAACGGAGCCCCGCCGCGGTGCGGTCGAGCACTTCTACCGGGCCACCGAGCGCGCCTTCTTCAACGATTCCGACTGGGCGAAGATCCCGGCCTCGGCCCGCAAGGGAATCTCCGGCGTGACCCTCGAGGCGATCGGCTCCGGCGCCACCGAAGCGCTGATGGCCGGCTCGATCGACAAGCGCACCGACTCGCACGTCAGCCACACGCCGCTGCTCGTCGACGAGCAGGGCTGGAAGGAGATCGTCGCGATGCTGGCCGAGACCCTCGACCGCGCGATCGCGATCCAGGAGGAGGCCGCCAGCCGCCTCGCCGGCTCCAAGGAGGATGGCGTCCAGACCAATCTCGGCATCCTCTACTTCGAGACTCCGGAGGCGAAGGAGAAGAAGTAGCCAGCTGAGGGGCGTCGGCAGCTCAGCCGTCGACGAGTCGATAGCCGACGCCCCAGCAGTTGATCACGTAGCGCCCCTGCTGCGGGTCGAGCCGGCGCCTGAGGCGGCTGGCATGCGAATCCAAGGTCCGGGTCTTGCTCGGGCCCTTGTAGCCCCAGACCTCGCGCAGCAGCTCTTCCTTGGTGAAGACCCGGGTCGGGTCGGAGGCGAGCACGCGCAGCAGGGTGAATTCCTTCTTCGCCAGGCTGACCGGGATGCCGCCGACGGTGACCCGGCGCCGGACCGGGTCGAGGACCAGGTCGCCGACCCGGCTGGGCCCTTCGCGGCGGATCGCGCGGCGGCGCATGACGGCGCCGATTCGGGCCCGTAGCTCCGCCATTAAGAAGGGCTTGACCACATAATCGTCCGCTCCGGCCTCGAGGCCGCGCACGCGCTCGACGTCGGCGCCGCGGCCGCTGAGGATGATCACCGGCAGGCGCGGGTCGAAGCGCGACTCGACCCCGTCGGCGTGGCGGATCTGGCGCAGCACGTCGAGGCCGGAGGCGTCGGGCAGCGAGAGGTCGAGCAGAAGCAGGTCGGGCTGGTTGTAGCGGCAGAGCCGCAGGGCGTCGGAGGCGCTCGGCGCCGGCAGCACGCCAAAGCGGTCGGCGGCGAGGTTTTCGCAGAGCAGCTCCAGGGTGACCTCGTCGTCCTCGCAGACGACGACGCTGGCGATCTCCTGTCGTTCGGGCAGCATCGGACCCTCTAAGTCCCCGGCGGCGAGAACTCTCCCCCCTCCCGCGCAAACCGATCCGCCGTCGGCACCTCCAGCACCGCCGTGGCGCCGCGCTGCCAGAGCAGGCGCCGGGACGGCACGCCGCGCCGGACGGCGAGAGGAACGCCGTCGCGGCCGAGGAAGAACAGGTCGAGGGGGAAGCGCATCCCGAAGGTGTGGACGCTCGCGCAGCGCGGAATCAGCAGCCCGGCACCAGCCTCGGCGCACTCGAGCCGGGCGAGGCCGAGCAGGCGCGCTCGCGGCCCGATCGCGACTGCGACCTCGCGGCCGAGCACCCGTCCTCGAGGAAGTCCCTGCAAGCGCGCGCTTTCCATCTCGACCCAAGTCGGCGGACGCGCAACCTCTCCCCCCTGCCAGCGGCCGCCGGGGGTGCAACCGCCCGTTCAGGCACTGGCCCGAACGGGCACGGGACTACGATGATCGGCAAGATCCTGCACCTGCCGACGCGGAGGTCGCGGACGCAGACGGGCTTCAACTTTATGGACAAGAAAACGACCCGCCGAGGGAACTACGAGTCTGGCTCCGATTACGTACTCGAGTACGGGGAGCTGCGGTTTGCCTTCAACGAGGAGGACTTCGCGCAGCGGGTCGAGCAGGCCGCCGTCAAGCTCGCCTTCGTCGACCAGGGCCTCAGCCCCGGAGAGATCGACGACCTCCTCGACCTCGCGGTCAGCGGCGAGATCGCCGAACCGAGCTCCCGCCTCGGCGAGCACATCAACGAAAACTGGGAAGACCTCGTCGGCCCCTCCAACCGCAGCCTCGTCCACTGGATCCGCCGCCTCGTCTTCCGCGGCGCCTGGCTCGACCAGCGGGTCAAGGAGGGCGAGCTCGACGTCGTCTTCGACGAGCGCACCCAGACCTTCGGCTACGTCCAGCCGGACCGCAGCCACGAGCTGATCGAGCTCTCCAAAGAGCCCAGCTGGCGGCGCATCGCCTACCGCCGCTAGGGACGGCCCTGGTCGGAGAGTGTTCGGGGAGGGGTCGGGCACCCCTCTGCACTTAACTTTTTCGCGGATCGCCAGGAGCC
>CAYXFL010000044.1:0-9594 GCA_964464285.1 uncultured Conexibacteraceae bacterium
GGATCCGTCGACGCAGCTGCGGGTGGTGAAGAAGGGCAGGGCGCCCTCCTACCCGAGCGCTGCGTGACCGACGTCGCGGCGCGCCTGGAGGAACTGCGTGAGAGCGGGCTGCACCGGCGCCTGCGGCTGATCGAGGGGTCGCAGGGCCCCCGCGTCACCCTCGACGGGCGCGAGGTGCTGCTGCTCTGCTCGAACAACTACCTCGGCCTCGCCGACGACGCGCGGGTGCGCGAGGCGGCCGCGGCGGCGGCGCTGCGCTGGGGCGCCGGGGCCGGCGCCTCGCGGCTGATCTCGGGCAACATGGAGGTGCACCGCGACCTGGAGGCGGAGCTGGCCGAGTTCTGCGGCTACGAGGCGGCGCTTCTCTTCGGCTCCGGCTACCTCGCCAACACCGGCGTGATCTCGGCGCTCGCCGGCCGCGGCGAGGTCGTCTTCTCCGACCAGCTCAACCACGCCAGCATCGTCGACGGCTGCCGCCTCTCCCGCGCCGAGACCGTGGTCTACCGCCACGCCGACCTCGAGCACCTCGAGCAGGGGCTGCGCGCGGCGGGTGAGCGGGCGGCGCTGATCGTCACCGACGGCGTCTTCTCGATGGACGGCGACGTCGCGCCGCTCGCGGAGCTGCTGGAGCTGGCGCGCCGCTACCGCTGCCGGATGCTGGTCGACGACGCGCACGCGCTCGGCACGGTCGGGCCGGGCGGCCGCGGCGCGGTCGCCGCCGCCGGGCTCGCCGGCGAGGTCGACGTCGTCGTCGGCACGCTCGGCAAGGCACTCGGCTCCTACGGCGCCTTCGCCTGCGCAAACGCGGAGACGGTCGAGTTCCTGCTCAACTCCGCCCGCCCGTTCATCTTCTCGACCGCACCGCCCCCGGCCGCGCTCGGCGCCGCCGCGGCGGCGCTGGAGATCCTCCGCGCCGAGCCCGAGCGGGTCGAGCGGCTGCGCGCCAACGCCGCGACCCTGCGCGAGGCGCTCGCCGCGGCGGGGCTCGCGGTGCCGGCCCGGCCCACCCACATCGTCCCGGTCGAGGTCGGCGGGGCCGAGCCGACGATGGCGCTCTGCGAGCTGGCCCTGGAGCGCGGCGTCTTCGCGCAGGGGATCCGGCCGCCGACCGTCCCCGCCGGCACCTCGCGGCTGCGGCTGACCGTGATGGCGACGCACGAGCCGGCCGAGCTGCGCGAGGCGGCGGCGACGCTGGGCGCGGCGGCGCGCGAGATCGGCCTCGTCCCCGCCGCCGCCTGAGCGGGCCCACTCGATGAGCGGAGCGGAGCGGCGCATCTTCGTCACCGGGACCGGCACCGAGGTCGGCAAGACCGTGGTCGCCGCGCTCGCCGCCCACACCCTCGCCGCCGAGGGGCTCTCGGTCGCCGTCTTCAAGCCCTGCGTGACCGGGCTCGAGGAGGGCGGCGAGTCCGACCATCAGCTGCTCCGCCGCGCCGCCGGCTCGGCCCAGGCCGAGGAGGAGATCGCGCCCTACCGCTACGGCCCGGCGGTCTCCCCCCACCTCGGCGCGGCGCTGGCCGGCGAGGCGATCGACCCGGCCCGCCTGCGCGCCGCCGCCGCAGCGGCCGCCGCCAGCGCCGAGGCGCTGGTCTGCGAGGGGGTCGGCGGCCTGCTGGTCCCGCTCGCCGGCGGCTACCTGGTCCGCGACCTCGCCGCCGATCTCGGCCACCCGCTGGTCGTCGTCGCCTCCCCCGGCCTCGGCACGATCAACCACACCCTGCTGACGATCGAGGCGGCGCGCGCCGCCGGCCTCGCGGTCGCCGCGGTCGTCCTCACCCCCTGGCCGGACTCGCCCAGCGCGGTCGAGAGCTCCAACCAAGAGACGATCGCGGCGCTCGCCGGCGTCCCCGTGCTGACGCTGCCCCAGGTCGACCTCGCCGCGCCGCAGACCTGGCCGGCGCTGCGCTTCAGGCGCGCAGGATGACGTCGAGGCTGGAGCCCACGAGCTCGACCTCGAAGCCCGCAGCCGCGGCGGCGTTCGCGGCTGCGGCCGGATCTTTGGGCACCCGCTTCGAGCGCAGCAGCGCCCGTGCGACTTCGCCGCGCACCGCCTTCGCCATGTGCGAGACGACCTTGCGCTCGCCGTCGACCTCGGTGTAGGCGCGGACGCCGAGCAGGGTCGCGCGCTTCGGCTTCCAGGCGGCGGCGTAGGCGCCGGAGCGCATATCGACGACCAAGTCGCCCTCCTCGTCGGGCAGCGCCGCGGCCAGCGCCGGCCGCCAGAACGCCGCCGGGGCGCCGATCCGGTCGAGCCGCGCCTTGGCCGAGAAGCGGTAGTAGGGGATCCGGTCGTCGGGACGCACGACGCCCCAGAGCGCGCTCGCGATCAGCACCCGCTTGCGCGCCGCGGCCGACAGCTTGGGCAGCCCGAGGCGGTCGTAGAGCACGCCCGTGTAGACCTCCGCGGCCGGCGCCGCCGGGGCGCTGCGCAGGCCAGCGCCTACCGCGACCTCCTCGGCCTGCCCGGGCGAGACCCCGAGCTTCTTCGCCGCCCCGGCCCGCGGCTTGCCCGCCAGCCGCTCCAGCGCGTCGAGCAGCTGCTCGCGCCGCTCGGTCAGCTGCTCCGCGAAAACCAGCGACTCGAGCTCCAGCGGCGCCCCCTTCGCGGGCGCGGCCTTGCCTTCGGAGGGCGGCAGCAGGATCAGCATCGCGCCGGCACTCTACGGCGGCGCGCCCGCCGCGTGCCGGCTAAGAGCGGTGCGCGCTCGCCCCCGCGGGCGCCAGCTCGTGTTCCTCGGTCGCCAGCGCCGGCCCCGCCGGGTTGAGGTTGGGCTCGGGAGCTTCGGCCGCACCGGCGGGCTGGTGGCGGGCGCGGATCGTCAGCGCCGCGATCAGCGCCCCGGCCAGCGCGATCGCCGCCGAGACCGTCATCGCGGTGCCGAGCGCGTAGACGAACGCTTCGCCGCCCGCCGAGACCACCTCGCGCGCCTGCGTCGGGTCGAGGCCGGCGATCTGGCCGGTCCCGCCACCGCCGAGCTCGGCCGAGATCGCATTGCGCTGGCCGGCGCTGATCCCGCTCCCGTTCAGCAGGTCGCCGAGCCGCGAGCTGACCAGGCTCTGGAAGATCGCGCCGGTGACGGCGATCCCGAGGCTGCCGCCGACCATCCGGAACATCGAGAGCACGCCGGAGGCAATGCCGGCTTTCTGCACCGGGACCGCGTTCATCGCGGCGCTGGTCATCGGCGACATCGTCAAGGCGATCCCGATCCCGAGCAGCATGAACCCGGGCAGCAGGTCGATATAGGTCGAGTCGACCGCGATCGCGCTGAAGGTGAACAGCGAGACCGCGATCAGGGCGAGCCCGGCGACGATCAGCCAGCGCGGCCCGAAGCGGTCGGCGAGGCGGCCGGCGACCGGGGCGATGGCGACCATCATCAGGGTCGAGGGCAGGAAGCGGATCCCGGCCTCCAGCGGCGAGTAGTGGAGGATGTCCTGCATGTAGAGGGCGAGGAAGAAGAAGACGCCCATCATCGCGAAGCTGATGATCAGGGCGACGACGACGGCGCCGAGGAAGTTGCGGTCGGCGAGCAGCTCGAACTGGACCATCGGCGCCTTCGCCCGGTTCTCGACCCAGACGAAGGCGGGCAGGGCAAGCAGCGCCAGCGCGAACAGGGCGAGGACCTCGCTCGAGCCCCAGCCCCAGGCATTGCCCTCGACCAGGGCGAGTACGAGGGCGGTGAGGCCGACGGTGAGCACGGCGACGCCGGGGTAGTCGATGTCCTTGCCGACGCTGGTGTCGCGGGACTCGCGAACGGCGAAGACCGTCGCCAGCACGGCCACGATCGCGACCGGGATGTTGAGGTAGAAGATCGCCCGCCAGGAGACGTGCTCGGTGAGGAAGCCGCCGACCACCGGCCCGATCGCCAGCGCCAGCGCCGAGACGCCGGCCCAGGTGCCCATCGCCTTGCCGCGCTCGCTGGGCGGGAAGGCGTTGGCGATGATCGAGAGCGTCGCCGGCATCATCAGCGCGGCGCCGGCGCCCTGGACGACGCGGCTGATCACCAGCGCGGCCTGGTCCGGGGCGAACCCGGCGGTCGCCGAGGAGATCGCGAAGATCGCGACGCCGGCGAGGAACATGCGGCGGCGGCCGAAGATGTCGCCGAGCCGGCCCGCGGTGACCAGCAACACCGCGATCGAGAGCGTGTAGCCGTTGACCGTCCACTCGAGGCCGGCGATCGAGGCGTTGAGGTCCTCCTGGATCGAGGGCAGCGCGACGTTGACCACCGTGTTGTCGAGCATCAGCATGAACAGCGCGAAGCACATCGCGCCGAGCGTCCACCACTTGCGGTTTTCGTCGGTGATCAGGTGGCTGTAGCGGGTCAAGCGGGGTCACTCCCCTTCAGCAGGTCGAAGGTCTGGGCGATGTCGTCGCGGTCCATCAGCGCGTCGACGGCGGCGTCGAGCTTGCGGCGCTGGGCGGCGCTGAGCGTGGCGGCAAAGGCCTCGATCCCGGTCTGGCGCACGGTCACCAGGGTCTCGACCAGGCCCTTGCCGGCGCCGGTGATCTCGACCTGGCGGGCGCGCCGGTCGTCGGGGTTCTCGACCCGGGTCGCAAGGCCCTTCTTCACCAGGCCGTCGACGGCCCGGCTCATCGAGGGCACCGAGACGCCGAACTTCTCGGCCAGGTCGGAGACCTGCCAGGCGTGGGCCTCGCGGCCGAGGCCGCCGAGCTCGAGCAGCGCCTTGCACTGGGTCAGCGAGAGGCCGGACTCCTCGATCACACGTAGCTGGTTGCCGCGGTCGTAGAGGAAGAGGTGGCGCAGCAAGGCGCTCAACCGCGCCGCGGTCTCCCGCGCCTCCATCCCCACCGCCGCCTGCTCGGCCATCGCCTTCACGTCGCTCGCTTGCATTCCGACGATGGTTGCACTCGCGCAACTATTTCGCAAGCGCAATATTTGCGCGTGTGACGCATGTCACGCGCGCTCGCTCATCCCCGCCGGGCGACGGGACAATCCTGTGATGGATCCGCGCCGGGGCCGTAGTACGGACGTGAACCAGACGCTGGTCGCCACCGCCGAAGAGGCCCCGCCAGAGGCCGACCTCGCCTTCGACGCGCTCTACCGCGAGAGCCGCGACGACGTCTACGCCTACGTCGCCGGGCTGCTGCGCGACCGCGCTGCGGCCGAGGAAGTGACCGCGGCCGCCTTCGAGCGCGCCTATCGCAAGCGGCGCCGCTTCGACCCGCAGCGGGGCGAGCGCCGCGCCTGGCTGTTCGGGATCGCCCGCAACGCCGCCCTCGACGAGCTGCGCCGCCGTGGCCGCCAGGCCGAGCTCGCCGCCGACCCCGAGGACCTGGCGGCGACCGCCGCCCCGTACGAGAGCGCCGAGCAGAGCGCCCGGCGCATCACCCTCGCCGCCGGCCTCGCCCAGCTCGCCCCGCACGAGCGCGAGCTGATCGCGCTCAAGTTCTTCGCCGGCCTCGCCAACGCCGAGATCGCCGCCGTCATCGGCGTCTCCGAGTCGAACGCCGGCACCAAGCTGCACCGAGCCGTGACCAAGCTGAGGGAGGCCTGCGATGGAGCCCCATGAGAACGACGAGCTGCTCGCGACGCTGAAGGAGATGCGACCCGAGCCGCGGCCCGGGTTCGCCGAGGAGCTCGACGCGCGGGCGGCCGCCGGCTTCCCGCGCCGCTCGCGCCTCGCCGCCACTTTCGACCGCCTGCGCGCCACGAGGCCGCGCCGCGTCCTGCTGCCGGCGGGAGCCGTGGCGCTAACCGTAGTCGCGGTTGCGACTGTCGTCGTCTGGCGCGATTCGGGCGAAGTCCAGCTGAACATGGGCGCCCCGCACGAGGTCTCCTTAAACGCTGTCTCCGCGGACGAGGGCGCGCCCATTCACACTCCGCGCCGAGCACCCCTCGCCGAGCAGGCGGAGAACGCCGCCGCGGGAAGCTCCGCCGGCATGAACTTCGACAGGGCGGGCCCGTACATGAGGGCTTCCAGCGCGCAGGCGGGCACCAATCTGTCTCTCGCGCCCGACGCCCGCAAGCGCAAGATCGAACGCTCCACCGCGATCGTCCTCGGCACCGAGCCGGAGGACGTCGGCAAGGCCTCCTCGGAAGTCTTCGGAGTCGTCCACGACAGCCGCGGCATCGTGCTCAACTCGCGGACCCGCGACGGGGCCGCCGGGCGGGCGGAAGCGAGCTTCGAGCTGATGATCCCGAGCGGCAAGCTCGGCGACGCGATGGCCGGCTTCTCGCAGATCGGAGAGGTGCGCTCGCGCCAGGAAGCGACCGTCGACATCACCGCGCCGACCGTGAGCACGGCCGAGAAGCTGGAGGACTCGCAGGCGCGGATCGACAGCCTGCTCGCCCAGCTCGCCGAGGCCGAAAGCGAAGGTGAGCGGGAAGCGGTCGAAGCGGAGCTGCGCGGGGAGCGCCGCAAGGCCGCCGCGCTGCGCACCCAGTTGCAGAGCCTCGACCGCCGCGCCAGCCTCTCGCGGGTCTCGCTGCGGATCGTCGGCCGCGAGGGCACCGCGCCGGACGCGGGCGGCGCCTGGGGCGTCGGCGACGCGCTCGACGACGCCGGCCGCATCCTCGCCGTCGGCGCCGGCGTCGCCCTGCTCGCGCTCACCGTGCTCGCCCCGCTGGCGCTGATCGCCCTGCTCGCCTGGCTCGCCCGCCGCACCTACCTGCGCCGCGCCCGCCAAAGCGCCCTCGGCTGAGCTGACCCGTGTCTGAGCTAAGGGGTCTACTTCAACCCCTTAGCTCAGACACCCCCGCAGGGATAGGGTGAGTTGGTGAGCGAGCGCAGACGGGGGCCGGGCGAGGTGCCGAACTCAGGGACGCCGGCGACGCCGCGGCCGGCGGCGGGGATCGTGCTGCTGCGGCGCGGCGGCAAGCACGCCGACCGGGCGCTCGAGGTACTGATGCTGAAGCGGACCGAGCAGGCCAGCTTCATGCCGGGCGTCTGGGTCTTTCCCGGCGGCTCGGTCGATCCGGAGGACGGCGAGGGCGACGCCGGCCACCGTGCCTGTGCGGTCCGCGAGCTGGCCGAGGAGACCGCGATCGAGCTGCCCGCCGAGGAGGAGCTGGTGCTGTTCTCGCGCTGGGTCACGCCGGAGGTGATCTCAACCCGCTTCGACGCCTGGTTCTACCTCGCCCTCGCCCCCGCACATACCCCGCCCAAGCCCGACGGCGTCGAGATCGTCGAGGCCGCCTGGCGCCGACCCGCGGAGGCACTCGCCGCCCACGAGGCCGGCGAGCTGGCGCTCTCCTTCCCCACCGTGACCCAGCTCTCCTGGCTGGCCCCCCACCGGACCTCCGGGGAGGCGATCGCCGCCTATCGCGGCCGCCGGGTCGACTCGGTGATGCCGAAGATCGTCGATGACCGCCAAGGCGGCGGCGGCTGGCGACCGGTGCTGCCCGGCGAACCGGGCTACGACGACGCGGCCTGAGCGGCGGCGTCCGGGAACGGCTCCAGCCCCGCGTGCCAGGGGCCCGGCGGGTAGGTGTGGATGCCGCTCTCCTCCATCTCCGCCTGCAGCCGCCGGAACAGCTCGCCGGCGTTGCGCAGCGCCGCCTCCAGCTCCGCCTCGCTGCGCTCGCGCAGGCGCCAGAGGAACCAGAGCTGGCGGTCGTTGACGCCGAAGTCGAGCTCGCCGGTCATCGTCGTCACCCAGTCGAGGAAGCCCGGGCCGAACAGCTCGCGCAGCGCCACCGGGTCGTACTCGCTCGGCACCGTGGTCAGGAAGCGGCGGTTGAAGTCGAGCGACTCGAACTCGACCGTGCGCTGCAGGTGCCGTGTGACCTGCTCGTGCCCCTCGACCGACTCGACGTTGAAGGCGGGCACGACCCGGGCCAGGTCCGGCATGTGCGCCTTGGCCAGCACCGCGCTCGGCAGCACCGCCTTGCCGAACAGCCCGCCGGCCTCGCGTTCGCCGGCGTCGCAGCTCGCCCCCCAGAAGCCCTCGACCAGCTGCCCGGTCAGCCGGTTGACGCCGCCGACGCAGAGAGCCACCGGCCCGTCCTTGGGGTTGATCCCGCCGACCTGCTCGTAGGTGAGCGAGTTGCGCTCGCCGTAGCGGCGCACCGCCGCGGTCCAGTCCCGCGCTTCCTGCTTCGCGCTCACGCCGCGATCCTAAGCGTCCAGGCGCCTATTCGACAGCCTCTGTCGGCGGTAGCATCGGTTTCTCTTCGGCCCAACCACAGGAGAACTCCAGTGACCATCGCCATCATCGTCGTCGTCGCGATCATCGTCATCGCGGTCCTCTACTTCATCGTCAAGCGCAACTCGATCATCGCCCAGCGCAACCGGGTCGACGAGTCCTGGAGCGGGATCGACGTGCAGCTGAAGCGGCGCCGCGACCTCGTGCCGAACCTGGTCGAGACGGTCAAAGGCTACGCCGCGCACGAGAGCGCGGTGTTCGAGAAAGCGACCAAAGCGCGCGCCGACGCGATGTCCGCCCACTCGGTCGCCGACACCTCGAAAGCGGAGTCCCAGCTGAGCGGGGCGCTGACCGACCTGCGCGCGGTCGCCGAGAACTACCCGACCCTGCGCGCGACCGAGAACTTCCAGCAGCTGAGCCGCAACCTCTCCGAGCTGGAGGACGAGATCCAGGCCTCGCGGCGGATCTACAACTCCAACGTGCAGACCTACAACACCGACATCCAGCAGTTCCCGGGCTCGATCGTCGCCAACGCCGGCAACTTCACCGCCCGCGAGTACTTCGAGATCGAGAACGCGGCGGAGCGCGAGCCCGTCCCGGTCAGCTTCGACAAATGAGCGTCGCCTAAACTGCGTCCCATGACCGAGACCAAAGAGGCCACCCTCTGGATCTGCGACAGCTGCGGGTTCATCTACGACCCGGCGATCGGCGACCCCGACGGTGGCATCCCCCCAGGAACGGCCTTCGAGGACATCCCCAAAGACTGGTTCTGCCCCGTCTGCGGTGCCCGCACCTCGGACTTCCGCCCGGTGGAGCCCGGCGAGGTCTGAGCGACGCGCGTCACACAGCTCACCAGCCAAGCTAATAGAGTTTGGCTGGTGAGCCAGTTTGATTACGACTGGATCGTCGTCGGGTCGGGGTTCGGGGGGTCGGTATCGGCTCTGCGCCTGGCTGAAAAGGGCTACTCCGTCGGCGTCCTCGAGTGCGGCAAACGCTTCCAGGACAAGGACTTCCCGAAGTCGACCTGGGACCTGAGGCGCTACTTCTGGGCGCCGCGCCTCGGCTTCAAGGGCATCTTCCGGCTCAGCACCTTCCGCGACGTCACCGTGGTCAGCGGCTCCGGCGTCGGCGGCGGCAGCCTCGGCTATGCCAACACGCTCTACGTGCCGCCCTCGGACTTCTTCCAGGACCCCCAATGGGCCGACCTGCAGGACTGGGAGGCGGCGCTCGCCCCCCACTACGCGGAGGCGCAGCGGATGCTCGGCGTCGTCGTCCACGACAACGACGACCCGGCCGACCAGCTGCTGCGCGAGTTCGGCGAGTCGATCGGGGTCGGCGACACCTACCGCAAGACCCCGGTCGGGGTCTACTTCGGCGAGCGGGCCGGCGCCACCGTCCCGGACCCCTTCTTCGGCGGCGAGGGCCCCGACCGGACCGGCTGCCTGCAGTGCGGGCGCTGCATGGTCGGCTGCCCGCACGGGGCGAAGAAC
>CAYXFL010000044.1:9604-12183 GCA_964464285.1 uncultured Conexibacteraceae bacterium
CGGCGCGAAGAACACGCTGGTCAAGAACTACCTCTGGCTGGCCGAACGGCGCGGCGCCACGGTCACCCCGGAGCGGACCGTGACCGAGATCCGGCCGCTCGGCGCCGCCGACGGCAGCGACGGCTACGAGGTGGTCAGCGAGCACTCCGGCCTGCGCCGCGGCCGCGGCGTGCGCACCCTGAGGGCGCGCGGCGTGATCGTCGCCGCCGGCCCGCTCGGCACCAACAAGCTGCTGCAGCGCTGCCGGCTCGGCGGCGCCCTGCCGCGGATCTCGAACCGGCTCGGGGAGCTCGTCCGCACCAACAGCGAGATGGTCCTCGCCGTCACCGTGCCCGAGGACTACCCGGACGACCTGACCAAGCGGGTCGCGATCAGCTCCAGCATCTACCCCGACCCGCACACCCACATCGAGACCGTCACCTACGGCAACGACGGCAACTCGATCCAGCTGCTCTACACGCTGCTGGTCGGCGACGGGACGCGGGTCACCCGGCCGCTGAAGCTGCTCGCCCAGATCGTCCGCCACCCGGGACGGTTCGCGAAGACGATCTGGCCGCGGCGCTGGTCGAGCCGCACGATCATCGTCCTGGTCATGCAGACGCTCGACAACGCGATCGCGCTGCGGCCGAAGCGCAGCAAGCGCACCGGCGAGGTCCGCCTGCAGACCGAGCAGGACCCGGAGCGGCCGATGCCGACCTTCATCCCGGTCGCCAACGAGGCGACCGAATGGCTGGCCGAGCGGACCGGCGGCGTCGCCCAGAGCTCGACCGCGGAGGCGCTGATGAACATCCCGACGACCGCCCATATCCTCGGCGGCGCGGTGATCGGCCACGGCCCCGAGGACGGCGTCGTCGACGCCAACCAGCGGGTCTTCGGCTACGAGAACCTGCTGGTCTGCGACGGCGCGGCGATCCCCGCCAACGTCGGCGTCAACCCGTCGCTGACGATCACCGCGATGAGCGAGCGGGCGATCGGCCTGGTCGCGCCGAAGGACGGCACGGCGGCGCCGGCCCCGTTCGGCCGCGCCGCGATCGCCGGCAAGACCGCCGCGGGCGAGCCGGAGCCGATGCCCGCGGCCCGCACGCCGGAGGGCGCGGTGCGGGAGCAGGCCACCGCCGGCTGAGCGCGCGGTTCGGCGGCCCGCCGCGTCGTCGACCACGAGCGGTCGAGGTCGTGCCGACCGTGTCGTCGTGACGCCGACCGCCCCGGCGGGGCGGGTCAGACGTCGTCTCCGGCGCCGACGGTCAGCACGATCTTGCCGCGGGTCGTGCCGGACTCGATCTGGCGGTGGGCGTCGGCGGCCCGCTCCAGCGGGAACGTCCGGGAGACGTGGGGGCGCATCATCCCCCGCTCGATCGTCCCCGTCAGCAGCTGCAGCTCGAGGCCGTCGGGGGCGACGAAGACCCTCGGCGCCAGGATCGTGTCGGGGGCCGGCTCGCCGGTCGCCGTCGACGGGAGGGCGATGAACCGCCCGCCGGGCACCACCGTCGCGTAGGCCGCGGCGCGCAGGTCGTGGCCGGCGACGTCGAAGACCAGGTCGACCGGGGCGTCGATCCGCGCCGTCCAGTCGCCCTGGGTCCGGTCGAGCACCTCGGCGGCGCCGAGCCCGCGCACGAAGTCGACGCTGTCGGTCGACGTCACCGCGATCACGTGGGCGCCCAGGTCGACCGCGATCTGGACCGCGACGTGCCCGACCCCGCCCGACGCGGCGGTGATCACCACGCGCCGGTTGGTCTCCAGGTCGCCGGCGTCGGCCATCGCCTGCCAGGCGGTCAACCCGGCCAGCGGCAGCGCGGCGGCCTCGACGTCGCTCAGCGAGCGCGGCGAGCGGCTGAGCTGACTGACGTGGGCGACCACGTACTCGGCGTAGGCGCCGGCGGCGCGGGGGAAGCCGACCAGGCCGCAGACGCGGTCGCCGGGGGCGAACCGGGCGACGCCCGGGCCGACCTGCTCGACGGTGCCCGCCACGTCCCAGCCGGGGATCCACGGGAAGCCGTCGCCGGTGGGGGCGGTCGAGCCGCTGCTGCCCGCGCTCGCGTCGTCGCCGGTGGGGGCGGTCCGCGCCAGCGCGGCGGCCAGCGTCGACGACGCCGGGCGCAGCTCGTCCAGGAACCGCCCCGCACCCGCCCCGCCGCGGGTCTTGGCGTCGATCGGGTTGACGCCGGCCGCGGCGACCCGGATCAGCACCTCGCCGGCGCTCGGCTCCGGCCGCGGGACCTCGTGGACCTCGAGCACGTCGGGGTCGCCGGGGCCGAGGGCGACGACGGCACGCATCAGCGGGGAGGAGGGTATGGCCGTCGACGATAGCCGGGGCGGTCCAACTCGACGCCGACGTGGACACGCCTGCGTGCGATTTGGGTGGCGGGGCGGCCTCGATCGCACCCGGTCCGCGTGGAGCGTGGCCCGCCGGCGAGCTGCGTGCGATGGGGTTCGAGGTCGATGATGTCGGCGCCGCATCGACCGAGTCGACCGACTATCCGATCTACGCCCACAAGGTTGCAGAGGAAGTGGCCTCCGGTGAGGTTCCGCGCGGCGTGCTGCTTTGCAAGGGCTGCTGGTTTTCGGTGCCGCACAAGCTG
>CAYXFL010000044.1:12193-24469 GCA_964464285.1 uncultured Conexibacteraceae bacterium
GCTGCGTGCGATTCGGGTGCTCGGGCCGCCCGGATCGCACGCGACCATTCGCGACGCGCAGCTCCCGCCGCGGGTCTGGGACGATGGGCCTCCGCCCGTCCCCGACCCGGAGACCCCCGTGCCGCTTCCCGAGACCGGTCAGCCCGCCCCCGACTTCACCCTGCCCGCCGCCGACGGCTCGTCGGTCACGCTGTCGGAGCTGAAGGGACAGTGGGTCGTCGTCTACTTCTACCCCAAGGCCTCGACGCCGGGGTGCACGACCCAGGCCTGCTCCGTCCGCGACCACCGGGACGCCTACGCCGAGCGCGGCGCCCGGGTGCTGGGGGTCTCGCCCGACCCGGTCGACAAGGTGGCGAAGTTCGTCGCGAAGCAGGAGCTGAACTTCACCCTGCTGGCCGACGAGGACCACGCGGTCTGCGACCGCTACGGCGTCTGGGTCGAGAAGTCGATGTACGGCCGCAAGTACTGGGGCGCCACGCGCTCGACGGTGATCGTCGACCCCGACGGCAACGTGGCGGAGGTCCTCCCGAAGGTCAAGCCGGCCGAGCACGACGAGCGGGTGCTGGCGGCGCTCGACCGGCTGCGGGCGGCGTAGCGCCTCCGGCCGTGAGCGCCCAGCCGGACAGCGCTGCCGCTACCCCCACGACCCGGGGCCGGAGCTTCCTCAAGTGGGTCGGCGGGAAGACCCGGACGGCGGAGCTGATCGCCGGCCTGGCTCCGGCCGGCTACGAGCGCTACGGCGAGCCGTTCCTGGGCAGCGGCGCGGTCTTCTTCGCCGCGCGGCCCGCCGTCGCGACGTTGTCGGACCTCAACGAGGAGCTGGTCGTCTGCTTCCAGCAGGTCCGCGACGACCCGGAGGGCGTGATGGCGCGGCTCGACGGGATGGACCCCGGGGAGGACGCGTTCCTGCGGATTCGCGCCCAGCGCCCGCCGGAGCTGACGCCGTTGCAGCGCGCGGCTCGCGTGATCTACCTCAACAAGACCGGCTTCCGCGGGCTCTGGCGGGTCAACGCCCAGGGCGGCTTCAACGTCCCGTACGGCCGCTACGACCGTCCGCTCTACAACCGCGCGACGGTGCTGGGCGCGTCGGCCGCGCTCGCCGGAGCGCGGATCCGCCACGCCGACTTCGCCGCGACGATCGCCGAGGCCGGCCCTGGCGACTGGCTGTTCCTCGACCCGCCGTACGTGCCGGCCGGGGGGCACAGCGACTTCAAGCGCTACACCCCCGGCCAGTTCCGCGCGGCCGACCACGAGCGGCTGGTCGAGGCCTGCCGCCAGGCGACCGCCCGCGGCGCACGCTTCCTGCTGACCAACACGAACAACGACGCGGCGCGGGCGCTCTACGCGGACTTCGCGTGCCACGTGATCCCGACCCGCCGCGACGTCAATCTGAACACCGCCAAGCGGGTCAGCAGCGACCTGCTGGTCGCCAACTACGACGTCGGCGACGCGCTGGAGCGGGCGCTCGGTCCGGGCGCGTCGGCCGGTCGCTGAGCCCGCCGCGCCGCTGGTCCTCAGGCGGTCAGCACGATCGGCGCGCCGGCCTGGATCACGACCGTGTGCTCGACGTGGACCGAGAGCGCACCGTCGGCGGTCGCGATCGTCCACTCGTCGTCGCGCTCGACCAGCTCGCTGCTGCCGAAGGTCAGCATCGGCTCGATCGCCACCACCAGGCCCTCGGCCAGCGGGGTGGTCAGCTGCGGGACGTCGACGTTCGGAACGTCCGGCTCCTCGTGCAGGGCACGGCCGATCCCGTGGCCGCAGAGCTCGGCGAACGGGCGGGCGCCGTGCCGTCCCGCGGTCGTCGCGACCGTCGCGCCGATCGTCCGCAGCGGCGTGCCGGCGACGGCGACGGCCAGCGCGGCCGCCAGGCACTCGTCCGCGACGTCGAGCAGCCGCTGGGCGTCGTCGCCGATCGTCCCGACCCCGACGGTCACGGCGGCGTCGGCGAAGAACCCGTCCAGCTCCGGCGTGACGTCGAGCGTGACCAGGTCGCCGTCGCGCAGCTTGCGGCCGCCGGGGATCCCGTGGACGACCTCGTCGTTGACCGAGATGCAGGTCGACCCCGGGAACCCGTAGGTGCCCATCGGACCCGACTCGGCGCCGTGCTCGTGGAAGCAGCGGGCGGCGATCAGGTCGAGCTCGGCCGTGGTCACGCCCGGTCGCACGGCCGCCCGCATCCGCCGGATCGTCTCCGCGACCAACGCCCCGGTCCGCTTCAGGCCGGCGAGTTCCTCGGGGGTGCGGACGATCATGCGGCCAAGGGTACGACCCCCGGTCGCCCGCGGCGTTGCCGGTGACCTCGATCGCCCGTTCGTGGCCGGCGGCGATCGAGGGGGCGATCGATGCCGCCGGGGCGCCCCGGATCGCCCCGTCGGTCCCCGGCCGGCACCGCCGAGCGATTCGGGGCCGTGCGGGTTAGGTCCTTTAGGGGCGGTAGTGCGGCCGCGCGATCGAGCGGACCTCGCGGGTCGTGCCCCACTCGTCGCGGCCGAGCCGCGACAGCGGCGCCAGCCGGTCGATCGCGGGCAGGCCGTCGGCGCCCAGCGCGTCGGTCGCCACGGCGATGTGGACGACGCGGCCGAAGACCACCGTCGACTCGCCGAACCCGACGGTGTGGTGGAGCACGCACTCGATCGCGACCGGCGACTCGGCGACCCGCGGTGGGCCGACGACGCGGCTCGGCTCGCGGGTCAGCCCGACCGCGTCGAACTCGCTGTGGTCCGGCGGGTAGTCGGTGCCGGTGGCGTTGATCCGCTCGAACTCCGCCTCGGGCGCCAGGTTGACCGTGAACGCGCCGGTGGCGCGGACGTTGCGCAGCGTGTCCTTGGTCCCGACCGACGTGAACTGGACCACCGGCGGCGTCACCGACGCGATCGTGAAGAACGAGTGCGGGGCGAGGTTGTCGACGCCCGCCGCCGAGGTCGACGCGACCCAGGCGATCGGGCGGGGCACGACCACCGTCGTCAGCAGCCGGTAGAAGTCGCCCGAGCGGCCCTCGGCGGGGGAGAAGTCCGTGCGCATGGCCGGAGTCAACCAGCTCGTCACGCGGCGTACGGCCCGGCGGCGGGATCGGCGGGCCGCGCGAACGTCGCGGCGGCGTCGGCGTCGCGGATCCGCAGGGCCAGCAGCGCGGCCAGCAGCATCAGGCCCGCCGCCACGAAGAACGCCGCGTGGTAGGCCCCGAGGTTGGGGCTCGGCGTCCCGCCCGCGTCGAGCGCGACCGGGCCGACCAGCGCGATCGTGGTCGCCAGCAGCGCGACCCCGATCGCCGCGCCGACCTGGCGGAAGGCGTTGAAGATCGCCGACGCCTGGCTGGTCTCCTCGTGCGAGACCCGGGCGAACGGCACCACGTTGATCGGCATGAAGACCGCGGACATCGCGAGCCCGATCAGCAGCATCACCACCACCACGAGCGCGTCCGGGGTGTCGCCGGTGACCCGGGTCAGCGCCAGCGCGCCGGCGGCGACGCCGACCGCCCCGGCGGACATCAGGCGGCGCGGGCCGACCCGCCCGTAGAGGTGGCCGACGACCTGCGATCCGATCATGATCCCGATCGCCTCCGGGAAGGTCAGCAGGCCGCTGGTCATCGCCGAGCGGCCGAGGCCCTCCTGCTGGAGCTGGGGGAAGGCGTAGAGCAGCCCGAGGAAGCCCGCGGTCGACGGCACCAGGATCAGGAACGAGCGCCGGAACAGCCGCTCCCGGAGCAGCCGCAGCCGCAGCAGCGGCTCGGTGATCCGGAGCTCGTAGGGGACCAGCGCCACCAGCAGCAGCAGGCCGGCGACGCCGCTGCCGACGATCTGCGGGGAGCCCCAGCCGTGGGCCGGGCCCTCCGAGACGGCGAACATCGCGAGCCCCAGGCCCGCCCCGGCGAGCGCGAAGCCGACCAGGTCGAAGCGGCCCGCCCCGGTCGGCACGTCGCGCGGCAGGTAGCGGAGGCCGAACGCGACGACGAGCGCCCCGACCGGCACGTTGATCAGGAACGCCCAGTGCCAGGACAGGTGATCGACGAGGACGCCGCCGAGCACCGGGCCGAGCGCCGGCCCGGCCGCGGTCGGCACGACCAGGATCCGCGACGCCGCGACCCGCTCGTCCTGCGGGAAGACGCGGTAGAGCATCGCCATCCCGACGGGGACCATCATCCCGCCGGCCGCCCCCTGCAGGACGCGGAACAGGACCAGCTGGCCGAGGCTGCCGGCCGCCCCGCAGAGCGCGGAGGCGACCACGAACGCCGTCAGCGCGAGCAGGAATACGCGACGCGTGCCGAACCGGTCGCCGAGCCAGCCGGAGGCGGGGATGAAGACCGCCAGGCTCACCAGGTAGCCCGACGCGACGGCGCCGACCGACGAGATCGGCGCGTCGAAATCGCGTCCGATCGCCGGCAACGCGACGTTGACGATCGTCGCGTCGAGGATGCTCATGAACATCGCCGCGACGAAGACGACGCTGACGGTGACCTTGGGGTTGCGCAGGTGCCGGGACACGACCGGCGATTGTGCCGGGTCGCTCTGCGCGGGCCGCTGTGGCCGGGGTTCGCGGCCGCCGCGGAGCCGCGACGCCGCTGGCCGGGCTCAGTCCTCGATCAGCCGGATCCCGAGCGCTCCGGCGAACGCCCCGGCCGCCCCCAGCACGTCGTCCCAGCGCATCCCGACGCCGCGCAGGCGGTCGAGCGACCGCGCCCCGTCGAGCCCGCAGCGGCGCAGCTCGCAGCGGGCGAAGGCGGCTCCGGTCAGGTCGACCTCCGTCAGGTCGCAGTCGCTCAGCACGACGTCCTCCGCCCGCAGCTCCTGGAGGTCGCTGCCGGTCAGCCGGCAGTCGTCGAAGGCCACCCGGCGGAACGTGCAGCCGGTGAACGCCGCCAGGTCGATCCGGCAGCCGCGGAAGCGGACGTCCTCGAGCGCGGCGCCCGACCACAGGACGCCAGTCAGCCGGCTGCGGGAGATCGCCACCCGCCGCAGCGACGCCGTCCGCAGGTCGGCGTTGGCCAGGTTGGCCGCGTGGATCTCGACGTCGGCCAGCGCGACCCCCGGCCAGCGGACGCCGGCCAACTCGGCGCCGTCGATCCGCGACTCGTCGATCGTGAGGCCGCGGACGGCCGTCCCGGCGGGCGCGGTGCCGGTCAGCGCGGCGTCCCGCACGGCCTGGTCGTGGTCGATCCCGGCGTCGAGCGCGAACGGCTCGAGGACGGCGGGTCGCTGCGGATCGGCGGGGGGAAGCGGACGGCGGTCGGCCCGGGAGCGCGGCATCCGCCGGATCGTCGCAGACCGCGCACGGTCGCCGGATCGTCAGTGGTGATCGACGATCCGGTGGGTTCCGCCGGGACCGGCGGGGGACGAGGATGCGCGCGAGCGCCGTCCACGTCAGAATCAACGCGTGATGCGTTCGACTCGCGTGTTCTCCCTGGCCACGGTGGCGGCCTTCGCCTTGGCGCTGACCGGATGCGGCGGCGACTTCGAGAAGGACGAGCCGCAGGCCGCGGTTCGCGACTTCCTCTCCGAGGCGCTGTCGCAGGCGAACGGTCAACGGGCCTGCGACTACATGACCGTCGAGGCGCAGGGGCAGCTGGTGGCCGGCAAGGCCGCGGGCGTCGACTGCCGGATCGCGATGGAGGTCGCCGGGCTGGTCAGCGACGGCGAGATGGTCAACGACGTCGCGCGGGTCAAGGAGCTGGAGTACGAGGTGACGGAGAACGACGGTCACGCGGCCAAGGTCGTCGTCACCCCGGTCGGCGGCGAGCCGCTGACCTTCACGCTCGAGCACTCCGACGGCCTCGGCGCGCTCTACGAGCCGAAGACCCCGTGGCGGATCACGGGCGGCGCCGAGGGGCTGCTCACCGGCGTCGCCTCCTGATCGTGCGCGCGGACGCCGGCGAGCTGCGGTGACCCGGCCCGCGGCGGTCATCTTCGACAACGACGGGACCTTCCTCGCCACCGAGGACGCCTGGTCGCGTGCCGAGTCGGCGCTCTTCGAGCGGCGTGGACGGACCCTCCGCGCCGAGCACAAGCGCGAGCTGCTCGGCACCAGCTTCGCCGCCGCCTCGCTCGCGCTGGAGCGTTTCCTGGACGCGCCGGGCAGCGGGCCCGAGCTGCTGATCGAGCTGGCCGAGCTGGTCCACGCCGAGCTCGACCGCGGCGTGCCGGTGATGCCCGGCGCCGCCGAGCTGGTCGCGGCCCTGAGCGCGGAAGACGTGCCGGTCGCGATGGCGACCAACGCCGCCCGCGGGTTCGCCGAGAAGGCCCTCGCCTGCGCCGGCCATCCCCACACCTTCGACGTGCTGCTGACGGCCGACGACGTGCCGCAGCCGAAGCCCGCCCCGGACATCTACGTCGCGGCGGCCGAGGCGCTCGGCGTGCGCCCCGAGGACTGCCTGGCGATCGAGGACAGCCCGACCGGGGTCCGGTCGGCCCGCGACGCCGGCATGCTGGTGGTCGGCGTGCTCAGCCACCCCGGGGTCGAGCTCGACGCCCACCACGTGGTGCCGACGCTCAACGACCCGCGGCTCTGGGACCTGCTCGGTCTCGATCTGGTCGAAGCCGCGTAGCCGACCCGTAGGCTGGGCACGTGTCCGTTCCCCGCACCGGAGCCCCGACGCCCGTCGCGGGCATCTCCGAGGTCTTCGGGGCGATCGGCGACTTCTTCTCCAGCATCGCCAGCGTCGACCTGCTGTCGCTGCTGATCGGGGTCGCCTGCTTCATCACGTACCTGACGCTGCGCTCGCGCGGGTACTTCAACGTCCTGCGCGCGGCCTATCCGGCGGAGACGTTCCAGTGGCGGCGGATCTGGGGCGCGTACATCGCGGCCTACGGCTTCAACAACGTGATCCCGGCTCGCGGCGGCGACGTGATCAAGGTCTTCCTGGTCAAGACCTCGATCCCGCGGTCGACCTACCCGGCCGTCACGGCGTCGATGTTCGTCGAGGCGGTCTTCGACGCGTCGATCGCGATCCCGATCCTGATCTTCGCGTTCACCCAAGGGGTCTTCCCGAAGCCGCCGGACTTCGCCAACCTGGGCGCGTTCGACCTGTCGTTCGTGTTCGCCAACTTCTCGGCGACGCTGTTCGTGCTGACGGTGCTCGCGGTCGGCGGGCTGGTCGCGTTCGCGGTGCTCTCCGAGCGCGCCCGCCGGTTCTGGGCCCGGGTCCGTCAGGGACTGGTGATCCTCAGCGACCGGCGGCGGTTCTTCCGCGAGGTCTGGCTGGTGCTGCTGGCGGGCTACGTCTTCCGGCTGGCCGCGTTCTGGATGCTGCTCGAGGCCTTCCACGTCGGCGGCTCGGTGCAGAACGTGCTGCTGGTGCACGGGATCAACGCGGTCGCGGCGCTGATGCCGTTCACCCCGGGCGGGGCGGGCGTCCAGCAGGCGTTCATGGTGAAGGTCTTCGCCGGCTCGGCGACCGCGGCGACCGTCGCCGCCTACTCGGTCGGTCAGCAGATCGCGATCGCCGTGACCTGCCTGGCCGTCGGCTTCGTCGCCCTGGTCAAGATCTTCGGCTTCCGCTCGTTCAAGGAGGTGATCGCCGCCGGGCGCGAGCATCGGGCGGCGGAGGATCGCCCGCCCGACGAGCGGGCCAGCGCGTCGCCGTAGGCCGCTGAGGCCCCGTCAGACGACGGAGACGACGGCCTCGTCGCTGCCGCGCAGCGCCGCGAGCGCCTGCGCGCGCTCGTCGAGCTGGTGGCGGGGGAGCCGCCCCAGCGCCTCGACCTCGAGCTCCGTCCGGCGGCCCCGCGTGCGGGCGCGCCAGAGGCCGACCAGACGACCGTCGTGGAGCACCGCCCCGGGGCTCGCGGCCGGACGGAACAGCCGCTTCCGCGTCGCGGGATCGGGGGCGAGCAGCGGACGGTTCGGCTTCTGGAGCAGCGGGTCGCCGGGCGGGAGCAGGTGGAGGCCCGTCGGAGCGGGAGACGATCGGAGCGCGTCCCGATCGTCGGCCCGCAGCCAGCCGCGCTCGCCGTCGACGTCGACCGCGACGAGCTCGTCCTCCAGCTCCGCCCAGATCGCCTTCCCGTGGCGGGGCGGGACGCCGGCCCACTCGGCGAACGCCCGCGACGTGCTCGGCCCGTAGAACGCCAGGAAGCGCCGGGCCACGTCGCTCGCCGCCGGAGCTTCGGGGACGGCGCCGGACCGGTACCGCCGCTCGCCGTCGAGTCGCACGCCGGCCTCGACGGTGGCGTAGCGCCAGAGCATCGGCGCCACGTGGTGGCTGCCGCAGCCGCGGCACCACGGCATCAGGTCGTCGTCGACCCGTTCGCGGAGCGCGGCGTGGAGCGCGGTCTTGTCGAGCGCGACGTCGCCGTCCAGCGCGTCGCGGGTCGCGGCGGTCGCCGCCGCGAGCGCGTCGGTCGGCGAGAAGCCCTTCTCGGCGGCGAGCCGCTGAACCTGGCGGCCGAGCTGGGCGCCGAGCAGCTCGTCGTCGTCGCGAACGATCAACGCCCGGCCGTAGAGGCCGAGGTCGCCGGGGGCGAGCAGGTGGATCGCGCCGCGGATCACGTGCGCGACGAGCAGGTCGCCGGCGTCGACCGCGGCGCGGTAGCGGTCGCGGTCGAGGTCCGGGACCCGAGCGGCGAGCGCCAGCAACGCGGCGTCGCGGCTGAAGTCCGACGCCGGGCAGGCCACGGCCGACGCGAGCGCGGGGGCGCCGGAAGCGGAGAGCCCGGCGCGGTCCAGTCGCAGGGCGAGCACCCGGTCGGGCTCGATCCGCTCCACCGTCCGCGCTCCGGGTGACGCCCTCGCCGGGCGGAGGTCCGCTAGCCGAGGCCCTGGCGAGCCTCACGCACGAGCGTGACTGCCTCGGGGAAGACGACGGCCATCACCTGGCGGATCTGCCGGGCCTGGGCCTCGGCGTCGCCCTGCAGGTTGACCCGCCCGATCGCCGAGACGGTCATCTGGACCGCCAGGCCGATCGCGTTGTCCGCCCAGGCCAGCTTCTGCTGGCCCTGCATCTGCTCGGCGAACTCCATCATCCGCCGCTGCAGCTCGTCGGGATCGCCAAAGAGGTCGCCAAAGCCTTCCATGGGCCGATCCTACCGGTCGCGCCGCGGGGCACCGGCCACTCGCGCGGCGCCGCGCGCCGCTGCACCGCCGCCTCGCGTCGGGCGCTCGGTCCGTAGACTCCCGGTCCGTGGCCCAACCTCGAGCGATTCCCGACGCCCTGGACCCCACCGAGACGCTCGCGATCGAGCAGCGTTGGTTGCCGAGGGCGGGGATCCTGGCGATCATCGCCGGCATCCTGCCGTTGATCTCGATCGCGCTGCAGGTGATCACCTCGCGGGGGATCCCGAACGAGGTCGAGAAGGTCAAGACGGTCGCCGAGTCGCTGACCGTCTTCGCGTCCGGCGAGCAGGGCGCCGGCCTGAGCGGCGCGCAGGCCCAGATCGCGATCCACTACGGCGACAACGCACCGCTGATCGTGGCCGCGACCGCCCTCAGCGGGCTCAGCCTGATCTGCATCGGACCGGTGCTCTTCGGGCTGCTGCGCTCCGCCTGGCGCCGCCGCCCGTCGTTCCCGCGGTGGTTCTTCTGGGCGCCGATCATCGGCAGCCTGGCGTTCGCGATCGGCACGACCGTCGCGATGGCCTACGGCGGGATCAAGCTGGCCGACTTCGCCGCGCTGGAGCCCGCGCTGCAGACCAACGCCGGCGCCTACGACGCGCTGAACGCCGCCCGCGAGAACCTGACGGGACTGTCCTACGTCAGCGTGTTCGGCCAGATGCTCGTCGCGGTCGGCATCGGCTCGGCTGCGCTGAGCGCGATGAACGTCGGCCTGGTGACCAAGCTGATGGGCTTCCTCGGGGTGCTGCTGGCCGTGCTCGTCGTGGTCCCGATCTTCGACCAGCAGGGCTTCCTCCGCGCCTTCTGGTTCATCGCGATCGGCGTCACGCTGCTCGGCAAGTGGCCCGGTGGTCGTCCGGCGGCCTGGGAGACGGGGACGCCGCAGCCGTGGCCGACCCGCGCGGAGATGATGGAGGCCGCCGAGCGCGCCCGCGAGGCGCAGCAGAGCGAGCTCGACGCGCCGGCGCCGAAGCCGAAGGCCGGCAGCGCCCGCAAGCGCCGCAAGTAGCGGTCCCGCCGGGTCGGCCGTCCGCCGATCCGGCCGCGATCGCCCGTGCCGCTACGGTGGCCGGGACGATCCGTCATGGTGAGACGATGCGCACGCGGATGACCGTCCTGCTGGCTGCCGGCATCGTCCTGATCGGCTGCGGGTCGGGCTCGGCCGCCGACGGCGACACGTCGACCGGTCCGGACGACGCGAGCCCGGCGTCGACCCGCGCCGCCCCGGCCGACGGGGCGGCTCCGGACGGCCAGCAGGCCGGGGAGCGCGCGATCCGGGCTCCGGCGGTCAGCGTCGTCGCCCGCGGGCTCGACGTGCCGTGGGGCGTGGCGTTCCTGCCGAACGGCGACGCGGTGGTCGCCGAGCGCGGCGGCCAGGTCCGGCGGATCGCGGCGTCGAACGGTCGGATGACCACGGTCGGCCGGCTGCCCGGCGTGTCGGAGCAGGGCGAGGGCGGGCTGCTGGGCCTGGCCGTCTCGCCGACCTACCGGCGCGACCGCTGGGTCTACGCCTACATGACGACCGCCCGCGACAACCGGATCGTGCGGTTCCGGCTGAGCGCACCGCGCAGCCTGCGACCGGTGCTGACCGGCCTCGCCTCCGGGTCGATCCACAACGGCGGACGGATCGGCTTCGGTCCCGACGGCAAGCTCTACGCGGGGGTCGGCGACGTCGGTGACCCGGACCTGTCGCAGGACCGCTCGTCGCCCAGCGGCAAGATCCTGCGGATGAACCCGAACGGGAGCGTCCCGGGCGACAACCCGTTCCGTGGATCGCGGGTGTGGTCGCTCGGCCACCGCAACGTCCAGGGCCTGACCTGGGACGGCGGCAAGCGGCTGTGGGCGGCCGAGTTCGGCCAGAGCACGTGGGACGAGGTCAACCTGATCCGCAAGGGCCGCAACTACGGCTGGCCGGACGTCGAGGGCAAGGGCACCGGCGGCGGCCGGTTCGTCAGCCCGCATGTCGTCTGGTCGACCGACGTGGCCTCGCCGAGCGGCGTGGCGTACCTGAAGAGCGCGCTGTGGGTCGGCGCGTTGCGCGGCGAGCGGCTCTGGCGCGTGCCGCTGTCCGGAACGCGGACGGGGACGCCGCAGGCGCTCTACGTCGGCGACTACGGCCGGATCCGCACCACCGTCGCGGCGCCCGACGGGTCGCTCTGGATCACCACCTCCAACCGCGACGGCCGCGGCTCGCCGGCCGACTCCGACGACCGGATCCTGCGGGTCGACGTGGGCGGGTGAGGGGCGGCGGACGGTGATCAGCGGCCGGCGGCGGGTCGTCGGCGGACGCCGGACGTACCGCCGGCTCGTGTCGTGCCCGCTCGCCCTGCGGGGCGCCCGGTGCGAGGATCGGCGGTAGCGCGTGACGTTGGCGGGTACACGGCACCACGTCGGCCGCCACGGCCCGTCCGCTCGAACGACGAAGGAGCACGATGACCGAGTACGAGGCCCCCGAGCTGCCGCTGCGCGTTCCGCACCGGAGTCTGATCGACGGTGAGTGGACGGCGCTGGACGGCGCGACGTTCGCGGTCACGGACAAGGCGGACGACAGCGTGCTGGCGTACCTGCCGGACGCCACGCCGGAAGACGCCGACGCGGTGATGGAGGGCGCCTGGGAGGGCTTCCTGGCGTGGCGCGCCACCCCGCCGCGCGAGCGCGCCGAAGCGCTGCGCCGGGCCTTCGCGCTGATCGAGGAGCGGACGGAGGAGCTCGCCACGCTGATGAGCCTGGAGATGGGCAAGGCGCTGCCGGACAGCCGCGGCGAGGTCGCCTACGGCAACGGCTTCCTGCGGGAGTACGCGGAGCGGGCGACGCGGATCGAGGGCCGCCACGCGTTCCACGAGAGCACCGGCGGACGGATCCTGACGCAGCGCGACCCGGTCGGCCCGTGCGTCTTCGTGACGCCGTGGAACTTCCCGCTGGCGATGGGCACGCGGAAGATCGCCCCGGCGCTGGCCGCGGGCTGCTCGGTCGTCGTCAAGCCGCCGCAGCAGACCCCGCTGACGATGCTCGCGCTGGCCGGGATCCTGCTGGAGGCGGGGGTCCACCCGAAGGCGGTGTCGATCGTCACGACCACCGACTCGCGGCACGTGACGTCGGCGCTGATCGCCCATCCCCGGACGGCCAAGCTGTCGTTCACCGGATCGACGCCGGTCGGCCGCGACCTGGCGGAGCAGGGCGGACGGGCGCTGCTGCGAATGTCGATGGAGCTGGGCGGCAACGCGCCGTTCC
>CAYXFL010000045.1:0-193 GCA_964464285.1 uncultured Conexibacteraceae bacterium
CTCGAACTCGCGGGTGCGGAAGATGAAGTTGCCGGGGGTGATCTCGTTGCGGAAGGACTTGCCGATCTGGGCGATCCCGAAGGGCGGCTTCTTGCGGGCGAAGCCGAGCACGTTCTTGAAGTTGATGAAGATGCCCTGGGCGGTCTCCGGGCGCAGGTAGACGGTCGAGCCCTGCTCGGCGACCGGGCCGACG
>CAYXFL010000045.1:203-24322 GCA_964464285.1 uncultured Conexibacteraceae bacterium
CCGACGTGGGTTTCGAACATCAGGTTGAACTGGCGTGGCTCGGAGAGGTCGCCGCCGCACTGCGGGCACTTGAGCTCGGCGCTGGGGTCGCCGCCCTCGGCCTCGACCGCCTCGCGCAGATGGTCCTCGCGCCAGCGCTTCTTGCACTTGCCGAGGCACTGGACCAGCGGGTCGGTGAAGCCTTCGAGGTGGCCGGAGGCCTCCCAGACGCGCGGGTGCTGGAGGATCGCCGAGTCGAGCGCGACGATGTCGTCGCGCTCCTGCAGCATCGAGCGCCACCACTCGGCTTTCACGTTGCCCTTCAGCAGGACCCCGTAATGGCCATAGTCGTAGGTCGAGCCGAGGCCGCCGTAGATCTCCGAGGAGGGGAAGACGAAGCCGCGCCGTTTGCACAGTGCGACGATCTCCTCCATCGAGACCTCGGTCGGTCGCGTCTCCTGCTCAGCAGCGCCCATGGTCGCTGAACCGTAGCGGCTGCGATAATCCCGCACCGCGTGCCTATCTACGAGTACAAATGCGAGAACGGCCACGTCTTCGACGTGATGCAGCGGATGAGCGACGACCCGCTCACCGAGTGCCAGGAGTGCGGCGCCCCGGCGGTGCGCGTCCTGCACTCGCCCGCGGTCCACTTCAAGGGCTCCGGCTTCTACAACACCGACTACGGCAAGAAGAAGAAGGGCGCCACCGCCCCCTCCTCAGGCGAGAGCTCCTCGGAGTCGAAGAGCTCCGACTCCGGCTCCGGCGACTCCGGCTCAAAGAGCGAGTCGAAGGCCGCCGCCTCGGCCGACTGAGCGACGCTCGTCTCCTTGTCCTGTCCATAGCCAGGACAAGTCATCGAGCGGGGTGGGCCCTACGGCCTGATGTCGCTGGCGCTAGCCGTTGAGCAGTCGGTTGACCGCCTGGCGGCGGACGCTCTCGGGGACTTCGATCGAGCCTTCGGGGCCGAAGCTGCAGCCGGACCGGGCGAGCTGGCCGCAGAGGACCTGGGTGTCGCCGCTGCCGCCGATCCCGGCGGCGAGAACCAGCTGGGGCATGGTGAAGAAGCCCATGTCGGAGACGAACGCCTTCGGCGCCTCCCAGCCGATGATCGGGCCCTTGACGAAGTTGTAGGGGATGCGCAGGGGGTCGGTGAGGCGGCTCTTGATCCCGTTGATCACGGCCTGCTGGGCCTTGGCGCGGTCGAGGTCGTCGTAGCCGAGGGTGAAGGCGCTGGCGCCGGGGCCGGGGCATTCGCTTGGCTTGCGGGCGCGGGCGTAGGCCAGGGCCTTTTCGCCGCTCAGGGTGTTGGTTCCCTTGGCGAGGCGGATCGACTGGCCGCCCTGGCCGCCGCCTGCGCCGCCGGAGATGTCGGCGCAGAGCTTCACCGGGACGTCGACCTCGACCCCGCCGACCGCGTCGATCAGCGCTTCGAAGCCGGTGAAGTCGACGATCGCGACGTGGTCGATCTCGAGCCCGAGGAAGTCTTCGACCGTCTTGATCTGCAGGGCGGCGCCGCCGAAGGCGTAGGCGCCGTTGATCTTCTGCGGGAAGTGGCCGGGGACCTCGGCGAAGACGTCACGGGGGATCGAGAGTTTGCGGAAGGCCCCGCCGCCGGCCCGCAGCAGCATCAGGGTGTCGGCGCGGAATTCGCCCTCCGAGCAGTTGCCGTGCGGCTTCTCCCCGCGCGACTGCTGTTCGAAGCACTCCTCGGAGGCCTCGGCGCCGTCGTTGACGCCGGGCGGGCGGGCGTCGGTGCCGATCACCAGGATCGTCTGCGCGCTCGCCAGCAGCATCGGGTTGCCGTGCAGGGCGTCCTTCGCTTCGCCGTCGAGCTTGAACGACTGCAGCTGGGCGGAGACGCCGAAGGCCACGAGGCTGAGCAAGATCCATCCCAAAACGGCGAGCCCGACCCATTTTGCGACCCGCCGGCCGTTGATCCCGGAGCCGCCGCCGCGCTGGCGGCGCACCCGGCCGGGACTGCGCCCGCCGCCTCCGCGGGGCTCGCGCGGCTCCCTCGGGGGGCGCTTCCCAGGCGGCTTGGGGCCGCCCCGCAAGCGGGATAGGTCGGGCGACTTCAGTCGCGATAGGGGGCCTTTGCGGGACCGGTAGACCTTGTAGTCGGGCGGTCCCGAGGGCCGTTGATCGCCATCGTCGGGCATCGAGAAGGAAACAAAATAGACGGTCGAAGTTCCGCAAAAAGCGCCGAAGCACCATCGGCCGCGAAGGACGGCTAGCCTAGCGCCGGTGAGCGAGGCCAGGACGATCGGGGTCGACTTAGGCGGCACGAAGATGCTGATCGGCGCCCTTAACGGCACCGAAGTCCTCGCCGAGAGCCGCGAGGCGTCGACCGGGCAGACCGAGGACGAGCTGGTCGAGCTGCTGGTCCGCGAGGTCAACGAGGCCCACGAAGCCTGCCCCGAGGCGGCGGCGGTCGGGCTCGGGATCCCGGCCACGATCGACCAGCGCAACGGCTTCGCGGTCGGCGCGGTCAACCTGCCGATCGCCGACCTGCCGATCCGCGAGCTGATCAGCGAGCGGGTCGAGCTACCGGTCTTCCTCGACAACGACGCCAACGTGGCGGCGCTGGCCGAGTACCTCTACGGCGCCGCCCAGGGCAAGCCGAACACGGTGATGCTGACGATCGGGACCGGGATCGGCGGCGGTCTGATCCTCGACGGCGAGGTCTACCGGGGCGCCACCGGCGCCGGCGCCGAGCTCGGCCACACGGTGATCCAGGCCGACGGCCCGCCCTGCCAGGGCAACTGTCCGAACCACGGCTGCGTCGAGGCGCTCGCCTCCGGCACGGCGCTCGGGCGCGAGGGGCGGGCGGCGGCCGAAAGCGCGCCCGACTCGGCGATCGGCCAGGTGCTGGCCGCGGGCGGCGAGGTCGACGGCAAGGCGGTCACCGACGCGGCGCTGGCCGGCGACGAGACCGCGATCGGCGTCTTCGAGCTGATCGGCAGCCGGCTCGGGGTCGCCTGCTCGAGCTTCGCCAACATCTTCCAGCCGGACGCGATCGTGATCGGCGGCGGCGTGATCGCCGCCGGCGACCTGCTGCTCGACCCGGTCCGCCGCGAGGTCCGCGAACGGGCGCTGCGGCCGCAGAACGAGACGCCCGTGCTGGCCGCGACGCTCGGCAACGATGCCGGGATGATCGGCGCCGCGGCGCTGGCGCGGATCGAACTGGAGCGGGGTGGCGGCTGATGCCCGGCCGCCTGATCGTCTGCCCAACCCCGATCGGCAACCTCGACGACGTCACGTCGCGGATGCGCGAGGCGCTGGTCGGCGCCGACTACATCGCCTGCGAGGATACCCGCCGCACCGGCGCCCTGCTCGACCGGCTGCAGATCCGGCCGGCGCCGCGGATGGTCTCCAACCACGAGGGCAACGAAACCGCGCGGGCGACCGAGCTGGCGCAGCGGATCGAGCGCGGCGACACGGTGACGCTGGTCTCCGACGCCGGCATGCCGGCGATCTCCGACCCCGGCTTCAAGCTGATCCAGCGCTGCATCGAGCGCGACCTCGAGGTGACCGTGCTGCCCGGCCCCTCGGTGGTCCCGGTGGCCCTGGTCGCCTCCGGCCTGCCGACCGACCGCTGGCGCTTCGAGGGCTTCCTGCCCCGCCGGGCGGGGGAGATGGAGCGGGTGCTGCGCTCGACTGAGACCGTGGTCGCCTTCGAGAGCCCGCGGCGGGTGGGCGAGAGCCTCGCCGCGCTCGCCCAGATCGCCCCGGACCGCCCGGCCGCCGTCTGCCGTGAGCTCTCGAAGATGCACGAGGAGGTCGCCCGCGGCTCGCTCGGCGAGCTGGCCCGCCGCTTCCGCGGCGACGTCAAAGGCGAGATCGTGCTCGTGATCGCCCCGACCGAGTCAGCGACCCACGACAAAGACGTCGGCTTCGCGGTCGACGCCCTGCGCCACCTGGTCCAGTCCGGCGCCCGCCCCCGCGCCGCCGCCAGCGTCGTCGCCGCGCTCACCGGCACCCGCGCCAACGATCTCTACAAAGCGCTGACCGGGCGCGAGGCGCGCCGCTAGGAGGGATTGGCGAAAGGCCCAGGGCCCGTCGAGGCCGTCCGGGGCGCGGAGGGCGAGAACCGCACCTCCATCCCGCCAACCGCGAGTCTGCGTTTGTGCACCCTATGCGGGCACAAATGCAGACTCATGAGCCACGGAACCCCTCGGAGCAAGCCGTCCCTCGGTTTCGCCAATCCTTCCTAGTTCTCCCTCGACGAATCGGCCCGCAGCTCCGCGTCGGGCGGAGGGGAGAGGCAGCCACGCCAGCGCTCAGACCAGAACTCCGCCGTGGCCCGCGAGAGCCGCCCCGGCGCCCTTGTGATCAGCGAGCCGGTCGCCTCGATCGCGATCACGGTGTCGGGCGCAGCCTGGGCGTCGATCAGCTCACAGACCCGCTCGACGCCTTCGCGCAGGGTCGGCAGCGAAACGGGCTCCCCGATCAGCCCGCGCTCGCCGTCTGCCAACAGCACCCGGTTGGCGGCCTTGCCGGGGTCGATCGCCACTACCAGCGTCTTTGCAGGAAGCTCTGCGCTGATCAGGTCCATCGAACAACCTCCCTCTCTAGAGAAAAGAGAAAGACCCTCCCCGACCGGCGGAGAGGGCCTCATCTCAGGCCGGTTGTTCGACGGCTATCAGTCGAAGCCGCTCGTTTTGCCGAAGACGCGCCCACCGCTGAAACGGCCGTCATTTTTATGCTGAAACGTGGTCGAGCTCCAGTCGACCGAGCCAAAGCGCAGCCCGCCTTCCCGCTCTCGGTTTCGCGAGCATGAGGCGGGCTGCGCTCGTATTCGCCGGTCACTGTTAGACCGCCTTTGAGATGGACGCCGAAGGCGTCGCGGCCTGCTCGCTCCTAATCGTCACTGATGCTCACCCCCTCCCCGCCTAGGTGTCGGGCCCAGCACGCCACCGCCTCTACGCCGTTGGCGGGGCGATACCCAGGCCAGGGACCGGCGGGACCGCTGAAACTCGTTCCAGCGGTTGAACCTCATCCAGTAAAGGGAGCGCAAACTGCTCTAAGGTTCCTAAATCATCAGGGGACTTCGAGGGAAGGATTGGCGATGAACTCACCGGGTGCGACAAAGCTGAAGCAAAAGCTCAGCTTGGAGGCGACTTTGTCGGCGGTGCTCTCCCATCCTGTGCGGGTCCGCTGCTTCGTCGCCCTCTCGGAACGCTCGGCGAGCGCCACCCAGCTCATGCGCGCCTGGGGACTCCCGGAGGTCGGCCTGGTCAGCTACCACATCGACATCCTGGAGAAGCTGGGGATCGTCGAAGAAGTCGATAGCCGACCGGTGCGGGGGAGCACCGAGCGCTTCTACAAAGCGACGACGCGACCGCTCGCGACCGACGAGGAATTCGAGCAGATGACCTTCGAGGAACGCGATAGCTTCACCAAGTACATCCTGCAACTGCATGTGACCGACGCTGCACTCGCCGTGGACCAGGGCACCTTCGACCGGCGATCGAACCGAGCGATCATTCGTCTCCCCATGCACGTGGATGAGGAGGGATTCGCCGAAATGGCCGCGGAGGAACAGCGGACCCTCGAATGTCGAATGGAGATCGAGGCGCGGAGTGCCGCCCGCATGGCCGAGCGCGAGCGCCGAGGCAAAGACACGGGCTCGATCCCCATTCGGTCGATGACGATGTTCTTCGAGGCCGCGTCCGGCGGCGGTGCGCTGGCCGACCCACCGCCTGGCAAAGCTTGATCGAGACCTGTAAACCGAAGGCGGGGGAGGGAGGATGGCCAAGCAGGAGAGCTCGAAGAGACCGCGTGTGGGGTGCTGAGGCACCCGATTCGTGTTCGCATCCTCGAAGTCTTGGACGAGCAGGACCTCAGCCCGGTCGAGTTCTACCGTCGTGGTCTGCTGTCCATCCACCCGCCTTACCAGAGCCAGGCGCAGGCACTCTCCCAGCTCTCCTACCACTTCCGCAGCCTGGCGCGGTCCCGCTGCATTGCGGTGGCGAAGACAAATCAGAGGCGCGGCGCCGTCGAGCATGTCTATCGGGGCCGGGTGCGGACGTTGGCGTTCCAAAGTGACGAAGACCTCGCGGGGCTTCCATTCGAGGAGCGGCGGGCGATCTCGCAGACGACCCTGCAGAGCCTCGTCGCCCGGGCCGACAGCGCGATCATCGCCGGGACCTTCGACAAGCGGCCCGACCGCCATCTGAGCTGGGTGGCGATGGACGCCGACGAGCAGGCGTGGGCGGAGTTGCGCGACCTTCAGGAGGAGTCGCTGAAGCGGGCCGAGGCGATCAAGGCCGCGGCCGCCGAGCGCGTCGCCGCCGGCGCCTCCTCGGTGCGGGCGACGTTCGGCGCGCTGGGCTTCGAGTCGCCGCCGCTCGCCGCGCCCCCGCAGGAGGGCTGAGCCAGCCCCGCGTCGCGGGACCGCAGGGGCGGGGAGGGACGCGGCCAAGGCGATGACGGCCGCTTGTCCTGAGATAGCGTGGCTGTCGATATGGGCTCGAACGACTTCTTCGTCACCACGCCGATCTACTACGTCAACGCGGAGCCGCACCTGGGGCACGCGTACTCGACGATGGCGGCCGACGTGCTGGCGCGGCACATGCGCCAGCGCGGAGAGGACGTGTTCTTCCTCACCGGGACCGACGAGCACGGGGAGCCGATCGAGACGGCGGCCGAGCGGGAGGGGATCACCCCGCAGGAGCTGGCGGATCGGAACGCGGCGAAGTTCGAGGAGCTGATGCCGACGATCGGGGTCAGCAACGACTTCTTCATCCGCACCTCGGACCCGCGGCACGAGGCGGCGGTCGCGGAGATCATGCAGCGGGTCTACGACAACGGCTGGGTGACCAAGGGGACCTACGAGGGCTGGTACTGCCCGCGCTGCGCCGACTTCAAAACGGAGCGCGAGCTGGGGCCTGGCAATAGCTGCCCGATCCACGAGATCCCGCTGGAGAAGGTGCGCGAGGAGAACTGGTTCTTCCGGCTCTCGGCCTTCCAGGAGAAACTCGAAGCGCTATATGAGGAGCAGCCGGACTTCGTGGTGCCGGACTTCCGCCGCAACGAGGCGGTCGCCTTCATCAAGCAGGGGCTGGAGGACGTCTCGCTCTCGCGGCCGACGCTGAAGTGGGGGCTGCCGCTGCCCTGGGACCCCGAGCAGCGCATGTACGTGTGGTTCGACGCGCTGCTCAACTACGTGACCGCGCTGCGCTTCGCCCGCGACGGCGAGGACCTGACCGAGCGCTACTGGCCCGCCTCGCTGCACGTGATGGCGAAGGACATCCTCAAGTTCCACGCGGTGATCTGGCCGGCGCTGCTGTGGGCCGCGGGGTTCGAGCAGCCGCAACGGATGGTGATCCACGGCTTCCTGCTGATGGGCGAGAAAAAGATGTCGAAGAGCCTCGGCAACGTGCTCGACCCGTTCGAGGTGATCGAGCGCTTCGGCGCCGACGCGCTGCGCTTCTACCTCTTCCGCGAGGTCAGCTTCGGCCAGGACGGCTCGATCTCCACCGCCGGCTTCGAGGGTCGCTACGAGACCGAGCTCGCCAACGACTACGGCAACCTGGCCAGCCGGGTGCTGGCGATGGTCGACCGCTACCGCGACGGCACCGTGCCCGAGGCGGCGGTCGACGCGACCCTGGCCGAGGACTTCGAAGGCGTGGTCGGGCGGGTCCGCGACGAGCTCGACAAGGCCGAGCTGAGCCAGGCGCTCGAGGAGATCTGGAAGCTGGTCCGCCGCCTCAACCGCTTCGTCGAGGAGACGCAGCCGTGGGTGCTGGCCAAGGACGAGGCCGACCCCGAGCGGCTCGACGAAGTGCTCTACAACCTGGTCGAGGGCCTGCGGGTGACGACGCTGCTGCTGGTCCCGTACCTACCTGCCACGGCGGAGACGCTGCTCGCCGCCCTTGCCGAACCGGAGCGGGGCCTGGCCGAGCTCGGCTCGCGCCCCGGTGGCCAGCGGGTCGAGCGCCCGCCGGCGCTGTTCCCGAAGATCGAGTCCTGAGCGACTCGGGCGAGCTCCGGCGGACGAACGTGGACGGGTTGCCCTGGCCGCTTGGACGCCTGTGCGATCAATGGGGGAAATTTCCTGACGATATGTAGCGAATGAGAGAAAAAGCAGTATTCCAACGTCGTATCTCGAGGCAGGGGACGAGCCTCGCGCTCGCGCCGCTGGTGCTGGTCGTGCTCCTCGTGGCGGGGCTGACGGGGTCCGCTTCGGCCGCTCAGGTGGTCGGGAAGGACGGCAGGGTCTACGCCTGTTACAAGGCGAAGGGGAAGCAGAAGGGAAGCGTCAAGCTGGTCGCCAAGAAGGCCCGCTGCGGCAAGAAGGAACGCAAGGTCAGCTGGGCGGTCGCCGGGCCGCAGGGCCCGCAGGGCGCCGCCGGCGCGGCAGGGGCGGCAGGGCTCACGGGGCCCGGCGGCCCCGCGGGAGCCACCGGGCCCCAGGGTGCTCCCGGCCCCGGCAGCGGAACCCAGGTCGGCGAACTGCTGACCCGGATCGAAGTGCTCGAAGGCACGCTCGACGGCGTCACCAATGACGCGCTGACGAAAGCGCTGGCGACGGTGAACGGGATCACCAATGCCGAACTCAACGCGCTGCTGGACGGCCTGCCGACGCTCGAATCGACGGTCACCGGGCTCGGCAACACGGTCACCGGGTTGAGCAGCGACCTCGGGGAGATCGATACCGCCGTCGGCGGCCTGACCACCCAGGTCGGCGCGCTCTGCTCGCAGGCGGGCACGCTGACCGATCAGGTGAACGGGGTGCGGAACTCGCTCAACACCCTGATCACCAACCTGCTCGGCAGCATCGTCTCCGTCGTGCTCGGCAGCCAGCCGACGCCGCCGGCGGCGCTGCCCGCGTTCAGCTGCCCCACCGGCTGACCGGGTGCCACCCGCTCCCGGCCCCCGCGCTGCCGCGTGGGGGCCGGGGCCGCGGTGCCTAGACTGCGCCGGGTGATCGACTCCCACACCCACCTCTTCCTCTGCGAGGGCGACGAGGCGGAGCTGGTCGCGGCGGCGCGGGCGGCCGGGGTGGGGCGGATGCTCGGCGTTGGCCTCGAGGAGGAGTCGAACGCGACCGCGATCGCGCAGGCGGAGCGCCACGAGGAGGTCTACGCCAGCGTCGGCCGGCATCCCAACGACGCGACCGGGTTCGACGACGCCGCGGCGGCGGAGCTGCTGCGGCTGGGCGCGCACGAGAAGGTGCGGGCGATCGGCGAGACCGGCCTCGACTTCTACCGCGACACCGCCGCGCCCGCCGACCAGCGGCGCGCCTTCGCCGCCCAGATCGAGGTGGCCAAGGAGCTTGGGCTGCCGATCGTGATCCACGCGCGCGACCCCGAGGGCACGAGCGAGGCGGTCGACGAGATCTTCGCCACGCTCGACGCCCGCGCCGGCGGGGCGACCGTGATCCTGCACTGCTTCTCGGCCCCGCAGCGGGTCGCCGACGCGGCCGAGCGCGGCTGGTACTGCTCGTTCGCCGGCAACGTCACCTATCCGAGCGCGAAGGAGCTGCGCTTTGCCGCGGCCAAGGTCCCGGAGGACCGGATCCTGGTCGAGACCGACGCGCCCTACCTCGCTCCGCAGCCGATGCGCGGCAAGCGCAACCAGCCGGCCAACGTGGTCGAGACGGCGAAGGTGGTGGCGGCCGAGCGCGGCGTCTCCTACGAGCAGCTCGAGCGCACGGTCGAGGCCAACGCCCGCGCGCTGTTCGGCTGGTAACGCCGGCGATGGTCCGGCTCGGCCAGAACTTCCTCGCCGATCCCAACCTGTTGGAGGCGATCGTGCGCGACGCCGAGCTGGCGCCGGCCGACGTCGTGCTCGAGGTCGGGGCGGGGGAAGGGGTTCTGACCGAGCGCCTCGCAGCGGCCGCCACGCACGTGCACACGGTCGAGCTCGACCGCGGGCTCGAGCCGGCGCTGGCCGAGCTGGCGGCGCGGCCGAACGTCGAGCTGCACTGGGGCGACGCGATGAAGGTGGACTTCGGCTCGTTCGAGCCGGCGCCGACCGCGATGGTCGCGAACCTGCCCTACGCGGTGGCGACCCCGGTGATCCTGCGCACGATCGAGGAGTTGCCTTCGCTCGCCCGCTGGACGGTGATGGTGCAGCGTGAGATCGCCGACCGCCTGCGCGCCGCCCCCGGCAACCGCACCTACGGCTCGCCCAGCGTCGCCGTCCAGCTCGCCTGCCAGGCGGAGCTGGTGCGCAAGGTGGACCCGGCGGTGTTCAAGCCGCGGCCGCGGGTCGACTCGGCGATCCTGCGGCTGCGCCGCACCGGCCCGGGGGCCGGTGCGGCGACCCGCTGGCTGATCCGCGCCGCCTTCGCCCACCGCCGCAAAACGCTGGCCCGCTCGCTCGAGATCACCCGCCCGGGGTCGCTGGAGCCGGCGCGCCGCGCGCTCGTCGCGCTCGGCTTTCCCGCCGACGTGCGTGCGGAGGCGCTTTCGCCCGCCGAGTTCGCCAAGCTTTCCGAGAAGCTCGGGGCCGACGCCTAGCCCCACCGCCCGCCCCGATGCGCATCCACGCCCCCGCCAAGCTCAACCTCTGCCTCTACCTCGGGGCGACCCGCGCCGACGGGCTGCACGAGCTCTGCTCGCTGTTCGAGCCGCTGGCACTGGCCGACCTGATCGCGGTCGAGCCGGCGGCGCGGGACGAGGTCGTCTGCCTCGGGGTCGAGGGCGAGAACCTGGCGGCGCGGGCGCTGGCGGCGCTGCGTGCGGCCGGCTGGGAGCGCGAGCCGCTGCGGATCGAGATCGAGAAGCGGGTGCCGGTCGCGGCCGGGCTCGGCGGCGGCAGCGGCGACGCCGCCGCGGTCCTGCGGCTGGCGGCGGGCGAGGTGCCGGAGCTGCCGCGGATCGCCGCCGCGCTCGGTGCCGACGTGCCCTCGCAGCTGCGCCCGGAGCTGGCCCTGGTGCGCGGCGCCGGCGAGCTGGTCGAGCCGCTGCCGGCACCGGCCCCGCACGCGGCGCTGCTGCTGCCCGACGGCGGCGGGCTCGGCACCGCCGAGGTCTTCCGCGAGGCCGACCGGCTCGGCCTCGGCCGTCCTGCAACCGAGCTGGAAGAGCTGGCGGGCCGGCTGCGCCAGGTCGCCGGCGCCGGGGCCTCGCCGCTCGCCTACCCGGAGCTGCTGGTCAACGACCTCGAGCCGGCGGCGCGCTCGCTGCGGCCGGGGATCGGCGCGGCGCTCGAGGCGCTGCGTGCCGCCGGCGCCCCGGTCGCGATCCAGAGCGGCTCCGGCCCAACCGTGGTAGGCCTCTTCCCCGACCTCGCCGCGGCCCGCGCCGCTGCCGCTGAGCTCGACCGCGACGACGCGATCGTCTGCCTCGCCGGCGCCGCCCCGGCCGACCCCGAGCCGGGAGGCGTGCCGTGAGGATGCCGGGGGAGGAGAAGCAGGGGGGCCGGCTCAAACTGCTGCTGATCCCGGCCGCGATCGTCGTCGCGCTGGCCTATTACTTCATCAGCCAGGAGCTCGGCAGCATCGACCTGCAGGGCCTGCTCGAAGACATCTCGAACACGCTCGGCGCCTGGACCTACCTGCTGGTCGGCGTGCTCGCCTTCGCCGAGACCGGCGCCGGGATCGGTCTCGTCGTCCCCGGTGAGACGGTGATGACGCTGGGCGGTGCGGTCGCCGGCCAGGGCGCGATCGATCTCTACCTGCTGATCGCGATCGCCTGGTTCTGCGCCTGGGCTGGGGACACGACCAGCTTCTTCCTCGGCCGCCGGCTCGGCCGCGGCTTCGTGCTCAAGCACGGTCCGCGGGTCGGGATCAGCCAGGAGCGCTTCGAGAAAGTCGAGGACTACTTCTCCCGTCACGGCGGCAAAACGATCTTCATCGGCCGCTGGATCGGGCTGGTGCGGGCGCTGGCGCCGTTCATCGCCGGCAGCTCGGGGATGGGCTACCGCGGCTTCGTCCCCTACAGCGTGCTCGGCACCGGGCTCTGGGCGAGCGCCCACATCATGATCGGGTACCTGTTCTCGCGCAGCATCGAGGCGGCCGCCGACTACGCCGCCAAAGGGATCTTCCTGCTCGGGACGCTGATCGTCGTGGTGATCGCGGCGGTGATGATCACCCGCTTCCTGCGGGTCGCCGAGAACCGTCACAGGACCGTGCGCTGGATGGAGGAGCACGTCGCCACCCGCTGGCTGGTCGAGCTCGGCCGACGCTACCGCCCGCAGTTGCGCTTCCTCTGGAACCGGGTGACCCCGGGCGGGACCTTCGGGCTCGAGTTCACCTCGCTGATGGCGGTGCTCTCGGTCTCGCTCTTCGTCCTGATCGGCTACTGGGTCGTGATCGGCCGCGACCTCGGGCCGACGCCGGGCGACGAGACCGCGATCGAAGTGGTCGAACACCTGCACAGCGGGTTCCTGCTCGCGGTCTCCAAGGTCGTCACCTTTCTCGGCAGCGGCGTCTTCACCTGGGGGCTGACCCTGGTCTGCGCCGCCGCCCTGGCGGCGCGCCGGCGCTGGGCCGAGGTCTGCGTGCTGCTGGCCGGGATGACCCTGACCTCGATCGGCTTCCACGAGATCAAGGACGCGACCGACCGGCCCCGTCCCGACGACCCGCTGATCGACACCGCCGGCTCCTCCTTTCCCAGCGGTCACGCCGCCCACTCGGTGCTCTACGTGTGGCTGGCGGTGACGATCGTGCTGCGCCTGCGGCCCGGGATGGCGCAGGCGAGCGCGGTGGTCGCGGGCGGGATCGTGCTGACGATCCTGATCGGACTCTCACGCGTTTACCTCAACGTCCACTACTTCAGCGACGTCGCCGCGGGCTGGGCGCTGGGGGCCGCCTGCTTCTCGTTCTGTGCCGCTGCGGCGCTGGTCGTCACGCAAGTGCGCCAAACTTTGCGCCAATGAGGCTTTACGCCGTCACCGACATCGCCAGCCAATACCTGATCTGGGGCGGGGCCGCCCTGATCTGCCTGGTCACCTTCGTCGCGCTCATCCTCACCCCGGCGCTGAGCGCCCACGGCCGGCTCTGGGAGAAGGCCGCCGCCGGCTTCCTCTCGGTCTTCGTGCTCGCCGCGCTGATCATCGGCGGGGTCGTGATCGGGCTCGCGATCGTCTACTACTACACGGACATCGTCCACTTCCTGAACGGGGAGTAGGGCGATAATGGGCGCATGCCCGGAGTCGGCAAGGAGACGGAAATCCCTGCAAAAGCGCAAGATCCAGGCCTGCTCGACGCGCTCTCGGACGCGGTCGAATCAGGCGCCGGGCTGCCCGCGGTCGCCCGCGCTGCCGCCCGCCTGCTCGACGCCAGCGTCGCCCTGATCGACCGCTCCAGCGCGGTGCTCGCGGTCGCCGGCGCCTCGCCCGACCAGGAGCAGCGGCTGCTCTCCGGTGGCGAGGGGGTGACCGCGGTCGAGCTGCGGGTCGCCGACGCCGCGGTCGGCGAGCTGCGCTACCGGGCGAAGGCGGCGCCGGACCCGGCGATCGCGCGGATGGTGACGACGCTGCTGGCGCTGGAGCTGGAGCGCTCGCGCTCGCCCGAGTGGGAGAGCGCGGAGATGGCGAGCACCTTCGTCGGCGACGTGCTGGGGCGACGGGTGACCGACCGCGGCGACATCGTCGCCCGCGGCGCCGAGCTCGGCGCCGACCTCGACCGCGGCGCCGGCGTGCTGGTCCTGCGGGCGGCCCCGCGAGCCGCCCAGACCGGCGACTGGCGCGAGCGCGTGCAGACCCTGGCCCTGCGGGCGCTGCGCTCCCTGGCGCCCGGCTCGCTGGCGACAAGCGAGGGCAACGGCGAGGGCGCCGCCGCCGACCTGGCGGCGATCGTCCCGGCCGAGGACGACGAGCGGCTCGCCCGCGCGGTCGCCGGACTCGCCCGCGAGCTCGACGCCAGCCTCGCCGGCTTCCACCTGACGATCGGCCGCAGCCGCCGCTGCGCCGACCCGGTTGACCTCTACCGGGCCGGCAGCGAGGCGCGGCTGGCGGTCAACGTCGGCGAGGCCGAGGGCCGCAAGACGCTCGCCTTCGAGGACACCGGCGCCTACCGCCTGCTGCTGCCGGCGATGAGCGAGGACCCGGCCGAGCTGCAGCGCTTCTACGCGGAGACGATCGAGCCGCTCTCCCGCTACGACGACCAGTACGAGACCGAGCTGGTCACCACCGTCGAGGCCTACCTCGACAACGACGGCAACGTCGCCGCCACCGCCAAACAGCTGTTCACCCACCGCCACACGATCCGCTACCGGCTCGAGCGCGTTAAGGAGCTTTGCGGCCACGACGTCTCCGCCACCGAGGGCCGCGAGAAGCTCGGCCTCGGCCTCAAGGCGATGCGCGTGCTCGGCATCGCCTCCCCCAGCGGCCCGGCTCAGGAGCCCGGGGCGAAGGGCGGCAAGGTCCCGCGCGGCGGCGAGGAGTAGCTCGAACGGTAAGCATTCCGGGGGGAGGATTCGAACCCCACTCCTTCAGGACCAAAACCTGACGTGCTAAGCCAATTACACCACCCCGGAAGGCTGGCTCAGACTAGCGCCGAGGACGCATGGAATGTTCTGTCTGCAATAAGAACTAGTGTTCACCCCATGCCACGGTATGGGGAGCAGGAAGCGCGAGAGGCCGTTGCAGCGTCCCGCTCGTATAGCGAGGTCTTGCGGCGCTTGGGAATGCGCTCAGCAGGCGGAAATCATCGCCTGCTGAAGCACTGGGTCGATGATGTCTGGCAGATCCCAACCGCCCATTTCGACGGAGGCGCTTCGGCGCGCCGGCGACCGGCGAAGACCTCCAGGCGGATGGATGATGTGCTGGTTGAGCATTCTTCGTATCCGCGGGCACGGCTCAAGCAGCGGCTGTTCTCGGAGGGGTACAAGACGCGAGCCTGCGAGATGTGCGGGCAGGGCGAGGAATGGCGCGGGCGGCTGATGGCGCTCATCCTCGATCACATCAACGGTGTGCCCGACGACAACCGGCTGGAGAACCTGCGGATTGTCTGTCCGAACTGCGCGGCGACCCTGGATACCCACTGTGGAAGGAAAAATCGCCGCGAGCCAGATGTACGGAAATGCAGGCGCTGCCAGCGCGAGTTCACCGCCAAATACCCGCGCCAGCGTTACTGCTCCCACGCCTGCGGCTGTCGTTGGGATCGCGCGAAGCTCCGCGGAAAGCCCAATCCCTCCGTCCGCAAAGTCGAGCGTCCTCCTTACGAGAAGCTGATCGCGGAGATCGAGGCGACGAGCTACTGCGCGGTGGGGCGCAAGTACGGGGTTTCCGACAACGCCGTGCGCAAGTGGGTGCGGTTTTACGAACGCGAGGCGGATCGCGTCCGCGGGGGCGCTTAGGGTTTCCTTCGTGGAGATCGGAGGAGCATCGATGGACCCGGAGGTGCGTGCGGGCCTGGAGCGGAGCTGGAAGGCGCTGATGTTCGTCGGCATCTTCGCGATCCTGGTCGGCTGCGTGGCGATCCTGGTGCCGGCGGTGGCCTCGGTGGCGACCGCGATCTTCATCGGCTGGATCCTGATCGTCGCCGGCGGCTTCCTGTTCGCGGCGGCGTTCTCGGCCCACTCGGTCGGCACCCTGCTGCTGCGGCTGCTCTGGGCCGTGCTGACGTTGATCGTCGGCCTCTGGCTGATCATCGAGCCGGACAACGGGACGCTGACCCTGACCTTCGTGCTCGGGATCTACTTCCTCTTCATGGGCGTCACCCGGCTCACCGTCGCCTTCATGGCCCGCGGGCAGGAGGGCGCTGGGCTGGTCGGCCTCAGCGGCTTCTGCGGCCTGCTGATCGGGATCTTCGTCCTGATCAAGTTCCCGAGCTCGGCCGACTGGGCGATCGGCCTGCTGGTCGGCATCGACCTGATCTTCGCCGGCTGGACCCTGACCAGCATCGCCCTGGTCGGGAAAGACCTTTCTCGCCGCGCCTCCGGCAGCGCCTGATTCGCCCCATCAATACGATCCGGGGGTGAGTTCCCCCCTCACTCTCGTGATGGCGGCCGGCGAGGGGACGCGGATGCGTTCCTCGACGCCGAAGGTCCTGCACCCCGTCTGCGGGCGTCCCCTGGTCGCCTGGCCGATCCTCGCCGCGCGCGAGGCCGGCGCCGGCCGGGTTGCCGCGATCGTCTCTCCGGGGCGCGACATCTCCGCCGGGCTGCCCGAGGAGGTCGAGACGGTCGAGCAGCCCGAGGCCGACGGCACGGGCGGCGCGATCCGCGCCGCGCTGCCGCTGATCGAGCAGAGCGAGCACGTGCTGGTGCTCTCCGGCGACGTGCCGCTGATCTCGACCGCGACGATCCGCCAGCTGCTCGAGGCGCACCTCGCCTCGCAGGCGGCGGCGACGATGCTGACGATCGAGCTCGACGACCCCGGCTCCTACGGTCGCGTCGTCCGTACCGACTCCGGTGAGGTCGAGCGGGTGGCGGAGGCGAAAGCCGATGGCGACGCCGACCCGGCCGAGCTGGCGATCCGCGAGATCAACGCCGGCACCTACGTCTTCGACGCGGCCCCGCTGAAGGCCGCCCTCGAGGGTCTCTCCAACGACAACGCCCAGGGCGAGTACTACCTGCCCGACGTCTTCCCGGCCCTGCGCGCGGCCGGCTACTCGGTCGCCGCCCACCTCGCCGATGACGTCGCCGTGACCATGGGAGTGAACAACCGCGCCGACCTCGCCGCGGTCGAGGCGGAGGCGCGCCGCCGCCTGCTCGAGGCCCACATGCTGGCCGGCGCGACGATCGTCGACCCCGCCTCGACCTGGGTCGACGCCGGCGTCGAGATCGCCCCCGACGCCCGGATCGAGCCCGGCACCAGCCTGCGCGGCGCGACCAGCGTCGGCTCCGGCTCCGTGGTCGGCCCGCTGAGCACCCTGATCGACACCACGGTCGGCGTCGACTGCGCGATCCCGCACTCCTACCTGGTCGAGTGCGAGGTCCGCGACGCCTGCTCGGTCGGCCCCTTCGCCTACCTGCGACCCGGCGCCGTGCTCGATACGGGCGCCAAGGCCGGCACCTTCGTCGAGATCAAGAACTCGCACATCGGCAAGGGCGCCAAGGTGCCGCACCTGGCCTACGTCGGCGACGCTGACGTCGGCGGCGGCAGCAACCTCGGCGCGGGCACGATCACCGCGAACTACGACGGTTTCCGCAAGAACCGGACCGTGATCGGCAGGGACGTGAGGATCGGCGTTGACACGATGCTGATCGCGCCGGTAGAAGTCGGCGACTCCGCATACACTGGCGCCGGCGCGGTGGTCAAGTCCGACGTCCCCGAGGGGTCTCTGGCCGTGAGCGAGAACGCGCAACGAAACATCGATGGATTTGCCGCCGAGAAGGCGGCCAGGATGCGAGAGGGAGAAAGCTCGTGAGCATGATCGAGGACCGTCCGCAGGTGGATACCGGCATCGAACACGACTACAGAAAACGGATGATGGTGTTCGGGGGCCGCGCCTCGATGGACCTCGCGGCCAAGATCGCCGGCAAGCTCGAAGTCGACGTCGGCCAGGTCACCCTCAAGACCTTCGCCAACGGCGAGGTCTACTGCCGCTACGAGGAGTCGATCCGCGGCGCCGACGTCTTCCTCGTGCAGTCGACCTGCGCCAACGAGCAGAGCGGGATGACCCCGAACGACTCGCTGATGGAGCTGCTCTCGATGATCGACGCCGCCCAGGGCGCCTCCGCCCACCGGATCATCGCCGTGCTCCCCTGGTACGGCTACGCGCGCCAGGACAAGAAGTCGGCCCCGCGCGAGCCGATCTCGGCCCGGATCGTCGCCAAATGCCTGGAGGCCGTCGGCGTCGACCGCGTCCTCACCATGGACCTCCACGCCGGCCAGGTGCAGGGCTTCTTCCATGTCCCGGTCGACCACATGACGGCGATGCCGATGCTGACCCAGTGGTTCGCCGACCAGGAAATGTCGGACGAGCTGGTGATCGTCTCGCCGGACGCCGGACGGGTGAAGACGGCGCGCAACTTCGCCCGCCGGATCGGCACCCACTGGGCGGTGATGGAGAAGGAGCGCCCGGCCCAGCAGGTCGCCGAGATCGGCTACGTGGTCGGCGACGTGAAGGACAAGACCGCGGTCCTCGTCGACGACATGATCGACACCGCCGGCACCCTCTGCGCGGCCGCACAGACCGTGCTCGACGAGGGCGCCGCGCGGGTGATCGCCTGCGCTACCCACGCCGTCTTCTCGCCGCCCGCCTACGAACGGCTGGCCGAGTCGGCGATCGAGCGGATCGTCGTCACCGACACCCTGCCGCTGCGGCCCGGTGCCCCCGACAGCATCACCGTGCTCTCGACCGCCAGCACCTTCGCCGACTCGATCCGCCGCATCTTCACCGACGACTCGGTCTCCGAGATCTTCGCCGGCGAGAACCAGCTCTTCTAGGGGCGTTAGCCCTGGCCACCGAGGCACCGACGAAGCTGCGCCTGGTCGGCCACAAGGGCGCCGACGCGATCGTCCCCGGCAACACCGTGGAGAGCTTCAAGGCGGCGGTCGAGGCGGGCGTCGACACGATCGAGTTCGACGTGCTCTGGATGCCGGACGCGCACCTGCCGGAGGACCAGCGGGCGCCGCTCAAGGTCGCCCACGACTGGGAGGACGCCGAGCGCCGCCAGCCGCTGGAGCTGACCGAGGCGCTCGACGCCTTCCTCGAGCCGCCGCTCGACAAGGTCGAGATCGACCTCGACATCAAGCTGCCGGGGCGTGAGACCGAGCTGGTCAACGCGCTGCGCGAGCGCGGCCTGACCGAGCGGGCGATGATCTCGACGATGGAGCTGTACACGCTCGGCAAGGTGCTCGAGCTGGCCCCGGAGCTGCGCCGCGGCTGGACCTATCCAAAGGTGACCAAGGACTGGACCAAGAAGCGCTGGGCGAAGGGGCCGATGCTGGCGGCGCTGGTCGCGATGCGCCACCGGCTGCCCGGCCTGGCGGCGCAGAAGCTGCCGCAGATGGAGGTCGAGGCGATGTGGGTCTACCACCCGCTGGTGACCCCGCGGCTGGCGCGGATCTGCAGGCTCGCCGGCACCGAGCTGATCGCCTGGACGGTCGACGACGAGGCCCGCATGCGCAAGCTGCTCGAGGCCGGCGTCACCGGCCTCTGCTCGAACGACCCGCGCCTGTTCAGCCGCTTGTAGCGCCAGGCCGGCTATAGCCGGCCTCAGGCCGCAAGCGTCACTCGCTGAGGTCGCGCTTGACGACCAGCGCGGTGCCGATCGCGAAGACGAGCAGCGACCAGCCGGCGAGCACCAGGCCGCCGGTCAGCTGGGTCAGGGTGCCGTCGCCTTCGACCCGGCCGTGCAGGGAGCCGACCGCCTGCGCCGGGAAGTATTCGCCGATCGAGCCCGGCAGCAGTTCCGGCAGCGAGGAGACGACGAAGAAGACCGCGATCACGGCGATGATCGCGCCGACCTGGTTGCGGATGATCGCGCCGATCCCGAGCCCGAAGGCGCAGAGCAGGGCGAATGAGGCGATCACGCCGGCGTAGACCTCGACCAGCTCGGAGGTCGGCGGCAGGGTGCCGCCTCGCCCGGAGTAGAGCGGCAGCGCCAGGCCGCCGTTGACGAGCACGAAGAGCAGGCCCGCGACCAGTCCGATCAGCAGGCAGGCGCCGAGCTTCGCGACCAGCACCGGCCAGCGGCGCGGGGCGACGAGGAAGGTCGAGCTCGAGGTGCCGTGGCGGAACTCGGTCGTGATCACCAGCACCCCGAGCACCAGCATCAGCGTCATCAGCAGCCCGAGGCCGGTGATCAGCTCGTCGACGTCGCCGATGTCGGCGAACGAGGCGAGCCCGACGAAGAGGCCGGCGAACAGCCCCTCGCAGAGCAGGCCGATGCCGAGCATCACCCAGGTGGTGCGGGTGGTGGCGAGCTTGATCCACTCGCTGCGCAGCAGGCTCACGACCCGCCCTCCTCGCCCATCACTTCGAGGAAGCGCGCCTCGAGGCTCGATTGCTGCGGCGCCAGCTCGTAGACCGCGACCCCCAGCTCCAGGGCGAGCTCGCCGATCTGCTCGCCGCCGAGGCCGCGGACGAGGAGGGCGTCGCCGTCGCGCTCGACCGTGCCGCCGCGCCCTTCGAGCGCCGCGACCAGCCGGTCCGGCATCGCCACCCGCAGCCGCTGCGGCACCTGGCCGCCCGCGGTGAAGTCCTGCAGGGTGCTCTGCGAGACCAGGCTGCCGTTGCGGATCACGATCAGTTCCTCGGCGACCTGCGCGACCTCCGAGAGCACATGGCTGGAGACCAGCACCGTGTGCCCCTCGGCCGCCTGCGCGCGCAGCAGGTCGCGCAGCCAGTGCATCCCCTGCGGGTCGAGGCCGTTGGCCGGCTCGTCGAGGATCAGGATCCGCGGCTCGCCGAGCAGCGCCGCGGCCAGCGCCAGGCGCTGGCGCATGCCCAGCGAGTAGCCCTTGACGCGGCGGTCGGCGGCGCCGGTCAGCTCGACCATCTCCAGCACCTCGTCGACCCGCCCGCCCGGGATCTTCGCCGCCGCGGCCAGCCCGCGCAGGTGGTTGCGGCCGCTGCGGCCGGGGTGGAAGGCGGTCGCCTCGAGCGCCGCACCGATAGTGCCCAGCGGATCGCGCATCGCGGTCGGCGGCCGCCCCTCGACCAGGGCCTCGCCCTGGCTCGGGCGCAGCAGGCCGAGCAGCGCCCGCATCGTCGTCGTCTTGCCGGCCCCGTTGGGGCCGAGGAAGCCGGTCACCTTGCCGGCGCCGACCGTGAACGAGAGGTCGTCGACGGCCACGGTCTGCCCGTAGCGCTTGGTCAGGTTGCGGACCTCGAGCTCGGCCATCAGGCGAGCAGCTCCGGGGCGACGGGGGGGACGCCGTAGGCGGCGCGCAGCTCCTCCAGTGGCACCGCGGTCGCTCCCCAGAAGTCCCAGTCGGCGGCGACGATGTCGGTGGTGGTCGCGGCGCCGCGCTGCCAGGCGGTCCAGAAGTGACGCGGCTCGAAGGCGCCGTGGGAGCTGTTGGCGATCTCGTTGAGCTTCACGCCGATGTGCCAGCTGTAGATCACCGGCAGGACCTCGGCGGCCATCGGGTGGTCGGGGTGCATCGCGCCGATGAAGGTGGAGATGCAGAGCTCGCCCATTTCCGAGGTCGAGTAGCCGCTCAGCACGTGGGCGCTGTCGTGCGGGGTGGTGAAGCCCTCGGCGAGCCCGGCCGGGTTGCCCGGGAACTCGAACCCGTTGTGGTCGAAGTGGTCGAAGAAGGCGCGGCCGAAGCTGCCGTCCGGCAGCTCGCCGAGCGCCCGGTAGCGCGCCTCCAGTTCGGGGTCGGGGGCGTCCTTGTACGGCAGGAAGGGGGCGATTGCGCTGATCGAGAGCCGGCTGGAGTCGACGTGAGGGAAGCTCTCGGCGTTCTTGCGCACCATGCAGGCGGTCGCCTGGGCGACCTCGTCCTCGGCGACCTCGGTGAGCAGCTCCAGGTAGCCCTCCCGGACCCCAAGCGCCTCCGCGTAGGCGCGCACCCGCGCCGTCTTGCCGGCGTCGGCGACCCCGTCGGCGAGCGACATCACCGCCAGCATCCGCACCGCCTGCGCGGCGGCCTCCTTGTCGGCGACCGTGGCGGCGAGCCCTTCCGGGTCGACCAGCTCGAGCCCGTCCACCTCGAACCCCTCGACCCCGAGCACGATCGCCCCGGCGCTGACGATCGTTTCGCGATCCATCGGCGTGACCGCGCCCTCGCCGTGCGTGAGCGCGACCGTGTGCATCGCGCCGAGGATCGCTTCCCCCTGCTCGCGAGGTATCCGCAACAGCATCGAGGGGACCCTAGCGAGCGGTCCAGCCGGGCCTGGCTAGACCGTGCCCGGCGAGGCCGTCGGCGGCGCGTGCTTGCCGCCTTTCAGCTTCACCGCCGACTCCAGCTCCTCCTCGGTGAAGCCGCCGACCGCTTCGCCCTCGACCGCGTAGCGGTAGAGCGCGACGCCGAAGATGCCGCTGAGCGCTTTCGAGATCAGCAGGGCCACGCACATGATCACGGCGCCGATCAGGATCAGCGGGACGGCGACGGCGCCGTTGCTCGACCACATCGCGACGCCGGCGCCGATCAGCAGCGCCCCGGGCAGCACGCCGAACAGGCCGATCGCACCGCCGATCGCGATGTTGCCGGTGATCTGCTGGCCCCATTTCTGTTTGAAGATCGTCGCCGAGCGCTTCAGGGTCGTGAACGGGCCGGTGCCCTCGATCGCCAGCACCGGCACCGCCATGAAGGTGACGAGGGCCCAGGCGAGGCCGACCAGGCGGGCGGCGATCTGGCCGAAGACGCCGCCCTGGTTCTCCAGCAGCCCCATCAGCAGGCCGATCGCGGTCGAGAGCGCGGCCCAGCCGCAGATCTCGGGGAAGCGGGAGCGGGCGACGGCGAGGCCGTCGGAGACGGTCGCCTCCTTGCCGGCGAAGATCTGGTTGGCGGCGGCGGCGAGGCCGACCGCGAAGAAGAAGCCGACCACGCTGAGCACGTAGATCCCGAGCACGATCAGCGGGATCGCGCCGGCGTAGCTCTTCTGGTCGAGCAGGTAGACGCCGGGGCCGAGCAGAACGATCGCGAGCACGATCGTGAGCAGCGCGCCGTAGAGCGGGAAGCGGATCAGTTCCCGGTGGCCCTTGAGCAGCGCCCAGCTCTTCTTGGTCAGTGCCCAACCGCGCTTCATCCGCTTCATCGTCCCTCCGTGGCTCGTCTGGAAAACCTGCTGTTCAGCTGATTTCGGCCAGACCGGGCGTGCGCTTTAGCCCGCGCTCCTCGTAGTACTCCCATTCCTGCTCGCCGAGCTCGGTCGCCGGTGCGTCGGCGTAGACCCACTCGCGGAAGATCCGGTGCCAGTTGCGCTTCGCCCGCAGCTGCCCGAGCACCGCGACCACGCCGATTTCCATCCGCCGCCCCATCAGCTCCTCGGCCGGGATCGACTCGCGCCGCATCAGGTCGAAGTACTCCGAGCGCGGGTCGTGGGTCGACTCGATGATCTTCATCACCCGCCGCGGGGTGATTTCGATCTCGCGGTCCTCGATGTACCAGCCGCCGACCGCGCCCATGTGCTCGAGCAGCCGCTCGGCGTCGAGCTTCGAGGGCTTCTTGACGAAGCCGAGGTCGTGCAGCGCCCGGCGGAAGGCCTCCGGGTCGTCGCGCGAGGCGGCGTCGAAGGCGCGCTGCTCGAGCTGGATCTGCTCGCGGTCGAGCTTCTTGGTCATCCCGAAGTCGAGGAAGGCGACGCGCCCGTCGTGCTGGAGGATGTAGTTGCCGGGGTGGGGGTCGGCGTTGAAGTGCTGGACGTTGAACATCGAGCCGATGCTGCCGCGGAAGACGATCTCGCCGAAGCGGCTGCGCTGCTCGTGGGGCAGCTCGCGGATCTCCTCGAACTTCATCCCCTCGACCAGCTCGGTGACCAGGACGCGGCGGCGCGAGAGCCGGGTGACGACTTCCGGCACGTAGATGAAGGGGTGGCCGCGGTAGGCGCGGGCGAAGGAGCGCTGGTTCTGGGCCTCGTACTCGTAGTCGAGCTCCTCCATCACCCGCTCGCGGATCTCGTCGGCGATCTCCTTCGCGTCGAGCCCCGGGGCCAGCGCCCGCGCCAGGCGCACGATCGTGCCGGCGTTGCGCAGGTCCGCCTCCAGGGCGTCGGCGATCCCCGGGTACTGGATCTTCACCGCGACCGCGCGCCCGTCGAGCAGCTCGGCCCGGTGCACCTGGCCGATCGAGGCGGCGGCGAACGCCTCCTCCTCGATCTCGGCGAAGTACTCGGAGAGCGGCTCGCCGTCGTACTCCTCTTCCAGCACCTTGACCACCTTCTCCCAGGGCATCGCCGGCGCTTCGGTGCGCAGTTTCGCCAGCTGCTCCTGGTAGATCTCGCGGTACTCCTCGGGGATGAACTCGGTGTCGATGAAGGAGGCGAACTGGCCGAGCTTCATCGCCGCGCCCTTCATCTGGCCGAGCGCCCCGACCATCTTCATCGCGGTCTCCAGGTGGCGCTGTTCGAGGTGCTCTTTCCCGGCCTCCTCGCCGCGGCCCACGTTCGCCGCTTTCGTGCCCGCGTAGCGGGCGCCCTGCACGCCGACGATCGAGCCCAGCTTCGCCGACCTTCTCAGCCTGCCCTTGGGGATCTTCGAGTCCTCTGCCATGGCCCCAAGGTTGCCATAGGAGCTGTTTCGCGGCCGGTTTCTCTATCCTCTCCCGTCCGATGGCTGCTGGACGCTCAACTTTGAAGGTCGCGCCGCGGGCCGATTTCGGCTCGCGCGCCTCTCGCCGCC
>CAYXFL010000046.1:0-23704 GCA_964464285.1 uncultured Conexibacteraceae bacterium
TGTCGGGCGGGCGCTTCCGGCTCGGGATGGGCGCCGGGGTCAAACGGCTCAACGAAACCTGGCACAACGCCGAGTACGGAAAACCGGCGCCGCACCTGCGCGAGGCGATCGAGGCGACCCGCCTGATCATGCGCCAGGCGAGCAGCGGCGAGCCGATCCGCTACGAGGGTGAGTACTACGACATCGACATCAAGGGCTGGGTGCGCCCGCACCCGGCGCCGCGCGAGGCGGTGCCGATCTACACGGCCGCCGTGCAGGGCGGGATGGCGCGGATGGCGGGCGACGTCGCCGACGGCCTGATCGGCCACCCGATCCAGAGCCTGCGCTGGATCGACGAGGTGATCGTCGACGCCTTCGAGACCGGCCTGGCGCGCTCCGGCCGCGAGCGCAAGGACTTCGACTACCTGCCGACCGTCTGCTGCGCGATCGACGACGACGAGGGCCGGGCGATCGAGATGGCCCGCCGCACGATCTCCTTCTACGCGACCGTGAAGACCTACATGCCGCTCTGGGAGCTGCACGGCTTCGCCGACAACGCGCTCGCCGCCGGCGATGCCTTCCGCCGCGGCGACCTCGCCGCCGTCCCGGCCGCGATCAGCGACGAGATGGTCGAGACCTACTGCGCCGCCGGCCCGCTCGACAAGGTCCGCGCCCGGGTCGAGCAGACCGCCGAACGCGCCGACGGCCTCTTCCTCACGCCGCCGACCTACTTCATCTCCCCCGAGGAGCTGAGCGAGTTCCAGAACCGCATCATCGACGCCTTCGGGCCGAATACATGAACTGAGCTGTTTACTCAGTAATCCCATAGAGTCCGCCCGATGCGGGGGCGGGGGGCCTACGGCGTGTTGTTCGTCTGCCTGTCGTGGCTGGCGCTGCTCGCCGGCTTGCCGGTCCCTGCGAGCGCTGATCCCGAGGGCGGCAAGCAGGGCGCCGAGCGCATGCGTTCGGGCGAGCTCGAATCGACGCTGGTCGTCGACGCCGACCGCTCGGGCCGCTTCCGGCTGAGGTCGCAGTCGACCGTCCGGGTCTCCGCCGAGGAGCGCCTGATCGAGCAGCTGATGCGGGAGTCGCTGCTCCCCGAAGAGCGCCACCACGAGTGGCTCGGCTCGGGGCTGCGGCTGTTCGGCGGCAACCGGCTCTACTGGCAGCCTGGGCAGGGCGACATCGAAGGCGGCTCGTTCTCGGCGACGACGACCGACGTGGGGCAGGAATTCGTCGGGGTCTACGCGCGGGTCGACCCCTTCCTGGTCGACTGGGACGACGCGCTGACGATCCGCTCCGCGAAGCCGCTGCAGGGCTCGCCGGCGCAGTGGACGGTGACGATCGAGCTCGACGAGGTCGCGGTCCTCGACGCCGACCCGCTTCCCGACAGCCTGGTCCGCGACGGCTCGAGCACCTCGGTCTCCTGGCGCTTCGACCGCGGCGAGGCGGAGCGGATCAGGCTGGAGCTCGACCCGCCGCAAGCGGTCGAGCTCGTCGCCGGTCTGGTCGGCGGCGGTTGGGACGGTGTGCTCGCGCTCGGCTGGCTCCTGCTCGCGGCCGCCTTCCTGCCGACCCTCTACCTGCTGCTCGGCCGCCGGCGCTTCGCCGGTGAGAGCCTCGCCGGCTCGGCCCTGCGCCGGCAGGTCTCGCTGCTCTGCCTGGCGCTGCTGTTCGCCGTGCTCGCCCTCACCGCGGAGGTGGTGAGGAGGAAGGTGAACGTGGGCGTGGTCCCGTTCGAGAACTGGCCGCTCGACATGCTGGCGTTCGACCTGTTGCCGCTGCTGTTCGCCGTCGCCTTCGCCGGCGCGATTCAGAGCGCCTCGCGCGCGCCGGCGGAATTCCCGTGGGTGCTGGCCGCCGCCGCCTTCGCCGGGCTGCTCCTCGTCTTCTTCATGCGCATGGCCGCGCCGGATGAGGCAGAGCTGACGTTCGGCTGGAAGTCCCAGTGGCCGGCGGTCGCGATCGGGGCCTTGGGCTGGTTCGTCCTCGTCTGCCTCGTGGTCAACGGCATCATGCGGATCGCCGCTGCCTGGATCGGCCGGCCGGGATTGAGCCCGCGCACGAGCCGGCTGCTCGGCCTGCTCACCGTGCCGCTGGTGGCCGGGATGGGAGTGGCGAGCGGAGTCGCCTACTCGGGGTACGGGCTCGACCTGCTCCACAACGGCTACGTGGTCATCCCGATCACGGTCGTCAACCTGATCCACGCGGCCTCGGGGCTGCTGCCGCTGGCGATCCTGCCCGGAGCCCTGTTCGTGCTCTCGCGCTCGATCGGCGGTGAGCCGTTCCTCGTTCGCCGCCGCCGACTCTTCCTGCTGGCGCTGGCGCTCTACGTCTTCTTCGTCGTCACCAGCACCGGGATGTTCGCGGGGTTGCCCTCGCCGGGCTCGCTGCTGATCGGGGCGGCGGCGTTCGGCGGGCTGGCGCTGCTGCGGCGCGCCCGGCTCGACCGCGTCGACGACGAGCTCGCCCGGGCCAACCCCGGCGCCGGGGCGCCCGCGAAGAGCCTCCTGGTCGAGCGCAAGCGGGAGCTGCTCGAACGCGCCTTCGTGATCGAGCGCGTGCGGCGGCGGCGCACCGCCGCGCACCACGAGATGGCGAAGGCCGAGGTGGCCGGGGCGGGGTTCGTCTCCTACCGCGACAGCCTCGCCGAGCTCGACGACGCCGAGCGCTACCTGCAGGAAGGCGCGCCGCCCGCCGGTCGGCGGCCGTCGGCAGCCGACCGGCAGCTGGTCCGCCTGCTCTTCCCGCCGCGGCCGCGGGTCGCCGTCGCGGCGCTCGGCTGCGGCCCGGGGCGCGGCTGGCGCGAGAACGGCGAGCTGGCGCTTCGCTACGGCGCCTGGCTCGCGATCCTGCCGATCGCCTACGTGCTCTTCGTCCTCGCCAGCAACGAGTTGGGCTCGGTCTTCGACCCCTACTACGGGTTCGAGCTGATCGCGGTCGGCTCGCTGCTGGCCGGGGAACTGGCCCTGTGGGTGGTCGCGGCGTATGTGTTCGGCTGCCTGTTCAGCTGGCTGCCCGGCGCCAACGGGCCGCTGAAGGGCCTGGCGCTCTCGCTTCCGGTGCTCGCCGGGGTCGGCCTGCTGGAGCTCTGCCCGCTCTACGCCGGGATGGACAACTGGGGCTTCCGCTGCGCCCAGATCCTCGCCTTCCTAACCGTGCTCGGCCTGGTGATGGACTGGCGCACGCTGCGCGTCACAGGCCTCGGGCTGCGCGACCTGCCGGACCTCTACCAGGTGCGCTCGGTGCGCTTCGGGGTGGTCAACCTGGCGCCGCTGCTCGTCGCCGCGCTCAGCATCTACCAGCAGTTCCGGACCGGCGACCCGCAGGGTGCGGTCGAACAGGCGCTCCGCGCCGCTCCCGGCCAGCTGCCCGGCATCGACCAGGGCGACTAGCTATACCGAGGGACGATGGTCGACCGGGAACTGGAAGTGCTCGAGCGGGTGCGCGCGATCCCGCCGGGCCGCGTCGCCACCTACGGCGACGTCTCGCCCGGGGCGCCGCGCTTCGCCGGCACCGTGCTGTTCGGCGCCGACGAGCCCGGCCTGGCCTGGTGGCGCGTGGTCCGTGCCGATGGCTCGCTCGCCAAGGGCGCCCGTCAGCGCCGCCTGCTGGTCGCCGAGGGCGTCCCCTTCCGCGGCGAGCGGGTCGACATGTCGCGAGCGCGCTCGAGCTAGCTCGGCAGCGCGGAAACGAAGCGCTCGAAGGCCGCGATGTCGGTGACCGCCGGGCCGTGCCCGGGCAGGATCAGACTCGGCTCCAGCCCGGCGAGCTTGCGGATCGAGCGGCGGTTCTCGGCCGGGTCCGGGGTGAGATCGTCCGGCGGCTCGGCGATGCGGGTCCGCATCGCGATGTAGGTGATGTTGCGGATCACGTCGCCGCAGATCGCGACCCGGTCGGAGTCGCGGAAGAAGATCACCTGGCCCGGCGCGTGCCCGGGTGCGTGCACGACGCGGAAGCCGGCGACCTCGTCGCCCTCCTCGAGGGCCAGGTCGACCGGGTGCGGCGGGCCCTGCCAGAGCCGGCCGAAGAGCTGCGCGATCGGCTTCTGGCTGGCGGCGACCGGGCGGCGGCCCTCCATCGCGTCGACGTCGTCGCGGTGGCAGGCGAGCGGGATCCCGCGCCGCTCGCAGATCTCCCGCGCGCAGCCCTGGTGGTCGGGGTGGACGTGGGTCAGTGCGACCATCGAGAGCTCGAGCCCGTCGGTCTGGCCGGCGATCCGGCGGCTGTCCCAGCGCCGGCCGGCGTCGATCAGGACGTCCCCGGCCAGGTAGACGTTGATCAGCGGACGTGGCGCTTCGTCGAGGCGCCACACCCCCGGCGCCAGGTACTTCATCTCAGTGGCTGATCCCGAGCGTGCCGCGCGGGTCGCCGCTGTGCTCGGCCAGCTCTTCGAGCCGGGCGATCTTGCGTTCGCCTTCGGCCCGCGCCGGGTGGCCGGCCGGCAGCGGCTCGATCAGCCGCCGGATCCGGTTGCGCACCTGCAGCGCGAAGTGGGGGGTGGAGGCTCCGGCCAGGGCACGGATGTCCTCGGCGGTGACCTCGCCGCCCTGTTCGAGCAGCTGCGGGTTCTCGGCCTCGCTCATCGGCCGCCGCCGATCCTGGTCAGCTCCGCCAGCTCGTTTGCTTCCGCCTGCTGATTCACGTCGATCGTCTCCTGGTCGCCGATCACCCACACATGGTTGTAGAAGGCGCGGGTCGGGTTGTCGGTGTAGCCGGGCTTCACGTCGAGGAAGTAGTCGCGAAGCTCGGCCGGGAGGGTACCGGCGTCGTCGCTGAGCAGCAACGGACCCCAGGTCCCGGAGGCCGAGAGCGGCGCCGCCGCGGCCGCGTCGAGCGGCCGCTCGGAGCGGGTGAGGACGAAGCCGTGGCCGGGGTCGTTGATGTCCCAGCCGAAGCCGCCGTCGCGGTAGCGGGCGAAGGCGATCGCGTTGGCGACCGGGTTCTCGCCGGAGATCCGCTTCGCGTCGCCGCCCAGCTTCTCGGCTTCGCGCAGCAGTTCCGAGGAGATCGCCGAGGAGGGGCCGAGCACGTAGATCGGCAGCCGGTTGTGGCGTTCGATGTAGGAGACCGTGGCCGGCGGCAGGTCGTCGCCGGAGGCGAACAGGACCGGGTCGCCGGAGCGGGCGGCCCAGGCGGCGGCCGGCATCGCGAACTCGGGCGCGTCTTCCGGCGCCAGCACGATGTGCTTCGGCCGCGTCGGGATCAGCCGGTCGCGCAGGATCGCCAGTTCGCCCGCCGCCGCGGCGCCGGAGCCGCGCACCTCGATCGTCTCCTCCGGTCCGAGCGCGGCCAGGGCTTCCTCGCTGGCCGCGGGCAGCGAGCCTTCGCGCTTGAACAGGATCGGGGCGCGGTGCGGCGGCGCCATCAGCGCCGCGGCGGCGATCGCGCCCGCCCAGTCGCCTTCGTCGATCACCGTCACCGCGCGCGGCCGCTGTGACTCCGTGGTCGCCGGGAAGGCGGCGAAGGCGGTCGCGGCGGCGATCTCGGCCGGGTCGGCGCTGGCCACGCGGGTCGTGTTGTTGGTGGCGAGGAAGGGGAAGCCGAGTGCGCCGGCCCCGTCGCCCTCCGCCGGAGTCGCGCCGGTGGCCGCGGACGTCGCTTGCCCGGAGTCGCCGGACTCGCCCTTGCCCCCGGTACCCCCGACGATCGCCGCCACGATGAACCCGATCGCGACCACGACCAGCAGCGCGAGCAGCTTCGGCGCCAGCGGCTTCGGCTTGCGGGCCGGCCGCGGCGCGGGCGCCGGCTTCGCCGCCTCCCCGGGCTCCGCCGGTGTCGGCGCGTCGGCGTTGATCGGGCGCTCGCGGCTCACCCGCCGAACGCTACACCGACCCCTGTCGAGGACGGCCGCTCCGGCGATCCCGGCGTCAGCCGTCGCCCTCGCCTTGACGCGTCAGCGCATCCCGCGTCGCGTACAGGGCCGGAAGGGCGGCGAGGTCCTTCGGTCGCCCGAGGCTCTCCTTGGACGCGATCACCTCGTCCAGGGTGATCGCCCGAACCGAGAGGTCGCCGAGCGAGAGCGGGATGCTGGCGACTTCGTCGTATCCGCCGATGCCGGCGGCGCGGGGGACGACGTCGATCGGCCCGGCCTCGGTGTCGAACTGGTGCGTCTCCCAGCCGACGAAGTCGCCGCCGCCGAGCTGGACCCGCTCGCCGCCCCGGTTTCGGGCGCTGAGCTCGTTGAGCGCGGCGGCGAGGCGATCGGCGTTGTCGAGGTCCTGCCTCGGCATCACGTCCAGGTCGAGCGTGACGGTGGGGCTTCCCTGCAGCCAGGCCGCCATGGCGCCGATCACGCAGAACTCGACCTCGTGGGCGGCCAGGGCCCGCAGCAGACGCTCGGGGTCGAATTCCATCAGCGCCCCTCCAAGGCCAGGCTTCGCAGTCGGGCGTATCGAGGTAGCGCGCGCAGGCGCTGCTCAGGCGTGAGCCGCAGCAGGCTTTCGGCGAGCTCGACGTCGTGCGGGTCGGGAAGCGGCTCGGAGTTGAGTCGCAGGCGGTGCCCACACGCGGCGGCGATTCGCTCGAGCGTCTCCCAGGCCGGCGTCGCCGCACCACGCTCGTAGCGGGCGATCGCCGGCTGCGACGTGCCGGCCCGCTCGGAGAGGGCCCGCTGGGAGAGACCGGCGGAGACGCGCATCTCGCGGACCAGTTGAGTCGGGTCGGTCACGTGTCCATGATACCTGAACAGGTATCGCAGCTCGAATCGGCCTCAACCCAGCGGCCGGGCGAGCACCGTGGGCTCGGTGCGGCCGCGCAGCTCGACCGCCTCGCCGAGCTCCCAGGCGCGCGCCTCCTCGCCGCTGCGCTCGACCGTGCGGGCGGAGGCGAGCACGCGTGGCTGGTGCTCCTTGGCGAGATCGCTGAGCCGGGCCGCCTCGTTGACCGGGTCGCCGATCACCGTGTACTCGAAGCGGTCCTCGTGGCCGACGTGGCCGGCGACCGCGACGCCGGAGCCGACCCCGATCCCGGCCTCCAGCTCCGGCACCTCGGTGCGCAGCCGCCGGTCGAGCTCGCGCGCCGCCGCCAATGCCCGGCCGTGCGCGTCGTCGAGCCGCTGGGGGGCGCCGAACACGGCCAGCGCCGCGTCGCCCTCGAACTTGTTGATCCAGCCGCCGTGCGCCTCGACCGCCTCGACCACCTCGCCGAAGAAGCGGTTGAGCAGCTCGACCAGGCGCCGCGGCGGCAGCTCGGTGGCGAGCCGGGTGGAGCCGGTGAGGTCGACGAAGACGACCGCGACCTCGCGCTCGGCGCCGCCCAGGTCGACCCCGGTGGCGAGCGCCTCGCGGGCGACGTCGCGGCCGACCTGACGGCCGAACAGGTCACGGATCTGCTCGCGCTCGCGCAGCCCGGCGACCATCTCGTTGAAGCCGGCCTGCAGGAGGCCGATCTCGGTGCTGTCCCAGACCTGCAGCTTCACCTCGAGGTCGCCCTCCTCGACCGCGGTGAGGCCACGGCGGATCGAGCCGACCGGGTGCACGGTCGCGTAGGCGGCGAGCAGCGAGGCGAGCGCGCCGAAGGCCAGCGCGATCCCGCACAGCGTCACCGTGGTCAGCGCCAGCGTGGTCTCGTCGATGTGGACCGGGGTGAGCGCGACGACCCCGACCAGGGCCAGCCCGACGACCGGGGCGCCGGTGCCGAGCCCCCAGGTGAGCAGCCAGCGCGCGGTCAGCCCGGGCAGGCCGCGGCGGCTCGGCGGGCCGCTGGCGAGCGCCCGCGAGGCGACCGGCCGCAGTGCCAGTTCGGTCAGCAGGTAGGCGACCGCGCAGGTGGTGACGCCGCCGAGCGCGACCGTCAGCCCGACCCCGAGCGCCAGCAGCGGGTCGAAGAGCAGGTTGAGCAGCGCGAAGCTGGCGACCGCGCCGGCCCAGAGCAGCGCGGCCACGAAGAGCACCCGTAGCGGCGCCCGCAGCACCCGCAGCTTCTCGGCCTCGGTCGGCACCCGGTCGCTGTCGAGCCAGGAGCTGATGCCGCCGCGCCCGCCCTCGACCAGCCGGCGGCCCCAGCGCACCCCGAGCCCGATCGCCACCGCCAGGTAGATTCCGGCCAGCGCCATGTTGGCCGGCACCGTCTCCCCGCTCGAGATCCCTTCCGGCTTCGGCAGGACCAGGATCGCGAAGGCGATCACCACGCCCGCCCCGACCGCGTTGGCGACCACGATCGCGATCACCGCCAGCCAGCGCACCCGCTTGCCGAGCTTGCGCCCCGGCGTGGTCGGGTCGCCGATCAGCCACGGGTGATTGACCAGGCGGTCGAGCAGCGGACCGGGGCGCGGCGAGATCACGGAGCCCAGATCCGCAGCGCCGTGCAGCTGGCGAGCCGGTCGAAGTCCGCGTCGGCATGGAGCAGCGGCGCGCCGGTTCGTACGCAGGGCGCGGCGATCAGGCAGTCGAGCGTCTTGCGGATGGTCACGCCCGCGCGCCGAGCCTCGCGGCATAGGGCCGCCGCCAGGGCGAAATCGTCGAGGCCGTTCAGGCCGAGAATGGGGAACGCGCGGAGGTGCCGCTCCACCAAACGGGCGTCACGCTCCGAGCGCAGGCCCTGGAGGATCTCGGTGACGACGACCTCGGTGAGCGCCACCGGCTCGCCAGCTTCGATCAGCTCAACGCAGTGCTGGGCCATCGGCGTCGGGTTGTCGTTGAGCACGTCGATCCAGACGCTGGTGTCGACGACGATCATCGGAGCGGCAGCTAGTGCCCGCGGCGACTCTCGTCGAGGTCGCCAACCCAGCGGACTTTGCCGCGCAGGTCGAGCACTCCGAGGCGGCGGTGCCTCGCCACCAGCTCGCGGAGGGCGGTGTCGACCGTCTCCCGCTTGGTCCGCGCGCCGATCAGGCGCTGGGCCTCGCGCATCACCTCGTCGTCGATCTCGATGTTCGTCCGCATGCAGGCGACTATACACATCCTCTTGTGTATGACCGTTGGCTCGCGACCGCGCGTTACCCCACCGCGACCTCGAAGGCGCGCTCGGCCCCGAGGAAGGGTGCGAGGGTGACGTAGACGAAGGCCGGGACCAGCTCGAGCAGGCGCTCGGGGCCCTTCTCCTCGACGAAGTCGTAGAGCATCGCGTAGAGGGCGCCGCCGATCGCCTCGGGGGCGAGGGGAGGGGCGCCGGGCGCCACCTGGAAGCCGGCGCCGAGCAGCTCCTCCATGCTCTCGGTGACGATCTCCCGCTGCTCCAGCGCCCGCTTGCCGGCCTGGTAGGCGGCGACCGCGCCGAGCCGGCCGTACTCGGGCTCTTCGGCGGCGAAGCGCAGCATCGCCTCCTGGGTGTCGCGGACCGAGCTCGGCCAGTCGGCGGCGCGCCGGAAGGCGGGCAGCGCCGCCGCCAGCATCTGCGCCGAACCGCTGTCGAGCGCGGCGACCATCGCCGCTTCCTTGTCGGCGAAGCTCTCGTAGAAGGTGCGCTGGGAGGTGTGGGCGCGGTCGACGATCTCGGCCACCGTGACCTCCGCGTAGCCGCGCTCGGAGACCTCGGCGGCCATCGCCCGCAGCACCCGCTCGACCGGCTGCGAGGCCGCCTGGCGCTCCTCGAAGCGGCGCGGCCGCACCGAGCGCCGCCGGCTCGGCCGCAGCGGCCCGGGCGGCGGCGGGATGCAGAGCAGCCACTCCCAGAGCGCCGGCGTCAGCTCCGTCAGCTCCGCCTCCTCGCCGCGCAGCAGCCGCTTGTAGATCGCCTTCTGGACGCCGCCGACCAGCGCCCGCACGACCTCCGGTGGCATCCCGCGGCGCTCCGGCGTCCCGGCGAGGATCCGCTCGGCCACGCCCGCCATCGCGTCGAAGATCCGCTGCAGCATCGCTGCCCCTTCGGGCCCGGCCGCGTAGATCTCGACCAGGCACGCTTTCGCCGCCGCCGGCTGCGCGACCACGGCCTCGATCAGCGCGTCGAATGCTTGCCGACCCTCCTCCTTGTCCAGCGGCTCCGTTTCTTCCGCAAGCCGCTCCAGGGTTGGGCCGATCAGCGTGTCAGCGGCGGCGAGGAAGCACGCCTCCTTGTCGGCGAAGTGCGCGTAGAACGAGCTCCGGGAGACCCCCGAGAGCTCGACCAGGTCGGCCACCGTCGTCGCCTCGTACCCGCGCTCGGAGACGGTCGCCACCAGCGCCGCGAACAGCCGTTCCTTCTGGTTGCGCGCCGCTTGGGCGCGTGGGTTCCGGCCCGGTGGAAGCTTGCGCTTGCGCAGTGTGGTCGCGTCACCCCAGGGGGTAGTTGCCATTCCTCTGGTACTCAGATGATCGGTCTGCTCGCGGGGGATGTCTCGCGTGCCTTTTCCCATCGACAAGCGATCCTAGGCGCGAATGCGTCGTCGATTCAAGCCCGATTGTCAGAAAGCGGTACGGATAAACTGGTAATTCTGCGTTCGCTATCGACCGGCAGCGCCCCGACCAGGCGGGGCGATCACGCGAAGTTGACGGCGCCCTGGCGATGCCGGAGGGTAGGGCAGCGTCAGCAAGGCATTGATGAGAAGCCGAAGACTCCGTAGTTCGAGAACGCGCCCACTCCCCCCGGTCGGGCGAAGCCCGATGCCCCGACCCCGGGCACCGCGAGCGCTGCTGGCGCTCGCGGTGGCGTGCCTGGTCGCGCTGCTCGGGGCGGGCTGGGTCGAGCGGGCGAGCGGGGAGCGCGAGCAGCGGCACAACCTGCTGCTCACCCTCGACGGCGAGCTCGCGCCACTGAAGCTGCCTCGCGACCGGCCGGCGCCGGTGGCGGTGCGGCTGGCCGGCACCCTGCGGACCACCGACGGCGCGACTCTGCCCCAGGTGAGGACGATCGAGCTGTCGCTGCCGACACAGGGGGTGCTGGACACCCGCGGCCTGCCGGTCTGCTCGCCGCGCAAGCTGCGCTTCCAGACGACGGCGGATGCGCTGCGGGTCTGCGCGCCCGCCCTGGTCGGCCGAGGCCGGCTCGGGGCTGAGGTCGCGATCCCCGGCCAGGCGCCCTTTGCGATCGACGCCAAGGTGCTGGTCTTCAACGCGAGGGTGCAGGGACGGCGGGCGGTGGTCATGCACGCCTTCGGCGACGGGCTGCCGGTCGCGGTCGTGCTCCGCTTTGTGATCGCGAAGAGCCACGGCCGGCTCGGCCTGCGACTGATCGCTCACCTCTCCCGGGCGCTCGGGCCCTGGCCGCGCTTCGCCCACTTCGAGGTGAGCCTCTCGCGTCGCTGGATCGACGACGGCGTGCGGCGCAGCTACCTGAGCGCCTCCTGCCCGATTCCGCGAGCGCTCACCGCCGGCTTCTTCTCGCTGGCGGCGACCAAGCTGACGATGGACGACGGCCGCACGATCGCCACCGGGATCACCCGCGGCTGTCGCGCCCGCTGAGCCCTTCTCGTTCGCCGTGGCGGACAGAACTCTGGTACGTCAACGACCGGAGCTATACTCGCCTTTCAGGCATGAAATAGCCATGGATATGGCGAGAAGCCATGCTGTATAGATATAGATGGTATGGCAACGTTCTTAATTACGGTGATCGGAGACGCGGGCAGTGGGCAGGAGGCGCGACGATGGCAGGGCCGTGCGCGAGGCGGCCCAGGACCCGGAGTCGTTCGGGCGTTGCCGCCGGCGCCTGGAGCGCGCGATCGACGGGTCCTGCGTGGACGGCCGGCCCTGGCCGGCGGCCGTCGCCGCGGCGATCCGGGCGGCGCTCGAGTTCGCCGACGCGGACCCGGTCGCCGCGCGCGTGGTCACGGTCCACGCCGCCCACCGGCGCCACGGGGGAGAGGCTGATTTCGCGGCCCTGGTCGAGCGGATGGCGGCGAGGCTGGGGGAAGGCGCGCCGGTGATCGCGAACCCCGAGCGCACGGCACGCAACGTGGTCGCGCGGGTGGCGCGCCAGGCGCTGTTGCAGCTCGAAGACCCCTCCGCGGCGCCTCCCTCGACGATCTCTCCGGAGCTGATCGTCTTCGCGCTCACCCCCTACGTGGGCCTGGCCGAGGCCCAGCGATGGGCGGAGGAAGCGCCATCTTCGGAATGCAGCGGTACATAGACGTTCCCTGAATTAGAGGTATTTAAGGGACATATCGCATCGTGCCCTTGAATAAGTGGTGCTTCTATGTTCTCATTTAGCTCCCGCCGACGCTCATCAGGAGCGCTACCCGCACCTGATGTGTCGGTGTCCCGGATCCCCCGACTCCCTGGAACGGGGATCCATCCCTTTAAAGGGATACGCGGCCCGGGGGGTGTCCCTGCCCCCTGGGCCGTCCGACGTTCCGATCCTCTAGATTTCAGGGACTGGTTGACTGGCCAGTCAACCAACCTGCCCAAGCCCCGACGGAGGCGGAGACGATGAACTTCGAACTGAACGCTGAGCAGCTCGCCTGGAAAGAGAAGTGCCGGACCTTCGCCCGCGAGGTGATCCGCCCCGTCGCCCGCAAGCACGACGAAGAGGAGAGCACTCCCTGGGAGGTCATCCGGGAGGCGCGTAAGCAGGGCCTGCAGGGGATCGATTACCTGCAGACGACGGCCGCCGACGGCGACGGCCAGATGGGCGCGATCGCCGCCGAAGAGATGCACTGGGGTTGCGCCGGCACCGCGCTCGCGATCAACGGCTCCGGCCTCGCGGCCGCCGGGATCGCCGCCAGCGGCACGCCCGAGCAGATCGGCCACTGGGTGCCGGAGTGCTTCGGCCTCGGCGAGGAGATCAAGCTCGGCGCCTACGCGGTCACCGAGCCGCAGGCCGGCTCCGACGTGAAGAGCCTGAAGACGACCGCCAAGCGCGACGGCGACGAGTGGGTCCTCAACGGGACCAAGGTCTTCATCACCAACGGCGGGATCGCCGACGTCCACGTCGTCGTCGCCACCGTCGACCCGGAGCTCGGGACCCGCGGCCAGGCGACCTTCGTGGTCGGCAAGGACACGCCGGGGCTCTCGCAGGGCAAGAAGGAGACGAAGCTCGGGATCCGCGCCTCGCACACCGCCGAGATCGTGCTCGAGGACTGCCGGATCCCGCTCGAGAACCTGCTCGGCGGGATGGAGAAGCTGGAAAAGAAGCTGGAGCGCGGCCGCTCGGGCCAGAAAACGCGCGCCGGCGCCGACGCGCTCGCCACCTTCGAGATCACCCGGCCGATCGTCGGCGCCTCGGCGCTCGGCATCGCCCAGGCCGCCTACGAGTGGACGCTCGAATACCTCGACGGCCAGTCCGAGGGCGGCGTGCCGATGCTGAAAGTGCAGCGCGTGCAGCAGGCGCTGGCCGACGTCGCCACCGAGATCGAGGCGGCGCGCCTGCTGGTCCAGCGCGCCTCCTGGATGGGCCGCAACGGCGTGCCGATGACCGGCGGCCAGGGCTCGATGTCGAAGCTCAAGGCCGGCGACGTGACGATGTGGGCGACGACCGCGCTGATGGACCTGGTCGGCCCCGACGCCTGGAGCCCCGAGTACCCGCTGGAGAAGTTCTTCCGCGACGCGAAGATCTACCAGCTGTTCGAGGGCACGGCGGAGATCCAGCGCATGGTGATCTCGCGGATGCAGGCGCGCGAGTACGCCGAGCGCCTCCAGTTCGGCGCCGACGTCGCCGCCGCGGCGATGGCAACCGGAGCCGAGCCGGACAAGACGCCGGTCCCCGCCTGACAATTCCCGCGTTGCTGGGTGGGTAGGCCGTCCGAGGCCGGGCCAGGACCCACACCCACTTCGGCAGGTAGGTGTGGGCGCTGGCCCGGCTCACGTAGGGAGAAAGGGTGCTTCGAGAGCCCTGGCCACGAGTCTGCACTTACCCGTCTTGAGGACGGGTCACAGCAGACTCGTGAGCCAACGGAACTTCGGAGCGCTTCCGTTGGGAGGGGTCGGTGGTGTCCTTCGTACGAGCGGCGTTAGCGATTCGCCCAACTGCGCATCTCGGACGGGAGGGTTGCGATCCAGGCGAATTCGCCCAGCGAAGGTAGAAGGACACCACCGACCCCTCCGGCGGAAACCTCTCGAAGCACGCCCGTCCCTCGACCACCGCCCCCCCAACCCGCTTAGAAAAGGGCCGCGTCTAGCTCTCTCGAAGCATCTACGAGAAACCGCGCCGGTTTCTCGAAGCTTTCCTGTAGCGCCACGACCCCCCTGGGCTCGATCCTGGACCTACTCCCCGAAGTGGGGAGCTAGGGACAACTACATCTCTCCCGACCAAGCCAGGAACCGGCAAAGGGAAGCCGGATTGGGACGGAGATCAGGACAGGGGGATACCCGTGGGTTTCACGATCTTTGGACGCCGCCAGCGGCGTGAGCAGCTCGGCCGTCCAGACGCTCGGCAACAGCCGGACTCCCTGGCCGGCACTGCCGTAGGGGCAGGGCGCGCGGCGTCGCAGGCGACGGAGCGGTCCCGCTCCGCGCATGCCGTCGCGCGCCCATGTCCCGCCAGCCACCAACAGCTAGCAGGAGGAACGCAGAGGATGAGAGGAACTGGGGAAGCAGGTCGGGGCAGAAGGGGCGGGGCAATGCGCCGCGCCCTCGCGCTTGCGGGGACGACGGCTGTGTTCGCGGGTGTGATGGGGGCGAGCAGCGCCCTCGCCGCCGAGCCGTGGGGCTTCGAGCAGGTGACGCCGCCGGTCAAGGGCGGCGGCACGGTCTCCTACGTCGACACCTTCCGCACCAGCCCCGACGGCAACACCTTCCTCTACACGACGAACTCAGAGTTCTCGAGCCTGCCGAGCGAAGGCCAGCCGATGTACATGCGCTACGTCGGCCGTCGCGGCCCCGATGTCTGGAGCAACAGGTCCCTCGACCCGCCCTACGACGCTGGCGCGGGCAGCGGTGCCGCCTTCAACATCATGGGCGTGACCCGGTCCTCTTTCGGCCTCGGGCACGTGATCATGGGCTCGACGCTGGCTCTGACTCCCGGCGCGATCGAAGGCGGCGGCAACGTCTATCTGCGGGACACGAGCACCGGTGAGTACACGCTGCTCGCGGCCACCGAGAAACGGATTCTCAGCATCCTCTTCACGACCAACTACGGCGCCGCGAACAGTCAGTGGATCGCACCGGATGGGAGCGCCGCGATCTTCAACTCGCCGGTTGCCCTGGTTCCGGGCGCGCCGGAAAACGCCGAGGACAGCACCAAAGGCGGCGCGGCCTACGCCTGGACGGCAGAGAACGGCCTGGAAGCGATCTCGGTCATGCCCGCCAGTGAGGGTGGCGCGATCCTGCCGATAGGCCATTGGGGTGCGGGCACCGAGACCGGGGCGCGGGAGTCGACTGCGCGTCACAACGGACTCGACCACTTCTACTTCACCCCGATGATCGAGAGCATGTTCGGGCGCGATACCGGGGGCGCCTACGAGCGGACGAACGGGGTGACCTACCCGATCTCCTACTCCCGGGTCACCAATGACCAGTCCGACGTCAAACAGGCAAACGTGCTCTCGACCAGCGACAACGGCGAGTACATGCTGTTTCAAACCAAGCAAAACACGCCGCTGACCAGCGACACGCCGCCCGGCGAAGAAAACGGCGAAGGGGATGTGTGGCTCGGCCCCCCGACCTTCCTTTACCGCTACACCCAGGCCGACAAGTCGATCGAGTACGTCGGCACGGTCAACGGGTACTCCGGCGCGTTCCAGATGACCCAGGACGGGCAGACCGTCGGCTTCCAGTCGAACGCCAAGCTCACCGACGACGCGATCGCGGGCGAACCGAACCTCTACCTCTGGCGCGACGGCGAGCTGCAGCTGATCGCCACGCCGGAAGCGTCGTCGAGCGGGGCCCATACGGCAAGTGGGATGCGTGTGCTCAGCGAAAACGGCCGCTATGTCGTCTTCACGGACAACTCAGCTCGGCTCGTCGAGCAGTTCGACCAGGAGCTTCTCAGCGAGGCCTGCCCGCCGAACTTCGGCACCGGCCCCGGGCCCTGCGCCCAGGTGTTCCTCTTCGACGCCGAGGCGACGGGCGAGCAGCTGCACTGCGCCTCCTGCCGCCCCGACGGAGCCACGCCGAACGGGCACGCGGGCGATCCGGGGACCGGCAACTCGAGCTTCGCCCGGATGGACGAGCACCAGATGCAGACTGCCGCCAACGACGGCACCGCGTTCTTCACCACCAAGGACGGGCTGCTGCCCGAGGACAACAACGAACTCGAAGACGCCTACGCCTACAAGGACGGCGAGCTGCGGCTGCTCTCGCGGGCGCAGATGGGGATGGCCTCGCGCTTCCTCGATGCCACCTACGACGGGAAAACGGTGTTCATCGCGACCAACGATCCGATCGTCGGCACCGACGTCGACCGCAGCTACGACATCTACATGACCCGCGAGGGCGCCGGCTACCCGTTCAACCCGGTGGTCCCGGTTCCGCCCTGCGACGGTCTTGAGGCCTGTCGCGGAGCGAACCCGCCAGTGCCCGGCTCGTCTCCCTCGGGAAGCGAGTTCTTCCATGGGCGCTCGAACCCGAGCACCGCTCCGGGCACCGTGAAGCTCTCGAAGACGGCGACCCGCGGCCCGGTGGCGACGCTCAGCGTCAAGGTCTCCGGCAAGGGCAAGCTGACCGCGAGCGGCAACGGCCTGAAGAAAGCCACCAGGAGGACCGGCAAGGCCGCCGTCTTCAAGCTCCAGGTGAAGCTCGACGGCAAGGCCCAGAAGGCACTGAATCGCAAGGGCACGCTGAAGAAGAAGGTGAAGGTCACCTTCGCCCCAGCCGAAGGCAGGGCCTCGAGCACGACTCGAACGCTCACCTTCAAGGCCCCTTCGAACGGCAAGGGAGGGAAGTGAGATGAGCCCGACCAAACGCAGCTCATCCACGTTCGCTCACGCATCCTCGGAAGGCAGGGACATGACCAGCAGCAAGGGACAGACCAACAGCAGGTGGCGACGGACGAGCGCGAGGATCGCGCTCGCCTTCGCCGCCCTCCTGCTCGCAGTCGGCATCGCGGCGCCGGCGGCTTCCGCGGTCGAGTTCGCGAACCTCGGCGCCTCGCTCGACGACATCGACGGAAACCCCGAGCGTCAGGCCGGCTCGCACCCCGATATCACGGTGCGGTTCGACGTTCCGCAGATCGACCCGGACGATGTGGACTCCTTCCCGGTCGAGGCGCCGCACCGGTTCCTGATCGACCTGCCGCCGGGCCTGCTCGTCAACCCGTTCGCTGCCGAGCGCTGTCCCGAGACGGCGCTGAAGGGCGGCAACTCCGGCAACGCGGCCGCCTGCCCGGTCGACTCGCAGATCGGTATCGCTTACATCGGGCCGCGCAGCGCCAATCCCCTCGAGGCGCCGATCTACAACGTCGTGGCGCCCGAGGGCTCCCCGGCGATGTTCGCCTTCAACTCCCTCGGGGTCGTGGTCCGGCTGACCCCGACCTTGCGCCCTGGGCAGTACGCGATCACGATCGACTCCGGATCGATCTCCCAGGGGATCGTTATCGCGGGTGCGAAAACCGTCTTCTGGGGAGTGCCTTCCGACGAAGTCCACGATCCTGATCGGTACGGCCCGCTGGTCCCCGGCTTCTACTGGAAACCGGCGACCACTGACTACCCCCGCAAAGCGTTCACGCTGACGACCACCGAGTGCTCGGCGACCCCCCAGTCGATGACCGCGAAAATCGACGGCTGGAAAACCATCGGCGACTGGACGACGGGCACCTTCAACTCCGACTTCGACGACGAGCCCTTCCTGTTCACCGGCTGCGACCAGGTCCCGTTCACGCCCACCATCCAGGCGCGTCCGACGACCAACCTCGCCGACTCGCCCTCGGGCCTCGACGTGACGATCAAAACGCCCCAGAACACCGACCCCGACGGGCTCTCCGAGGCCCACCTCAAGGACGTCGTGCTGACCCTGCCCCCGGGGATGACGGTCAACCCGGCCTCGGCCAACGGCCTCGGCACCTGCAGCCCCGCCCAGGTCGGCCTGAGCAGCCCGGTCGGCCAGCCGAAGGCGGTCTTCGACGGCAACGCCGTCTCCTGCCCGCCGGCCTCCAAGCTCGGCACCGTGCAGATCAACACCCCGCTGATCGACCACCCCCTGAACGGCGCGATCTACCTCGCCGATCAGAACAACAACCCGTTCAACAGTCTCCTGGCCCTCTACATCTCAGTCGAAGACCCGCTTTCCGGCACCACGATCAAGCTCGCCGGCCAGCCGGTCCCCGACTCGAAAACCGGCCAGCTGACGGTCTCCTTCAAGGACAACCCGCAGCTGCCCTTCGAGGAGATGAAGGTCAACATGTTCACCGGCCCCAGGGCCGCTCTGAAGACGCCCAACGGCTGCGGGCAGTTCGTCGCCAACGCGGCCCTGACCCCGTGGTCGGCCCCCGAAGGCGACGTCGCCAACCGCACCGACGCCTTCGCGATCGAGAAAGGCGCCAATGGCGGCGCCTGCCTTGCCAGCGAAGCTCAGGCACCGAACGCGCCCGCCTTCACGGCCGGCACCGTCGACCCCACCGCCGGCGCCTACACCCCGTTCACGCTGAAAGTGAGCAGGGCTGACGGCACCCAGCGGATCGACCAGATCAAGACCACCCTGCCCAAGGGCCTGCTCGGCAAGCTCGCCGGGGTCTCCTACTGCCCCGACGCCGCGCTCATCGCGGCGGAAGGCAAGGCCGGCAAGGCAGAGCGCGACCAGGCCAGCTGCCCGGCCTCCTCTGCGATCGGCAACGTCACCGTCGGCGCCGGCGCCGGAAGCGATCCCTACTACGCCACCGGCAAGGCCTACCTCGCCGGCCCCTACAAAGGCGCTCCGCTGAGCATGGCGATCATCACCCCGGCGCTGGCCGGTCCCTTCGACCTCGGCACGGTGGTCGTCCGCACCGCCCTGCAGGTCGACCAGGCAACGACCCAGATCACCGCGGTGAGCGACCCGATCCCGACGATCCTCCAGGGCATTCCCCTGGAGGTCCGCTCGATCGTGGTCTCCATGGACCGCTCCCAGTTCGTCAAGAACCCGAGCTCCTGCAACCCCAGCCAGGTGCTGGGCGGCGTCACCTCGGTGCTCGGTTCCGAGACCGCCCTGGCCAGCCACTTCCAGGTCGGTGGCTGCGAGCGGCTCGCCTTCAAGCCGAAGCTCGACCTGCGGGTCAAGGGCGGCACCAAGCGGGCCAAATACCAGCAGCTCACCGCCACCCTGACGGCCCGCCCGGGCGAAGCCAACATCGGCCGCGCCTCGGTCACCCTGCCGCGCTCGGTGTTCTTGGCCCAGGAGCACATCCGCACGATCTGCACCCGTCCGCAGTGGGCCGCAGATGCCTGCCCGAAAGCAGCGATCTACGGCAAGGCCACGGCCTGGTCGCCGCTGCTCGACCAGCCGCTCACCGGCAACGTCTACCTGCGCTCCTCCGACAACAAGCTCCCCGACCTGGTCGCCGACCTGCGCGGTCAGATCCGGGTGGCGCTGGTCGGGCGGATCGACAGCCACAACCGCGGCATCCGCACCACCTTCGAGACGGTGCCAGACGCCCCGGTGAGCAAGTTCGTGATGAACATGCAGGGCGGCAAGAAGAGCCTTTTGGTCAACAGCCGCGACATCTGCAAGTCGAAGAACAGGGCGGTCGTCAAGCTCGACGGCCAGAACGGCAAGACGTTCGACTCCCAGCCGGTGGTGAGGAACGGCTGCGGGGGGAAGAAGGCGGGCGGCTCCAAGCGGGCTGGGAAGCGCTGAGCGACCCAGAACAGCAGTTGCAGAAGTCCCTCCACACCGGGCGGCCATCACGGCCGCCCGGTGTTTTTTCGAGGCCGAGCGCGCGCCGCGCCGCTAGGATCGACGTAACCGGAGGTGTTGCTTGCGAGACGTAAGGCTCGCGGCCCGCGCCAGGGAGAGCGTGGCGGAGGCGTCTCGCGGTTCATCCATAGACGCACTCGAGGGACCGGACGGCGCCGTTGGGGCGTTCGCGCCTGGACGGACGACGATTGGCGTCGAGGCGACGTTCGAGCGGCTCGCCGACGGGCTCGAGGTGCGGATCGACCGCCTTGCCGCGGCCGGGCTCGGCGCGATGCGGGGGTGCGTCCCGTCCTGGCTCTCGCCCGCCGATCCGAGCTGGGGCCAGCTCGAGGATCACCTGCGGGCCAGCCTGCTTACCGAGCTCGCCTGCTTCCGGGCGGGGCAGCTCCCCGGCGAGCTGCCCGCGGTCGACGGCTTCCTGGTCGACCTGGCCGCGGAGCTGGGGGACCTCGACGGGCTGGTGGCCGGCTACCGCTTCGCCCAGACCTCGCTGTGGGGCGCCTGGTTCGAGCTGGTCGAAGGCTCCAGCGCCCCCGGCTACGCGAAGCAGGAGCTGCGCGCCCGCGGCGCCCGCTTCTTCTTCCGTTACGCGGAGCTGGTCAGCCGCTTTCTCGCCGAGTCCTACCGGCGCGGGATGGAACAGCGGATCGGACTGGCGGCGCAGGCGGGCGGCGCGCTCGGCCAGCTCACCGAGGACAACCCGTTCGCCGACGCCCACCTGGACTTCGACTTCGGCCGCTACCACCTGGGCGCGATCGTCTGGGGGGGAGGCGCCGCCGGGACCGCCCGCGAGCTGGCCGCGCGGCTCGATCGCGTCGCCCAGGTCCGCGCCCGCGGGGCGACCTGGTGGGTCTGCCTGAGCGGCCACTACGCGCTCTCCCAGCGCGGCCTGAGCGAGCTCGAGGCGTTCGAGCCCGAACCCGGCGTGCGGCTGGCGATCGGCCTCGAGGGCTTCGGCGAGGAGGGCCTGCGGGTCAGCTTCCGGCAGGCGCTGCGGGCGCGGACCCTGGCCGACTGCGGCAGCCCGGTGACCCGCTACGCGGACGTCGCGGTCGAGGCGCTGGCGCTGCAGGTCGAGGACGACGTGCGCTCCTTCATCGCCCATGAGCTGCGCGGCATCGACGACGACTCGGCGGCCTCCAAGCGCCTGCGCGAGACACTCGCCGCCTACTTCGCCTCCCACCTCAACGCGGCCTCGGCCGCGGCGCAGCTCGGCGTCCACCACCAGACGGTCGCCAACCGGCTGCGCACGATCGAGGAGCGCCTCGGCCGCCCGCTGATGGCTCGCACCCTGGAGCTCGCCCTCGCCCTGCGCCTGCGCGAGCGCATGCCGGCCTAGCGGCGAACGGCGACCGTGGGTTGCGGGTTCGCAAAAGGTACGAGCCGAGGGCCGCTGGGTTCGGCCTATCTGAGTAGAAACACGGAGATTTATTGAGAAGACTGGCCAATGCTTACAGGGATCTCTGTTCCGATCCGATCGGAGGTTCCCGACACGTCGATCACCGCACAGGGAAGGTCCTCGACCTCACGGTCAGGTCCGCGGGGGTGCCCACAGGGAGGGCACTAGTTGATTGCAGAGGCACCAATAGACACGAGAAAACTGGACTGGCACCAGCGGGCGTCGACCGCCGCGCTGGGGGAGCTCGACGGCCTGACCGCGGGGCTGTCGGCGCGGGGCGACCGGATCGCATCCGCGGCGGCGGGACGGCTGACCACGCAGCTGCCGAAATGGATGACCCAGAACCACGGCGCCTGGGACGAGCTGCTCGTCTTCGGCCGCACGGTCCTGCTTGCCGAGCTGGACAACTTCAGCCGTGGGGTGATCCCGTCGAACCCGGCCGAAGCCGACCTGCAGGCGGCCAAAGTGGCGGCGGAGATCGGCACGCTGAAGTTCCTGCTCGATGGCTACCAGAGCCTCGAGCGCTCCTTGGTCGAGGCGTGGATCGAGGTCGTCGACGGAGCCGTCGCCGACCCGTCCGTGCGCCAGGAGCTGCTGCAGTACGGGTCGGAGTACTTCTCCGCCTACCAGCGCAAGGTCACCGGCTTCGTCGTCGACGCCTTCCAGAAGGAGACCGAGAGCGCCCGCGGGGTCGGCGAGCAGCGCCGCTTCCAGGCGATCCGCCGGCTGATCGACGGCGACCCGGTCGCCGCCCTGCAGCTCGACTTCGACGTCGAGCAGTACCACCTCGGGGTGGTCGCCTGGGGGGGCAGCGCCAGCGAGGCGATCCAGGAGCTGGCCCGTTCGCTGGGCCGCATCAGCCTCTCGGTCGGCGCCCTGAACGGGACCCGCTGGGCTTGGATCAGCGGCGCCCGCCCGCTCGGCGCGGACGGCGAGCGCCGCCTCGCCGCCTACGAGGCGCCGGAGGACGCCGGCGTCGCGATCGGCCTCGACGGCTTCGGCGACTCCGGCTTCCGCACCACCAACGGGCAGGCCCTGCGCGCCCGCTGGGTGGCGCAGCGCCTCGACCTCGGGGTCGCCTTCTACGCCGACGTCGCGATCGAGGCCCTGGCCAGCTCCAACCGCCAGGAAGCCCGCTCCTTCATCGCCCACGAGCTGCGCGGCATCGACGACGACACCACAGTCTCGATGCGGATCCGCGAGACGATCCTCGCCTACTTCGCCGCCGAGCAGAACGCGGCCTCGGCGGCCGCGGCACTGGGGATCCACCAGCAGACGGTCGCCAACCGCCTGCGCGCCGCCGAGGAGCGGCTCGGCCACCCGGTCGTCTCGCGCCGGGTCGAGCTGGAAACGGCGCTGCGCCTGCGCGCCTGCTTCGGCGAGTGAGCGGCGCTGCCCGCGGCCGGGCGTAAGCTCGGCCCGTGCACGGTCCCCACGACCACCACAGCCACGCCCTCGACGCGCGCCGTGCCGACAGCCGGCGGCGGCTCTGGATCGCGCTCGGGATCAACGTCGCGCTGCTCGTCTTCGGCGTCGTCGGCGGCCTGATCACCGGCTCGCTGGCGGTGCTCGCCGACGCGGGCCACGTGCTCTCCGACGCCGGCGCGATCGCCCTGGCCCTGTTCGCGGCGCGGCTGGCGGCGCTGCCGGCGGCCGGCCGGCGCACCTTCGGCTACCAGCGCTCGGAGGTGCTGGCGGCGCTGGTCAACGGGCTCACCCTGGTCGCGATCAGCGTCCTGATCGCGGTCGCCGCGATCGGCCGCTTCGGCGACCCGCCCGAGATCGAGGGCTGGGGGGTGCTCGCGATCGGCGTGATCGGGCTGGCCGGCAACCTGCTCGCCACCTGGGTGCTGGCCCGCGGTCAGCGCGAGGACATCAACCTCGAGGGGGCGCTGCGCCACTCCGTCGCCGACGCGCTCGGCTCGGTCGGGGTGCTTGTCGCCGGCGCCTGGGTGCTGCTCGGTGGCTCGCCGGTGGTCGATCCGATCGTCGGCCTGCTGATCGCCCTGCTCGTGCTCGCTTCCTCCTGGCGGCTGATCAAGGAGCCGCTCGACGTGCTGATGGAGGCGGCGCCCTCCGGCCTCGACGTCGACCGGGTCGGCGCCACGATCTGCGCCGAGCAGGGCGTGCGCGAGGTCCACGACCTGCACGTCTGGACCGTGACCGCCGGCTTCGGCGCGATCGCCGCCCACGTCGTCGTCGCCCCCGGCGCCGATCGCGACCTGATCCGCCACCGGCTCGAGCTGGCGCTCGGCGAGCAGTTCGGAATCGAGCACACGACCCTGCAGATGGAGGAGCAGGCCGAAGGCGGCCTGCTGCGGGTCGAGAACTCTCCTGATCTCGGCTGAGGGACGGGGTGCTTCGGGGGGTTGCCGCCGGAGGGGTCGGTGGTGTCCTTCTACCTTCGCTGGGCGAATTCGCCAGGGGCGCAACCCTCCCGTCCGAGATGCGCAGTTGGGCGAATCGCTAACGCCGCTCGTACGAAGGACACCACCGACCCCTCCCAACGAAAGCGCTCCGAAGTTCCGTTGGCTCGAAAGCGCCCTGGGGTTTCAGCTGGGGCTGACGGGCCGGGTCGAAGTTCGGGGCTCGGCGTGATCGTTCCGTGAGGCTTCGGTAACGGTCGCCTTGACCTTTTTCGCCCATAGGGCGAAGAAGGTCAAGCGGAGCGCTTGGTCCTTCGTGAAGCTCCCTCTCCTTGCGTCCAGCC
>CAYXFL010000047.1:0-22642 GCA_964464285.1 uncultured Conexibacteraceae bacterium
GGCGATCTCCGTCGGTCTTGATGCGGTGGTCTGAACGGCGGCCTGCTGGGCGGCGTAGGTCGAGCGGGTCAGCAAGTCGTGCTCGCTGACGGCGTGCGCATCTTCGACGAGGCCGTGTTGAAGGAGATCGCATGAGCCCGCTTCCGCATCAGGCGGGGCGCTGGACCGTCCTCGCCGTCGTCTGCGCCACCGTCCTCATCGTCGTCATCCACGTCACCGCGCTCGTCATCGGCGCCCCGGCGGTGACCGAGGACCTGCAGCCCTCAGCCGTGGAGCTGCTCTGGATCCTTGACGTCTTCCCGCTTGTGATCGCGCCGCTGCTGGTCGCCTCTGGCGCGCTCGGTGACCGCTTCGGCCGCAAGCGGATGCTGCTCACCGGGCTCGTCGTCTTCGCCTCCGCCTCCACCCTGGCCGCCTTCGCCTGGTCCCCCGCCGTCCTGATCGCTGCCCGCGCGGTGATGGGTGCCGGTGGCGCCCTGATCATTCCGGCGACGAAATCGATCGTCCGCAGTGTCTTCGAGGATCGCAACGAGCGCCGCACCGCGGTCGGCATCTGGAGCGCCACCATCGCCGGCGGTGCCGGGATCGGCCCCCTGATCGGCGGCTTCCTGGTCGAACACTGGTGGTGGGGCGCCATCTTTCTGATCAACGTCCCGGTGGTCTTGGTGGTGGTGCCCATCGGCCTCAGGTTGTTGCCCGAGAGCCGCGCAGCCGCGCCGCCGCCGTGGGACACGACCGCGGTGGTCCTGGCCGCGGCGGGTACCTTTGGGCTCGCCTTTGGGATCAAGGAGGGAGCCCGCCACGGCTTCGCCGAGCCCGCCTCGATCGCCGTGGTCGCCGCGGCCCTCGTGTCACTGACGGTGTTCGTGCGGCGGCAGCTGGCGCGGCCGGAGCCGCTGCTCGACGTGCGCCTGTTCACCGACCGCACCTTCTCCGTCGCCGTCGGCTGCGTGCTGCTTTCGGCGTTCTGGCTGGTCGGCATCGAGCTGTTTTTCGCTCTGTACTTTCAGTTGGTGCTCGGCCTCGAGCCGCTGGCCGCCAGTGTTCGACTGCTGCCGTTGATCATCGGCAGCCTTGCCGGCGGCCTGCTGGCGGCGCCGCTCCTGCGCCGGCTCGGAACCCGGGCCGCGATCAGTGGGGGGATGCTGCTCTCGACCGCTGCACTCCTGCCGATGCTGGCGCTAGGAGTGGAGGACCGCTACCTCCTGCTGGCGCTGCCCTTCATCGCGCTCGGCTTCGGCCTCGAGGTCGGGCTGGTCGCAGCCAACGACGTCATCTTCTCCGCGGTCCCGGCTGATCGGGCGGGCAACGCCGCCTCGGTCGAGGCGACCGCCTTTCAACTGGGCGGCGGTCTCGGGATCGCGGTCCTCGGGTCGGTCCTTGCCGCGGTCTACAGCAGCGCCCTAGGCCCCGTGCAGGGAGTCGGCGCTGCCGGAATGGAAGCCGCCAACGAGTCGCTGGGGCGTGCCGTCGAGGTGGCGGCCGGCCTCCCCACCGCAGCCGGCACCGCCCTGGTCGCCGAGGCGAGCGACGCCTTCGTCACCGGCCTGCACGTCACCTTGATCGCGAGCTCGGCTTTGCTGGGGGCGACCGCATTGCTGGCGGTACTGATACTGCGCGGCCGATCCACCGGCAGGCTCGGGCCATCCGCGACCGAGGCGGTGGCTCGGTCGATTTCTCCTCGTGCAGAAGGGACCGAGCCTTTCGACCGACGCGGAAAGAAGGAGAACGGAGGACCTGTCACGGGCGATCAGCCGGACATAGACAGTGCCGCAGCGCCCGCCGACGGTCATGATCGCGGTCGTTGATGGACCAATCCACCCCGCGCATCAGTCGACTGTTCGCGGATCGGCTTGCCGATATCGCGGACAACGATCTCGGCCAACCGCTGGCGGAACGCTGATTGGAGCTCCCAACCCTGCCGATCAGCGCCGCGCTCAGCGGCGCCCGTCTGGGTAGTCCAGCTCTTCTAGGCCTGGTCGGCGCTGTCGATCGCCGCCCGCAGCTCGGCGTCGCTGGTCTCTGCGTACTCCTTGACCTGCTCGCCGGTGGCGAGACTGACCATCGAGTAGGCGCTCATCGACTGCTCCCTGCGGGTCGTTACTGCGGGGGGCCTGAGACGGCACCGCGGACGACCGTCGTCGCTCTGCTGATCGCTCCATCCGCGGTGCCATCGAGACATCGAGACAGGTACCGGGCCCGGAGACGGCCTCCGGGCCCGGTTGCATTCCTACTCGTGCCGAGTCAGCTCCCGGCGCCTATCGTCGCGAGCGACGGCGTCCAAAGCCACGTGCCGTTGGTCACGGCGCCGGCGAGGCGCTCGTTCTGATAGGTGATGGTGTAGAGGGTGAGGATGGCTTGTTCATGTACTTCGGGCCCACCTTCGTATATCTCCTGCGCTTCGACCAGTAGTTCCGAGCGCTTTTGCGCATTCAACGTTTCGCGAGCCGTCTCGAACAGGCTGGTGACCTTCGGATTGTCGAATTCGGTGTAGTTGAAGTACGCACCCGGGAGCAACACGACCCCCGCCACGCTTAGTGGGTCCTTGACTATGTCGAACGTTTGCGCGAGGAAGAGGTCGATGTTCGCTCGCGCTTCGGGCGTGTAGCTCATCGTTTCGAACTGGGTGGGTTGGACCGAACGAACTTTGAGATTCAGGCCGATCTGTGAGGCTTCCTGCTGGATCAGCTGGGCTGATTGCGACATCGTTTCGTCACCGGCCTTGATCGCCATGATTATCGGCTGACCGCTGTAATCGCTTTCTTCGACCAGTTTTTTTGCCTCTTCGGGGTCATGGGCGTTCTTCTCGACGAAGGCCGGATAGGCTTCCTTCCAGAGCTCTTCGCCCTCCGGGGGCCAGATGTTCGTGCCGAGCATCGTGTAGTTGGCGTTCGCCGATTCGTGGTAGATCGCCTTCGCCACGGCCTCGCGGTCGATACTGAGCAAGAGGGCACGGGAGAGCGCTGCATCGTTCATCACTGAATCGGGGGTGGCGACCTGCACCGCCAGCCATTCCACGGAATCTCCGTAGTAGAGACTTCCATTCGCGGTGTCAGAGAGCTTGGGGATGACCGCCGGTGGGATCCCGTAGGCGCCTTCCACTTCCCCCGACGCCAAACCCTGAACCAAGGCCGTGGTATCGGTGAGGAATTTGAGCGAGACGGTCTTCGCATGCGCTTTGAAGGCGGGATCCCAGTAGTTGTCGTTGCGAGTCAGGACGATTTCCTGACCCTGCTTCCAATCGCCGAGTTCGAAGGGTCCGGAGCACATGAGCCCGCCCTCCGCCGTGCCGAGTTCATCGCCTGCCTCTTCGGTGTAGGACTTCTCGAGCAGCGCGGTGTAGATCGTCGCGCCGAGCTTCGTTTCGAAACGCGCATCTGGCTTCGTCAGCGTCACCGTCACCTGATTGGGGCCAGTGATCCTCATCGAACGCACATTTTCGTAGGTCGAGGTGGCAATCGACGGAGGATTCGCGGCCCGTTCGAGGCTGAACAACATATCTTCAGCGTCGGCTTCGTTACCGTTCCAGAACTTGATACCTGGCTTCAGAGTGAACACGAACGTCGTCGGCGTAACCCGTTTGAACGTGGCCGCCCCAGGTGTCATGCTGGTGTCGGGACGCATTCGAAGGAGCGGGTCGCAGAGATTCGAAACAACAACCGCCGAGCTGAAGGTAAGCGCCTGGGCGGGATCGAGGGTGGGTGGTTCTCCGGAAGGGAGGGCCCACGTGAACGTGGCGATGTCCCCCTTCGCCTTGCCCGCCGTCACCGTCGGCTCGATCTTCGTCGACGTGCTGTCGCTGGATCCGGAGCCGCCGCCACAGCCCGTGAGCGCGGCGATCATCAATCCCACAGCCAGGGCCACTCCGACGACTTTTCCGCCGGTAGCGGTATGCATGTTCATTTCAGCTCTCCTCTTCCCGATCATTTTCCCTCCAGAGTCCCCGTTATCCGTTGCTGAGCGGCGATGAACATACCGCGAAGTTCGGATGTATGCAACTGTATCACGCTGCGCACTTCTCTAGCCCGGAAATGCTCCTCGTGCTCCTTAGCTGGGCTTCAGCCGCTTTGACACGGTCTTGGCAGGTTCATGGACAAGAGTTCAGCGCTGTAGTGCGGAGCCATCCCTTGCTGCTGTCGGACGACGGCAGCAGCAGATTCTCTGCCGCCCGAGATAGCATCGGAGGTCGGTAGGAAGACGCAGGCGAGACACTCAGCCGGAGGGAGGAAGACGATCGACGACTTGGACGTAGCCATCGTGGAGCTGCTAAAAGCGAACGGTAGGGCTTCGTTCATCCGAATGGGCGAGGAGCTTGGCGTAGCCGAGGCGACTGTCAGGAAGCGGACGGCGCGATTGGTCGACGATGCAGAGATCGCGATCGTGGCTCTGCCGCGGATCGCCGACTCGGATCTGATCATGAGCGCGGATATCGGACTGTACGTCCGCGGCGACCAGCGCTCTGTCGCAGAGAGGATCGCCGGCCGCCGAGAGGTCACGTGGGCTGCTTTGACCACGGGCGTCACCCCCATTCGCCTCTCCGTATCGTGCCGTGGGCGCAACGCAATGGTGAACCTGCTCGACGAAGTTGCTTCGATGGAGGGAGTCGAAGGTCTCGTCAGCTCTCCCTGGCTGAGAGTCGTGAAGAACACGGCCGTGCTCTATCCCGGTCAGGGAACCGGCAACGGCGCGGTGGCCCGTTCAAGCGATCCGATCGACGAAAGCTGGCTCGCGGAGATCCTTGATCCAATCGACGCCGGCGTTATCCGCTGCCTGGTCGACGACGCTCGCTGCTCCTATAAGGCGATCGCCGAATCGGTGGGCGTCGCCGAGGCCACCGCTCGGAAACGAACCTTGCGCCTGCTCGAGTCCGGCATGGTCCAGGCGACCGCGATCCTCTCACCAAACAAGATGGAGCTTGGCTTTCGCGGGGGCGCGGCCATGCGGATCGCCGGGTCGAGCCGCTCGCTGGCGGAGCGCATCCAGGAGATTCCCTACCTGGTTTGGGTCTGCTTGTCCGCTGGGAGCCACCAAGTGCTCGCCGAGGTCGTTGCGGCAGACGCAGCCGCGTTCCAGGCGACGCTTAGCGATCTGAGCAACCTCCCCGAGGTGGTCGAAATCGAGAGCTACGTGCTGCTCGAGGAGCTAAAGCTTCCGACTCTGCGCCCGGCCGCGGCGGCAAGCAACTGAACCCCCAGTCCCTAGTCGGCGACCGAGTCGAGGACGGGCTGCTCGAAGCGATCCGGCGTGGCTATGTAACTAGACGTGCGCGAGAACGCCGGCGTCCCGCAGTTCCTTCAACGCTCCCCGATAAGCGCTGATCGCCTCGTCGAGATGGCTCGAGTTGTGCGCCGCCGACACCACGCCACCGGTGTAGGAGATCGGATCCACTCCGCGCGATCGCAGCGCCCGCTGGAACGCCTGGACCAACGATGGCGGGATCCGCAGCAGGTCATCGGGGGCGGTGGTGGAGAGCGAGCAGGCGGGGTCGGCTTCCCACCCTGCGGCCTGAAGGTAAACGTGAAACGTCGACGACTCTCCGTAGACGAAGCCTGCGACCTCGAGGTCATCCAAGGCCGCCGAGATCTCCGTTCGAAGCTCGGCGGCATGCTGATCGGCGGCAGCCTGAGCGGATCCCGACGCGAGCTCGCGGAGGGTCACGATACCGGCTACGACCGAGACCGGATGCGCGTTGAAGGTGCCGTAGTGAAAGACGCCGGTGCCCGGCTCGGCATCTGGCCCAAGCAGGCCGAGGATGTCGCGTCCCCCGGCCACCGCACCGCCGGGGAAACCGCCGGTCAACACCTTGGCGAGGGTGGTCAAGTCGGGCCGAACGCCGGTGAGCGCCTGGATCCCCCCTGGGGCCCACCTGAAGGCGGTGATGACTTCATCGAAGATCAGGATGGTCCCGGTCTGCGTCGCGATCTCCCGCAGGCCTTCGAGCATCTTCGCCTCCAGGGGAACGGTGCCCCAGGATGCGCCCGACGGCTCGAGGATCACGCAGGCGACATCGCGCTCCTGCAGGCGGCTCTCAATCGCCCCCAGATCCTCGACCGTGGTCGGCAGGGTGAGCACCGACTCCAACGCGCCGTCCGGGACGCCGGCGCTAGCGGCGCGCTCATACGGGGGACGGAAGCCGACCATGACGTAGTCGTGCCAGCCGTGATAGTGCCCCTCCAGCCTGGCGACCTTCTGACGCCCGGTGGCCGCACGGGCGAGCCGCATCGCAAGGTAGGTGGCCTCGGTCCCAGAGCCGGTGAAACGCACCTGCTCGGCGGTCGGGATCAACTCACAGACGACCTCCGCCCAGTCGATTTCCAGCTCGTTGCAAGCGGCCGGTACAGCGAACAGGTCGGCGGCTCCCAGCGCGGCGACAACGCTGGGGTGACGATGTCCGAGCATCAACGACGCGGCTCCGAGGCCGTAGTCGAGGTAGCGATTGCCATCGACATCCCACTTGTAAGGACCCTCGGCACGGTCGTAATAGACCGGGTACGGGTTTGCACGGCGCAGGTTATGGCTGACGCCGCCGGGCAGGCGCTCCTTGGCACGCTCGTACAGATGCCGCGACCCCTCCCTTCCAACCGGGAAATCGAGCGTCTCCTCGCTCCCGCCCGAGAATCGAGTCGAATCGCTCACGTAAGCTCCTTTCGCAGTTCACGCCGCAGCTGCTCGGTCGCGGCCGCCGCGACCGTCTCGCCTTCGAACACAACGCCGTAGACCTCCCTGGCGCGCTCCTCGCTGATCAGGCCTTCGCGCAGATCAGCCTCCACCCTTGCCGGATCGCGATCGAGCGGAGACCCGTAGCCGCCACCACCGCAACAGACCGAGACCAGGGACTCCCCGTCCTCGACCACCACATCGGCGAAAGGCTCGAGTGCTTGGAGCTCTCCGGCGACGTCGCGTTTGTACTGCTGGGCAGCTCCACCCGCGCCACCACCGCGCACGCCCGCCGCAGGAAGGATGGTGCCGTCACTTCCGTAGACGGCCCGCAGCGCACAGCCGAGCGGCCGATACTCGACGCGCGCCCCGGGGGCACCAACGGTACGGCCGGCTCCCTCACTGTCAGGTTCGATCCGCTGGGTTGCGATCAGGATCGGGTGCTTGAGCTCGTCGATCTCGACGCTGTCACGCTGAAGCACCCCGCCGTCGGCGGCGCCACCTGCCGTAAGCCAACCATCGGCCATCGGGCTGGCGCCGCCGCAGGTAAATCCGAGGAATATCTGATTGACGTAGGCCTCGCCGGTGCGCGGATCCTTTCCGGAGATGACCGCGGCCGACGGTGGGAACGGATATCCGAACTCGGCGAGCCCAACGCCGTCGCCCAGCCCCGCAAGGGCCCGCTGGACCGCGTTGGTCGTACGATCAAGGACGTTCGTCGTTGCGGCCGAGCAGCTCGCTGGATGGCGTGGTATGCCGGTCACGCAGTTCTCGCGCAGCTGGACGTCGATCCTCCGGAAGCTGCCCGCGTTCGGCGGCACTGCGGTGTGAATTCCGTTGAACACCCCCAGCATCGCCGCGGTGCGCGAAGTCGCCTCGGTGAGGTTGAGCCCGTTTTCGAGGCAATCAGGGTTGTCGCGTAGGTCGACACGGACCGATCCCTGCTCGGGATCAATCTCGAGTGAAACCTGGATCGGCACCCCATCGGGGGCACCGGGCACCGGATCGTGGGTCGTCTCCGCGGTTGCCATGCCGGCGGGCAGCGTTGAGATCGCGGCCGACATCCTTTCCTCGCTGTAGTCGAGCCATCTGCCGCCATACTCGTGGAGGCGGTCCCAACCAATCTCGGCGCCTAGCTCGAGCAAGCGCCGCTCGCCAATTCGGGCGGCGCCCAGCAGAGCGAGGTAATCCCCCCACCATTGATCGGGGACGCGGATTCGCATCTCCTGCATGCGGACAATGTCCGCGCAGTCTTCGTACCCGCTCTGCACCTTGACGCAGGGGAAGATCAAGGCCCCCTCTTCGTAGACATCGCGAGCCCACGTCATGTAAGTGGTTGGGGCCGAGTTGCCGCAGTCAGCTTGGTGGGCCTTTGCCAGCACCGTGAAGTGGTGCCGCCCCTCCTCGTCGATGACCGGAATCAAGATCGAGTGATCGGCGGCGTGCGAGTTGCCGTGGTAGGGCGAGTTGTGCAAGAAGGCGTCGCCCCGACGCAGTTGAGGATGGTGCTCACGCATCACGCCGGCCATCAGGTCGGGCCCGCTCATCACGTGGATGGGAAGGCTCTCGGCCATCGCCAAGAGCTCGTTCTCCCGGGTGAGGATGCAACAGGAGAAGTCACGAGCGGTGTTGAGCACGCCAGAGCGGCCGGTCCGCAGGAGGGTGTTGGTCATGCTGCGCACAACGCTCTCGAAACGATTGCCCAGCACCGCCAGCTGCACGCCGTGCGGCTCCGATGCACCGTCGGCCGAATCGCCGACCCCGGCGGTGTTCGTATCGATCAAGAGGGTTCCGAGCTCGGTGAGCTGAGCCGAGGCCCCCGGATCAAGGACGACGCTCGTGACGGGTGACTCGATCACGGCAGGACCAACGACGGTGTCACCAGCGTCAAGGTCCGCAATCATCACAACGCGGGCTTCGAGCGAACCCTCGCCGGCAAAGAACACCTCCCGGGAGCCCGATCCCGTCGGCTCGGCATCGGCGAGCCGAACCCGCGAATCCTTCACGCGGTCGAGCTGGATCACCGCCCGCGCCCGCACCGCCGTCAGCTCCACCTCGGAGTCGACGTCGGCGACCCCGAAGACCCGTCGGTGCAGCTCGTGGAAGGAGCCCCGCAGCTTCGCCACGTCTTCGGGTCCACTGAACGAGGCGGAATCGATCGGCACCTCCAGGTCCCATACCTGGCTCGGATAGCGGGCCTCGGCGAAGAAGCTGATCGTCGCCTTGCCGCCTTCGGCGCCCTGGCGCGCGACGAACTCCTCGCAGCCAGATGCGACGTCCTCGAGCGCGGCGTTGACCGCCACAGCGTCGAAGCTCGAAGTGTTCGTCCACACCGAAGCCCGCCGATCCGCGGTGAGGTCCGACAGCAGCGCGCCGGCGGCGTTGAGGGTCGCGCCGGTGTCGGGGATCAGAACACGCTCGATCCCGAGCTGCCTGGCGACGGCTACGGCGTTCAGTCCGGATGCGCCACCACCGGCGACGAGGGTCGCGCGGTCGGGATCGACACCTTGATCGACGGTGATCTGCTCGATCGCCGTCACCATCCTCTCGGTGCCGAGCCGCAACACCGCCGCGGCGGCATGGAGCACGTCGATGCCGAGCGGATCGGCGACCGTTTCCTTGAGGACAGTCTGTGCCCGCTCCAGATTCAGTCGCATCGACCCGCCAAGGAAGTTCTCGTGGTCGATGTAGCCGAGGATCAGGGCGGCGTCGGTCAGGGTCGCCTCGCTGCCACCCCGTCCATAGCAGGCGGGACCGGGTTCGGCCCCAGCGCTGCGCGGCCCGACGTGCAGCATTCCGCCCTCATCGACCGAGGCGATGCTCCCCCCTCCAGCGCCGATGCTCTTGACATCCACGGACGGGAATCCGGTCAGGTGCCCTTCGAAGGGACGACCGATCCACGTTTCCTTCGTCCAGGGAATCTCACCGTCGCGAATCAGGCTCACCTCGTATGAGGTCCCCCCCGCGTCGGCGACGATCGCGGTATCCGCTCCGCCGTCGCGCCGGGAATAGATCCTGCCGGCGATCGGGGCCATAGCTGGACCTGAGCCGATTGCGTGAATCGGCGCCGCGGCAACGTCAGCCGCGTCGAGGAGACCGCCACCCGAGGTGACGATGAGAAGCCGACCACCGAAGCCGAGGTCGCGGAGGGAGTTTTCGAGCGTACGGAAATAGTCGCCCATCACGGGCTTCAGCGAGGCGTCGAGGACCGTCGAGGATGCCCGACGGTACTCCCGGACGATCGGGTTCAGCTGGTGCGAAAGGGTGAGCGCCACCCCAGGCAGTCGCTCCCGGGCAATCGCCCCGACCCGCAACTCATGGACAGGGTTGGCAGTTGACCAAAGCAGGCAGACGCCGACTGCGTCGACGCCGCTGTTCGCGACCTCATTGAAAACCTCCCGGAGAGCCTCCTCGTCGAGCGGTTCGATCACCTCTCCGGACGCGGCGACCCGCTCTGGGACCTCAAAGGTCAACCGGCGCGGCACGTACGGCTCCGGGTAGGTGCGTGTGTGGTTGAAGGGCTCCATCCGGCCGCCTTCCCGCAGCCGCAGGATGTCGGGGTGGCCTGCGGTCACCAGAAGGGCAGTTGGCGCCGTGGCACCAGTCAACACGGCGTTGATCGGGCGGGTCGTACCGTGGATGAAGCTGGAGAGTTCCGAGACCAGATCCTCGATCGCGACCCCCCGGTCGGCCGCAGCTAGACCAAGAACATCGAGCACGCCGGCAATTGGTTCGCGCGGCGTGCTCGAGCTCTTGTACTGAAGCAGCGCACCGTCGTCGTCCTCGACGATCAGGTCGGTGAAGGTGCCGCCGGTGTCGACCGCCGCTCTCATTGCCCGTCCCGCGGGAAAACCTCGCGGACCTGCGCGATGGGCATCGTGTCGACCACCTCGATCAAACGGCGGCCCAGCGCCGTGGTCAGTAGCGAGCTGGCCAGCAGGGCCGTCCTCCAGCCACCGTCCTCCGGCAGCGTGGGAGCGACCTCGCAGAGGTCAAGGCCGACTAGTGCCGGGACCTTGGCGAGCCCACGCGCGAACTCGAGATAGTCAGCAGCGGTGATGCCCTCGTGAACGTAAGAGCCGGTGCCAGGCGCCTCGGAGTTGTTGGCGGCGTCGATGTCGAGGCTGACGTAGAGAATGTCGCACCCGGCCGTGGCGATGTCCAGCGCTCGCTCAACCGCGGCGGTGGCACCGACTTCACGGACGAAATCGGCCGTGAATCCACGAAACCCGCGTTCCCTCATCACCTCGACCTGACCGGGCTCGGAGCTGGAGCTGAGACCCAACCAGGCCATTGACGTGACCTCCGGAATCTCGCTGATCCGGCGAGCCATCGTCGCGTGGGAGAAGCGGCCACTCCCCAGGCGCTCGTCAAGAAAGTCGGTGTGGGCGTCGACCTGGAGGTAACCGACCTTAAGGTTCTCCCTGCGCTCACGCCAGGCCTCGATGACGCCGAGGGCGGCGGGGTAGGCGACGAAGTGATCGCCGCCCAGCGAGACGGTGATCCCGCTCGTCATCGAGCAGGCCCGCGTGTGGTCGGCGATCGCACGGATCTGACCCGGCACGTCGTGATGGACGACGGTGGCGTCACCGGTGTCGACAACAGGGAGCGGCTGTCTCAGGGCCGTTACCTGGCCGCTGCCGGGGTCGAGGACGCCGCTGTCATCCGTGCTGGCGTAGGTCCTCGCCCACCGTGCCGTCGCCTCGCGGATCCTCCGCGGGCCCCAACGCGCCCCAGTTCGTTGATGGGAGGTCGCGTAGGCATCGGTTGGGCAGCCGACGATGGCGACGTAGTCGTCCTGAACTTGGTTCGGGTCTACCCAGGGTGCACGCAAGAATGAAGGGGAACCGGCATACCAGGGCTGGTTTAGGTCGTGTGGCGATGTCATTTTGTCCGAGTCTACAGAGTCATTCGTGGGTTTGCATGCAGCTACATACGCTAATATACGGGCCATGATGATGGCTACTCGCAGCTCCGAAATCGTCCGGCATCAGATGCTGATCGGCGGCCGCTGGGTCGACGCGCAGAGCGGTCGCACCTTCACCAGCATCGACCCTCAGACCGCTCGCCCTTGGGCGGCCCTGGCCGACGGCGACGGGGCCGATGCTCAAGCCGCAGTCGGCGCCGCCGTTGATGCATTCGCCGATCCGGCCTGGCGCCGACTTGGTGGCTCTGGACGGGCCGCCCTCCTGCTCGAGCTTGCCCGGGCGATCAGGAAGGACGACGTCCGCATCGCGCTCACCGAGACCCGCGACAACGGCAAGCTGCTGCGCGAAACCCTCGGTCAGGTGCGGTTCGCCGCCCGCTGCTTCGAATGGTTTGCGGGACTCGCGGACAAGGTCGGCGGGGACGTGATCCCTGACGACGATCTCAACGTCCTCGATTTCACGATCCGCGAACCGATTGGCGTCTGCGTTCTCCTACTCGCCTGGAATTCGCCGTTGCAGTTCATCGCGAATAAGGCCGCACCCGCGCTGGCGAGTGGAAACACCGTGGTGATCAAGCCATCAGAGCATGCCTCGGTCTCGGCGATCGAGTTCGCCCGCCTGGCGGATTCGGTCGGGTTCCCACCAGGGGTGATCAATGTCGTTACCGGTGATGGTCCGGAGCTCGGCAAGGCGCTCGTGGCGGCTGACGGGGTTGGGCTCGTTAGCCTCACGGGGGGTGTCGAGACCGGGCGCAAGGTGGCTGCCGAAGCGGGGCGCCACTTGTGCAGAACCGTGATGGAGCTGGGCGGCAAGTCGCCCAACATCGTGTTTGCCGATGCCGATTGGGAACGCGCGCTCACAGGTGTGATGGCTGGCATTTTCGCCGCCGGTGGGCAGACTTGCATCGCTGGGTCGCGGCTGTTGCTGGCCGACGAGATCCACGACAGGTTCTTGCAGGAGCTGTCCCGCCGAACCGCCGAGATCAAGCTGGGCGACCCTCTGGATCCCGCGACGCAGATGGGGCCGATGGCAAACCTACCCCAGCGCGATCACGTTCTTGCCGCAATCGCGTCCGGCAGATCGCAGGGGGCGAAGATCGAGTGTGGTGACGAGACGGCGCTCCCAGAGGGCGACGGGTTCTTCGTCGCCCCCACCATCTTTGGCGGGGTCGAAAGCTCTATGGCGCTGGCCAGAGAGGAGGTCTTCGGACCGGTCCTTTCGGTCATTCGATTCGAGGACGAGGAAGAGGCGCTTGAGATCGCCAACGACTCGGATTTCGGGCTGGCGGCTGGGGTCTGGACCGCTGACCTAGGAAGGGCCATGCGCGTGTCTCGTGGGGTAGTGGCCGGCACCGTTTGGGTGAACACGTACCGTGCCCTTTCACCCGCGGCCCCGTTCGGAGGCTTCCGCGACAGCGGGTACGGCCGCGAGCGGGGAATCGAGGCGCTCCGGGACTACACCGCTACGAAGAACGTGATGATCGACTCTTCGCCCCCTGGTGGCGAGAAGCGCGACCCCTTCATCGCGCGGACGAAGCCCTAATCGGTAGGGGACTCCTCGGCCATCGTCAGCCGAATCGCCATGGAGTTCCGGAAATGCTCGCGCGCGATCGTCTCGGCCCGAGTTTCATCACGCTCGGTGAGCGCCTCGATGAACAGCGTGTGCTCTTCCATCGCCACCAGCTGACGGTCGTGGTCGCGCAGCGAGGTCGTCGGCTGCATCGCGTCGATTCGCGCGCGCAAGTCGGTGAGCAGCTTGACAAGAGCTTCATTGCCCCCAAGACGCCAAATCGTCTCGTGAAAGTGTCGGTTGACGTCAACGATGTCGTCAAGCGCCTCCGCTTCGACAGCTCGCTGATAGGCCTGCTCAATGCGCTGGAGTTCGAGCAAGCCGAGCTCCGAGCGTGAGCCAGCGGCGAGCCGGCACGCCATCCCCTCAAGGGTCTCTCGAATCTCGCAGAATTCGCGGACCTCGGTAGCACTGGCGGCCACCACCTCAACCCCTACCGTCGTCTGCCGAACCAGGCCGTCGGCCTCCAGCTTTCTGATCGCCTCACGGACCGGAGTGCGGCTGACCGATGCGATCTTCGCCAGATCGCTTTCGATCAACCGCTCGCCCGGACGTAGGGTTCCATCCACCAGGGCGAGGCGGAGTGCCTCGTAGAGCTCCTGATAGCGAGGCCGTTCTCCGGGGAGCTTTAGTTTCGTTATGGGCATTCAGATGATTGTTCAGGGGAAGCTGTGGAGCGTTGCGGACTGCAGTATGGCATTCGCTGGAGATATTCCACGCCCTGCCGGATCGCTCTACCGGAGCGAGCCGGCAAGTCGAGCGGAAGCCGCGACCCCGGAGACAACCGAGACACGGCAATGGACCGAGAAGGCGGCGCTAAGAAGCGCCTCAGTCACGGTGGCCGGATGCACGGTGTCGGGGTGCTGGCGCAGCCGCCCCGAGCCGACAATGCCGGTTGTGACAGCCATTCGTACGGTTGATCGAGTGCCCGGGTAGGCGATCACTCCACCAAGACGACACGCGGATCCCGGCTAAGCCAAAGAATCGGCTCGCCGTCGGTGGTCACACACCCCTTTCGGTGGTCTCGGAAAGCCCCCCTGGGCCCTGGCCGCAGGCCGTTGACTCAGCCCCGCTGCTCGAGGTCGCGCTCGTGGCAGCTCTTGAGGATCGCCGCGATCCGGTACACGCCGTGAACCATCTTTCCGTACGGAGCGGTGACGAAGAGCACCAGGACGGTCGCGAGATGGACCAGCAGCAGTGCTCCCATTGCTGCGGTGTCGCGCAGGAACAGGAGTGCCAACCCCGTCACGGTGACGGCGAGCAAGGAGACCAAGAACGTGCGATCCATTCGGGCCGACCCGGGGTGGATCAGGTCCGGCGGCGACTTTGCCTTCAAGCGCAGTAGGCCAACCCCGCCGACCAGGATCATCACGCCCCCGGTAAACCCGAACAGCACCGGGGCGCTCAACCAGCCATACGGTGGCAACTGCCCCAGGACCTGGTTCATGAACGCAGCGGCGACGGTGGCCGCGAACGTAAGCAGGAAGCCCCACATGACAAGCCCATGGAGGCGTCTCCGCACAGGGCTGGGACGCTCCTCCTCCGGGAAATGGCACTCTCCGCCGCCCCCCCTCATCCAGCGCATGGTCGCCGCCTCGCGAGTGGCCTGGCGCCAAAGCGAGGGGTTCATGATCTGCCGCCAGGTGCCTCCGGAGTCACGCCAGAACGACAGGAACCCACCGCCCAGGATGGCCACCGCCCAGATCGAGATCAGCAGCCCGGGAATGACCATCGCCTCGTGCGAGACCACCTCGTAGAAGCTTCCGGGTCCCGACCGTGCCTCGAAGAGGTCGGCGCCGGAGGTCAGCTGCTGGATCGCGACGAGCGCCACGATGCTCACGGAGGTCAGGAGACCGAGCGCAAGCGGACCTCGCTCGAACAGACCGGCGAGCCAGCGAGGCCGTGAGTGCTCTTGGTAGCTGGCGACCCTGGCCTCGCTCATCAGAGCAGGGATGTTGATCGCGAACTCATGTGGGTCCGTGTACATGCATGCCTGGTAGCAGGCGCGGCAGTCATGGCAGACGTTCGCCAGGTATCCAAGGTCGCCGGAAAGGAACAGGCTGCGGCGCTCGGCGGCCGGGAATACGGCACAGTAGTCCTCACAGTAACGGCAGGCGTTACATATGGTGAACTGGCGCTGCGCCTCATCGACAAGACTCTCAAGCTCTGGCAACTGACGCTGCCTCCTCTCCCGCGATCCGCCCGAAGACGGTTCCAATCGTCATTCCGAATCCGGCCAAATATCCTCTCTGCAGGATGTTGCCGGCCATGATCTCCCCGGCCGCCATCACGTTCTCGAAGACGCCGCCTGACTTCCTCGTGACGTGTGCAGAAGCGTCGACCCCGACGCCCATGTAGGTGAAGGTGATTCCAGGGCGAACCGGATAGGCGTAGAAGGGAGGCTGGTCTATCCGTCGCGCCCAGTTGCTCTTCGGCGGGTGGAGCTCGGAGGTACCGCACGAGTCCAATCTCTTCGGGTCGAAGGTGCCTCCCTGCACCGATCGGTTGTAGGCACCGATCGTCCGCACCAGCGCGGGTGCAGGAAGCCCGCACCTATCTGCCAGGGTCTCGAGGTCATCAGCTTCATGCGGCGGGAACGCAGTGGTCATGAACCCACCGCGCGCCTGTCGATCGAAGATCGACCAGGCAATCTGCCCCGGCTGCTCGGCGATCAGGCGTCCCCAGATCGCGTACCGCTTGGGCCAGAGATCCTCGCCCTCGTCATAGAAGCGCTCGGCATCCCGATTCACCATGATGCCGAACGGGATCGAGTCGATCCGAGTCACGATCCCGCCCTCGAATCTGGGGCCGCGAGCATCGATCGCGATCGCGTGCAGGCCGTGAGGGTTTCCGCGCGGCTGTGCTCCAGCGTCGAGGAGGCGCCGGAGCACGGTCCCATCGTTCTGTCGCGCCCCGCGGACGTAGAAGTTGTCCGCAGCGTCGCCCCAGTACTCCCGGAGCCACTCCACGTTCGCCTCGAAGCCGCCCGAGGCCGCGACGACGGCCCGAGGCCGGATGCGCAACTCACCCGCCGGGGTGGTGGTGACGAGTGTCTCGCAGCGGGATCCTGAGACCTCGATCTCCTCGACCGAGTGCTCGAAGGCCACCTTGACACCCAGGCGTTCAGCGGTCGCGTAGAGCGTGTTGACGAGCGCCTTGCCGCCGCCGAGGAAGAAGCGATTGGTGCGCGCGAGCTGCAGCGTCCCTCGAAGCGCCGGTTGCCAGAGAACCCCGTTCTGCTCCATCCACGCCGGCGTGTCCCGCGACCGCTCGATGCACAACGCGGTGAGCGCTGGGTCCGATCCCGCGCCGGTGACGCCGGCGAGATCTTGCGCCAGTTCGGCTTCCGTGTAGTCCTCCCCCGTCTCGCTAACCCCCTCGTGAGCGCAGCGGAGATTACGGGTGTACTTGCTGTTTCCCCCACGCCACGCCCGCGGAGCCCGCTCGAGGAGAAGCACCGAGGCCCCGGCGTGCCGGGCCGCGATCGCGGCGCAAAGCGCCGCGTTTCCACCCCCGATGACCGCCACATCTGGATGCTTCCATTGATCCGTCACGCCATAGGTATAGCAGAGTCGACAGCTGTATAATGCTGCGTTCAATTTCGGCTACGGTTCGTCGAATTGCAATTAGCCGCGTGTGTCGGCGATCCCGAACTCTTCAGACGAAGAGACTTGCGAAAGGAAGGAAATGCACGACAAGGACACGAATTTGAAGGTGTCAATCATCGGCCTGGGCCCGATGGGAATGACCGTCGCCGAGCGTGTCGCGGCCTCCTCCGAGGCGACCCTGACGGTTACCGCAGATCCTGCCTTCGCCGGCAATGATGTGTTCGGTACCAAGGCGGAGGCTTCGGCGGACGCTATTACCCGCGACCGTACGGATGTCGCCATGGTTGCGACCAGTTCTCAGTTCACCGATGTGCAGAGCTTGGTCATGGAGTTCGTGAAGCGAGGCATTCACGTCGTCTCCACCTGCGAGGAGCTGGCGTACCCGTCGCTGCGCAATCCTGAGTTGGCGCGCGAGCTGGACGCCGCGGCGATCGAGGCCGGAGTGGCAGTGGTCGGAACTGGCGTAAATCCCGGTTTCGTGATGGATGCTCTCCCAGCGTTCCTTGCGACCGCCGGCGCCGAGGTGCAAAGCATGCGGATTAGTCGCGCGGTGAATCTCAGCGATAGGCGACCGCAGTTGCGCGAGAAGATGGGTGCGGGCGCTGCGATCGCCGCCTGGGAGGAGCAGGGCGGAGCGACTCGCTTTGGCCACAAGGGGCTCGAGGAGTCGGCGGCACTCTGCGGACTTTCACTTGGCTGGTCGGTGAACCTGCAAAACATGCGGTTTCAACGCGAGCCGCACGTCACCGACGGAGTGGTCCAAGGCCTACACGAGACGGCCGCATGGGAGCTGGACGGGAAGTCGCTGAATCTCTCCGTCGACTACCGCCTCGAGTCCGCCAGCAGCGACAAGATCGAGGTCGTTTCGACCGACGGGCAGGAGACTTCGGTGGAGATCGACGGACTACAGGGAGACACGGCGACGATCGCTCGGGCATACAACGCTCTGTTCATGGTGTCCCGGTTGTCTCCGGGGTTGCGGCTTCCGCTCGACCTGCCGGCTCGCTCCCGGTAGAGCGAACCGTTGCGCCAACTGGTTGACATCCGCTATGAGCGAGACGACGACACAGGACACGCAACTGCTCAGCAGCCCCCCGGACCTGCGCTTCGACGGTCGCGTCGTCTGGGTCACCGGTGCGAGCCGCGGCCTTGGCCGCGCGCTGTCCTTCGCGCTGGCGGGTGCCGGAGCACGGGTCGCGATCAGCGCGCGATCGGAGCAGGATTTGAACCGGGTCGCGGAGCAGATCGAGGCGTCCGGCGGCACCGCACTCCCGGTTGCTTGCTCGGTCGACGATGTCGAACAGGTCGCCGTCGCGATAGGGCGTATAGAGAAGAGGTTCGGGGGTCTCGACGTCCTCTTCAACAACGCGGGGATCAGTCCCCATTTCAAGAAGGCGGAGCAGCTCGCGCTTGATGACATGAGAGCCGTGATCGAGACCAACATGTTTGGCGCCTTCTCGTGCTGTCGCGCCGCGCTACCGCTGATGGAACCGGCCGAGGAACCGAGCGTGGTCAACGTTTCGTCGATTCATGGAAGTAGAGGCCTGGAGCGATTGCTCCCATACGCGATGAGCAAGGGCGGGTTGGAAATGCTCACCCGCACCCTCGCAATCGAGTGGGCCCCGAAGGGCATCCGAGTCAATTCGCTGGCGCCGGCCTACCTGCAGACGGACCTGACGGAAGAGCTGCTTGAACATCCCGACTGGGGCGAGAAGCTGCGGGAAAGAACTCCGATGCAACGATTCGGCACTCCGGCCGAACTTGTCGGTTCGGCGATGTTCCTCGCCTCGAGCGCTGCCCGATACGTAACCGGGGCAACCCTTTTCGCAGATGGTGGTTGGGCCGCGGCGTGATCGACTTCGAGCTCGAGCCAGAGCTGGTCGACCTGCGTGAGCGGGTCGCCGGCTTCGTCCAAGAGGTGTGCATCCCGGCCGAGCCGCGCGACGTCTCCACCCACGGGACCGACGTCGACCTGCGCGCCGAGCTGCAGGACGAGGCGAAGAAGTGGGGCGTCTTCGGGCCGCAGCTGAGTGAGGAGCTGGGCGGCCTCGGGCTCGACCATCGGGGCACCGCGGTGGTCCTCGAGGAGTGCGGCTACAGCCTGCTCGGGCCGCAGGCGCTGAACTGCGCAGCGCCGGACGAGGGCAACATGCACATGCTCGACCTGATCGCCTCGCCGGAGCAGCGCGAGCGCTACCTGGTGCCGCTGGCGGCGGGCCAGATCCGTTCCTGCTTCTCGATGACCGAGCCCGCCCCGGGCGCCGGCTCCGACCCGACGATGTTGCGGACAACGGCGCGGAAGACCGACGCGGGCTGGTCGATCAGCGGCCGCAAGTGGTTCATCACCGGCGCCGAAGGAGCGTCGTTCACCATCTGCATGGCGCTCGCCGGGGACGCCGGGGCGACGATGTTCCTGGTCGACGCCGACAACCCCGGCTACCAGATCGAGCGGATCCTCGACGTCACCGACCGCGCCTTCCCCGGCGGCCACGCCGAAGTGATCTTCGAGGACTGCGAGGTGCCCGACGACGCCGTGCTCGGCAGTGTCGGCGAGGGCTTCCGCTATGCCCAGGTGCGCCTGGCCCCCGCCCGCCTCACCCATTGCGAGCGCTGGCTCGGCGCGGCGCGGCGCGCCCACGACTTCGCCCTGGATTACGTCGCCGGGCGGGAAGCGTTCGGGCAGCCGCTGGGAGAGCTGGGGATGGTGCAGGAGAAGCTCGCCCGCTCGCTGATCGACATCGAGACCTCGCGCCTGCTGATCTGGCGCTGCGCCTGGGCGCTCGACCGCGGGGAGCCGGCCAAGCACGAGTCCTCCGTCGCCAAGGCCTACGTCGCCGAGGCGGTCAACCGGGTCGTCGACAACGCGGTCCAGGTGTGCGGCGGTACCGGCGTCTCCGGCGACGGGCCGCTGGCCCGGCTGATGAACGAGGTGCGCCCGTTCCGCATCTACGACGGGCCGACCGAGACTCACCTCTGGTCGATCGCCCGCCGCCAACTGCGCGCCCGCGCCGCCCGCCGCGCGGATCCGGTCGCCGGGTCGTGAACGACGCCGAACTGGCGGAGCTCGCCCCCGCCGAGCCGCTTGAGGCCTACCTAGACAGCCTCGGCATCGGCAGCGGGGCGGCGCGGCGCGTGGCGATCGGCGAGGGCCACTCGAACCACACCTTCCTGGTCGAGCGCGAGGGCGCCCGGGTCGTCCTCCGCCGCCCGCCACGCGGCCCGCTGCCGCCCTCGGCCCACGACGTCGTCCGCGAAGCGCGCCTCCTGAGCGCTCTGCGCCCGCACGGCGCGCCGGTGCCGGAGGTGCTCGGCATCTGCGCGGACGAGGCGGTCATCGGAGCGCCGTTTTACGTGATGACCTGGGTCGACGGCTTCGTCCTCACCACGACGATGCCGGCGCCGCTCGAGGGGGAGGCGGAATCGATCGCGGAGGCCCTGGTCGACGGCCTGGTCGACCTGCACGCGGTCGATGCGAGCTCTGGCGAGCTGGCCGGCTTCGGCCGCGCGGACGGTTACCTGGAGCGCCAGCTGAAGCGTTTCCGCGGGCTGTACGAGACCAACGCGACCCGGCCGCTGCCCGACCTGGAGGCGGTCGCCGATTGGCTCGCCGCCAACCGACCGCAATCGCCACCCTCGACGGTCGTCCACGGCGACTACCGGATCGGCAACGTGATGATGGCCGCCGCCCCGACCCGGCTCGCGGCGATCCTTGACTGGGAGATGGCGACGATCGGCGACCCCTTGGCCGACCTCGGCTACATGACCGCGATGTGGTCGGAGCAGGGCGATCCGCCGAACCCGGTCTCCGACCTCTCCTCGGTAACCCGCGGCGCCGGCTTCCCCGGCCGCGACTTCCTCACCGCCTGCTACGCGGAGCGGACCGGGCGCGCGGTCGATGCCCTCCCGTGGTACCAGATCCTTGCTACCTGGAAGGCGGCGATCTTCCTCGAGAGCAGCTTCCGGCGCTTCGGCGCCGGGACCACCCGGGACCCTTACTTCGCCAGCCTAGAGTCCGGCGTCCCCGCCCTCGCCGCCTTGGCCCGCGAGCGCACCGCCACCGGCTGACGACGCCGGGGCGTTGAACTCATTCCTCTCCCCGAGGTGGGCGTTTACGGCTATCTGAGAGCCGGCCATCCGCCAGCATCGCTCGCAGCTCCTTCTTGTCGAACTTGCCGGTGCTCGTGAGGGGGATCGCATCGATGAATGCGAACTCGGCCGGAAGCCACCATTTGGCGACCCGGTCAGAGAGGAAAGCAATGAGGTCCTCTGGTTCCAAGCCTTCGGCGACTACGCAGGCAAGAGGACGCTCCCCCCAGCGCTCGTCCGGAATCGCGATCACGGCGGCGGATGCCACGCTCGGATGCTCCATCAGCGCTGACTCCAGATCCACGGACGAGATCCACTCGCCTCCCGACTTGATCACGTCCTTGGCGCGGTCGGTGATGCGAAGCCACCCCTGGGGATCTACGGAGCCGACGTCGCCCGTCCGTAGCCAGCCGTCCCTGATGCGGTCTTCCGAGGCCTCCGGGTTTCTGTAGTACTCGGCCGCCGCCGCCACCCCGCGAATCTCGATTTCACCGGTTGTCTCGCCGTCGCTTGGTAGGACTGTCCCGTCCTCACCAATTACACGCAACTCATAGAAGGGAGTCACTCGGCCAGCCATGGTGCGCCGCCGCCGCCGCTCTTCCTCAGACGCCCCCGGAGGGTCGTGCGAAATGGTGGCACCCGGCAGCACCTCCGTCATTCCCCAGCCTTGCACGACGTTGACCCCATGACGCTCCTCGTAGGTGCGAATGAGGCTGGGTGGCACCTGCGCCCCACCACAGATGAGGTAGCGCAGGCTTGACAGGTCGGTCCCGTTCTCCGCGGCGCAGCGCAACAGATCCATCCAGATCGTCGGCACGCCCGAGGACGAAGTCACTCGCTGCTCCTCGATCAGACGAGCCAGATGCTCCGACTGCAGGAACTGCCCGGGGAGGACGATGTCGCAGCCGATCAGACCGGCGACGTATGGCAAGTTCCACCCCATGGCGTGAAACATCGGCACGACCGTGAGTACCGTGTCGGCCTCCGAGAGCCGATAGGTGTCGTACGCCGACATCGCCAAAGTGTGGACGCTCAAGGTGCGATGGCTGTATAGAACCCCCTTGGGGTCACCGGTGGTTCCCGAGGTGTAACACAGTGCCGCCCCGGCATTCTCGTCTAGCTCGGGCCACTCGAAGTTCCCCCCGCCAAGGGCGAGCACCTCGTCCCACTCAATCGCATTCGGCAACCCGGATCCGACCGCGTCGCCACCCGTGATGATGACGTGCTCGATCCCCTCAACCAGCGGTGCTATGCGGGCGAACTCGCTCACGTGCCCGCCGTCGACGATCACCGCCCGGGTCCCGGCGTGGTTCGCGGTGAACGCCACCTGCTCCGGGGAAAGGCGGAGGTTTAGCGTATGCAGAACGAACCCTCCGCATGGCACCGCGTAGTAGGCGGTCAGATGCTCCAACGTATTCGGCGAGAACGAGCCCACCCTGTCGCCGGGTTCGAGGCCGAGCGCGCGCAACCCCGCCGCCAGCCGCGTCGCGCTACCGGCGACATCCGCAAAACTGGTGGACGACGTGCGGCCACCTGAGTCGAGCTGCCCCACAACCCGCTTCGCGGCGTGGACTGTACTCATCCTCCGCAGGACGTGGGTAAGCGTCAGCGGCAGCGTGCCAGGAGGAAGATCAGCTTTCGATTGCGACACGATCCTCCTTCGTCGCGATTCGGGCCAATGTGTGACACTCACTGATCGTCACGGGTGAGCCCCTCAGCCTCCGCGGTTCTGCAGGAGCGCGTCTTCGGCCGCCAGCGGGGCGATCTCGAGGCCCGACATCGCCTCACCGAGCC
>CAYXFL010000048.1:0-22556 GCA_964464285.1 uncultured Conexibacteraceae bacterium
CCCACAACATGCAGCAGGCGCTGCGGGTCGCCGACCACGTCGGCTTCATGTACCTGGGCGAGCTGGTCGAGTACGGGCCCGCCGACCAGGTCTTCGGCTCCCCGCGCGAGGAGCGCACCCGCGAGTACGTCGGCGGGGCGTTCGGATGAGCGCGCGGGCGCTGCCGGCGCTGCTCGCCGCGCTCGCCTGCGGCCTGCTCGCCGCCGGCTGCCAGTCGACCCAGTCCAAGAGCGCCGAGATCGGCGCGGAGCTGGGGCCGGTGAAGCAGGAGCAGGGGCTCGCGATCAGCGCTCCGAGCAAGGACGTCGAGGTGCTGGGCAGCACCGTGCTCAGCGACGCCGCCGGGGCCGCGGTCGTGGTCGAGGTTCGCAACCGCTCCGAGGACGACCTCGCCGAGGTGCCGATCGCGATCGACGTCCGCGACGCCCAGGGCGGGAGCGTCTACCGCAACGACCTGCCGGGGCTCGAGGACGCGCTCACCGCGATTCCCTACGTGCCCGCCGGCGGGACCGCGACCTGGGTCCACGACCAGGTGCTGGCGAGCGGCAGGCCGGCCAGCGTGAAGGTGGTCGTCGGGGCCGGGGGCCGGCCGGTCGCGGGGGATCCGCCGCGCTTCACGGCGACGCCGCCGAAGCTCGAGGGCGACCCCTACTCGGGAGTCGTCGCCGGCGGCACGGTCGAGAACGAGAGCGGCGCCAGGAACGACCGGGTGCTCGTCTACGCCGTCGCCCGCCGGGGCGAACGGGTCGTCGCCGCCGGCCGCGGCGCGCTGGAAAAGGTGAAGGCGGAGCCGAAACCGCTGCCCTACAACGTCTACTTCATCGGCGACCCGCGCGGGGCCGAGGTCACGGTCGACCTCTTCCCGGCGCTGCCGGGAGGGGGGAAGGCATGAACGAGAGCTGCCGGGCCTGCGGTGCCGCGCTCGCCGACGACCAGCGCTACTGCCTCAACTGCGGCGAGCGCCAGGGCGGACCGCGGGTCGACTTCCGCGAGCACCTCGACCAGGGGAAGGAGAGTGGGGAAGGCAAGGGCGTCGCCGAGGGCGCCGCGACGGTGCCGGCGACGGCGCAGCCGGTCTCCCCGAACGGGCAGGGCGAGCGCCGCCAGCGCGACTACGCGCCGCTGGCCGCCGCCGGCGGGATCGCGGTGCTCGGCGTGATGCTGCTGATCGGCGTTCTGATCGGCCGTGGGACCGGCTCGGAGTCGGCCACCTCGGCGCCGCCCCAGGTGGTCACGGTGAGCGCCGCCGAGGGCAGCGGGGAAACGGAAACGGGCGGCGAAGCCACGGCCGCGTCGAAGCCGAAGAAGGCCGGCAAGGCGGGGGCGAAGAAAGCCAAGGGGAACGCCAAGGCCAACGGCGGCAGCGCCGACACCGGCAACGCCCCGGTTGCCAGCGAGCAGCAGCTGCAGCAACTGCAGGAACAGAGCCCCGGCGAATACTCGGAATCGAGCGCCAAGCTGCCCAACGAAATCGCCACCCCGGGGGCGGCGCCGCCGACCGACGACAAGGCTCCCGGCGGGGGCAGCGGGGGGACGACGATCGAATGAGCGCGCCACCGAGCATCGCCGAGCTCGAGCGCCGCCGCGACCGCCTCGCCGGCGAGCTGGTCGAGCTGCAGTGGGACCTCGGCGGGCTCGCCTACGAGATGGCGACCCGCGACCACTTCCGCCTCGACGTGCTCAACCGCAAGGCCGCCCAGCTGCAGCGGGTCGACGCCGAGCTGGCCGAGGTCGAGCGGCTGCTGCGCCTCGACCAGGCCGGCGCCGCAGGCGCCTGCGGCAACTGCGGGGCGCTCTACGCGCGCGGCGCCGTCTTCTGCTGGCAGTGCGGCAAGGACCTGATGCCGCAGAGCTCGGCGACCTCGACGGCGGCGCCGTGAACACGGTCCTGCGGGCGCTCGCCAGGGTCGTCACCGACCGCCGCTGGGCGCCGGCGCTGTGCGCGATGGCGCTCTGCTTCGGCCTCTTCCTCGGGGTCGCGATCGGCCCCGGTGCGCCCGGCTCGCTGGCCGGCGGCGCCGGCCAGGTGATCGCCGTCTCGGCGCCGGCCGGCGGTGGGGGAGCGGAACCCGAAGCCGAAGAAGCCGGCTGGGAAGAACCGCTGGAAGAAGAGTTCGGCGGCGCAGCAGAAAGCTTCCCCGAAGAATCGTTCCCGAGCGAAGAGTTCGCGCCCGTGGAAGCGGCGCCGGAAGCCGAACCGGAACCGCGGGCGCCGCCCGCCGGGGAAACCGAACCGGCCGAGGAGGAAAGCGAAGCGGTCGCCCTGAAGGGCACCGTGGTCCGCGCCAACCCGGCGTCGGGTAGCTACACGCTGGCCTCGGCCAGCGGCGAACTGGTCTCCGTGCACGCGCCGAAGCTGCCCCAGGCGGGGGCCAAGCTGGCGGTCGAGGCGACGCCGCTGCCCAACAACACCTTCGGCGAGGAGACGCGCAAGCAGTCGGGCAGCGCCGCCCAGGCCAGCTTCGGCGGCGTCGTCACCTACGTCAAGTCCGACCCCGCGGCGCCCGCCTACACCGTCTCCGGCCGCGGCTCCTCGCTGCTGGTCCACGCGGCCGCAGGCTCCGACCCGGCGGCGCTGCCGGGCCAGGGCTCCTACGTCAAGGTCGTGGTCGGGATCGAGAAGCAGCCCGCGCTGGCCTCGGAAGCTCCGCCGCCAGCGGAAGCGCCGCTGGCGCCGCCGGTGCTGCCGGAAGCGCCGCCGCCCGCCTGTGCACCAGACCCGACGCTGCAGCCGCCGATCGCGCCGGCCCACCGCCTGGTCGAGCGCAAGCGCGAGCTCGAACCGACCGACCCCGCGACCTACTTCGACCTCGCCGGCGTGGTCACCGCACTCTGTCCGGCGAGCGGCCAGATCCTGCTCTCCGCCGATGACCTGCGCGAGAGCGGCGCCGACCTCGTCGTCGCCGTCCCGGCCAAGTTGAAGACCGCCAAGCTGAAGCTCGGCGACTCCCTGCTGGCGACCGCCGAAGCCGCCGAACCCGGCGCCCTCACCCTCTCCGGCCTGGCCAGCGACGAGGGCCGCAAGGGCGCCGAAGACACCAAGTCCGCCCAAGGCGACCTCGCGCGCTAGACCCGGCGCTCGATGGGTTGAGGGCGCCATAGCACCCATAAGTCGACGAGCGCTCTCTCAGGCGGAGCCTCCGAAGCGGGCCGTCACAGGCTGGTCACCAGACGGTCGCAGCTCGTTCACATCTCGCGGTCGGCGCCCTCATAGCTTGCGGCTCGCCCCCGGCACCGCCCCCGGCGCCGACCCCGAACAGGAGCCACAGATGACCGAGACCGCCGCCCACCTCAAACTCTCCGCCCGCGCCCCGCGCGCCCTCGTCGCCGCCTTCGTCCTCACCCTCGCGGCGCTCGCGGCACAGGTCGTTCTTGCGGCGCCCGCGCAGGCGCTGACCGGCGTCGACCTCTCGACCTACAAACGGGTCGGCCGCCACGACCTGCCGGAGCCCACCCGGACGACGGCGCCGGCCGGCAGCCTGCTCGCCCAGGAGGCCTCCGGGGTCACCTACAACTGGGACACCGACAGCCTCTTCGTCGCCGCCGACGGCAGCACCTCGGTGGTTCAGGTGAGCAAGACCGGGCAGCTGATCGACTCGATGACCCTGCCCGCCGGCAGCAGCCCGCAGGGCACGGAGTTCTACGACAACGAGGGCATCGCCTACCTCGGCGGCGGCCAGTTCGCGATGACCGAGGAGCGCGACCGCCAGCTCGTCCGCTTCACCTACGCGGCCGGCACGACGCTGACCCGCGGCGACGTCAGGACGGTGAAGCTCGGCACGACGATCGGCAACGTCGGCTTCGAGGGCGTCGGCAACGACCCGGTCAGCGGCGGCCTGCTCGTCGTCAAGGAGGCCGAACCGATGAGCATCTTCCAGACCGGGATCGACTGGGACGCGGGCACCGCTACCAACGGCTCGCCGACCGCGACCGGCTCGACCGACCTCTTCGACCCGGCGCTGCTCGGGCTCGGCGACCTCTCCGACGTCTTCGCGCTCGCCAACCTCTCGACCCTGACCGGGCCGCAGACCGACGACCTGCTGGTGCTGAGCCAGGAATCGGGCAAGGTCGTCGTCACCGACCGCGCCGGCAACGTCTCCAGCTCGCTGACCCTGATCAAGGACCCGGGCAACCCGCTCTCGATCCCCGAGCAGACTCACGAGGGCGTGACCATGGACAACGACGGCAAGCTCTACGTGGTCAGCGAGCAGGGCGGCGGCGACGCCGACCACCCGCAGCTCTGGGTCTACGAATCGGTCGCCGGGAACCTGGCGCCGACCGCGGTGACGCTGACCCGGCAGACGACCTCGCTGCCGGAGAACAGCAGCACCGCCAGCCGGGTCCGGCTCGCCGAAGTCGAGGTCGCCGACGACGGTGTCGGCACCAACGACCTCACCGTCACCGGTCCCGACGCGAGCTTCTTCGAGGTCGACGGCAACGGCCTCTACCTGAAGGCGGGCACGACGCTCGATCACGCCGCGAAGAGCAGCTACACGGTCAGCGTCGCGGTCGACGACCACGCGGTCGGCGCCAGCCCGGACGCGACCAGCGCCCCGTACACGCTGACGATCGAGTCGGTCTCCGGCGGCACCGAGGAGGCCTCGCTGGCGATCACCGAGGTCTCGCCCTGGAGCAGCGGCAACAGCCCCTACGGCGCCGACTGGTGGGAGCTCACCAACACCGGCGTGACTACGGTCGACCTGAGCGGCTGGAAAGTCGACGACGACTCGAGCTCGGCCGCCGCCGCGATCGCGCTGAACGGCGTCACCAGCCTCGCCCCCGGCCACTCGGCGATCTTCATCGAGGGCTCCCCGTCGACCGCCGACGCCTTCAAGACCGCCTGGTTCGGCGCCGGCGTCCCGGCCGGCTTCCAGATCGGCCACTACGCCGGCTCCGGGATCGGGCTCAGCACCGGCGGCGACCAGCTCAACCTCTTCGACGGCACGGGCACCAAGGTGACCGGGGTCGCCTTCGGCGCCTCGGTCAGCGGCCAGACCTTCGACAACACCGCCGCGCTCGGCAGCAGGACCGCGCCGCTGCCGGTGCTCTCGACGCTCAGCAGCGCCGGCGTCAACGGCGCCTTCACGGTCGCCGGCGAGACCGGCTCACCCGGCATCGCCGCGGTGGCCACCCCGGTCGCGATCACCGAGGTCGCCCCCTGGGGCAGCAGCGACGGCACCTACGGGGCCGACTGGTGGGAGCTGACCAACAACACCGCCGCGCCGATCGACCTGAGCGGCTGGAAGATGGACGACGAATCCGCTGCGGCGGCCAGCGCCGTGGCGCTGAACGGCGTCACCAGCCTGGCCCCCGGCCACTCGGCGATCTTCATCGAGGGCGACACCGCCAAGACCGCCGCCTTCACCAGCTTCTGGTTCGGCGCCAGCGTCCCGGCCGGCTTCCAGATCGGCTACTACAGCGGCTCGGGCGTCGGGCTCGGCAACGGCGGCGACCAGGTCCACGTCTTCAACGGCGACGGCGACCGGATCACCGCGGTCAGATTCGGCAGCGCCACCGTCAACGTCTCCTTCGACAACGCCGCCGGGCTCGGCAGCTACACGACGCCGGCCCCGGCGATCACGACGCTCAGCGTCGCCGGCGTCAACGGGGCCTTCTTCACCCACGACCAGACCGGCTCGCCGGGGACGATCGCCTCACCGCCCGCGCCGCCGGCGGTGAAGGTCACCGAGGTCTCCTCGACCAGCAGCAGCAACGGCACCTACGGCGCCGACTGGTGGGAGCTGACCAACACCGGCAGCTCCGCTGTCGACCTGAGCGGCTGGAAGGTCGACGACGACTCCAGCGCCTTCGCCAGCGCGATCGCGCTGAACGGCGTCGGCAGCCTGGCGTCGGGAGAGTCGGCGGTCTTCGTCGAGGGTGACTCGGCGAAAGCGAGTGCCTTCAAGGCCGCCTGGTTCGGCGCCGGCGTCCCGGCCGGGCTCCAGGTCGGCACCTACAGCGGCTCCGGCATCGGCCTCAGCTCCAGCGGCGACCAGGTCAACGTGTTCGACTCCGCGGGCGAGCGGATCACCGGCGTCTCCTTCGGCGCCGCCACCGCGGGCGTCAGCTTCGACAACGCCGCCGGGCTCGGCAGCGCGACCCCGCCGCCGCCGGCGATCACGACGCTCAGCGTCGCCGGCGTCAACGGCGCCTTCGTGGCCGGCGGCGAGACCGGTTCGCCGGGACGGATCGCGCAGGGCCCGGTCGGGCCGCTGCTGTCCGCCGACCAGCCGACCTTCCCGACCCAGGCGGCCGGCACGATCGGCCTCGGCCAGTGGGTCACGCTGACCAACAGCGGCGACGCCGCCGTCGAGATCAGCGGCGTGCGGATCGTCGAGTCCAACGACGAGTCGGCCGGCGACTTCCTGCTCAGCGCCGACCGCTGCAGCGACCGCGTGCTGGCGCCCGGCGAGACCTGCCGCGTGCAGGTCCGCTTCGCTCCCGGCCGCGCCAGCGCCAGCTCGGCCGCCAGCCTCGAGATCGCCTCGAACGTGCCGGGCGGCCCGATCGTGGTCGCCCTGAGCGCGACCAGCGGCGGTTTGCCGCAGGGCCCCGAGGGTCCGCAGGGGCCGCAAGGTCCGCAGGGCCCCGGTGGGTCGCAGGGGCCGCAGGGTCCGGGAGGGTCGCAGGGTCCGCAGGGCCCGATCGGCCCCGGCGGCCCGCAGGGTCCGAACGGGCAGAACGGAGCCCAGGGGCCGGCCGGCAAAGACGGCGCCCCCGGTGTCAACGGCAAAGACGGCGCGGCCGGTCCGCAGGGCCCCGGTGGCCCGCAGGGACCGCGCGGCGCCAACGGCCGCGACGCCCGCGTCACCTGCAAGGTCCAGCAGGGCAAGGGCCAGAAGGTCTTCTGCCAGGTCAAGTTCAGCGGCGGAAACTCGCAGGCGCAGGCGAAGCTGGTCCGCAACGGCCGCGTCCACGCCCGCGGCACCGCCGCCGCCCTCCTCGCCACCCGGGTGATCCCGGCGGGCCGCTACACCCTCGTCGTCAGCACCGGGAAGCGCGACCAGCGCTTCCCGGTGAAGCTGACCCGCTAGGCCGTCCGAGGCCCGGCCAGGAGCCACACCTCGCTATGGCAGGTAGGTGTGGCTCCTGGCCGGGCTCACGTGGGGAGAAAAGGCGGTTCGAGAGCGCTAGCTTCCCCCCGCATCTCCACGAGTCTGCACTTACCCGTCTTGAGGACGGGCCACAGCAGACTCGTGAGCCAGACGGAATTTCGGAGCGCTTCCGTTGGGAGGGGTCGGTGGTGTCCTTCGTACGAGCGGCGTTAGCGATTCGCACCACTGCGAATCTCGGACGGGAGGGTTGCGCCCCTGGCGAATTCGCCCAGCGAAGGTAGAAGGACACCACCGACCCCTCCGGCGGAAACCCCCGAAGCAAGCCGTCCCGCGAACAGCCGAGCCCTAGCTCCCGCCGTCCCGCATCACCATCACCGAGGTCGCCTTGACGGCGGCGACCGCCTCGACGCCCTCGGCGAGGCCGAGCTCCTCGACCGAGTCGGAGGTGATCGCCGCGGTGACCAGCTGGCCGCCCTCGAGCTCGAGCTCGACCAGGGCCATCACGCCGTCGACCTGGACCGACTTGACGGTCCCCTTGAAGCGGTTGCGGGCGGAGAACGAGTCACCGGTGCGGTGACGGGTCGGCGCCTTGCGCAGGCGCTCGATCTCGGACCTGGGGACGCGGCGGCGGTTGTGCTTGTCGCGGACGGTCTTCAGGTTGCCGGCGCGATCCCAGCGGCGCAGCGTGTCGACGCTGACGTCGAGCTGCTTCGCTGCCTCGCCCATGGTGATCGTCTCGGCCATCTCTGCGCGTCGATCGTAGTACCCGCGATTGCCCTTCACAATCGGGCAGGGGGGGCCGGTATTTTGTAATACGACGCGTTGCCTATATGTTTCATATGCAAATCCCCCCGAAATCCCCCCACGAGTACGCGTTTGCCTATCTATTCCCCCCGCTGGTCGCACCCCCGGTGCGGCGATACCGGTTTACCCGGCCTAGCCGGCTGGGGTGAACCGCAGGACGAAGGGGAAGTCGCCGAAGAGGACTTCGACCGCGTAGCGGCCGCGCAGCTCGATCGTCCGCGTGCCGCCCTTCGCGGCTTCGCGGAAGAGCCGGACCGGGCGCGCCCGCGGGTCGCTGACCGAGCGCAGCTCGGCGACGAAGGGGACCTCGCCGGCGAAGCCGCGGCGCGGCGCCTCCGGCGCGTACTGGGCGAAGCTGACCCGGTAGCGCCCGTCGAGGCGGAAGGGGCCGGCTTCGTGCGGCGTCGCTTCGCCCTCGACCAGGAGCTCGCCCGGCCCGAGCTCGCGTTCGAGCAGCGCCGGCGCTCCCGGCGCGCCCGCTCCCGCGGCCGGCGGGGCCTCGTTGCCCGCGCCGCCGCAGCCGCTCAGCGCGGCGCCGATCGCGAGCGCCGCGATCGCCAACCGGGTGTTTGCTCGCCGACTCAACTTCTGCCGCATCTAAGCAAGTTGGAAATCGCGATGAAAGGAAGCGAAACGAATTGAAGACCAACGTACTGAGGCCCCGGGGCGTGCTCGGCATCGCCGTCGCCTGCGCCTTCCTCTGCTCGGCCCTGGTGGCGAGCACGGCCAGCGCCGAGCGCTACCCGCCGACCCCGCAGGGCGATGACATCGCCTTCCTCCAGCTCGGCGCGGTCGGCGAGCTGGTCACGCTTGAGCTCTACCGGGCCGGCGCCGAGTCGACCGAGCTGAGCGCCGCCGAGCGCAAGGCGTTCGGCCGTCTCGCCAAGCAGGAGGGCAAATCCTGGCAGCGGCTCAACGGCCTGCTCGGCGAAGACGCGATCACCGACGAAGACTTCGCGGTGAGGATTCCCGGCAAGGTGCTGCGCTCCCGCGGGGAGACGCTCGCCCTCGCCGCCCGCTTCGAGCGGCTGCTCGCCGGCCTCTACCTGGGCGGCGTGCAGAGCACGATCGACCCGCCGACCCGGCTGCTGATCGGATCCCAGCTGGCCACCAGCACCCGCAACCTGACGCTGGTCCGCGACCTCCGTGGGCCCAAGATCAACCTGAAGGCGCCGAAGCCGCTGAGCGTCCAGTACGTGGGGATCCAGTTCGACCGCTACCTGACCATCCCGGGTGCCTAGCGCGCCGCGGAAGGAGAGAGACATGAACAACCCCAAGCAGAAGCGGCGCTCCCGGCGCCTCGGCGTGGTGGTCGCGCTGACGATCGCGCTGTTCGTCACCGCGCCCGCCGCCGCTCACGCGATCACCGTCTACGCGGCCGCCTCGCTGCGCGAGGCGTTCCCGCAGATCGCCCCCAGCCAGACGTACAACTTCGCCGGCTCGGGCGCGCTGCAGACCCAGATCGAACGCGGCGCCCCGGCCGACGTGTTCGCCTCGGCCAGCCCGAAGGAGGCGCAGGCGCTGTTCCGGGCCGGCCTCTGCACGCGGCCGGTCACCTTCGCGACCAACCTGGTCGTGCTGCTGGTTCCCGCCGGCAACCCCGGCAACATCAAGTCGGTGTACAACCTGCGCAACGGCAACCGCCGGCTCGCGGTCGGGATCCCCGGCGTGCCGATCGGCGACTACACCCGCAAACTGCTGGCGCGGATGCGGCTGACGTCCATCCTCAGCACCAACACGGTGACGCTGGAGGCGAACGTCTCCGGGATCACCTCGAAGGTCGCCCTGGGCGCGGTCGATGCCGCCTTCGCCTACCGGACGGACGGCCGTATCGTCGCCGACCGGACCGACGTGATCCGGCTGCCGCGCTGGGCGCAGCCGCCGGTCCGCTACCAGGCCTGCGTCGTCCGCCGCGACGGCGTCGACGTCAAAGTCGCCAACGCGTTCATCGACCGGATCGTCGGCAAACGCGGCCGCGCGGTGCTCAAAGCCGGCGGGTTCGGCCTGCCTCCGAGCTAGGCGATGGGACCGGTCGGCAGCGTCGGCGCATCGGCCAGGAGGGCGGCGTTCACCGCCCTCCTGGCGCTCTGCGCCGGCGTCGCGCTGACCTTCCTCGCGATCCCGATCGTGGCCCTCTTCGCGGAGGCGCCGCTGAGCCGGATCCCGAGCCTCTTCTCCGACCCCGTGGTGCAGGAAATCCTCGGGGTCACCGTGCGCACCAACCTGATCGCCAACGCGCTGATCCTCGGGATCGGGACCCCGACCGCCTACCTGCTGGCGACGCGCCGCTTCCCCGGGCACTCGCTGGCGGTGACCCTGATCGAGCTGCCCCTGGTGCTGCCGCCGGCGGTCGCCGGGATCGGGCTGCTCGCCGCCTTCGGCGCCGGCGGCCTGTTCGGCGACGCGCTCAGCGAGGCCGGGATCTTCATCCCCTTCACCGAGTGGGCGGTGGTGCTGGCGATCACCTTCGTCGCCTCGCCCTTCTACGTGCGCCAGGCGATCGCCGCCTTCGAAGCGGTCGACCCGCAGCTGCCGGCGGCGGCGCGCACGCTCGGGGCCGGCCCGGCCCGGACCTTCGTCCGCATCTCGCTGCCGCTTGCCGCCGGCGGGCTGGCGGCCGGCTGGGTGCTCGCCTTCGCGCGCGGGGTCGGCGAGTTCGGCGCCACGATCATGTTCGCCGGCAACGTCCGCGGCGTCACCCAGACCCTCACCCTCGGCATCTACGAACAGCTCGAGGCGAACTTCGACCTGGCGCTCGCGATCGGCGTGCTCCTGGTCATCCTCAGCGCCACCGTCCTGCTTGCCTACAAGCTGATCTCCTCATGGCGAACCTCGACCTCGATTTCGATCTCGCGCTCCCGGCTTTCACCGTCTCGGTAGACCTGACGGTGGGGGAGGAGACCCTCGCCCTGGTCGGTCCCTCCGGAGCGGGCAAGACGACGGTGCTGCGCGCGATCGCCGGGCTCGCCGACCCCGACCGCGGCCGGATCCGGCTCGCCGAGCGCGACTGGTTCGACGCCGGCAAGCGGGTCTCGCTGCCGCCGGAGGATCGCTCGGTCGGGCTGGTCTTCCAGGACTACGCGCTGTTCCCGCACCTATCGGTGCGAAAGAACGTCGCCTTCGGCGCCCGCTCCGGTGAGGCCGAGGTCGCCGACCTGCTGGAGCGCTTCCGGATCGCCCACCTCGGCGAGGCGAAGCCGCCGACCCTCTCCGGCGGCGAGCGCCAGCGGGTCGCGCTGGCGCGGGCGCTGGCCCGCCGGCCCGGCGTGCTGCTGCTCGACGAGCCGCTCTCCGCCCTCGACGCCCACACCCGCGCCGCGATCAAGGTCGAGCTGCAGGAGCTGCTGCGCGAGCTCGCCCTGCCGGCGATCCTGATCACCCACGACTTCCGCGACGCCGCCGCGCTCGCCGACCGCGCCGCCGCGATCGTCGACGGCGAGCTGCGTCAGGTCGGCACGGTCGAGAGCCTCGCCAGCCGCCCCGCCGACGCCTTCGTCGCCGCCCTCACCGGCAACAACCTGCTCGCCGCCACCGCCACCGCGGAGAACGGCGGCGCGACGCTGACGCTCGCGGACGGCCAGCGGCTGGCGGTGCCGGAGCCGGCCTCCGGCCCGGTCGGCGCGGTGATCGCGCCCTGGGAGGTGCGCCTGGTCGAGGACGGCTCGCGGCCGCCGAACGCGCTCGGCGGCACGGTCGCCGCGGTGACCCGGATCGGCGGCCGGATCGAGGCCCGGGTCGGCGCGGTCGCGATCGAGTGCGCGGCGAGCGCTGAGGCGACGGCGCGGCTGCGCGAGGGCGAGCAGGCCTGGGTCGAGCTGCCGGAGACCGCGATCACCCTGGTCCGCGGCTACGGCGCCGACGGCTGACCGGCGCGAAAACCCCCGCAGCGCCCGTCTCTCGCCGCCGCGCCCGCTTATCGTCTCGCCCATCGACGCGCCGCCACTGCTCAACCCCCGGCTCTTCCGCCTGCTCTGGCTCGCGATCGCCGCCGCCGTCGCGACGATCGCGCTGAAGACGGGCGCCTGGCTGCTGACCGGGTCCGTCGGGCTGCTCTCCGACGCGGCCGAGTCGCTGGTCAACCTGGCGGCCGCGGTGGTCGCGATGCTGACCCTGCGCTGGGCGCTGAAGCCGCCCGACGACGAGCACGCCTACGGCCACGCCAAGGCCGAGTACTTCTCGGCCGGGATCGAGGGGGCGCTGATCGTCGTCGCCGCGATCGCGATCTCGGTCGCCGCCGTGCAGCGGCTGCTCGACCCGGCCGAGCTCACCGACGTCGGCCTCGGCCTCGCGGTCACCGCCTTCGCCTCGGCGATCAACCTGGTCGTCGCGATCATGCTGCTGCGGGCGGGCCGGGAGGAAGGCTCGATCGTGCTCGAGGCCGACGGCAAGCACCTGCTCACCGACGTCTGGACCTCGGTCGGCGTGATCGTCGGCGTCGCCGCGGTCGCGATCACCGGCATCGAGCGGCTCGACCCGATCATCGCCCTGCTGGTCGCCGTCAACATCCTCTACACCGGGGCGCTGCTGATCCGCCGCTCGGGGGCCGGGCTGATGGACCGCGGGCTCGACGAGGGCAAGCTGGCGCGGATCGAGGCCGCGCTCGCCGGTTACGCCGCCGAGGGGATCGAGTTCCACGCGCTGCGCACGCGCCAGGCGGGGGCACGGGCGTTCATCTCCGTGCACGTCCTGGTGCCGGGCGGATGGAGCGTGCGCGAGGGCCACGACCTGGTCGAGCGGGTCGAGGAGAGCCTGCGCGGGGCGGTCCCGCGAGCGACCGTCTTCACCCACCTCGAGCCGCTCGAGGACCCGCGCTCGTTCGCCGACCGCGGGCTCGACCGGGTCTGAGCCCAGCCCGGGCGCGCCCGGGCTGGGCCTAGAATCGGCCCCGATGCGCCGCCCCGCACTGCACTCGCGCAGCGTCGCCCTGGTCGCGTTCGCGGCCTTCGCCGTCCACCAGCTCCACTTCCTGCTCAGCGCCGGCACGGCGGCGGGGGAGGAGCTGCGGCGCGAGGGCTACTCCTACCTCGGCCACATCCCGGCGACCCTGGCCGCACTCGCGATCACCGCGATCGCCGCCCGCCTCCTGCTGGCCTGCTTCGCGCCCGCCGTGGGCCGGACCGGCTCCCTGGGGGCGCTGCGCCATCCGGTCCGCTTCGCCGTCGCGATCCTCGCCGTGTTCGCGGCGCAGGAGACGCTGGAGGCGCTGCTCTTCGCCCACCACGCCGAGGGCGTGCTGGCGGCGCTGGCCCAGGGCTGGTGGCTGACCCTGCTGCTCTGCGCGATCCTCGGCCCACTCTTCTTCGTGCTCGACCGCTGGCTCGGGCGGCTCGAGCGCCTCGTCGCCGCGACCGGGCCGCGCCCGGCGCCGCGCCGCGCCCGCGCCCGCGCCACGCTGCCGGTCGCACGCCGCGAGCCCGCGAGCGGCCTCTCGCCGCTCGCCTTCGGCCTCGCCCGCCGCCCGCCGCCGCCCGCTCCCGCAGCCCAGTAGACGCGCGGCCCGCTGCCGCGATTCGAGGGACCTGAGGCGCTGCCGCGTGCAGCGAAAGGAGCAGTGACGCTATGACCCGCAACGCGAAGTTCTCAATCATCCTGGTCGCCGTGCTGGTGCTCGGGGCGGCGCTCGCGATCGGCCTCGGGGCCGCCGGCGACGGCGACTCGGGCGACTCCGGGGAGGCCGGGGGCGGCGCCGATCGCGGCGCGGAGGTCCTGCGCGCCGACTCGCACCGGCTCTCGAGCGCACCGGCCGGCGCCCCCGAGCTGGTCGAGTTCCTCGACTTCGAGTGCGAGGGCTGCGGCGCCCTCTACCCGATCATGGAGGAGCTGCGCTCCGAATACGAGGGCGAGGTCACCTTCGCGATCCGCTACTTCCCCAACGAAGGCCACTTCAACGCGATCGACTCGGCGCTCGCGGTCGAGGCGGCGGCGCGTCAGGGCGAGCTGGAGGGGATGTACGAAGCGATGTTCGAGACCCAGGCCGAGTGGGGCGAGGCGCAGGAGTCCAAGGAGGCCGTGTTCGCCGGCTTCGCCCGGGAGCTCGGCCTCGACATGGAGCGCTACCGCCGCGACGTCGCCGACCCGAGTGCCCTGGCGCGGATCGAACGCGACCGCGACGAAGGGCTGGCGCTCGGGGTCGAAGGCACGCCCTGGCTGTTCCTCGACGGCGAGCAGATCACGCCGGAATCGCACCAGCAGCTGAAGGCCGCGATCGACGCCGCGCTGGCCGGGTAGGGCGCGCGTGGCCGCCGCCTTCATCGCCCGGGCGATCGGGCCGATCCTCGCGCTCTGCGGCGGGGTCGGCCTGGTTGCGGCCTTCGTGCTCGCGGTCGAGAAGCTGCGGATCGTCGAAGACCCGACCTACATCCCGACCTGCTCGATCAACCCGATCCTCTCCTGCGGCTCGGTGATGACGACCGACCAGGCGGAAGCGTTCGGCTTTCCCAACCCGCTGCTCGGGATCGCCGGCTTCGCCGCCGTCGGCGCGATCGGCGTCGCCCTGCTCGCCGGGGCGCGGCTGGCGCGCTGGCTCTGGCTCGCGGTCCAGGCGGGCCTCACCTTCGCCGTCGTCTTCGTCCACTGGCTGTTCTTCCAGAGCCTGTACCGGATCGAAGCGCTCTGCCCCTACTGCATGGTGGTCTGGGTGGTGACGATCGTCGCCTTCCTCTACTGCACCCTGCGCAACCTCGGGCAGGGTGCGCTGCCGGTGCCGGCCCCGCTGCGGCGCCCGGTCGCCCTCGCGATCCGCTACCACGGGGTCGTCCTCACCGCCTGGCTCGGGCTCCTGGTGCTGCTGATCGGCGAGGCGTTCTGGAGCTACTGGAGGACGCTGCCGTAACGGGTCCGGCCGGCGCCCGCGGGTTTGCGGGCGCCGCCGTTCCTCAGGCGGGCGTCTTGCGCCGGCGCCGGCGTTTGCGCCGCGGCGGGCGGTTGTCGGTTGTCGCGGCCGAAGGCTTGGAGCCGGAGCGGGACTTGGAGCCGGAACGGGGCTGAGCGCCGGAGCGGGGTTGCGAGCCGGAGCCGGCCTTGGCGACCCCGAACTCGCCCTCGAGGCCGAGGCCGACGGCGATCTTGCGCATCTCGTCGGTCTGGTCGGCGAGCACGAAGCTGATCCCGGTGCCGGTGCGCCCGGCGCGGCCGGTGCGGCCGACCCGGTGGACGTAGGCCTCGCGGTCCTCGGGGGCGTCGAAGTTGATCACCCGCTCGACGTCGGCGACGTCGATGCCGCGGGCGGCGACGTCGGTCGCGACCAGGGTCATCACCTCGCCGCGCTCGAAGCGGGCCAGGGCGCGTTCGCGCTGGCGCTGGCTTTTGTCGCCGTGCATCGCGACCGCCTCGACCTCGCGGCCGCGCAGCCGCTTGACCAGCCGGTCGGCGCCGCGCTTGGTGCGCACGAAGACGAGCGAGCGGCCGGCGTCGTCGCCGAGCTGCTCGAGCAGCTGGTCGAGCTTCGCCGCCTGCGACTCGACGTGCAGGAAGCGGTGCTCGATGTCGGCCTCGGCCTGCTCGGTGCCGGCGTGGGTGTGTGAGCGGGCGTCGTGGGTGTAGTCGGTGGCGACCCGGCCCGCCGCGCCCTCCAGGGTGGCGGAGAAGAAGAGCGTCTGGCGGCTGTCCGGGGTCTTGCCGACGATCCGGTCGACGGCGGGGCGGAAGCCCATGTCGAGCATCCGGTCGGCCTCGTCGAGGACGAGCAGGCTGACCCCGTCGAGCGAGACCGCGCCGCGGGCGATCAGGTCCTCGAGCCGGCCGGGGGTGGCGACGAGGATGTCGGCCCGTTTGGCGGCGGCGATCTGAGGGCCGAAGCCGACGCCGCCGTAGACGGCGGCGATCCGCAGGCGGCGCGCTTCGACCAGCGTCGCCAGCTCGTCGACGATCTGGCCGGCGAGCTCGCGGGTGGGGGCGAGGACGAGCGCCTGCGGCTTGGCGCCGTCGCGTTCGACCAGGTCGACCAGCGGTACGCCGAAGGCGAGCGTCTTGCCGGATCCGGTCGGGGACTGGACCAGCAGGTCATGGCCGTCGAGGGCGTCGCGGACGACCATCTCCTGGACGGGGAAGGGCTGGGTGATCGAACGCGCGCGCAGCGCATCGACCACCGGCTGAGAGGTGCCGAGATCGGCAAACGTAGTTATGTCGTGCTCCTAGATTGGTGAGTTGGGGGGAGATCCTGCGACCCCAAGACACCATCTGGCGTGCGGAGGAAACGGAACCTCTCGGGTGGCGTTGGGCCAAACCCGACCACAGGACCGTAGCAGCCTTCCGTCTGAAACTGCCTGCAGACGGGCTTCACCCGGCTGATCGGCCGAGAAGCGCGGGCTGACGGCTCGGCGAGCGCTGCTCGCTGGCGCTTGATCGTTGCGCCATCATCTCCTGCCCGCGCATCTCGGCAAATCGCTGCGGAGGACCCGCTCCGGCGGGTCTTCGTGATCTGGGGCTTCGATACCCAGACTCGGGCTAGGTCCGCTCCGGCGCCGCGCCGAGCGCGGTCACGGTCGCCAGCAGGGACTCGACCAGCGAGGGCACGTGGTAGCCGCCCTCCTGGACCAGGCCGAGCGGGACGCCGAGGCGGGCGGCGAGGTCGCGCAGGCGCGCCGCCATCGCCGCGAACGAGCTCGACTCGAGGACGCAACTGGCCAGCGGGTCGGCGTGGTGCGCGTCGTAGCCGGCGGAGACGAGGATCAGCTGCGGCCGGAAGCGCTCCATGGCGGGGGTGAGGACCTCGTCGAGCAGGCCGAGCCAGACGTCCTCGCCCGAGCCCGGCGGCACCGGCAGGTTGACCGTGAAGCCCTCGCCGGCGCCCGACCCGCGGTCCGCCGCCGGCCCGGTCCCCGGGTAGAGCGGCGACTGGTGGATCGAGCAGAAGAGGACGTCGTCGCGCTCGCGGAAGATCTCCGCCGTGCCGTTGCCGTGGTGGACGTCCCAGTCGAGGATCGCGACCCGCTCGATCCCGAGCTCCGCGATCGCCAGCGCCGCGGCGACCGCGACGTTGTCGAAGTAGCAGAAGCCCATCGCCCGGTCGGCCTCGGCGTGGTGGCCGGAGGGGCGGACGCAGGCGTAGCCGACCGCGTCCTCTCCGCGCAGCAGCGCCCGGACCAGCTCGCAGGCACCTCCGGCCGCGTGCAGCGCCGCCTCGTAGGTCGCCGCGCCGACCGCCGTGTCGGCGTCGATCCGCCCGCCGCCGCCCTCCGCCAGCTCGCGCACTTCGGCGATCAGCCGCGGCGTGTGGACCAGCTCCAGCTCGGCCTCGCTCGCCGCCGGCGCCTCGCGCCGCTCCATCCCCAGCCAGCCGCGCTCCGCCAGTGCCGCCTCGATCGCCGCCATCCGCTCGGGCGTGTCCGGGTGCCCGGGGATCAGCTCCCGCGGGTCGTGCTCGAGCGAGGAGGGGTGGGTGAAGTAGAGCACCGGCTGACTCTATGCGCGTCCCCCTCACGTGTCTGAGCTCGTGAGGCTATGAGGACCCGCGAGCTCAGACACGCGGGCAGTCACACCGGTTGGGTCGGGGAGCGCGTTGCCACCCACTCGACCGCCCAGAGCAACAGCCCCAGCGCCAGCAGAGCGGCGCCGCGCAGCCAGGTCTCGCCTTCGACCTGGGTCATCGCGACGACGCAGCCGGCGATGCCGAGGACCGGGATCGCGCGGGGGACTTCGAAGTGGTCCTCCTCGATCGGGTCGCGGCGCAGGACCAGGACCGAGACGTTGACGACGATGAACACGCAGAGCAGCAGCAGCACGGTGGTGTCGGCGAGGTCCCCGAGGTCGCCGCTGGCGATCAGCGCCGCCGCCAGCGCGGTGGTGAAGGCGATCGCGACCCAGGGGGTCCGGCGCGGGCTGAGCCGTCCGAACGGGGAGGGCAGGACCTGCTCGTGGGCCATCCCGTAGAGCAGCCGCGAGGCCATGATCATGTTGATCAGGGCGCCGTTGGCCAGGGCCAGCAGGCCGATCGCGGAGAAGACCTTGGTCGAGATCGCCAGCGGCCCGACCTGGACCACCTCGAGCAGCGGGCCGGAGGAGCCGACCAGCTTCTCGGTCGGGACCGCCATCGAGGCGATCATCGTCACCGCCAGGTAGATCAGCCCGGCGGCGGCGAGCCCGCCGAACAGGGCGAACGGGTAGACCAGCCGCGGGTGGCGCGTCTCCTCGGCGATGTTGACCGAGTCCTCGAACCCGATCAGCGCGTAGAAGGCGACCGCGGCGCCGGCCAGGATCGCCAGCAGCGGCCCCGTCCCCTCTTTGAACTCGAAGGCGCGCGAGGGCTCGCCGACCCCGTCGCCGAGCGCCGCCAGGCCGATGATCACGACCAGCAGCAGGCCGCTCAGCTCGACCATCGTCATCACCACGTTGGCGCGGACCGAGAAGAGGATCCCGGCGTAGTTGACGATCGCGACCAGGAGGATGAAGGCGAGCGCCGCGACGACGATCTCGACCGAGACGAACTCGGCCAGGTAGTCGCCGCCGAAGGCGCGCGCCAGGGCGCTCGCCGAGGTGACGCCGGAGGCCATCACCGCGAAGGCGACGAGGAAGGCGATCAGCTTGTTGTTGAAGGCGCGCTTCGCGTAGAGCGAGGCTCCGCCGGCGCGCGGGTACTTGGTGACCAGCTCCGCGTAGGAGGCCGCGGTGAGCGCGGCGAGCAGCAGCGCGACCATGAAGGAGAGCCAGATCGCCCCGCCGACCTCGCCGCCGACTTCCCCGACCAGGGCGTAGATGCCGCCGCCGAGGATGTCGCCGACGATGAAGAAGACGAGCATCCGCCGGGAGACGACGCGCCGCAGACCTGCCTGCTCAGACCCTGCTTGCTCGGGAGAACCGTCCACCTGCGCCTCCTGGCCGACCTGTGGTTCGGTCCCTACCCGCGCCGTGTCGATCCATGCGCCGGCTGCGGACACGCACCCGGCGCGCAATCATCCGGCCATGCGCGCGATGGTTCTCGAGCGGGCCGGCGAGCCGCTGCGGGCGGCCGAGCTGACCGACCCGGCGCCGGGCCCCGGCCAGGTGCTGATCGCGGTGCGCGCCTGCGGCGTCTGCCGCACCGACCTGCACATCTTCGACGGCGAGCTGAGCGAGCCGAAGCTGCCGCTGGTGCCGGGTCACCAGATCGCCGGCGAGGTGGTCGGGGCGGGGGAGGGGGCGGAGCGGTTCGCGCCCGGCGCCCGGGTCGGCGTGCCCTGGCTCGGCTGGACCGACGGGAGCTGCCGCTACTGCGCCGGCGGCCGCGAGAACCTCTGCGACGCCGCCCGCTTCACCGGCTACGACCTCGACGGCGGCTACGCCGAGCTGGTGGTCGCCGACGAGCGCTACTGCCTGCCGCTGCCCGACTCCTACACGGACGCCGAGGCGGCGCCGCTGCTCTGCGCCGGGCTGATCGGCTACCGGGCGCTGCGCCTGGTCGGCGAGGCCGAGCGGATCGGCTTCTACGGCTTCGGCTCCTCCGCCCACATCCTCTGCCAGCTCGCCGTCTCCGAAGGCCGCCGCGTCTTCGCCTTCACCCGGCCCGGGGACGAGGACGGGCAGGCGTTCGCACGCAGCCTCGGCGCCGCCTGGGCCGGCGGCTCGGACCAGCTGCCGCCCGAGCCGCTCGACGGCGCGATCGTCTTCGCCGCGGTCGGCGCGCTGATGCCGGCGGCGCTGCGGGCCAGCGCCAGGGGCGCCCGGGTGCTCAGCGCCGGCATCCACATGAGCGAGATCCCCGCCTTCCCCTACGAGATCCTCTGGGAGGAGCGCATGCTCGGCTCGGTCGCCAACCTGACCCGGCGCGACGGCGAGGAGTTCCTCGCGCTCGCCCCGCGGGTGCCGGTGCGGACCGAGGTCACCAGCTACCCGCTGGAGCGGGCGAACGAGGCGCTCGCCGACCTCCGCGCCGGCCGCTTTCGCGGCTCCGCGGTGCTGATTCCGGGCGAGAAGAGTGCGTAATGCCCGCAAACTGGGACTTAGGGTGCCCTTAGTGCTAGAAAAGGCCTGAGCGCTTGAGAATCTTCGGCTACCCTAATTAGGGCAACCTAATTCCTCTTGCGGTTGGGGTGAAGACCCAGGGTGGGAGGGCCGAAAGAAAGGAAGTCTCATGTTCAGCTCAGCACTGCGAGGTGGCCTCCGCCGCTTCGCGCTCGTCGGTGCGCTCGTCGCCCTGATGGCGGCGGCGACCGCCTCGGCGGCCGCGGCCGAAGTCGTGGTCACCCCGTCGAGCAACCTCGAAGCCGAAGACGTCGTCGAAGTCTCCGGCACCACAGTCCCCGCCGGCACCGACGACGTCGCGATCGTCGTCTGCAACATGGCCGCGATCCCCGGGACCAGGTGCGATACATCGAGCGCGACCGTCGGGTTCGTCTCCGAGGCCGAATACACAACTGGGGTGCCGATCGCGGTGCAGCGGGGACCGTGGGACGACTGGAACTTCACCACGGGCACGCCGTTCAAAGCGGAAACCCAGACCACCTGCATGAACTCGAAATTCCAGGGCGATCCGTGCTCGGTGGTCGTCTCCTTCTACGAAACAACTGGAGAAGGAAAAGTGGTGAGGCTCGGAGCGGCGACCAAATCGATCCTCTTCAAATAGGGCGATAGCGGTCAGGATGGGCCGGCACCGTTCCGAAACGGTGCCGGCTTCGTCTCTTAGGAGGACTTAGGCAGGCCTTATTAGGCTAACCTAACGCGCCATGCAGATCGCTCGCCTCTCGCGTGCCGCCGTGGCGGCCGCGCTCTTACTGGCCGTGGGCGCGTTCGCCCTTCTCCTGCCGCACGACCGCGCCGCCGCCGAGGACCCGGTGGTGGAGATCGCCGCCGCGCCCGACCTCGAGTGGGGCTTCAAGGCGACCTGGCGCAACTACGTGCAGGAGCCGGCGGTGAGCGAGGGCGCTGCGGTGCTCCCGACCCCGGGCGGTCCCGCCTTCTACCAGCTGGGCTGGCAGTTCGAGTCCGGTTCCTACGACCCGGCCACCCGCTCCACGCGGCTCGCTTATCGCGGCAAGGTGCACTGGCAGAAGTACCGGGCCTCGGAGCTCGACTGGCCGCTGCCCCCCGGCTACTCCGGCGAGCCGGATCCCTACATCCTCGACGTCGTCATCTCCGATCCCGAGATCACGATCGACCGCGAGGGGTCGGCGCTGACGGCGGAGGTCATCAGCCGCGACCGCGACACCCTGCAGGTGGTCTCCTTCGGCCGCGTCCCGGTCGTCAGCCTCGACGTGTTCGGGGTGACGCCGGCGACGACGGGGGACTCGACCGCCTGGTCGGGGATCGCCGCGATCTTCACCCAGCAGGGCAGCGCCGCCTTCGGCAACAACTACCGCCCCGGCCAGGTCGTCGACGACGTCTCCTTCTCCTACGCCGGCCCCGGCGGCGCCCCGGACTTCTCGGAAACCTGGGACGAGCCCGGCACGGTGGCCCTGAAGCTGGTCCAGAACAGGCTCTACGTCGAGAACCCGACGCCGGTCAACGTGGAACCGCTCTGGATCGACCGCGAGAACCTGATCGTCCACTCGTCCAGCCCGGTGACCGTCGGCGGCGTCTCTTCGCGGCGGATCGAGGCGTTCGACCTGAAGGCGATGGAGCCGGTCGGCGAGCCGCTGGTCCTGCCGACCAACCAGGCTCCCGCCTGGGCGACCAGCGTCGCCGCTCACGACACCGTGCGCCAGCGCCTGCTCTACCGCCAGACCGGCGAGCAGGGCGTGCCGCGCTGGCTCGGCTTCAACCTCGCGACCGAGGAATACGAACGCGGCCAGTTCACCGATCCGCAGATGAAACAGACCGCCTTCATCGGCACCGCCGGCCAGCGCCTCGCCTGGGACTCGGCCCGCGACCGCGCCTTCCGCGTCCTGCGGGCGGTGCCGGACGGGGTCGGCGAAGAAGCGTACGACCAGCACGTCTGGACCCTGTTCAGCTTCGAGGAGGGCGCGGACGGGACCTGGGTCAAGAAGGCGTTTCCGCTGCCCGGCTTCCCGGCCGGCCAGAACGCGACCGGCTACGCCCCGACCAATCTCAAACCGACCTACGCGACCGCCTCCGACGGGTCGCTGATCGCGCTCGCCGCGACCCGCGAAGGCCTGCCGGAAACGGCGAAGATCCCCGCCGCCTACCGGATCGTCTTCAACCAGGCCGGCACCGCGGTGACGGTCGAGCCGCTGCCGGTCGAGGTGCTGAACAGGTTCGGCGAGGGAGGGGTGATGCAGGCGATCCACACCAGCCCTAACGGCCACATTGCGCTGATCCAGAACGGCGGCGGGAGCGCGCTCGTGCACTGCCAGATCGGCCCCGGGGGTGCGATCGGGTGCGACGAGCCGGTCTCGATCGCCGCGACGCTGGAGCCCGAAACGCACGACGAGCGCCGCTTCGCGATCGATCCGGCCGACGGCAGCGTCTGGCTCGGCACCCTGACCAGCCAGAAGCTGGCGTTGTTCAAGGACGGCGCTCTCGTCGGCGCCAAGTTCTTCAAAGAGCGCCACCCGAAAGGCGGCCCGGTCCTGGTCGGGGACGACCACTTCGTCTACGCCCAGACCAACGACGGCTCCGGCGGTGAAGCGGGAGGCTCGAAAACGTGGGGCTTCGGGAAATTCGAACGGCTCGGGTTCGTCCCGACCGTGACCGCGCAGCCGCAGGGCAAGACGGTGGCTCTTGCCGCCGGGGAGGAGTCCGAGGCGGTGAGCTTCGGCTCGACCGCTTCCGGCGAGCCGGCGCCGGCTCGCCAGTGGCAGGTGAAGGCGCCCGGCTCACAGCGGT
>CAYXFL010000049.1:0-10552 GCA_964464285.1 uncultured Conexibacteraceae bacterium
CCAGCGACCGGCTCGCTACACTTTGTGAAGTGACGGATACGCCTGAGGCCGCAATCACCCTTTCCGACAAAGCCGCCGAGAAGATCGGCGAGCTGCTTGGCGCTCAGGCCGAGGGCGAGCAGCAGGCGCTGCGCGTCGCCGTCCGCGGCGGCGGCTGCTCCGGCTTCCAGTACGCGCTCGCCTTCGACAAGGCGAAGGACGACGACAACGTGTTCGAGGTCGACGGGGTCGCCGTGGTCGTCGACAAGGTCAGCATGCAGTTCGTCTTCGGCTCGGAAGTCGACTACGTCGAAGGCCTGCAGGGCGCCGGGTTCCAGGTCAACAACCCGAATGTGGTTGCGGCCTGCGGCTGCGGATCGTCTTTCCAGGTCAAAGACGACGCACCAGCGGCCGTCTGACCGGCGCATTTCTGCGTCCTCGGTCGTTCGTCCTTGAACTGCTTGGTCAGCCGGCCGCTGGTCAGCGGGGCTGGGCTATTCGATCTGAAGGGGCGGCGACTGCGCGGGCGCTGATGCCTGCGGCGCGCTCTTTTCAGCCGGCTGCTCGACGCCGAGCGCCTCGGCCAGCTCGCCGGACTCGAACATCTCCTCGACGATGTCGCAGCCGCCGAGCAGTTCGCCGTTGACGTAGAGCTGCGGGAAGGTCTGCCAGTCGGCGATCTCGGTGGTGACTTCGCGCAGCGGCTGTAGTGCCGGCAGCACGTCGATCGCGCCGTACTCGACGTCCAGCTGGTCGAGCACCCCGACCACGCGCATCGAGAACCCGCAACGGGGCGCGTCCGGGACGCCTTTCATGAACAGCAGCACCGGGTTGGCGGCGATCAGCTCTTCGACTTTGGACTTCAACTCTGGGTCAGCCATGGTCGGAAGACTAGCTAGGTGCGCTCGCCGGCTTAGAGCTGCGTCGCGATCAGGCCGAGGATCGCCGCCAGCACGGCGATGAAAGCGGCGAAGAGGCCACCGCCGACCACGATGATCGCGTGCTGGAGCGAGTCGATCCGGTCGCTCTGATGGTCGACGCGACCGGTCAGGTCGCTGATCCGCCCGCCCATCTCGTCGAAGCGCGCATCGACATGGGTCTTGAAATCATCCAGCCGCTCGTCGGTCCAGGTTGATCGCATCGACTCCATGCCTCCAGCGTAGGGAGCGAATCCGCAAAAGTGGCGCATCGAAGTGTAACTTTTTGTCTGCGCCCACGCCGGGACGCTCGGCTCAGCTCGGGACGCTGGTCTTGACCGAGAGCGCGTGCACGGTGCCGTCGTCGAAGCGCGGTTTGACCGCGGCCTTGACTAAGCGGTGCTGGTCGATCCGCGAGAGGCCCTCGAACTGGGAGGCGCTCACCTCCGCACGCAGGTGCTGGCCGCCGCCGTCTTCGTCGAAGACCTCGACCGAGGCGCCCGGCAGGGCGGCCTCGATCATCGACTTCAGCTCTCCCAGGTCGACTGGCACGCTCGCTCCTACACCCGCTCGCTGAGCGTGCCGAGCATCTCCTCGACCCGCACGAACTTGACCCGCGGGCGGCCGTGCGGCTCGCCGCGGCCGATCTCGGCCTGGTCGATCGCCTGCCAGTCCTCGAAGCTGACGTAGCGCACGCTCTTCTCGCCGAGCAGCTCCTCGATTGCCTCGGGGGCCGGGTTCTCCGGCGCCAGCAGGGTCTGCGACTCGACGTCGGCGAGCAGGTGCTGCACCGTCTCCAGGGCGTCTTTCTTGTTGGTCCCGATCACGCCCGAGGGGCCGCGCTTGATCCAGCCGGCGGTGTAGTGGCCGACCTTATGGCCCGCGTCGTGGGAGTCGAGCACGCGGCCGCCCTCGTTGAGGATCAGGCCCCGCTTCTCGTCGAACGGAACGCCCTCGATCGGGACGCCGGTGTAGCCGACCGAGCGCAGGACCAGGCCGCACTCGAGCTCTTCGCGCTCGCCGGTGTCCTTGGCGCGCAGCGCGCCGCCCTCCTCGACCAGCTCGTTGCGGCCGATCACGATCGACTCGACCTTGCCGTCGCCCTTGATCTCGACCGGGGAGGCGAGGAAGCGCAGCACGACCCGCTGCTTCTTGCCCTCCGGCGTGCGCTGGGAGAACTCGCGCAGGGTCTCGACGTTGACTTTGGTCGTCTTGTCGGCCTCGTCGGACTCGAGGTAGGCGGCGCTCGCCGGGTCGAGCTCGACCTCGGCCGGGTCGACGACGACGTCGGCGTCCTCGAGCTCGCCGAGCTCCTTGATCTCGGGGTTGGTGAAGGCGGCCTGGACCGGCCCGCGGCGGCCGAGCACGACGATCTCCTCGATCTGCTTGCGGTCGAGCTGCTCGATCGCGTGGTCGGCGGTGTCGGTCTGGCGCAGCTCGTGGTCGGTCAGCGCCAGCATCCGGGCGACGTCCATGGCGACGTTGCCGTTGCCGATCACCACGGCGCGCTTGCAGGAGAGGTCGAAGTCCTCGTCCGCGTAATCCGGGTGGGCGTTGTACCAGCCGACGAAGGCGGTGGCGGCGTGGCTGCCGGCCAGCTCCTCGCCGGGCACGCCGAGCGAGCGGTCGGTCTCGCAGCCGACCGTGAAGACGATCGCGTGGTAGTGGCGCTCGAGGTCCTGCACCTCGAGGTCCTGGCCGATCTTCACGTTGCCGAAGAAGCGGAAGCCCTCACGGGCGGCGGTTTTTTCGTAGACCCGGATCACCGACTTGATCTTCGGATGGTCGGGGGCGACGCCGCCGCGGACCAGGCCGAACGGGGTCGGCAGGCGGTCGAAGAGGTCGACCTGGGCGTGTATGTCCTCGCCCTTGAGGATGTGCTCGGCGGCGTAGAAGCCGGAGGGGCCGGCACCGACGATGGCGACGCGAAGTGGGGTGTCCTGACTACCGATCTGGCTCATTGAATTCCTTCTGGAGGTGGGCGCTTCCCGCTACAGGGAGCGCGAAAGGATAGCCGCGGGAGTGCCGTCGAGGGCATCCAGGGCCTTGCGCACCGACATCGCGACACAGGTGAAGATCGGGGTCTCGAGCTCGGTGTACTCGCTCGACTCGGTCGGCCGCAGCTCGGTCACGAGGTCGAGGAACATGCCGGGGTCGTCGCCCTCGAAGCAGACGACGAACTCCTGGTCGTCGATCCCGTAGGAGTAGGTCGTGTTGATCGTGATCTCCGGATAGCGGCGCCCGACCTCGATGTGGCTTTTCATGATCCGGCCGCGCTCGGCCGGCGCCAGCCCGTACCAGCGCCGCTGCTTCTTCATCGGGTAGAGGAAGAGGTACTTGCGCTCGGAGGTGCAGATCTCCGGGCGCGCGTCCTCCTCGGAGTAGGGCGACGGTTTGGTCATCGAGAGGAACGAGTAGGGCGTCTCCGCCCACTGCGCCAGGCCGCTCTGGCCGAGCACGACGTGGAAGTCGTGGATGTTCTGCAGGTTGGCGCTCTGGCTGAGCAGGACGAGGTCGACGTCGCCGCGCGTGCCTATGGTTGAGTAGGCGCGCAACGAGCGGTCTGCGCCGAAGTCCTCGCAGGCGGCGAGGAACTCCTGCTTGTCCGCGGCCCGCAGCTCGGGATCGCGGCGGCGCCAGGCTGGATCCATCTTGAAGAAGCTGAACTTGGCGAAAGTGCGATCGGGCATCCTGGCGTTGACGATAGCGCTCGGCGTTCTGCTGCCTGCGGGGATGGCCACCGCTGCCGATTCCCCGCGGGTGACCCTCGTCTGGGTGCCGGGCGGGACCTCGGTCGAGCAGCTGGCCGAGGCGGGCCTCTCGCCGGGGCTGATGTCGGCCGGGCTTGGGTCGGTGTCCCCCGAGCAGACCTACCTGGACGTGTCGCAGGGGAACCGGGTCTTCAGCTCTCTATATAAGGAGCCGCTGCCCGCGAACCAGGGGGACCGGGCGCGCTGGTGGCGCGAAGTCGTCGAGCGGGCGAAATCGGCGCCGGCGGAGATCGTCCCGGGTCTACTGGAGTCGACGCTGCGGCGCGCCGGCCTCGCCGCGGACTTCTCGACCCGCGAGGCCAGTGTGGGGCAGCTGCCGTCGCTGGTCTCACGCCTACGCGGGGAGAACCTGCTGATCGCGATCGCGCAGCCGCCGCCGGAGAAGAACCGGGCGCTGGCGATTGGCATCGCCGGTCGCGGCTTCGACGGCAACCTCACCTCGGCCAGCACCCGCACCGACGGCTACGTGCTCAGCACCGATGTCGCCCCGACCGTGCTCGAGCGGCTCGGGGTCGCGGTCCCCTCCGAGATGTCGGGACAGCCGATCCGGGCCGAGGGCTCGGTCGACGTCGCCGCGATCGCGGACCTCGGCGACCGGATGGCGGTGATCTCACAGCGGCGCGGCCCGGTGATCGGGTTCAGCCTGCTCGCCTGGGTCCTCACCCTCGGCCTGGTCGCGGCGGTGAGCCGTGGATCGCTGGCGCGCCCCGCCGTCCGGCTCACGGCGCTCTCCGTCGTCTACCTGCCGCTGGTCCTGCTCGCCGGCGCCGCGCTGAAGCCGGGGGAGGGGGCGGAAACGCTGCTGACGATGCTCTGCGCGCCGCTCTGCGCCGCTCTCACCCTGGCCCTGCTGCGCGACTACCGTGCGATCGGCGCCGCCGCTGCGCTCACCGTCGGTGCCTACGCGCTCGACCTGGTGCTCGGCTCGCCGCTCACCTCGCTCTCGCTGCTCGGCCCGAATCCGGGGCTCGGCGTGCGCTTCTACGGGATCGGCAACGAGCTCGAGGCGCTGCTGGCGGTGCTGGTGCTGGCCGGGACCGGCGCCGCGCTCGCCGGCTTCTGGCCGCGCCTGGCGCCGCGTCCTGCGGCGGTCGCCTTCCTCGCCGTCGGCCTGCTCGCCGCCACCGTCTTCGCTGCCGGCCGCTTCGGCGCCGACGTCGGCGCCGCGATCGTCTTCCCACTCGGCGCCGTCGTCGCCGCGGTCGCGCTCGCCGGCCTCGGCCGCCGCCGCGGCCTGCTCGCGATCGTCGCCGCCCCGGTCGCGGCAGTCGCCCTGCTCGCCCTCATCGACCTCCTCTCCGGCGCCGACGCCCACCTGACCCGCTCGGTCCTCGACGCCGGCGGCTTCGGCGAGCTCTCCGACGTCGCCCAGCGCCGCCTGCAGCTCTCCGCCCGCAGCTTCGGCCGCCCGGTCCTGCTCTTCTTCCTGCCCCTGGTCGCGATCCTCGCCGTCCTCGCGATCTGGCGCCGCGACCGCCTGCGCGCTTGGGTCCGCGCCGTGCCCCCCGTGCGCGCCGGCCTGCTCGGCGCCCTCGCCGCCACCCTGGTCGGCACGCTCGCCAACGACTCCGGCGCTCTGCTGCTCGTGGTCGGGACTGCGTACCTGCTTGTTTTCACTGGATATGCCTGGGCGGAGTCCGCACCCCTGCACTTTGCCGAGGATCGCCGACAAGTTTGACGATCCTTACCAAGTCAGTTACGTTGACTAAACAGGGTTAAAGCGGGGGAAAGGGAGACAGTGAAGCTAGCCTGGGTGTCCATACTCTTGATCTGCGTCGCAGCGGCGCTAGCGGGCTGCGGTGGTGGGGAGGGAGATGCAACCACTATGAGCAAAGCCGAATTCGTCAAACGGGCGGACGTGATCTGCGCGAAGGCGATGGCCAAAAAGGAAGCCGCTTTCCGGGCGGCCTGGGAGGCACGCAGTAAGAAAAGCAATGTTCCCGATGCGTACACGGGCGAGGAACTTCATGCCGTTATGACGGATGTTCTTCTCCCGCCCATCGCAAGAATGGTTGACGAACTCGAGGGACTTGGCGAGCCCGCCGCGGAAGGCGATCAGGCTGAGGCCGTCGTCCATGAGTTCCAGGAAGCTGTCGGCAAGATCGAAGCGGACCCGGCCAAAGTCGTGGCCGCGGAGATCGGCCCCTTTACCGAAGCGCTGAAAGTGGCACGTGAGTTCGGGCTCAAGAGCTGCAGCAGGGTTTACTAGCAAGCGTCAAACGGGGCCGGACGATGCCCTACCCTTAATGGTTCGTGCGCATCGGTCTAGTTTCGCCATATTCCTGGTCCTACCAGGGAGGCGTTAACCGGCACGTCGAAGCCCTCGCCGAGGAGTTCCTCGGTCGCGGGCACGATGTCCGTGTCCTCGCTCCCGTCGACCCGCCTGGGCGGATCAGCCGCGTCCTGCACCGGGCGCAGGCCGAGGGGCGCGAGCTGCCCGACTACCTGGTGCCGCTGGGCCGGACGGCGGGCTTCGGCGCCAACGGATCGGTCTCCAACCTGGCGCCGTTCCCGGCCGGCGGCGTCGTCGCGCCGCGCCGCGCGGTGCGCCGCGGCGAGTTCGACGTGATCCACGTGCACGAGCCGGTCGTGCCGCTGGTCGGCTGGAACGCGACGCTCGGCGCCCGCACCCCGGTCGTCGGCACCTTCCACACTTATTCGACCAAGCCGGTGCCGAACTACATCGCCAACGGGCTCGGGGCGCGGCGCGTGTTCAACCGGCTCTCGGCCCGGATCGCGGTCTCCGAGGCGGCGGCCTGGACCGGCCGGCGCTGGTTCGGCGGCCAGTACACGATCATCCCCAACGGGGTTGACGTCGACGCGGCGCCGCAGGCGCAGTCGCACGGGGGGGAGGAGCTGCAGATCCTCTTCGTCGGCCGGCCGGAGGAGCGCAAGGGCCTGCCGATCCTGCTGACCGCATTCGGCGCCCTGGTCGAGCACGTGCCCTCGCGGCTGACCGTGATCGGGGCCGAGCGCGAGGACGTGATGCGCTACCTGACCGACCCGGAGCTGGCGTCTTCGATCGATGTGCGCGGGCGCGTCTCCGGGGAGGCCCTGTGGACGGCGCTGCACGAGGCCGATGTGCTCTGCGCGCCCTCGCTTTCCGGCGAGAGCTTCGGCATGGTGCTGACCGAGGCGTTCGCCGCCGGCACGCCGGTGATCGCCTCCGGAATCGCCGGCTACAGCGACGTCGTCACCGACGGTGTCGACGGCCTGCTGGTGCCGCCGGCCGATCCGCAGCGGCTGGCCGAGGAGCTGCAGCGGATCCATCACGAGCCCGAGCGCCTGCGGGCGATGGGGGAGGCTGCCCGGGAGAGCGCCAAGCGCTACGCCTGGCCGCGGATCGCCGACCAGGTGACCGAGGTCTACGAGCGTGCGATCGCGGTCCCGCGCCCGGAGACCGGCGCCGAGAAGTTCGCCCACTGGGCGGGCACGCGTCCCGCCGACGGGTTGCAGTATCGCCCTGCCGAGCGGCTGCCCTCGCTTGACCCGGAGCCGGCGCAGGCGGGCTCGACCCGGCGCAAGATCGCCCGCCGGCTCGGCCTCGGCATCGCCGGCCTGCTCGGCGTCGGCCTGACCGTGCTGGCGGCGCAGAAGATCGGCGTCGACAAGGTGGTCGAAAGCATCGTCCGCTCCAACCTGACCCTGGTTCTCGTCGCCTGCGCGCTGATGGCCAGCTCACTCTTCTTCCGCGCCGCCTCTTGGTACTGGATCGCCCGCGCGGCGCTGCCCAACCGCCCGATCCGCCGCCGCGACGTCACCTCGGCGACGATGATCGGGGTGCTGATGTCGGCGACCCTGCCGGCCCGTCTCGGCGAGCCGGCCCGCGCCTTGGCGCTGGCCCGCCGCACCGGCCGGATGCGCGAAACCTTCCCCGTCCTGCTTGGCACCCTGGTCTCGCAGACGATGCTGAACCTCGTCGCGCTCGCCCTGCTCGGCGTGATCATCGTCTCGGCGACGCCGCTGTTCCACTCGGGCACCCAGAAGATCTTCGTCTTCAGCCTCGTGCCGCTGGCCCTGCTGCTGGTCGTGCTGCTGGCGCCGACGCTGATGCGGCGAAACGGCAACGGCCGCCTGGCCCGGATCGGCGCCGCCGTGCACCGGGCGCTGGTCCAAGTGAGGGCCGGCCTCGCCGTCTTCCGCAACCCGCGCCAGGGCGCCCTCGCGGCCGCCGCCCAGCTCAGCGCCTGGGCGATCCAGCTGGCCGCCTGCTGGGCGCTCCTCTACGCGCTCAACCTCGACGGCCGGGCTGGCATCGGCGCCGCCGCCGCGGTCCTCTTCGCCGTCAACGTCACCGCCGTCGTCCCCGCGACCCCTTCCAACATCGGCGTCTTCCAGCTCGCCGTGATCAGTGTCCTCCACACCGGCTTCAACGTCTCCACCGCCGACGCGCTCGCCTACGGCGTCATCCTCCAGGCGGTCGAGATCGCCACCGCCGTCGCCCTCGGCGTCCCCGCCCTCGTCCGCGAGGGCCTCACCTGGAGCGACCTTCGCGTCCAGGCACTCTCCACCGCTCCGGTGCGCCTCAGCTCCAAGCCGGCGCCGCGGGAACCGCGCGGCCGCAGCTTTAGTTAAGCTCGACTTAGCATTTGGGAACTACCGAGTGTCTGTGTCAGGCTCTCGGTAGAGAGTTGACCGCTGCGACTCAGGGGAGCGCACGAAGTGCCGGAAGCCGTTCACGAAGAAGAGGTGCGAGCGGGAAGCCGCGCACTCGCCCTCTTCGTCAACCCACTCAACGCTCGCATCCTTCGCGCCCACCTCGGTGGCCCGCGGCGGCTGACCGACGTCCAGGAGGCGATTGGCTGGTCGGCCGAGTCGACCCTGCGAACGGCGATCTCCAACCTCTGCGATGTCGGCGCCCTCGAGCGACACCGGATCAGCGAGTCGTCCCGTGCCGTCGCCACCAGCCTCAGCTACGCCGGCGAAGAGATGCTCTTCGTCGCCTCCGTGGTTGACAACTGGCTCGACCGCTTCCCGGCCGGGCCGATCCCGGCCGACAGCGAGGGCGCCAAGCAGGCGGTCAAAGCCCTCGCCGGTGGCTGGAACTCCACCCTGATCCACGAAATCGCCGACCGCCCCCTCACCCTCAACGAGCTCAACAGCGCGATCCCGGACTTCAACTACCCGGTCCTCGAGCGCCGTATCTCCTGGATGCGGATGACCGGCCAGATCGAACAGCTGCCCGCCGAGCGCCCCCGCGGCACCCCCTACGTGGTCAGCGACTGGCTCCGCCACGCCGTCGCCCCCCTCGCCGCCTCCGGCCGCTGCGAGCGCCGCCACATGGATCCGCTCGAGGTGCCGATCCCCGAAGCCGAGGTCGAGACCGGCTTCCTTCTTGCCACGCCCCTGGCCCCGCTGCCCGACGACGCCAGCGGCACCTGCCTGCTCGCCGCCCAGACCGGCGGCCTGGCCGGCCCCGCCCCCAAGGCCGGCGACGACCCCCATCTGGCCGGCGTGACCGTCACCGCCGAGCAGGGCAAGGTCGTCTCCTGCGTCTCCGACATCTCCACCACCAAGCCCCCGAGCTGGGCCGTCGGCAGCCTCGACGCCTGGCTAGACGCTCTGATCGACGGAGAGATCACCGAGCTCCGCATCGGCGGCGAGGACCCCCAGCTCGCCCTCGACTTCGTCGCCGGCCTCCACCACGCCCTCTTCCCCGATCGCTGAAGCCTTCGATTCGCGTCCGCGCAAATCCAACATCCGACGATTTGCAGGGAAAAAGCCGAAGTTACCGAGCAGATAATTCGTCCAAACGGACAAAAACGCACGAATTCTTGACCGCTGAAGTGTCCCTGCGGTATTGATCCCCCCGACAAGTTCGGGGCCCCGGCATGGGAGCCGAGACCCCGAAAAACCACCAGTCAGGTCAATCGGTCTTCCAATCGGCGACCCGGCTGGACGTACCTCAGGAGGGTACAAGCAATGTTCAAGAAGATCATGCTCCTCGGAGCGGCGATCGCGGCTATGGTCGCCTTCGCAGCGCCGGCAGCGCAAGCGCAGTGGACCCACGGGGCCAATCCGCTGGCTGGGAATGCGACCATCAACCTCCAGGGCCAGGCGAAATTCGAAACCGCCAACGGTGGTGCCGAAGGCCTGCTCACAGCTCAGCTCGAACTCACAGGCGGCACCACCACAGCGCACGTGAGAAACGTCACTGTGGACAACTGCAAAACCCTGGGCGGCCTGTCTTCGTTCTTCTGCACAGCTACACCGGCCGGTCCGTGGATCGCCCACACAATCTCGGGCACCAAAACAGTCCGGATCACAAATATCAGCCTGACTAATCACTACTACGCGGATCCGGGGCACGCGGTCTACATTGGTCTCTCGACCACGCTGACCGGCAACGTGCTTGCCGAAGTCAACAACGCGGCCGCGATCAGCTCGGTCACTTCGCTGACTGGTGAAGGCACCGAAGCCGGTGGTAGTCCCGCCGTGGTCTCCGGCAGCCTCACCGCCACGACCAACGCGGGTACATACGGGTTCAAATAGGCGGAGTCCGGACGCACTGCATCACGGAGAGTACGAACGGGGGCCGCCAATTGCGGCCCCCGTTTCCCAGCTAGCGAAGAGAAAGGTCCACCATGTTCAAGAAGATCATGCTCCTCGGAGCCGCAATTGCAGCGGTGGCCGCCCTGGTGGCCCCGGTAGCGCAGGCGCAATGGGTCCACGGGGCAAACACGCTGACCGCCGGTCAGAATCCGAGCATTCCGTTGACGGGACAGGCGAAATTCGAAACCGTCAACGGCGGCGCGGAAGGCACGCTAACAGCGACGCTTGAACTCACAGGCGGCACCACCACAGGGCACGTGAAGAACGTCCAGGTGCATAACTGCAAAACCCTGGGCGGCCTGTCTTCGTTCTTCTGCACAGCTACACCGGCCG
>CAYXFL010000049.1:10652-22480 GCA_964464285.1 uncultured Conexibacteraceae bacterium
AACTGCAAAACCCTGGGCGGCCTGTCTTCGTTCTTCTGCACAGCTACACCGGCCGGACCGTGGATCGCTCACACAATCTCCGGCACCAAAACAATCCGGATCACAAACATCAGCCTGGTCAACCACTACTACGCCGACCCGGCCCACACGATCTACCTGTTCTCGACCACGCTGACGGGCAACGTGCTTGCCGAAGTCAACAACGCGGGCGCGATCAGCACGGTCACTTCGCTGACCGGCGAAGGCACGGAAGCCGCCGGAAATCCCGCGGCAGTCTCTGGCAGCCTAATCGCCACCGCCAACGCGGGTACATACGGGTTCAAATAGGCGGGAAGTCGGGACGCAACTGCGTCACCAGGGACAAAGCGGGGGCCGCCAATCGCGGCCCCCGCTTCCTGTCTCGGAAAAGAGAGGCTCGTAATGTTCAAGAAGATCATGCTTCTCGGAGCGGCGATCGCGGCTACGGTCGCCTTCGCAGCGCCGGCAGCGCAGGCGCAGTGGACCCACGGGGCCAATCCGCTGGCTGGAAATGCGACCATCAACCTCCAGGGCCAGACCAAATTCGAAACTCTCAGCGGGTTATTCGAAGGCCTGCTCACAGCTCAGCTCGAACTCACAGGCGGCACCACCACAGCGCACGTGAGAAACGTCACTGTGGACAACTGCAAAACCCTGGGCGGCCTGTCTTCGTTCTTCTGCACAGCTACACCGGCCGGTCCGTGGATCGCCCACACAATCTCGGGCACCAAAACAGTCCGGATCACAAATATCAGCCTGACTAATCACTACTACGCGGATCCGGGGCACGCGGTCTACATTGGTCTCTCGACCACGCTGACCGGCAACGTGCTTGCCGAAGTCAACAACGCGGCCGCGATCAGCTCGGTCACTTCGCTGACTGGTGAAGGCACCGAAGCCGCAGGCTGGTCCGTTGTGGTCTCCGGCAGCCTTACAGCCACCACGAACAAAGGTACATACGGGTTCAAATAGGCGGGAGTTCGGACGGACACTTTCTTGCGGAAGGTGCGAACGGGTGCCGCCAAGCGGGCCCCGTTCCCCTTAGATGGCAATAGAAAGGTGTCACCATGCTCAAGAGACTCCTACTCGGCGGAGCCGCGATTGCATCGATGTCACCTTCGCGGCCCCGGCAGCGCAGGCGCAATGGGTTCACGGGGCCAATCTGCTGCGCTCCGGTCAGAACCCGAGCATCGGGCTGTCGGGTCAAGTTGGTGTCTATTCGCACAGCGGCTTCGAAGGCCTGCCCACAGCTCAGCTCGAACTCACAGGCGGCACCACCACACCGGCCGGTCCGTGGGATCGCCCACACAATCTCGGGTACCAAAACAGTCCGGATCACAAGTATCAGCCTGACCAATCACCTTTTTCTGGATCCTGCTCACACGATTTACATGTTCTCGCACACTCTGACCGGCAACGTGCTTGCCGAATTCAACAACGCGGCTGCGATTAGCGCGGTCATCTCACTGAGCGGTGAAGGCGCGGAAATCGGTGGAACGGGCGTCGCTTTCTCCCGCAGTCTTACCGTGACCGCCAATTCGGCCACATACGGGTTCAAATAGGGAACGTGGCGACACAAGAGCGCGGCCGGCCACTAGCAGAGATCCGAGATAAGAACTGAGACGGACTTGACAGAAGACGCGAGCGTATCTAAAGTTCCACTGCGCATCCTCTCGGGGAGAGATGCGCGTTATCAGGGAAAGGGACATCACAGTTGGGGGGATTCTTGAGGCAATTACAGCTGACCTTTGCACTGGCGGCAACGGGAGTGCTTGCGCTCGCGTCTGGTGTGGCGTTCGCGGCGGGCCCCCCTGGGGCGACGTCGGGCGAGGCCACGCAGGTTGCCGAGACGACGGTGAAGCTGACCGGGAAAGTGAATCCTGACGGGACCGCGGTTGCGGCATGCCGGTTCGAATACGGCACGACCATGAGCTACGGGGCCGTTGCGCCCTGCACTCCGGAGGCGGCGGATCTCGGTGCCGGTGGCCTCAACGTCCCCGTAAGCGCGGCGATTGACGGCCTTGAACCGGGCACTACCTACCACTTCCGTCTGATTGCCTCCAATGTGAATGGGGCCGCGCTGGGAAGCGATGTGCCCTTCGCGACCGTCGGCGTCGCTAACTGCGGGAACGTCGCTCGGAGGGTCGAACAGGGAATCGTCTCCGTGCAGCTACCTGACTGTATGGCTCTCGAGCAGATCAGCCCGGCACGCAAGGGAAGTCAGCGCGCCGTTGCCCCAACGATCTCCGCCGATGGCCAGCGGACGATGTTCTACTCGCTCGCGGCCTTGGCCAATACCCCCGGCAACCTCTCCACGTTCACCGGTGACATCTATGTCGCGACGCGCGGAGAAGACGGGTGGAAGCCTTTGCCCACGTCACCGCCGCCGCCAATCTCCCAGGGGTGGGAATCGGCGACCAATCTAGTGCGCAACTTCGATCCGTCTCTTTCGCGCTGGGTCGTCATGGGCTCCGCGGCCTGGGAGTCGGACGCCGGGGTGTCACGGCTGTTTCGCGGGGGCCTGGGCGGCGCATTCACGCCGATCTCTCCACTCCTGAAGCCGATCGACGCCGCGGTCCATACGCGGGAGAACGTCCGCAGGAGTGTCCTCCAGGGCTCGTCCGCCGATCACACGCGGCTCGCGATCGCGATGGGCGAGGCAAGCGCGCTCTACCTGCCGTCGGATCCCGTGCCGAGTGGCAGCGACTCGAACGTCTACCTCGCCCAGCTCGATTCCAGCGCACAGCCTTCGCTCAAGCTCTTGGCTAGGGACGACGTTGGCGCCGATGCCGGGAAGGCCTGGGGTGAGACCTGTGGTGCCCGGGTTGGTGGCATCGGACCTTCTGGCACCGGTTGGCGCAACCAGGGCGCCGTATCTGCGGACGGAAGCCGGATTTACTTCTCCACGCGGCCGACCCAGCTGCCGAACCTCCCATGCAATGTGGGCACGGGCAAATTCAGGATTCTGGAGCGCACCGAAACGGCGGGTGCTGCCGACATTCAAGAGCTGTTCGCCTCCGAATGCAATCGCGCCGCGCCGGACCCCGCCTGCAGCACCTTCGACGGCGACGACTTCTACCAAGGGGCCTCGGTCGACGGCTCCAAGGTGTACTTCACGAGCAACCGGCAGCTGACCAACTCGGACCTCGACAGCTCCCCGGCAAGTTGCAGTGGGCTATTCGGCTTTCCTGCCTGTGATCTCTATGTCTATGACAGGGATGCAGACAAGCTGACGCAGGTGTCCGCAGGGAAAGCGTTCGCACAGCACCCGGTGGTCGGGTCTGGCGCGAATGTCTTTAACGGCACCGTCGCGATCTCCGGCGATGGTTCGCATGCCTACTTCGTCGCCAGCGGTTCGCTGACCGATACGCCGAACCCGGCTGGAGCGACCGCCGCGGGTTCGCCGTTCGGCCCCAAACTCTACGCCTGGGACAACGATGAGGAAGAGCTCGAATTCATCGGGCCGCTGTCCTCTGCTGATACCTCGCTCTGGGGAGGCAGCGGGAGCTTCCTCAACGCCGCCTATCCGGTTCCGGCAACGGGTCGAGATGCATTCGGCAACGAGGTCGGCGGCGCCGGCGACATCCTGTTGTTCCACACCAAAGCGGCCCTGACGGCCAATGACACCGACGGCGGTCGCCTCGACACGTATCGTTTCGATGCCAGCGGCTCCGCGTCCACGCTGCTCTGTGTGTCGTGCCGCGCTGGAGCTCCAGATGGAGAGCCGTTCGATGTGGACATCCGGCTCGCGAGCGTGCCCGGAGTTCCCGGGACGGCGTTTGCCGAGCAGGGTCGCTGGGTGAGCGAGGATGGATCTTCGGTCCTGGTGCGAACGAAAGAGGCCCTCGTCCCGGGGGATCTGAACGAGTCCCGGGACGACTACCTCTGGCGCGGCGGTCGGTTCACCATCCTGCCGGGGACCACTCCTCCCGCTTCCGGCTCCGCGCTCGGCGAAACTCCCCCCGTTCTTTCTCACGATGGAGAGCAGGTGGCGTTCACCGCATACTCGCGCCTCCTCGCCTCGGATATCGACACCGCCCCAGACGTTTACGTGGCGCGTGTCGGGGGCGGCTTCAAATCGCCTCCACCGACCGAGACGTGCAAGGGGGAAGCGTGTCAAGGGCCACCCGGCGCTCTCCCTCCTGAACCACTAGCTGTCGCTACTCCCAACTATCTCGGCAAAGGCAACGTTGCCCCGCAACCGGCTGCGAAGTGTCCGAAGGGTAAGCGCAGTGTGGTCCGCAACGGCGTCAGAAGCTGCGTGAAGCCGAGCAAGCCGAAGAAGAAGGGCAAGTCGAAAGCCAAGAAGCAAGCCACCAAGAAGCAGGGAGGTCGAAAGTGAGCGGTCTGAGCCGAGGCATGATTCGGGTGTGTGGAGTCGCCCTTCTGGCGGCGATGCTGAGCGCCCTTATGGTGGCCACGGCCAGCGGGGCTCCGACTCTTGGGCTGTCGATGCGAAGCTCTGACCACGACGACGTGCAGGCGGTCTACGTCGAGGCGACCACTGGCCAGTTCCGGCTGCAGTTTGGAGTCGGCGGTCAGGAAACCGGCGACCTTCCTGCGACCGCGACCGCGAAGGAAGTAGAGGATGCGCTGAACGCGCTGCCGAACCTGGGCGCGGGGTCGGTTAGCGTCGTCAAAAGCGGTTTCGAGCCTTCCAATGGACTTGATCCCTACTTGGTGACCTTCTCCGGCGGAGGGTTTGGAGGCAATCTCCAGCCCCTCATGCGTGCGAAGGGCGGGACGGTACCGCTTGGCGACTCGCCCTTGGGTGGGCTGGCGCTGGCCTATGTCGAGACCCGCGTCCCGGGAGGCTTCAGTCGCAGCGACGAACGGGTTGACTACAGGATTGACGTCAATAACGCTGCGGTCGGTGGCTCGAACGTCGGCGATGAGCTGTTTTGCAACGGCAAGGAGCCGCCGAAAGAATGGTTTCCGGGCAGTCCCGGTGATCCCGGGTTCCCGACCTTCTCCTTCACCTGGGTGCGAAACGGCGAGGTGATTCCAGGCGAGACTGCCGAGACCTATACCGTCACTGCGGCGGACCAAGGCAAGGTCGTCCAGTGCCTGGTCAAAGGGTCGAACGATGTTGCTGCTGCCATCTACGCGGCTTTGCCCACGGTAACCGTCAGCCCGGCACCCGCGATCTCTCCGCCGAGCTCGGAAAATCCGCTGCAAAGCGGATCCCGGCCGGATGTCACTGGCTCTGGTCTCGAAGAGCGGACCTGTGCGCCGCCTGCGAACTGGCTGCCGAACCCCCCGAATCCCAATGCGCCGACGTACACGTTCCAGTGGCTGCGCAACGCTGAGCCGATTCCCGGGGCATCCTCCAGTGCGTACAGCCCGACGGCTGAAGACGAAAACACGCAGCTGCAATGCCAAGTGCTCGCAACCAACGCCGGCGGCGCGATCGTGGGGGTCTCGGAACACAGCGTCGTCGGGACCCTGTTCGGAAACCCGGCCAGCTTTTTCACCCAGACCCCGGAAGTGGTATCGCCGAGTTGGGTCTCGGGAGCCGTGAGTGTCGATGTTGAGCTGCCCTCAGGGGCGTTTGTCTACTCGCTTGGCACGAAAGGATCGGGTTGGTCGTGTGTCGGGCAAGCCGAGGCCCCGGGGGTACCCGCGAAAGCAACCTGCACGCGCACGGATGTGCTTGCCCCCGGCGCGGCGTTCCCGCCGCTGACCGTTGCGGTCGGCCTGGGCGACGGCGTGCCGGACGTATCCGAGATGACGGCATCAGCCTCCGGCGGAGGGGCGGCCAACACTGCGTCCGCGACCGCGGAACTGAACCTGGGCCCGGAGCGTGAGTTCGGGTTTATTCCCGGACGGTTCAGCGCTCGGGCCCTTGACAGCCGCGGGGATGATTACGTGAAAGCGGGTGGTCACCCGAGTCTCGCGGTCGCCAGCTTCTCGTTCAACCGGCTACGTCAGCTCATTGACGACGGACAGGTATACAAGCGGCATCGTCCGATTGCGACGATGCGCGATATCAGGTCGGATGTTCCGGCTGGGTTTATCGGCAACCCGCGCGCGATTCCGGAGCTCTGTCCCAGCACGGCGCAGATGGTCTCCAGGCCGCCGAGTTGTCCGCCGGAGAGTGCCGTCGGCGAGCTTGCCTTCCAGGCGCAAGACATGGGGAGCACGTCCGGGCTCGCGTACAAACGGATGCCGCTGTACGCGATGGTGCCCGAAAAAGGCGCGCCGGCGGAGTTCGCGGCCGCCGAACCGATCAACGGCGGCGTATACGTCGTCATTCCTCGGCTGAGGCCCGAGGATGGCTACGCGATCAGCCTGGATGCGTTGGGCAACATCGAGGTTCCCGAATTCACCGACATCCGGGTGACCCTCTGTGGGCTGGGCGCAAGGATGCGCCTCGTTCCCGGCGGCGACCAGAGGCTCTTCTCTGGCTGCAACGCGAAAGGGGACCCCGGGGCGTACGCGAAACCGTTCTTGACGACGCAGACGGAATGCTCGTCCGAGTCGCCGGTCACGCGTCTGCACATGGACTCCTGGCTGAACCCGGGGAAAATGACGACTGCTAGCAGCGCCGCTCCGCCGATGATCGACTGCGAGTCGGTGCCGTTCGAACCGAAACTCGATCTGCGGCCGACCGCGCAGCAGGCAGAATCCTCGACCGGGCTCGACGTCGACCTGGCGGTGCCCACCGCTGGCTTCGAAAATCCGGATGGCCGCTCACAGGCCCATTTGAAGAAGACCACGGTGACGCTGCCTCCGGGCATGTCGGTCAACCCGAGTTCCGCGGACGGGCTGGGGGCCTGCACGCAGGCCCAGCTGGGCATGGTCAACGGGGTTCCGAACAACGAGCCCGTGAACTGCCCCGACGCGAGCAAGATCGGGACGGCGGTCGTGAAAACGCCGATCCTCGAGGAGACGCTGGAAGGGGACATCTACCTGGCCAAGCAGGGAGACAATCCGTTCGGGACGCTGGTGGCGATCTACGTGGTCGTCGAGTCGAAGGAGCGGGGGATCCTGATCAAGCTTCCGGGCAAGGTGGAGTTCCGGCCCGGGGGGCAGATCGTCTCCACGTTCGACGACAACCCGCAGGCGCCGTTCTCGAGCCTGGAGCTGAGCTTCAACTCCGGGCCGCGGGCGGCGCTGATGACGCCGCAGCGGTGCGGCAGCTACCAGATCGTTTCGCAGATGACGCCTTGGTCCGCTGCCGATCCGGACAACCCGACGCCGGCGGAGACGGTGACCCAGACGTCTAGCTTCGACGTCACCTCGGGCCCGAACGGCGGGCCCTGCCCGACCGGTGCTCTGCTGCCGAAGGTGACGGCTGGCATCCAGACGCCGATGGCGGGCTCGAGCAGTCCCTTCGTGTTCAGGCTCTCGCGCGATGATGGGACGCAGCGGTTCAACGGGCTGACGATGGCGCTGCCGCCGGGGTTGGCGGCGAACCTGCGGGGCGTGCCTTACTGCTCCGATGCGACGCTGGCGTCGATTCCGAGTGCCGAAGGCACCGGGGCCGCGGAGATCGCGAATCCGTCCTGTCCGGCGGCCAGCCGGATCGGCTCGGTCTCGGTTGGCGCCGGGGCTGGCAATCCGTTCTACGTCAACACCGGGAGCGCCTATCTCGCCGGTCCTTATAAGGGCGCGCCGCTGAGCTTGGCGGTCGTGATCCCGGCGGTGGCGGGGCCGTTCGACCTCGGCAACGTGGTCGTGCGGAACGCGGTGCTGGTCAATCCGCAGACGGCGCAGGTGAGCATCAAGAGCGACCCGCTGCCGACGCAGCTGCACAATCTGCCGGTCGATGTGCGGGACGTGCGGGTGGTGGTTGATCGGCCCGGCTTCATGCAGGCGCCGACCAACTGCGAAGAGATGCGCATCGACGCGGTGATCAGCGGCGAGGAGGGGGCGAGTGCTCCTGTCTCGAATCGGTTCCAGGTCGGCGAATGCGGTTCGCTCGACTTCGGCCCGAAGCTGAAGATGCACTACAAAGGCGCGACCAAGCGCGGCGGCAACCCCGGGCTGCGGGCGGTGCTGACGCAGCCGGGCGGGCAGGCGAACATCAGCCGGACCGTGGTGATCTTGCCGAAAGGCTCGTTCATCGACAACGCGCACATCAACAATCCCTGCACGCGGGCCCAGTATGCGGCGGAAGCGTGTCCGAAAGCCTCGATCCTGGGGCGGGCGACGGCTTGGTCGCCGTTGCTCGACGAGCCGTTGACCGGGAACGTGTACTTCCGGTCGAACGGGGGGGAACGGGAGCTGCCGGACGTGGTCGCCTCGCTGCGGGGTCAGGTCAACGTGGAGCTGGTCGGGTTCGTCGACTCGGTGGTGAACAAGAAGACGAACACGTCGAGGGTGCGGAACACGTTTGCGGTGGTGCCCGACGCGCCGGTTTCGAGGTTCGTGCTGAACCTCCAGGGCGGCAAACGGGGGCTGATCGAAAACAGCCGCAACCTCTGCCTGCAGAAGAACACGGCCGACGTGAAGATGAGTGCCCACAACGGCAAACGGCACAACTTCAAGCCGGTGATTCAGACCGACTGCAAGAAGAAGAAGTCGAAGCAGTCAAAAAAGAAGTCATCTAAGAAATAATCAAAAAACCCTAGTGTAATGGGCTAGGATCAAAGGCAAGGGGTGCTGCCACCTATCCCAGGACGGCACTCCTGGCTAGCCAGGCGGCTACGGCCGGGTGTCGGGCCCATCCACCCGACACCCCGGCCGGCCCTTGGCCCCGGACGGTTGAAAACTCTGTAGTACTCGCCTAGAGTCGGTTACGAGGCAGGGACACTCAACAGGGGAGAAGACGCGTGAATACTGATGTGGCACTCCTGGAGCGAGTAGCGCAAGAGTTCCGGCGCGATATGTGGGAGTCGGTGGTCGAGATCGCGGTCGACGAGTCCGGCATCGAGGCAAAGCGGTTCGGGCCGGTGCAGGCAACGGCCTTCGGCGAACTTCCCGAATTCGCGTCGCTGAACCAGGTGCAGGGGGCGACCGAGCCCGACGCCGTCACCGGCGGCCACCTGGCGAAAGCGGTCGAATGGATGCGCGGACGGGAAGTCGAATACCACGTCTTCGTGCCCGAAGGCCGGCCCGGCACCGACGCCGCCGAGCTCTGGCTCGACAGCCGCGGCTTCGAGCGCGGCAGCGGCTGGCTCGCCTTCGTCCGCGACGCCTCGCCGCCGACGGCGCCGCCGAACCGGGCGGTCAAGGTCTGGTCGCTCGGCGACCGCGAGATCGACGGCGAAGGCCTCTCCTCGATCATCTCCCAGGCGATGGACCTGCCGATGACGGTGGAGTCGCTCTTCTACTCGCTGCCCCAGCGCGAGCGCTGGCGCTGCTACACCGCCTCGCTGCCGGGCGACGACCGGATCGTCGCCACCGCCTCGATGTTCATCCACGAAGGCGTCGCCCACCTCGGCCCCGGCAACACCCTGCCTGAGGCGCGCGGGCTCGGCTGCAACACCGAGCTGCTGCGCCGCCGGCTCGCCGACGCCGCCGAAGCCGGCTGCCACACGGTCTACGCCGAAGCGTGGGACTGCCCGGCGGAGAGCCTCTCGACGGTCGGGCGCAACCTCGTGCGGGCGGGTTTCGAGCCGGCCTTCGGGGTGCGCAACTGGCAGCGGCCGGCGCTACGCCCCGCTGCTACCCAGCGGTTCCGCGGCGCCGGCGGCTGAGTCCTCGGCGTCGGGCTCGGACTCCGGCGGCAGGTCCCCGCCGCGGTCCGTCCCGGCGATCAGCTCGTCGGGAGAGCCCTGCTCGGGGATGAAGCCGGACTTCATCCCGAAGTAGACCGCCTGCGGGTGGTGGGCGACGATCGCCACCGTCGACTGCTCGGGCATCACCGCGTAGCCGCCGGAGAGGGTCATCCCGATCTCCTCGAGGCCGAGCAGGCGCCAGACTTTCTCGTGCTCGGACTGGTCCGGGCAGGCGGGGTAGCCCCAGGAGTAGCGGCGGCCCTGGTCGAGCCCGATGTCGAGCTGGCGGCGCGCGTCGGAGTGCAGCCACTCGGCCAGGCCCTCGGCCGACTGCACGCCGAGCCCGTGCACGTAGAGCTGTTCGGCGAACTCGCCTTCGGCCTCGAGCCGCTCGATCAGCTCGGTCACCTCGGGCCCGACGGTGACGCCCTGCAGGGCGACGACGTCGCGTTCGCCGGAGTCCAGCGGCCGGTAGAAGTCGGCCAGGCAGATCCGGTCGTGCTTGGGCTGGCGCGGGAAGACCAGCCGCTCGAGCTCCCGCTCGGGGTCCTCGGGGTCGAAGATGACGAGCTCGTTGCCGTCGGAGTTGCAGGGGAAGAAGCCGAGCTTTGCGCGCGGGTGCAGGTAGTCCTGCTCACGCCACATCCGCTCCAGGCGCGGCGCGAAGCCCTCCTCCTCGGCGGTCCCCTCGACCAGTTCGCGCCAGGCCTCGCCCTTCACTCCGCGTCCGCCCCAGTGCAGCTTGAAGAGCACGTGGCGGTCGAGATAGGGGTAGACGTCGTCGAGCTCGATCGGAACCTCGCGCACGCCCAGGTAGGGCGCCGTGGGGATCGGCGCGTCGGTGCGCGCCTTCGAGCGCACGCTGTCGTCGGTGGTCGGCGGCGAGTCGTCGACGACGACCGGCTTTTCGCGGAAGGTCTTTGCCTCGGACTTGATCCGGTCGACCAGTGCCGCCCGCGCCTCCTCATCGACCAGCGCGTCCATCGTGTCAAGGCCCTGGAAGGCGTCCTTGCAGTAGAAGACGCCGGGCTCGTAGACCTCGTCAGACTCCTTGCCCTTCGGGTAGAGCGTGCGGCGGCCGAAGTCGCGGTTGATCGCGGCGCCGCCGATCAGCACCGGGAAGCCGAGCCCGCGCTGGTGCAGCTCGGCGACGCAGGTCGGCATCTGCTTCGAGGTCGAGACCAGCAGCGCCGAGAGCCCGATCGCGTCGGCCTCGTTTTCGACCGCTGCCTCGATGATCGCGTCGACCGGGACCTGCTTGCCGAGGTCGATCACGGTGTAGCCGTTGTTGGTGAGGATCGTGTTGACCAGCGACTTGCCGATGTCGTGCACGTCGCCGAACACGGTCGCGATCACCACCTTGCCCTTGGTGTGGCCGTCGATCCGGTCGAGGTAGTTCTCCAGCTGCGCGACCGCGCGCTTCATCACTTCCGCCGACTGCAGCACGAAGGGCAGGATCAGTTCGCCGGCGCCGAATTTGTCGCCGACCTCCTTCATCGCCGGCAGCAGCACCTCGTTGAGGGTCGGGACCGCGCCGATCTTCTCCACCGAGCGGTCGATCCACTCCTCGACCCCGTCCTTCTTGCGACGCAGGATGTGCCAGTGCAGCGCTTCCTCGGGCTCCATGTCCGCGGTCGGGTCGGCGGCCTCGCCCTCGTCCTCCTCGCCTTTCGACTCGAAGTGGGAGATGAACTTCTCCAGCGCGTCCGGCCGGCGGTTGAAGACGAGGTCGTCGGTCAGCTCGCGCTCCTCGTCGGGGATCTCCCCGTAGGGCGTGATGTGGTTCGGGTTGACCATCGCCAGGTCTAGCCCGGCCTCGACGCAGTGGTGCAGGAAGACCGAGTTGAGCACCGCGCGCGGGCGCGGCGAGACGCCGAAGGAGACGTTGGAGACGCCGAGCGAGGTCTTCACGCCCGGGATCTCGGCCTTGATTCGGCGGATCCCCTCGATCGTCTCGACCGCCGAGGGCCGCCACTCCTCGTCGCCGGTCGTGAGGGTGAAGGTGAGCGCGTCGAAGATCAGCGCTTCCGGGTCGAGTCCGTGCTCGTCGCAGGCGATCTCCTTCAGCCGCTGGGCGATCTCGACCTTGCGCTCGGCCGTCTTCGCCATCCCGACCTCGTCGATCGTCAGCGCGATCAGGGCCGC
>CAYXFL010000050.1:0-22184 GCA_964464285.1 uncultured Conexibacteraceae bacterium
CGAGGGCTACGCGGCGCTCACCCGCGGCTGACTCTTTGGGGACGGCGATCTTCATCGGCCCGGTAAACTACCAATCGTTTGTATGCCCCGCTGGAACCGGCCCCGCCGGTCCCCTACCCTTGACTGAAGCGCACTCCGGAACTAGGGTTCCTACCAACTGTTTGGTCGTCAAAGGGAGTCGAGAGATGAGCAACGACGCAACCGCGGTCGAGCTGGGCTTCGTGACCGGGCTCTGGAACGCCGAGGACCTGGTCGAGGTGCCAGGCACGCGCTGGATCGTGGCCAGCGGCATGGTCGGCCCGGAGCATCCCTCCGGGCACCTCTACCTGGTCGACGCCGACGCCAAGACCGGCGAGGAGCTGTTCCCCGCCAAGGTCGAGATCAGGCCGGCGGGAGCGCCCTACAGCGAGGACCCGCCCGACCCCGAGAGCTTCGACGCCCACGGCCTCCATCTGCGCCCCGGCGAGGACGGCGTCCACACCCTCTACCTGGTCAACCACGGCGGCCGCGAGGCGATCGAGGTCTTCGAGGTCGACGCACGCGGCGACGAGCCGGCGGTCGCCTGGATCGGCGCGATCATCCAGCACCCGGGCGTCTGGGGCAACGCGGTCGCCCCGCTCCCCGACGGCGGCATCGTCGTCACCAACTACCTCGACCTCAACGACCCCAACGCCTTCGACAAGGTCTACGCGGCCGAGATCACCGGCAACATCAAGGAATGGCACGCGGACCGCGGCTGGGAGGACGTTCCCGGCACCGAGTGCAGCGCCCCCAACGGCGTCGACGTCTCCCCCGACGGGCGCTGGTGCTTCATCGCCTCCTGGTCGGCCAAGAAGCTGATCCGGGTCTCGCGCGGCGCCGCCGAGGTGCAGCGCGACGAGCAACCGCTCGGCTTCCTCGCCGACAACGTCAAGTGGCACGCGGACGGGACGATCACGGTCGCCGGCCAGGACAGCGAGCCGGAAACGGTGTTCGCCGGGGTCGGCGCCCACGCGATCGTCCACTATCCCGTCCACGTGGTCAAAGTCGACCCCGAGACGCTCGCCCTGACCGAGCTGGTCCGGGTCGAGAACGAGCACTTCGGGACCGCCGCCTCGGGCGTCGAGATCAACGGCGTGCTCTGGATCTCCAACGCCCGCGGCGACCGGGTCGCCTACGTGCTCGACGGCGAGTGAGCGCCACCCCCCCGTGACCAGCCCCGGGTTCGAGCACCTGCCGGGCACCGAGCTCGAGGGCGGCACGATCGAGATCGGCGCCGCCGAGGACCGCCGCTTCCGCGAGCTGACCGAGGGGCCGGCCGCGACCGGCGACGCCGCCCACCCGTTCTGGCCCTTCATCGCCGCCTTCCGCGGCGTCGAGGCCTCGATCGGCGAGGTGATCGCGCTCGCCGGCTTCGACCTCTCGCAGGGAGGAGCGGTGCAGGCCGGCTGCGAGATCGAGCTGCACCGGCCGCTGCGCACCGATCGCAGCTACCGGGTCGAGGGCCGGATCGAGTCGATCGAGCGCAAGCGGGGCAAGCGCACCGGGGCCTTCGACATGTTGCGGATCCGCTACTCGATCCGCGACGAGCAGGGCGAGGCCGCCTCGTTCCTCAACTTCACCGTGCTGCCCCGCGAGGCCGGCCCGTGAGCGCGCTCGGCCCCTGGGAGATCGAGTCGGTCAGCGGCGCGGCGATGCACGGGCTGGCGGAGATCTTCGACGACCCGAACCCGATCCACCTCGACGCCGCAGCGGCGCGCGCGGCGGGGATCGGCGACCGGCCGGTCAACCAGGGGCCGGCCAACTGCTGCTACGTGGTCAACATGCTGCTCGAGGCGTTCCCCGCGGGCCGGATCAGCCGGATGAAGTTCCGGCTGCTCGCCAACGTCTTCGCCGGCGACCACGTCGTCGCCGGCGGCACGGTCCGCGAGACCAGCCAGGACGAGGTCCACTGCGACGTCTGGCTCGACGTCGTCGACGGCCCGCGCGCGGTCGAGGGCTCCGCGGTCGTCTCGCTGCGCGGCTGAGTCAGCCGGCGGCCAGCCCGGCGAGGCGCTCGAGCGCCTGCGCGCGTCCCTCGCGCAGCTCGAGCAGCCGGATCCGGTGCGGGTCGATCACCTCGTCGAGCAGCTCGCGCGCCGCCGCGGGCAGCGGTGGGGAGAGCGGCGGCTCGCCGTCGGCGAGGAGCTCGAAGCCGCAGCCCTCGCGCGCCGCGGCGAGGCTCGTCCCCGGGGCCAGCTCGCGGACCCGGGCCGGCCCGCCGCCGGGGTCGAGGGCGAGCTCGGCGCGCGCGGTCAGCACCGTCCTCACCCCCTCTCCCCTGCCCGCACGGGCGAGCTCGCTGCCGGCCCCGGTCGTGAACTGCACCTCCGGGACCAGGAAGCGGCGGTCGTGAGCCGCCCGGTAGGCGACCAGGCGGCCGACCAAGACGGCGACGTCCGGCAGCGCCAGTGGCCCGGCGAGGCGCCGCGGGTGGCCGTCGCGGCCGCGCACGCGGCTGGTGTTGAGGCGGCCGCGGCCGTCGACCTCGGCCGGCGAGACGAACTGCAGGGTGACCCGGCCGCGGCCGATCGCGTCGAGCATCTCGTCCTGGCGCAGCGTCCCGGCGGCAGCGCGGGCGGCGACGCTCGGGTCGAGCAGCGAGCGGGCGAGGTCGTGCGGCTCCGGGTCGACCGCGCCGGCCATGATCACGCTCATCTCGGGGACGAGCAGCTGGCGGGCGAGCAGCGCCGCGGCGGCGCCGATCGGGGTGGCGACGCCGAGGATCGCGACGTCGCCGGGCCGGCACTGGCGGGCCAGCGCCCAGATCAGCCGGTCGGCGGTCTCCAGCGGAGCGCTCATCCGAGCAGCCGGTCGAGCGCCGCGGCCGGGTCGCCGCCGGCCGTCTCGTCGAGGTAGGCCCGCAGCCGCTCGAAGCGCGGCGGCTCGAGGCCGGGCAGCGCGGTCGGCCGGGCGCCGCCCGGCGCGATCACGATCGCGTCGACCTCGTGGGCGAAGAGGAGGACCGGGCGGCGGGCCTCCTGCGAGGCGGCTACCCGCTCGGCGCTGACCACGACCCGCCGCGCGGCGCGGGCGATCGTCGCGTCGTAGTCGTGCAGGAAGTAGGGCTCGGCCGGCCCGAGCACGTTGCCGTCGCGGTCGACCGCCTCGGCGTGGATCAGGGCGACGTCGGGGCGGATCGCCGGCAGCGCGTAGAGCCGCTCGCCGCTGTAGGGGCAGTCGACCCGGCGCAGCCCCAGATCCGCCGCGACGCCCGAGCCGGCGAGCCCGCGCGAGGGCATGAACGGGAGTCCGGCGACGGCGGCGCGCAGACCGCCGACGAAGGCCAGCTCGCTGTGCTCGCCGAACCGCACCCGGCCCGCGCCGACCGCCGCCTCGAAGGCCGGCGCGGCGCCGAGCTGCTCGAAGCCGACGTAGATCGCGTGCGCCTCGGCCAGCGCCCCGCGGGCGGCGAGCAGCTCGGCGTCGAGCGAGCCGAGCAGGGTCCAGAGCGCGAGGCCGCGCCGCCGCCGCGCGACCGCGTCGAGCAGGGCGACCGGCTTGCGCGCCGTCAGCGCGCCGCCGGTGCCGACGGCGTCGCCGTCGGCGACCAGCTCGGCCGCCTCCGCCAGCGAGACCGTCGGCAGGCCCACAGCCGCCCCCGGCCGCCGCGCCGGGCTCAGGCGCGCTTGCGGCTGGCCCGGACGGCGAAGGCGACGGCGACGATCAGCGCCAGGCCGTTGAACAGGTCTTCGACCCAGAACGCGGCGCCCGACAGCTGCAGTCCCTTGACGCCGGTGGCGAGCACGTAGACCGCGATCAGGGTGCCCAGCACGTTGACGTGACGGGCCCGGAACTGGGTGGCGCCGAGGAAGACCGCGGCGAACGCCGGCAGCAGGTAGGGCGGACCGGCTTCCAGCGAGGCGGAGCCGATTTTGGCGGTGAAGATGACGCCCGCCAGCCCGGCGATCGTCGCCGAGGCCATCAGCGAGATCGCTTTCAGTTTGTCGGTGCGCACGCCGGCCAGCCGGGCCGCGTCGGGGTTGGACCCGGTCGCGTACAGGTAGCGGCCGGTCTGTCGGTAGCTGGTCACGTACCAGAGCACCGCGGCGATCACGAGCATGTACCAGAACGGCATCGGGATGCCGAGGATCTGGGTGCGGCCGAGGTCGGTGAAGCTGCTCGGGATCCCGGAGACGATCTGCTGGCCGCCGCTCACCCACTGGACGCCGGCGACCAGGATCGAGGACATGCCGAGGGTGGCGATGAACGAGTCGACGTTCAGCTTCACGACGACGAAGGCGTTGACGCAGCCGATCAGCAGCGCGCAGAGCAGGGTCAGCGGGATCGCCAGCCCGGGCGCGATCCCGGCTTCGGCCTGGAACCAGGCGACGAGCACGACGCAGATCCCCATCACGCCGCCGATCGAGAGGTCGAAGACCCCGGCCGCCAGGGGCAGGACCAGCGAGAGCGCCATGATCGCGGTGATCGCCTCGTCGGAGGCGATCGTCTTCGCGGTCTGCTCGGTGAGGAACGTGTCCGTCTGGGTGATTCCGAAGAGGACGATCACGCCGGCCCAGATCAGCAGCAGCGAGACGTTGTTGAGCGGCGGCAGCTTGAAGCCGCCCGAGCCCTGCTCGCGACCCTTCTCGGTGTCGCGCGGCTCGCTTCCCGTCGGCGCCGTGGTCGAAGTCAAGTTGTCGTCCTCCTCAGTCGGTCGAGTCAGGCGGCGGCCACCGGGCCGCCGCGCAGGGTGTAGTCGGTGAGGTCGTCGGGGTCGAGGCCCGCGGCCGTGAACTCGGTGGTGACGACGCCGCGGTTGAGCACGACGATGCGGTGGCAGAGCGAGACCAGCTCCTCCGACTCGGTCGAGGCGACGACGACCGCCGCCCCGGCCTCGGCCGCTTCGGCGACGATCCGGTGGATCGAGGCCTTGGCGCCAACGTCGACGCCCTGGGTCGGCTCGTCGAGGATCAGCACCCGCGGATCGAGCCGTAGCGCCCGCGCCATCACCACCTTCTGCTGGTTGCCGCCGCTCAGGGTGTTGAAGATCGCCTCGCCGTCGCGCGGCACGACCTCGAGCCGCTCCAGCCAGTCGGCGGCTTCCCGGCGCTCGAGGCCGGGCCGCAGGCCGGTGACCCCGTAGAAGGGCGAGAGCCGCCCGATCGTCACGTTTTCGCGCAGGGTGAGGTCGGAGAGCGCCGCGTTGGTGGCGCGGTCGGGCGGCACGAACGCCATCCCCCGGTCCATGCTCACGTCGGGCCGTTCGGAGGGCACCGGCCGGCCGTCGACCAGCACCTCCCCACCGCGGTCGAGGGCGCCGAAGATCAGCCCGGCTACCTGCTCGCGGCCGGAGCCGGTGACGCCGGCGATGCCGACGATCTCACCGCTGCGGACCTCGAGGTCGAGCTGCTGGAGCACCGAGCCGGAGAGCCCGTCGAGGGTCAGCGCCGGCGCCTCGCCGGTGGTCTCGGCGGCGGCCGCGCGGGCCGGCTCGAACTCCTCCAGCGTGCGGCCGATCGTGAGGCTGATCAGGCCCGACTCGTCGAGCTCCGAGCAGGGCTTGGTCGCGACCAGGTTGCCGTCGCGCAGCACGGTGATGCTGTCGCTGATCTCGAACACCTCGTTGAAGTGGTGGGAGACGTAGACGATCGCGACGCCGCGGTCGCGGACCGTGCGCACGACTTCGAACAGGCGCGCCACCTCGGCGGCCGGCAGCGAGGCGGTCGGCTCGTCGAGGACCAGCAGCTTCGCCTGTCCCTCCCAGCCCTCGAGCGCGCGGGCGATCGCGATCCCGGTCCGCTCCGAGGCGGTCAGCCGCGAGACCGGGGCGCGGAAGTCGAAGTCGTAGCCGAGCGCCTGCAGCAGCTTGTTGCCGGCCTGGCGCTCGCGCCGCCAGGAGATCGAGCCGAAGCGGTCGCGCATGAAGCCGCGGCCGAGCGCCAGGTTCTCGATCGCGCTCAGCGAGGGGACCAGGCCGAGGTCCTGGTGGACGAAGCGCAGGCCCGCCTCGAAGGCCGCGGCCGGGTCGCCGAGGTCGAGCGGCTCGCCGGCGACGGAAGCGACGCCGCCCGGGTCGGGGTCGTGGTAGCCGGCGAGGATCTTGATCAGGGTCGACTTGCCGGAGCCGTTCTGGCCGACCAGCGAGCGCACCTCGCCGGGCTGGACCTCGAGCTCGACCGAGTTGAGCACGCGAGTGCCCGTGAACGTCTTCGAGACGCCGCTGACCGCAAGCGCGGGGACCGATCCCTCCATGCCGCGAGAGTACTGCCGCGATCGCCCCTTTGTCAACCAGACGATTGTTTTGTAAAGAAGCGCCTCAGTGGCCGGCTGCCCGGGCGAAGCGGCGGACGCCGTCCGCGCCGGTCACGACCTCGGCCAGGCCGACCAGCGCGAGGTGCTCGAGCGCCGCCAGGGCGATCGAGATCAGCGACTGGCGGCGGTCGAGCCCGCGCTTGCCCGGGGCCAGGCGCAGCGCCACCTCGTAGCCCGAGGCCGGGCCGGGAACCAGCGCCGCTTCGGTCAGCTCGAGCAGCTCGTCGAGCCCCGCAAGCGCGGCGGCGATCGCCGCGTCGGCATCCTCCAGGGGCCCGCCGTGGCCGGGCAGAAGCAGGCGCGGCGCGAGCGCCCGCGCCGCCTCCAGCGAGCGCCGGTGCGCGCTCGCCGGGTCGGGCGCCGACCCCCACTCGAGGAAGGGCGGCACGACCGGCAGCACCAGGTCGGCCGAGATCATCGCCCCGTCGCGCTCGCGGTACAGGCAGATCTGGTTCGGCGAGTGACCGGCCGCCGCCAGCACCTGCCAGCCGGCGGCCCCGGGCAGCTCCTCGCCGTCGGCGAGCAATCGGTCCGGCACGGCGCGGACGTGACGGCCGTCGCCGGCGATCACCGGGCCGACGTATTCGGGCAGCCGGCCGCCCGGCACGCCCTCGGCGGCGGCCAGCTCGCGCCGGCTCGCCAGCGGCAGCCCGGCGTCGCGAAGCTGGTCGAGTACCGAGTCCGGGCCGGCGCCGCGCAGCAGCCGGCAGCCGCTGCGCTCGACCACCTCGGCGGCCAGCCCGGCGTGGTCGGAGTGGGTGTGGGTGAGGACGAGCGCCGCCAGCGCGGCGGGCTCGACGCCGAGCCGCCCGAGGCCGGTCTCGATCGCGCTCCAGCCGAGCCCGAGGCTGGTCCCGCAGTCGACCAGGACCGGCCCGGAGTCGAGCTCGAGCAGGTAGACGTTGACCGAGGGGACCACCGGGTACGGCAGCGGCACCCGGATGCAGGCGACCCCGGGGCAGGGGCGGCTGACCGCCAGCGCCCCGGGGTCGGGCTCGATCGCCCGCAGCTCGGGTGGATCGAGCAGGACCTCGGGCTCGGGCTCAGGGGGCAATCGCGACCCGGTTCGGACCGACCGCGCGGTCGGCGGACGCGTGGTTGCGCTGGTGCCACTGGGGATAGGGGACGCGGCCCTCGCTGACCTCGTCGAGGCGCCGCCGCTCCTCCTCGTCGAGCTCCCACTCGACCGCCTTCAGGTTGTCGAGCAGCTGCTCCTCGCGGCGGGCGCCGACGACGATGCTGGCGACGGTCGGGCGGCCGAGCAGCCAGTTGATGCAGACCTGGGCGACCGAGACGCCGCGCGCCGCGGCGATCTCCGCCGCGACCTCGACGACGTCGAGCCCGCGCTCCTCCTCGATCGGGACGATGTCGCCGAAGCCGCGGCCGCGCCGCGAGTCCTCCGGCTCGGCCTGCCCGCGGCGGAACTTGCCGGAGAGGAAGCCGCCGGCCAGCGGGCTCCAGACGATGTGCCCGAAGCCCTCGGCCTCGGCGCAGGGGATCAGCTCGAACTCGATGTCGCGGCAGGCCAGCGAGTAGTACGCCTGGTGGGCGACGAAACGGTCGTAGTTGCGGCTCTCGCTGATCGCCAGCGCCTTCATGATCATCCAGGCCGAGAAGTTGGAGACCCCGAGGTAGCGCACCTTGCCCGAGCGGACCAGGTCGTCGAGCGCCCGCATCGTTTCCTCGAGCGGCGTCGCCGGGTCGATCTCGTGCAGCTGCAGAAGGTCGATGTGGTCGACCTCGAGGCGGCGCAGGCTGGCCTCGACCCCTTCGATCAGGTGGTGGCGGGAGAGGCCGCCGTCGTTGGGCCCCTCACCGGTCGGGAAGCGAACCTTGGTCGCGACCAGGAGCCGGTCGCGGCGGCCGGCGATCGCGTCGCCGAGGATCTCCTCGGCGAGCCCGCCGGAGTAGATGTCGGAGGTGTCGAACAGGTTGATCCCCGCGTCGAGGCAGATGTCGACCATCCGCCGCGCCTCGTCGCGTCCCTGCTGCCCGATCCCGCCGAAGTACTCGTCAGCGCCTCCGAAGGTCATCGAGCCGAAGCTCAAGGCGGAGACCTGGAGCCCGCTGGCCCCGAGGTAGCGCGTCTGCATGATCCCAACTCCTCTCTGTCCAACCAGCTGTGGACAACCCGTGAACCCCGCTTCCAGCCGGCCGTTCGCCGGGATTGACAGCGGGCTTTTCAAGACGATAGTCTCACATAGTTCAACCTGACGGTTGGTTGTTAACAGGAGAGAGGAGATCATGTTCCCCAACGGAAGCGCGCGCAGGTGGCTGAACTTGCTGGGGGTCTGCCTGGTGGCGGCCGCCCTGGTCGTTCTGGCCGGCTGCGGCGGCAGCGACGACACCACGTCCTCGGGCGGTACGACCGGGGGCGACGAAACCCAGGCGTCCTCCGGGGGGGTCGAGGCAGCGCAGGAAGCGGTGGCGCCCTATCTGAAAGAGCCGGAAGGCAACGGGATCACCACGCCGCTCAGCAAAGCTCCGCCGAAAGACAAACTGATCGCCTCGGTGCAGTGCAACCTGCCGGTCTGCAAATACGCCCTCGACTCGATCGGCGAAGCGGCCGACAAACTCGGCTGGCGCTTCAAACCGATCGTCAGCGACGGCACCCCCGAGGACATCGTCGCCAAAATCGAATCGGCGCTGGCGCTCAAACCGGACGGCCTGATCATCAACGGGTTCTCGCGTGAAGTCACCGAGCCGGCGCTGCAGAAAGCCGAGGCGCAGAAAGTCCCGGTCGTCAACTCCGGCGTGCCGGACGAAGTCGAACCGCCCTACATCGCGGTGATCACGAACACGCCGCTGTTCGAACGGGACGGCGAGACGCTCGCCAACTACGCGGTTGCCGACAGCAACGGCGACGCCCACGTCGCCCTCTTCAACATGCCGGTCTTCCCGATCCTCAACTCGATGAGCGACACCTTCGAAGCGACCGTGACCGAACAGTGCCCGGAGTGCAGCGTCAAACGGGTCGACGGGCAGCTCACCGACATCGGCACCGACCTGCCGAAAAACGTGGTCAGCACGATCCAGGCCAACCCCGACATCAACTACGTCGCCTTCACCGACGGCAACTTCGCCGCCGGAGTCTCGGCGGCTCTGGCCGGGGCCGGGCTCGCCGACAAAGTGAAGATCATCGGCCAGAACGGTGCCGAACCGAACATCCAGGGGGTCCTCGACGGGACCGAGAACGCCTGGCTGGCCTACCCGGTCGGCTGGATCTCCTGGGCCGACGTCGACGCCCTGGCGCGTCACTTCGTCGGCGACCCGCAGATCGACGACCCGCTGGCGGCGCCGACGATCCTGCAGACCGCCGAGAACACCGAAAGCACCGAACCCTGGAACCCGCCCGGCTACCAGGAAGCGTTCGAGAAACTCTGGCTGGTCGACTGAGCCAGAGATGCGGATCGGATACCTGATCGACACCCACCGGCGCAGCGAGGGGGCCATCGAGGCCGCCTCGCTGGCCGGCGGGATGGAGGCGATGGTCGACGAGGGCGTGCTCGCGGCCGAGTCGGGCTTCCACTCGGTCCAGGTGCCGGACCGCCACGGCAACCTCGAGTGCCACTTTCCCGGCCCCGAGCAGCTGCTCACCCTGCTCGCCCGGGAGACCGAGCGGGTCGGGCTCGGGACCTTCACCTGGGTCGGCACGCTGACCCACCCGATGAAGGCGGCCGAGCAGTTCTCGGTCGTCGACAACCTCTCCCGCGGGCGCCTCTTCACGACCGTCTCGCGCGGCTTCCTGCCGCCCTTCTGGGAACAGTTCGGGGTCCCGCAGGAACGCATGCTCGGGCGCTTAAAGGAGACGCTGGAGGTGCTCCGCCTGGCCTTTGCCGGCGAGCGCTTCAGCTTCGCGGGCAAGCACTGGCAGGTCGACAGCGGCCGGCTCGCCCCGCCCCCCTACCAGCCCGGCGGCTGGCCGCTGTGGGGCGGCGGCAACGCGGTCCCGGCGGCGATCCGGCGCTCGGCCGAGTACGGCGAGTCGTGGACCTCCGACGCGCTCCCGTTCGAGCGCGCGACCTGGGAAGCGAGCGCCGGCCTCTACCGCGAGCGCGCCCGTGAGCTCGGCAAGGTGCCGTTCGTGGTGATGATGCGCGACGGCTGGGTCGCCGACGACTTCGCCAGCGCGGCGGCCAAGTTCGGCGAGCACTACGCGCGCCAGGTCCGCTTCTACCAGAGCCAGGGCGTGCTCAAGCACCATCCCGACTTCACCTCGGCGGAGAGCATCACCGCCGAGAGCGTCGGCCCGCACCTGGTGATGGGCTCGGCGGCCGAATGCATCGAACGGCTCGAGTACCTGCACGAGGAGCTCGGGGTCGACTACGTGACCTTCTGCTGCCGGCTCTCGACCGGGCCCTCGCTGGAGGAGGTGCGCGAGCAGATCCGCCGCTTCGGCGAGGAAGTGGTCGGCCCGGTCCACCGCAAGTACGCGCCGCCCGAGCACCCGGCGATCCCCGCCGCCTGCCGCTGGTAGCGGCGTGACCGGCCCGCCCCCGCCCAGCTGGGCCGTCGACCCGGCCGCGGCCGGCGCCCGCGAGGTCGTGCCCGGCCTCTGGCGGCTGCGGCTGCCGATGAACTGGCCCGGGGTCCCGCACGTCAACGCCTACGCGATCGAGCGGGAGGACGGGATCCTGCTGGTCGACTGCGGCAGCGGCGGCGACCCCAGCTGCACGACCGCGCTGGAGCTGGCGCTGGCCGCGGCCGGGCACCGGATCGAGGAGGTCAGCGCGCTCGCCCTGACCCACGTCCACACCGACCACGTCGGGCTCGGCGCGGTCGTCCGCGAGCGCTCCGGGGCGACCGTCTTCGCCCACCCCGACGACGACTACCTGTACGGGCCGCGCCGCGACCCCGCCGGCGAGCTCGCCCGCCGCCGCGCCTTCCTCGCCCGCGAAGGGGTGCCGGCGAAGCGGCTCGACGCGCTCGCCGACGTGACCGAGGAGGCCGAGGCGGTGGCCGGCGACCTCGCCGCCGACGTCGCCCTGCGCGACGGCGTCGCGATCGAGTCGGCGCTCGGCCCCTGGCGGGCGCTGGAGACGCCCGGCCACTCCCCCGGCCACGTCTGCCTGATCCAGGACGGGCGCCGGATCGCGATCGTCGGCGACCTCGTCTGCGGCACCTTCGCCCCCTGGTTCGAGTACGGCTGGAGCGAGGACCCGGTTGCCGAGACCATGACCTCCTGGGATCGCCTCGACGCCTGCGCCCCCCAGCTCGCCCTGCCCGGCCACGGCCGCCCGATCGAGGCCCTGGCCGAGCTGACCGCAAGCCACCGCCAGCTCACCGAGGAGCGTCTGGCGGCGACCCGCGCCCGCCTCGCCGCCAGCCCGATGGATGCCTGGTCCCTCTGCCTGGCGGTGCACGGCGACGCCGACGACAACACCACCGTCGCCAACCTGGCCGTCACCCTCGCCGACCTCCGCCACCTCTGGCGCCGCGGCGACGCCGAACGCCGCCGGCCCGCGGACGGCACCTGCGTCCACGTTGGGCTCGGTTGACGGGAGCCGTCCGAGGCCCCAAGCACTCCGCTTGACCTTTCTCGCCCTGTGGGCGAAGAAAGTCAAGGTGACCGCTACCGAAGCCTCACGGAACGATCACCCCGACCCCCGAACTTCGACCCGGCCCGTCAGCCCCCAGCTTGAACCCAAGGGCGCTTTCGAGCCAACGGAACTTCGGAGCGCTTCCGTTGGGAGGGGTCGGTGGTGTCCTTCGTACGAGCGGCGTTAGCGATTCGCACCACTGCGAATCTCGGACGGGAGGGTTGCGCCACTGGCGAATTCGCCCAGCGAGAGTAGAAGGACACCACCGACCCCTCCGGCGGCAACCCCCCGAAGCACCCCGTCCTACTCGACCCGAACCAGCGCCTGCCCCTCCTCGACCGACTGCCCGCTCTCACAGAGCAGCTCGACCACCGTGCCGGCAACCTCGGACTCGACCGGCATCTCCATCTTCATCGACTCCAGCACGACCACCTCCTGGCCGACCTCGACCTGGTCGCCGACGGCGACGTCGACGGTCCAGACGGTGCCGGTGATGTGGGCGTCGACGGTGGCCATCAGCGGCGGGCCCCGGAGACGCGCTCGCGGGTGCCCCAGGCGAAATCGAGCGCCTCGGCGATCACCTGGCGGGTGTCGGCGGGGTCGATGACGTCGTCGAGGATGATGTTGGCGGCGGCCTCCCAGGGCTGGGACTCGGCCGCCCATTCGGCCTCCAGCTCGGCCGCCAGCTCGTCGCGGGCCTCCGGCTCGAGCTGCTCGAGGCGACGGCGGTGGACGGTGCGCACCCCCGTGTCGGGGGCCATGAAGCCCATCTCGGCGGTCGGCCAGGCGACCAGCAGGTCCGGCTTGACCGGGCGCCCGCCGAGCGCGATGTGGCCGCCGCCGTAGGCCTTGCGGACGACGACGCCGACCTTCGGCACGGTCATCCGGGCCAGCAGCGCGGCGAGCTGCTCGTAGCAGCGCAGGATGCCGCCGCGCTCGGCTTCGGCGCCGATCATCAGCCCGGGCACGTCCTGGAGGAAGACCAGGGGCAGGTTGAAGGTCTCGCAAAGCTGCGCGAAGCGGAGCTCCTTGCTGAGCGCGGCGACGTCGAGCACGCCGGCGCGCTGCATCGGCTGGCTGGCGACGAGCCCGATCGGGTTGCCCTCGATCCGGGCCAGGGCGCAGATCAGGCTGCGCCCGTAGCGCTCGCCCCAGGTGAAGACGGAGTCGGCGTCGACGATCCCGTCGATCACCTTGCGCATGTCGTAGCCGCGGCGCGGGTGGCTGGGGACGATCTCGACCAGCTCGGCCGGATCGGTGGCGGGCGCGACCGGGGCCGCGGTCGGCGCCGGCAGGTCGGCGGCGTCCGGCAGGTAGGTGAGGAAGCGCTTGATCGCCTCGATCGCCTCGGCCTCCGACTCGACCACGAGGTGGGCGCTGCCGTTGGACTCGTGGGCGACCTTGGGCCCGCCGAGGTCCTCGGCGGAGATGTCCTCGCCGATCGCGCCCTTGATCACCGGCGGGCCGGAGAGCGCGATCGAGGCGTCGCTCTTCATCACGACCAGATCGGCGATCGCCGCGTGCAGGGCGGCGTCGCCGAAGCTGGGGCCGAGCACCGCGGTGATCCGCGGCACCTCGGGCGAGCCGGGCGGCGACTGCAGGAAGGTGGAGAAGTCGAAGGGGACGCTGGAGAAGCGCCAGCCGAGCAGGTCCGGGAGCCGGCCGCCGTCGTTGTCGGAGAGGAAGATCAGCGGGATGCCCGAGCGCCCCGCCCACTCGGCGACGCGGTTCTGCTTGCGCATGTTGACCGGCGCGGTGGTGCCGGCGAGCACGGTCGCGTCGATCGCGACAACCGCCACCTTGCGGCCGTCGACGCGGGCCAGGCCGGTGACGATCGCGTCGGCCGGCGAGGGGCTCTCGCGGCGGATCTCCGGTTCGGCCAGCAGGCCGATCTCACGCCAGGAGCCGGCGTCGACGAGCGCCTCGATGCGCTCGCGCGCGGTCAGCCGGCCGGTCGCGTGGTGGCGGGCGATCCGCTCCGGACCGCCCATCGCCAGCGCCTGCTCGCGCCGCCGCGCCAACTCGTCAAGCGGCGTCTCGACCGTGGTTTCGAGCCCGTCCTCCATGGCCGAAGCATACTACGAATATCAACCAAGCGTTTGGTATTCCCCCGGACGGGTGAATCCGGCCAACGGACGTTTGGGGGAAAGCCGCCGCCGATGGGTGTAGTTTCCGCTTGGGATGGCGCGGGCAGCGAGCACGAAACCCAGGCTGAGTGGCAAGAACGGAGCGGGCAGCGGTCGCCGGCGTGAGCGCGAGGTGCTCGAAGCGGCCGCCAAGGTCTTCCACTCGCGCGGCTACGCCGACGCCTCGGTGCAGGACATCGCCGACGAGCTCGGCATCCTCAAGGGCAGCCTCTACCACTACATCGACAGCAAGGAAGACCTGCTCTTCTGGCTGCTCAGCGAGACCCACGACGACGTCGACGAGATCCTCGAGCAAGTCGAGGCCGAAGCCGACGCGAAGCCGCTGGCGAAGCTCCACGAGTACACGCGGCGCTCGGTCGAATACACCAGCCGCAACCTCGCCCGGATGTCGATCTACTACCACGACTCCGACCAGCTCTCCCCCACCCGCCAGCGCGAGCTGATCCCGAAGCGCAAAAAACACGAGAAATTCGTCACCAAGCTGATCGAGGCGGCGCAGAAGGAAGGCAAGGCGGACAAGAAAGCCGATGCCCGCCTCACCACCAACTTCCTCTTCGGCTCGATGATCTGGGTCTACCGCTGGTACAAGCCGGGCAGCAAGCCGAAAGCGGCCGACGTCGCCAGCGCCTGCGCCGACTTCGTGATCGACGGCATCGTCGGCGCGAAGAAGTAGCCGGAAGCCCGGCGACTACTCCTCGGAGTAGTCGCCGAAGCCGCGGCCGGTCTTGCGGCCGAGGTGGCCGCCTTCGACGAGGGCGCGGAGCGCCTGCGGGGGGAGAAAGCGCTCGCCGTACTGCTCGCGCATGTTGGTCGCCACGTGCAGGGTGGTGTCGAGGCCGGAGAAGTCGATCGTGTCGAGCGGGCCCATCGCGTGGTTGAACGCCTTCACGCAGGCGACGTTGACGTCCTCGGCGCTGGCGATGCCCTCTTCGACGATCCGGATCGACTCGAGCGCGAGGGCGACGATCAGGCGCGAGGTGATGAAGCCGGGCGTGTCCTTCTGGCAGACGATCGTCGTCTTGCCGTAGCGCTCGGCCAGCTCCAGGGTGGTGGCCAGGGTCTCGTCGGAGGTCTCGACCCCGCGCACGATCTCGATCAGGTCCATCAGCGGCGGCGGGTTGAACCAGTGCGAGCCGATCACCCGGTCCGGGCGCCCGGTCGCCGCGGCCAGCGCGGTGATCGAGAACTGCGAGGTGTTGGAGGCGAGGATCACGTCCTCGCGGCAGAGCTGGTCGAGCCGGCCCAGCACCTGGCGCTTGACCTCGATGTCCTCGACCACGGTCTCGACCGCGTGGTCGGCCTTGGCCGCGGCGTCGAGCTCGGTCGACGTCGTCAGCCGCGCCTCCGCGGCGGCGGCCTCACCGGCCTCCATGCGGCCCTTCTCGACCGCCCGCTCCCAGTTGCGGGAGATCCGGCTGCGCGCCTTCTCCAGCGCCGGCGCGGCGACGTCGACCAGGGTCACCTCGAGGCCGGCCGCGGCGAGCACCTGGGCGATCCCGCCGCCCATGATCCCGCCGCCGACGACCGCGACCTTCTGCGGGGCGCTCACGAGCCCTCCTCCCAGCGGCCGTCGACCGCCTTGTAGGGACGCGCGACCTCGACCAGGGTGCCGCTGGCGGAGGCCGGCAGGACCCAGGTCCAGCGCTGCCACGGCATCGTCGGGTCTTCGCTGACCTCGCCGCTGACCGCGACGCCTTCGCGCGCCAGCCGCTCGCTGACCGCGCCGGGATCGTCGGTGGTGAAGCAGATGTGGTGCACGCCCTCGCCGTGCTTGGCGAGCCGGCGCCCGAGCGGGCTGTCGGCGTCGGGCTCCATCAGCTGGATCTCGGCGCCACCGTCGTTGACGAAGGTGGCCCAGCGCATCCGGTCCTCGCCGCCCTCGAACTCTTCGTAGCGCACCAGCTGCTGCTCCAGCTGGGCGGGGTCGAGCGCCCCGAGGATCTTGGTCCAGCCCTCGACCGCCTTGTCGAGGTCCTCGACCAACAGGCAGATGTGTGCAAGCGGTCCACTCGGCATCGTGCTCTCCTCTCGTTCTCGTGGAGCGTCAGAGCCCGAGCGAGCGACCGACGATCTCCTTCATGATCTCCGTGGTGCCGCCGTAGATCCGCTGCACCCGGCAGTCGCGCCAGATGCGCGCGATCTCGTACTCCTCCATGTAGCCGTAGCCGCCGTGCAGCTGCATGCCGAGGTCGACGACGCGGAACTGCAGCTCGGTGGTCCAGAACTTCGCCCCCGCCGCCTCCTCCGCGGTCAGCGTGCCCTCGACCTGCGCCTCGATGCAGCGGTCGACGTGGACGCGGGCGATTTCGACTTCGGTCGCCGCCTCGGCGAGCGAGAAGCGGTTGGCCTGGAAGGAGCCGACCGGCTTGCCGAAGGCGTTGCGGTCGCGCACGTACTCGAGCGTCACCTCCAGCGCCCGTTCGGCGCTGGCCACGGCCGAGACCGCGATCGAGAGCCGCTCCTGGGGCAGGTTGCGCATCAGCAGCCCGAGCCCCTTGCCGGGCTCGCCGACCACGTCGGCCTCCGGCACCGCGACCTCGTCGAAGAACAGCTCGGCGGTGTCCTGGGCGCGCCGGCCGACCTTCTCCAGCTTGCGGCCGCGGCTGAAGCCGGGCGCGTCGGCGGGTACGGCGAAGAGGCCGATCCCCTCGTAGCCCTCGCGCACGACCTGGGCGGCGACGATCACCAGGTCGGCCTGGATCCCCGAGGTGACGAAGGTCTTCGAGCCGGTCAGCGACCAGTGGTCATCGCGCCAGCGCGCCTTCGCGGCGATCGCCCGCAGGTCCGAGCCGGTCCCCGGCTCCGACATCGCGATCGCCGGCACGCACTCGCCGGTGGTGACCGCCGGCAGCCAGCGCCGCCGCTGCTCCTCGCTGGTCAGCTCGGTCAGGTAGGGGACGACGATGTCGTTGACGAGCGCGAAGTTGTCGGTCGCGGTGCCGGTCCGCTCGACCTCCTCGCCGATCACCGCGTTGAAGCGGAAGTCCTCGACGCCGGCGCCGCCGAGCTCCTCGGCGGCCTGGAAGGCCACGTAGCCCTGCGCCGCGGCCCTGCGCCAGAACTCGCGGTCGACGATCCCCGCCGCTTCCCACTCCTCGGTGCGCGGCGCCGCTTCGCGGCTGAGGAAGCCGCGCACCGACTCGCGGAAGCTCTCGTGCTCGTCTTCGAAGATCGTCCGCCGCACGGCTCAGATCCGCTGGATCAGGGTCCCGGTGCCGAGCCCGCCGCCGCAGCACATGGTCACGAAGCCGAGCTCCTTGTCGTCGTCCTCGAGCGCGTGCAGGAGCGTGGTCAGCAGGCGGGCGCCGGTCGAGCCGAGCGGGTGGCCGAGCGCCATCGCCCCGCCGCGCGGGTTGACCCGGTCCATGTCCGGCGAGTGCTCGCGGCGCCAGGCGGCGACCACGGGCGCGAACGCCTCGTTGATCTCGACGTAGTCGATGTCGGAGATCGAGATCCCGTTGCGCTCGAGGATCTTCGTCGTCGCCGGGATCGGCCCCTCGAGCATTTTCACCGGGTCGCAGCCGACCGTGGTCTGGTCGAGGATCCGCGCCCGCGGACGCAGGCCGAGCTCGTCGGCCTTCTGGCGCGACATCAGCAGCACCGCGGCAGCGCCGTCGGAGATCTGCGAGGAGTTGCCGGCGGTGATCACCCCGTCGGGCTTGAAGGCCGGCTTCAGCGCCGCCAGCTTCTCGATGCTGGTGTCGGGCCGGATGCCCTGGTCGGCGTCGTAGGTCTCGCCGTCGACCGTGAAGGGGACGATCTCACGCGCGAACAGGCCCTCCTCGCGCGCCCGGGCCGCCTTCTGGTGCGAGCCGACCGCGAGCTCGTCGAGCTCCGAGCGCGGGATCTCCCACTCTTCGGCGATCAGCTCGGCGCCGATCCCCTGGCCGCGCACGTCGTGCTGCTCGAAGAACTTCTCGGTCCAGGGCGAGCCGTAGTCCTTGACCACCTGCTCGCCGGCGGCGAACGAGTTGCGGCCCATGTGCTCGACCCCGGAGCCGATCACCACGTCGTGGATGCCGGCGGCGACCAGCGCGGCGCCGTAGTTGACCGCGGCCTGGGCGGAGCCGCACTGGCGGTCCACGGTGGAGGCGGCGGCCTCGATCGGCAGCCCCTCCTGCAGCCAGGCGTTGCGGGCGACGTTCATCGACTGCTCGCCGAACTGCTGCACGCAGCCGGCGCTGACGTCTTCGACCTCGGCCGGGTCGATCCCGGTGCGATCGATCAGCGCCCGGTAGGTGGCGGCCAGCAGGTCGGCCGGGTGGGCGTCCCTGAAGTAGCCCTTCTCCGGGTGCCCGCGCCCGATCGCGGTCCGCGCCGCCTCGACGATCACGACCTCGCGGCCCTCTTGTCTGCTCATCCGAACTCCTCTCTCGATGTTTGCTGGTCCCGCTCAGCTGCCGCGGGATGGGAACTGGGCGGGGCGGCGCTCCGTGAAGGAGGCGATGCCCTCGGCGAAATCGTCGGCCCCCTGCAGGAGGACCACGGCCTCGGCCGCGTAGGGGGCGCCGGACCAGTTGGCCCGGTTCAGGTAGGCCTTGCCGACCGCCTGCGCGAGCGGCGAGCGCGCCGCCATCGCGGTCGCGATCCGCTCCGCCTCCGCGAGGTGCTCGCCCGCCGGGACGACGAAGTTGACGAGGCCGGCGAGGCGCGCCTGCTCGGCGTCCAGCGGCAGTCCGCTCAGCACCATGTACTTCATCCAGTGCTGGTTGACGTGCGAGCCGCCGCGCACGATGCCGGGGCCGGGGACGAGGCCGACCGCGCTCTCGGGGGTGCCGAAGCGGGCGGTCTCGTCGGCGACGACGACGTCGCAGACCATGGTCAGCTCGCAGCCGCCGCCGAGCGCGTTGCCGTGGACGGCGGCGATCACCGGCTTCGGCAGCTCGTCGAGGGCGCGGTAGGCGCCGAGCGCCTCGCGCATGTAGGCGCGGCGGTCGAGCGTGCCGCCGATCTCGCCGAAGTCCTCGATGTCGCCGCCGACCGAGAACGCCTTGCCGGCGCCGTGGATGACGACGACGGCGACCGAGTCGTCGCCGGCGAGCGCCTCGAGGGCAGCGGTCAGCTCGCCCCAGAAAGGGCGCGGCATCGCGTTCAGCTTCTCTGGACGGTCCAGGCGCAGCCAGGCGATCCCGTCCCGGTCTTCCCTCGAAAGCACGTTTCGAGGTTATGGGAGTCCGGCCCCTAAGTCAAACAATCGCCCGTTTGTTTTTTAGAGCTCCGAGAGGACTTCCTCCGTGTGCTCCCCGGGCCGCGGCGGCGGCCCCGCGATCGCCCCCGGCGTGCGTGAGAAACGCGGCGCCGGGGCCGGCTGCAGCATCCCGTCGCGCTGCACGTAGGTCCCCCGCGCGGCCAGCTGCGGGTGCTCGGCGAGCTCGTCGAGGCGCAGCGCCGGGGCAAAGCAGACGTCGCTGCCCTCGAGCTCGGCGCGCCAGTGGGCGAGCGGCTCGGCGGCGAAGCGCGCCGCCAGCTCCGCCGCCAGCCCGGGCCAGCGGCCGCGGTCGTGCTGGGGCCATTCCCCGGGGTCGAGCCCGAGCCGCTCCAGCAACTGCGCGTAAAACTTCGGCTCCAGCGGCCCGACGCTGAGCCAGCGGCCGTCGGCGGTCTCGTAGGCGCGGTACCAGGGCGCCCCGCCCTGCATCCAGTTCGCCTCGCGCCGGCGCTCCCACTGCCCCATCGCGTCGAGCTGCAGGACGCCGGCCATCTGCAGGGCGACCCCGTCGACCATCGCCGCGTCGACGACCTGGCCGCGGCCGGAGCCTTCGCGCTCGCGCAGCGCCGCCAGCACCCCGATCACCATCAGCAGGCCGCCGCCGCCGAAGTCGGCCACGCAGTTGAGCGCCGGCATCGGCTTGCGCCCCGCCTCCCCGGTCGGCTCCAGCGCCCCGGCGAGCGCCACGTAGTTGATGTCGTGCCCGGCGGCCCGCGCCAGCGGCCCCTCCTGGCCCCAGCCGGTCATCCGCGCGTAGACCAGGCCCGGGTTCAGTTCCAGCATCTGCTCCGGCCCGAGCCCGAGCCGCTCGGTCACCCCGGGCCGGTAGGGGTCGACGAGCACGTCGGCGCGGGCGATCAGCGCCCGCGCCCGCTCGCGCCCCTGCTCGCCGCCGAGGTCGAGCGCGACCGAGCGGCGGCCGCGGCCGAGCAGTTCGCGCGAGGGCTCCTCGCCGGCCGCCGCGGCGGCCTCGGCGCGGTCGATGCGGACGACCTCGGCACCGAGGTCCGAGAGCACCATCGCGCCGAGCTGGGCCGGGCCGAGCCCGGCCAGCTCGACCACCGCGAGGCCGGCGAGCGGGCCCTCGCGCTCAGGCATCGGCGCCGAGCGCCGTCCCGGAGCCGAGGCGCTCGCGCAGCAGGTCCGCCGCCCGCTCGCCGACCATGTAGGCGGCGAGGTTGGTGAGCCCGGTCGGGACCGCCGGGAAAACCGAGGCGTCGGCGATGAAGAGGTCCTCGGTCCCGTTCACCGCCAGCCCCTGGTCGACGACCGCCAGCGGGTCGCCCTCGGGGCCCATCCGGCAGGTCGCCGAGGCGTGGTAGGAGGTGTTCGAGATCGAGCGGATGAAGGCCTCCAGCGCCTCGTCGTCGGCGACCGTCGCGGCGTCGGGGAAGAGCACCTCCTCGATCTGATCGACCAGCACCTGCGACTCGGTCGCCAGCGAGAAGGCGAGCCGCACCGACTCCATCAGCCGCACGATGTCCGAGCGGTCCGAGGAGAGGTTGACGTGCAGCTCCGGCGGCGCCTCGGGGTCGGCCGAGGCGAGCGTCAGCCAGCCGACCGAGCGCGGCTTGGCCAGCAGCGAGACCAGGGTCAGCGCCTTCTTGCCCTTGGTGTCGACGTCCATGTTCATCGTCGCCGGGTCGAGGACGGAGCCGAACAGCATCATGTCGTCGACCAGCTCGCGGGCGTCGGCGGTGGTGAACTTGAGCTCCGCCCGCACGCCGACCGCGTCGGTCTGCTCCTTCATCAGCGTCATCACCGGCACGAACGGGTGGTCCTGGAAGTTCTGCCCGACGCCGGGGCTCTCGACCACCGTCTCGATCCCGTGCTCGGCCAGCACCGCGGCCGGCCCGATCCCGGAGAGCATCAGCAGGTGCGGCGTGTGCACCGCGCCGGCGGCGAGCACGACCCGGTCGGCGCTCAGCGTCTCGGTCTCCCCGTCCGGGCGTCGCAGCTCGACCCCGGTGGCGCGGGTGCCGTCGAAGAGCACCCGGGTGACCAGGGTGTCGGGGCGCAGCTCGAAGTTCGGCCGCCCGCGCGACTCCTTCACGTAGGTGACCAGGGCGCTGGCCCGCAGGGTGCCGATCTGGTTGCGCGGGACGAGGCCGACGCCGGTCGCGCCGGGGGCGTTGAGGTCGTCGGTCTCCGCGAAGCCGCGCTCGACGCAGGCCTCGACGAAGGCGCGGGCGCCGGGTGAGAGCTCCTCCTTGGTGTGGCGGAAGATCGGGATCGGTCCGGAGCCGCCGTGGGCCTCGGACTCGCCGAAGTCGAGATCGGTCTCGAGGCGCTTGTAGTAGGGCAGCACCTTCTCCCAGGACCACTCCGCGTTGCCGGCGGCGGCCCAGGCTTCGTGGTCCTCGACGGTGGCGCGTTGGGCGATCGTCGCGTTGACCGAGGAGGAGCCGCCGACCACGCGACCGCGCGGGTAGGGCTGCGGGTCGCGCGACTCGGCCGGCTCGATGAAGAACGCCTCGAGGTCCCAGTCGAAGCCCTCGACGCTCATCTCATAGGCGTCGCGGATCGGCTCGGGGACCTCGGCCTCGGTGGCGAAGTCGGGACCGGCCTCGATCACCGTCACCTGGTGCTCGGGGTCTTCGCTGAGGCGCGCCGCGAGGGCTCCGCCGCCGCTGCCGGCACCGACCACGATCGTGCTCGTCTTCATCTTTCCGCTCGACCTCCAGGGGTCTCGAAGTTCGTCTCTCTCCTGCCGCTGATTTTCAACCAAACGTCTGGTCTTGTCAAACGGCGCAGGGGGATTGGGCCGTCCGAGGCCGGGCCAGGACCCACACCTCGGCTTGGCAGGTAGGTGTGGCTCCTGGCCCGGCTCACGTGGGGAAAAGGGTGCTTCGGAAGCGAGGGCCCAAGCGCTCCGCTTGACCTTTTTCGCCCTGTGGGCGAAGAAGGTCAAGGCGACCGTTACCGAAGCCTCACGGAACGATCACCCCGACCCCCGAACCTCGACCCGGCCCGTCAGCCCCCAGCTTGAACCCAAGGGCGCTTTCGAGCCAACGG
>CAYXFL010000051.1:0-20494 GCA_964464285.1 uncultured Conexibacteraceae bacterium
CAACTTCATCTTCCGCACCCGCGAGTTCGAGCAGATGGAGATGGAGTTCTTCGTGCCCCCGGCCGAAGCCGAGCGCTGGTATCGCGAGTGGATCGAGCTGCGCGAGCGCTGGTACACCGACCTCGGCATCCGCCCCGACCACCTGCGCGTGCGCGCCCACGACAGCGACGAGCTCTCGCACTACTCGTCCGGGACCAGCGACGTCGAGTACCTGTTCCCGATCGGCTGGTCCGAGCTCGAGGGCGTCGCCAACCGCGGCGACTTCGACCTCACCCAGCACGCCAAGTTCAGCGGCGAGAAGCTCGAGTACTTCGACCAGCAGACCAAAGAGCGCTACGTCCCCCACGTGATCGAGCCGGCCGCCGGCGCCGACCGCGCGACGCTCGCCTTCCTCGTCGACTCCTACGAGGTCGAGGAAGTCGAGGGCCGCCAGCGCACCGTGCTGCGCCTGCACCCCCGGCTCGCCCCGGTCAAGGTCGCCGTCCTCCCCCTCGTCTCCAAGGAGGGCATGCCGGAGAAGGCGCGGGAGATCTTCCAGGACCTGCGCCGCCGCCTCCCCGCCGAGTTCGACGAGGGCGGCTCGATCGGCAAGCGCTACCGCCGCCAGGACGAGATCGGCACCCCCTGGGGCATCACCGTCGACCACCAGACGATGGAGGACGACACCGTCACCCTGCGCGACCGCGACTCGCTCGACCAGACCCGGGTCCCGGTCGAGGGCCTCGGCGACCTCCTGGTCGGCAAGCTCGAAGCGCCCTGGCGCAGCCCGAAGCTGGGCTAGCCTCGGGCCCCCGCCCGGGTGGGCCACGGTTGTTTCCCGGCCCCGATCGGAGCTAGGGTCGGGGCGTCCCTCCCTCCCAACCAGATCGGGGAAACCGAAGATGGCCTACGAAATGCAGATCCGCGGCACCCAGAGCGAGGTCAAGGTGCGCAGCCCCTGGGCCGCCGCGCTGCTGCCGATCATCACCCTCGGCATCTACCACCTGGTCTGGTGGTACAAGATCAACAAGGAGCTCAAGGCCTACGGCGAGGCGAAGGGCTACGACCTCGGTCAGAACCCGGTCAACTCGGTGCTGGCGCTGTTCCCCGGCGGCATCATCGTGATCCCCGCCCTGATCACCTACTGGCGCGGGACCAAGCGGATCATGGGCGCCGCCAAGATCGCCGGCAAAGAGCCGGTCAACGGCTGGATCTCGATCATCCTCTACGTGCTGATCGCGCCCGCCTTCTGGGCCTACCTGCAGGTCTCGCTGAACCACGTCTGGGAGCAGGAGGCCGACCCGCTTCCCGGCCACGACGCCCCGCCCGCCCACAGCGAGATGCCGCCGCCGGCCCCCTCGGCCGGCGAGACGCCGCCGCCCCCGGCCTGACTCAGCCGGCGAGGAAGCGCTCGACGTCGACCGCGTCGGCGGCGAGCGCTTTCGTCGCCTTCTTCGTCACCGGCTCCAGCGACTCGATCGCAACCTTGCCGCGGGCGAGCTTCCAGGTCGCGACCGCGCGGCCGCCGACCAGGGCGAACGGCCGGAAGAGGCCGTTGACCGTGACCAGGCCCTTGTGCGGGCCGACCACGTCTTCGCGCGAGCACCAGCCGAGCAGCAAAGGGTCGAAGGCGCCGAGCAGCATCGGCTCGGGCAGGGGCTCGGGCGCGCCGCGGCCGCGTAGATCGACCAGGCCGTCCTCGCGCTGCTCGAGCTCGGCGGCGATCGCCGCCAGCCCGGCGCGGGCGTCGCGCAGCGGCAGTCCGGCCCAGCGGGCGAGGTCGCGATCGTCGGCCGGCCCGTGCCCGGCCAGGTAGCGGCGGGCCAGCTCGGCGAGGGCGGCGTCGCGGTCGACCGCCGGCAGCGGGCCGAGCCAGTCGCGGGTCAGCGCGAAGGCGTGTTCGCGGCCGACCATCGGGCCGCGCACGGCGACCCCGCGCAGCGCCGCCAGGAACAGCAGGTGGACGAGCGCCTGGCCCGCGGTCGGCACCGCGGCCGCGTCGAGGCGCTCGCGCAGCCGCGCCCGGGTCAGCGGCCCCTCCTCGGTCAGCGCCCGCTCGATCGTCTCCACGCCGCGCTCGGACTGCGCCGGCGTCACGCCCTCCTGGGCGAGCCGCCGCGCGCAGGAGGTCTCCAGCGGCGGCGTGGTCAGCGCCTGCAGCCACGGGTAGTCCTCGCTGCGGACCAGGTGCAGGGTGCCGCGGTTGAGCCAGGTGATCACCAGCGAGCGGTCCTCGCCCAGCGCCCGGTCGACGTCGGCGGCGGCGAGTCCCGCGGTGCGGGCACGGACCGCGAGTCGCGCCCCGCGCGGGTCCTGCCCCTGAACCGCCAGCAGCCGCTCGGCGACCGCGACCGGATCGGCCAGCGGCGGGCCGGCGAGCCCCTGCGCGGTCAGCCGGGCGGCGAGCGGCGAGGGGGTCGGCGGCACGATGCTGAGGCGAGCTGCCTAGCGACGGCCGCCGCGGAACATGTCCCGCATCCGGTCCATCAGCCCGCCGCCGCGCCCGAGGTCCTTCGCGCCGATCGAGATCGAGCCGGGGTTCGCGGTCGGCTTCGGCAGCTCGGCCGCGGCCGCCGCGTCGAGCTTCAGCACCACGCCCCGCTCGTAGAGCGCCGCGACCTCGGGTGCGTCGACGAAGCGGTGCCCGCCCGGGCCGGCGGTGGTGTCGAAGATGATCCCGTCGAACATGTCGGCCTCACGCGCCGAGAGCACGCGGACGACGCGGCCCAGCTCGACCCCGTCGCTGGAGTACACCGGCACCCCCTTGTCGACGACCAGATAGGACGTCGGCTGGCCCAGATCCTCCATGGCCGGCAGCGTAGCCCACCGCGCGCACCTAGACTGGCGCCAGGGAGACCACGGGGGAACGGAGGAGTGATGGGGCTGAACCTGGCATCGATCGTCACCGGGAGCGCGTCCGCGGCGCCGGACGGGATCGCGGTGCGACTCGGCGACACCGAGCTGACCTACGCCGAGCTCGACGAGCGGAGCGCCCGCCTGGCGACGCTGCTTGCCGAGCGCGGCGTCGAAGCGGGCGACCGGGTCGGGGTGATGCTGCCGAACGTGCCCGAGTTCCCACTCGCCTACTACGGCGTGCTGCGCGCCGGCGCGGTCGTCGTGCCGATGAACGTGCTGCTGAAGCGGCGTGAGATCGCCTTCTACCTGAGCGACTCCGGCGCCCGCCTGCTGCTCGCCTGGCACGGCTTCGCCGAGGAGGCGCGGGCCGGGGCCGAGGAGGCCGGGGCCGAGCTGATCGAGGTCGAGCCGGGCTCCTTCGCGGAGCTGCTCGCCGGGCATGAGCCGACCCCCGGGGTGGCCGACACCGACGAGTCCGAGACCGCGGTGATCCTCTACACCTCGGGCACCACCGGCAAGCCGAAGGGCGCCGAGCTGACCCACGCCAACCTGCACCGCAACGCCGACGTCTCCTGCCGCACCACCTGCGAGATCAGCGCCGGCGACATCGTGCTCGGAGCGCTGCCGCTGTTCCACTCGTTCGGGCAGACGGTGAGCATGAACGCCTCGCTGATGGCCGGCGCGACCCTGACCCTGGTGCCGCGCTTCGACCCCGGCGAGGCGCTGGCGACGATGCAGCGCGACAAGGTCACCCACTTCTACGGGGTGCCGACGATGTACGGGGCGCTGCTGCACCACCCCGAGCGCGAGAGCCACGACACCTCCGCCCTGCGCACCTGCATCACCGGCGGCGCCTCGATGCCGGTCGAGGTGCTGCGCGGCTTCGAGGAGTCCTTCGGGGCGATCGTGCTCGAGGGCTACGGCCTCTCGGAGACCTCGCCGGTCGCCTGCTCCAACCACCCCGGCGACGAGCGCCTTCCCGGCTCGATCGGCTCCCCGATCGAAGGGGTCGAGATGAAGGTCGTCGACGAGAACGACGCGGAGGTGCCGCAGGGCGAGGTCGGTGAGATCGTGATCCGCGGCCACAACGTCATGAAGGGCTACTGGCAGCGCCCCGACGCCACTGCGGAGGCGATGCGCAACGGCTGGTTCCACTCCGGCGACATGGCGCGGGTCGACGAGGCGGGGCGCTTCTTCATCGTCGACCGCAAGAAGGACCTGATCATCCGCGGCGGCTACAACGTCTTCCCGCGCGAAGTCGAGGAGGTGCTCTACGAGCACCCTGGGATTCGCGAAGCGGCCGTGGTCGGGCTCCCGGACCAGAAGCTCGGCGAGGAGGTGGGCGCCGCGGTCGTCCTCCACGACGGCGAGCAGCTCTCACCCGAGGAGGTCGGCGCCTACGTGAAGGAGCGGCTCGCCGCCTACAAGTACCCGCGCACGGTCTGGTTCCTCGACGAGCTGCCTAAGGGCCCGACCGGGAAGATCCTCAAGCGCGAGATCGAGCGCCCGGAATAGGACTGGCTGTACAGCCAGTTTTCCCGGTATCCTCTCCTTCCAGCCGAGCTATGCACCAAAAGGAGACGAGATGAGCGTCGCTGCCCAGAGCCTGATGGACAACATCACCTACGACGACCTCTACCGCCGCTGGGAGCAGGGCAACTGGAGCGCGTACGACATCGACTTCTCCAACGACCGCAAGGGCTGGGAAGGGCTGAGCGACATCCAGCGCCGCTCGGCGATGTGGATCTACTCGATGTTCTATTACGGCGAGGACCGGGTAGCCGAGACCCTCGCCCCCTACGTGACCGCCGCGCCGACCGAGGAGCAGCAGTACTTCCTCGCCACCCAGCAGGTCGACGAGGTCCGCCACTCGATCTTCTTCCATCGCTTCTTCAAGGAGGTGATCGGGGTCGGCGGCGACTCGATCCAGCAGACCCTCGCCTCCACCCTGCCGCAGTTGAACTGGGGCTACCGCGGCATCTTCGACCGCCTCGACCGGATGGCCGAGGAACTGCGCAAGGACCGCTCGGTGCCGAAGTTCGCGCAGGCGATCACCCTCTACCACCTGATCGTCGAGGGCAGCCTCGCCCAGCCCGGCCAGCACTTCATCGAGGACTTCTTCGCCTCCGAGGAGACGATGCCCGGGTTCAGCGCCGGAATGGTCAACGTCTCCCGCGACGAGCAGCGCCACATCGGCTTCGGGGTCAAGGTGCTCTCCGAGCTGCTCGCCGAGGGCAGCCCCGGCTGGGAGGAGAACCGCGCCGCCGTGGTCGCGCTGCTGAAGGAAGTGCTCCCCTATGGGCCGGCGGTCTTCTACCCGCCGAACATGGATCGCTCCTACACCGAGTGCTACGGCTTCTCGCTCGAGGACATCTTCGCCTTCGGCCTCAAACTGATCCGCCAGCGCTGGCGCACGATCGGCTTCCCGACCGACGAGATGCCGCCCGGCACCTTCCCCTTCGACCCGGAGGCGAGCGAGGAGGAGATCGCGGCGCGCCAGGTGCAGATGATGGAAGCCGGAATCCTCGGCCCGCCCGACGGACGCGCCCCCTCCAAGGATCCGGAGATGCAGCGCGTCTACTTCGACCTGATCACCCGCGTCGCCAACCCGGCCGCGGCCAACGGCTCGCCGCTCGTCTATCAGTGGCGGTTCACCGACGCGCCGCCCTGGCACCTGATCATCAACAACGGCTCGACCCGCGCCGAGCCCGGCGAGGCGCCGAACCCGACCGTCGTGATCGAGAGCACCTGGGCCGACTGGATCGCCCAGGGCAAACCGGACGCCAACCAGCTGAAGATGCTGCTGCAGCGGCGGATCCGCCCGCGCGGCCCGATCCGCGAGCTGGCGCGGATGCGCAAGGTCTTCAGCTAGCGCTCAGGAGAGCGGGGGCCGCGCGTCCGCCCAGGGGCGGGCGGCCTCGATCTGGGCGGCGAGCGAGTACAGGGTCGCCTCGTCGCCGGGCCGGCCGACGATCTGGACCGCGGTCGGCAGGCCGTCCTCGGCGATCCCCATAGGCACCGACATCGCCGGGTTCTCGAGGTGGTTCCAGGGGATGCAGAAGGGATAGAAGCGACTCATCCCGAGCACCGTGTGGAGGGCGCCGCGGCCCTGCCAGCGGCGCACCGGGATCGCCGTGCCGCCCATCACCGGCATCACCAGCACGTCGAACTGGTCGAAGAGCGCGTTGACCCGGCGGGCGTCCTCCTCCTTGCCCTGCAGCGCCCGCTGGTAGAGCGCGTCGGGGAGCAACGAGCCGAGCCGGCCGAAGCCGCGGGTGCGGCGTTCGAGCCGCTCGGGGTGCGGGACTTCGGCGACCGTGTCGCTGACCCCGCGCAGGAAGCGGGCGGTGATGTTGTTGCCGATGTTGCCCCACTCGGGATCGCGCTCGGCGACCTCGTGGCCGAGCGAGCCGAGCAGCTCGGCGGCGTCGGCGACCGACTGCTTGACCACGTCGCCGACGATCGGCGGGGCGACCGCGCGCGGCGGGGCGACCGACCAGGCGACCCGCAGCTTGCCGGGCGGCGTCTGCGCCGCCTCGACGAAGGAGCGCTCGGGCGGCGGCGGCGCACCGGGCTCGGCCGAGCCTCCGGCGACGACGTCGAGCCAGAGCGCCGAGTCGAGCACGCTGCGGCTGACGCAGTTCGCGGAGGCCAGCCCGTGCCAGATGTCGACGGCCGGCGCCAGCGAGACGCGGCCGCGCTGAGGCTTCAGGCCGAACAGCCCGCAGGAGGCGGCCGGCAGCCGGATCGAGCCGCCGCCGTCGGAGGCCGAGGCGATCGGCACCAGGCCGGCGGCGACCGCCGCCGCCGAGCCGCCGCTGGAGCCGGCGGGGCTGCGCTGAAGATCCCAGGGATTGCGGGAGACGCCGTAGGTGGCCGACTCGGTGAAGCCGCAGATCGCCAGCTCCGGCAGCAGGGTCAGGCCGACCACGATCGCGCCGGCCTCGCGCAGCCGGCGCACCTGCTCGGCATCCTCGCGCGCGACCTCGGTGTAGGCGTCGGTGCCGAAGGTGCAGACCTCGCCGGCCACCGGCATCTCGTCCTTGATCGCGATCGGCACCCCGAGCAGCGGCCGCTCCTCGCCCGCCCGCAGCCGCGCCTCCGCCTGCTCGGCTTCCAGCAGCGCCCGCTCCGCGAACACCTTGCGGAACGCGTTCAGCTCCGGGTCGAACCGCTCGATCCGGTCGAGGCAGAGCTGCACCAGCTCCTTCGGCGAGACCTCTCCGGCCCGCACCATCTCCGCCTGCCGCGCCGCACCAACGAACGCGAGATCCTCCCCCACCGCAAGACTGGCCATGCAGCCAAGTCTACGGTTTTCGAGGGGCTGTTGAGGGACGGGTCGGGGGTGTCTGAGCTAAGAGGGCGCATCTGCCGCCCAAGCTCAGACACGCCGGCTCGGGCGTTGCGTTGCGGGGACCTAGGCCTTTGCGGGAGCCGGAGCCGGCTCGTCGTCGCCGCCCTCGAAGCTCATGTTCGGGAGCAGGCGGTCGAGCCAGGCGGGCATCCACCAGTTCCAGTCGCCCATCAGCTTCATCGCGGCGGGGACGAGGATCAGGCGGACGAGGGTGGCGTCGATCGCGATCGCGACGGCGCAGCCGAGGCCGAGCTCCTTGATCGAGGGGACGCCGGTGAGGATGAAGACGGCGAACACGCAGGTCATGATCAGCGCCGCCGAGGAGATCGTGCGGGCGCTCGAGGCGAGGCCCTCGGCGACCGCTTTTTCGTTGTCGCCGTGGCGCATGAAGCGCTCGCGGATCCGCGACATCAGGAAGACCTCGTAGTCCATCGAGAGGCCGAAGACGACTGCGAAGATCAGCGGCACGTTGATCGTGTCGAGGGCGCCCTGGCTTTCGAAGCCGAGCACGCTGTCGAACCAGCCCCACTGGAAGATCGCGACGAGGATGCCGTAGGCCGCGCCGATCGAGAGCAGGTTCATCAGCACCGCCTTCAGCGGCAGGATCAGCGAGCGCAGCATCACCATCAGGACGAGGAAGCTGAGCGCGAGGACGAAGACGATGATCTTCCACATCGAGCCGCTGATCTGGTCGCGCACGTCGGCACCGCGCGCGGTTTCGCCGCCGACGCTGACCGTCGCGCGCTCGCCGAGCGCGGTCGCCGGCGCCTCGACGCGCAGCCGCTTGACCAGCGCGATCGCCGCTGCGGACTCGCTGTCCGCCTGCGAGGTGAGCTGGACCAGGGCGCTGTCGCCGGCGTAGATCGGCGGCGCCACCGCGCTGACGCCGGGCGTGCGGGCGAGGCCGCGCGCGTAGCCGAGCGTCGCCGCCCGCTCTTCGAAGGTCGGCGGGCCGTCGAAGGTGGCGACGACCTGGATCGGGTCGGTGCCGCCGCCGAGCTGCTCGCCGGCGAGTTCGTTGCCGACCCGGACGTCGGAGTCCTTGGGGAACTGGGCGAGCGCCTCGGTCCCGGTCTCCATCGAGAGCAGCGGGCTGGCGAGCACCAGCAGCACCCCGGAGACCGCGATCACCGCGGTCCAGGGGCGCGCCATCACCCGCGCCGTCCAGCGCTCCCAGAACTCGCTGCGCCCGGCGGCCGCGGCGGCCGTCTGCTCGGCGGTGCGGCGGCGGTAGAAGCGGCGCCTGAAGAAGTCGGCGACACGGCCGACGATGCCGCCCGGCATCACCCGGTCGCCGAGCATCGCGATCAGCGCCGGCAGCAGGGTGATCGCGGTCAGGATCGAGACCGCGACCACGGTCATCGCGCCCAGCGCCATCGAGCGCAGCGCCTGGTTGTCGACCATCCACAGCCCCGCCAGCGAGACGATCACGGCGATCCCCGAGAAGGTGACCGCGAGCCCCGAGGTGGAGAGCGCGCGGGCGCGGGCGTCGGCCAGGTCGTGGCCCTGCTGGCGCTCCTCCCGGTAGCGGGCGAGGATGAACAACGAGTAGTCGATCGCCACCCCGATCCCGATCATCGAGGCCATGTTGGTGACGAAGACCGAGGTCGTCATCTGCAGCGAGATGAAGTAGATCAGCGCCCCGGTCACCAGCACGCTGACGAAGCCGAGGGTGAGCGGCAGCGCCGCCGCCGCGAGCGAGCCGAAGACGACCAGCAGGATCAGGGCGACGATCGGGAAGCCGCTGACCTCCGCCTTGGTGAGGTCTTCCTTGGAGATCTCCTGCATCCCCGCCCAGATCGTCGGCTGCCCGACCAGGTAGGGAGTGACGGCGCCGACCGCGGTGCCGGGATCGACCTCGGCGCGCAGGTCGACGGCCGAGTCGATCAGCTCGTCGGCGGTCTGCTCGCTGCGCAGCTCGATCAGGGCGAAGCCGCGCTCCTGCAGCTGCCGCCGCGCGGCCAGGGCGGCGGCCGGGGGCATCGTCACCTCTTCGACGGCGGCGACCTGCTCGCGCACCCGCGTGACCGCGGCGGCGCGCTCGGCCGCGCTCGCGCCCGGCGCCGCCTGCAGCGCGACCGCGATCCCGTCAGCCTTCTCGCCGAATTCCTCCTGCAGCGCCTGGCTGGCCGCGTAGGACTGGCTGCCCGGGACGTCGAAGCCGCCGCCGGTCAGGTGTTCGGTCTGTTTGGCGGCGAACGGAAGCGCCGCCAGCACGATCAGCAGCCAGACGCCGACGACCCAGCGCCGCCGCCGGCCCAGCACCCCCGCAAGTCGGTTCATCGCGTCGCGCATGATCCGGACGCGAGCCTCTCCGACCGCGCCGCACGCGGTCTGTGAGCGCCGTCACTCCGTGAGCGGAGTCACTCAGAGATCAGCAGGTACCGGGCGCTGGCCGAGCCGGCTTCGAGCGCGCCGCGGTTGTCGCGCTCGGGGTCCGAGAGCGTCTGCAGGGCGAACCCGTCGCCCAGCGCGAAGAGATAGGAGACGACCGCGTCGGCGTCGAAGCGCAGCTTCAGCACCCCGGCCTCCTGCTTGGCCCGCAGCACCTCGGCGACGTGCGAGCGGGTGCGCTCGAACAGCTGCCCGACCTCGTGCTGGATCTCGGGATTGCGGCGACCGGCGCTGAACAGCTCGTAGAGGAGGAGGAAGAAGCCGGGATCGTTGTCGATCATGTCGGTGAGGCTGGCGACGAGCACGTCGAGCACGGCGTCGACGGTCTCGGCCTTCTCCAGCATCTCGTCGAGCCGGGCGACCCGCAGCTCGGCGTCGCGGCGCACGACCTCGACCAGCAGCCGCTCCTTGGTCCCGAAGTAGTAGTGCAGGAGGCCGCGGCTGACGCCCGCCTCGCGGGCGACGTGCTCGAAAGTCGAGCCGGCGGCGCCGCGCTCGGCCACCGAGTTGCGCATCGCGTCAACGATGCGCTTGGCCTTGTCGCCGGACAGTTCGCGCTCTTTGGACGCGGAATCCTTCGCTTTCGTCGCTGCCTCCATCTACAGGCAGTCTAGGTGAGAGGCCTGACGAGGCTCGTCAGAGACTGACGAGGGTCAGGGGTCGACAGGCAAGGACGCAGTGAGCGCCGCGTGCTCCGCACGCAAGCGATCGAGGACGCCGCCTGTCGGCCCCTGACCCCGTCAGGAGCCGTTGATGCTGGTCGTGGAGGAGTACTCGAACTCCTCTTCGGCGCCGAACAGGGCGTCGAGCACGGCCTTGCGGGCGCCCTCGCTGACCACCAGGGCCACGACACCGCCGATCACGGCGAGCAGCAGCAGCTTGCCGAGCTTGCCCTTCTTGCGCTTCGGCTTCTGCAGGCGGTCGTTCGCTTCCTGGAGCAGCTCGGCGGTCTTGCGCATTTCCTTCTGGACCTTCTTGTCCGAAGTGACCGCCTTGACCGGGCCCTTGCCGTTGCCGGTCGCCCGCGAGTAAGCGCTCTTCGCCGATTCGAACGCCTCACGGAGGTTGTCGCGCAGATCTTCGTCCTCGATCAGCCGCTGCACGTACGGGTTCTCGCGGGCACTCTCGTAAATGTCGGTGGCGCGGGTCGCCTTGCTCTTGGTCATTCCATCTCCTCGCTGGATTCCGAAGCGTTCCCAGGATAAACCCAAACCGGTATGGCGCAGCTACCCGGGACCGATGCCGTCAAGCAGCACCCCGTTGGTGCGGAACTCGAGCCGCGCATCGCGCAGCTGGCGCAGGCGCAGCGGCGCCAGGCCCGGGTGGGACAGTGCGTAGCGGCGGATGAAGAGGCCGCCGACGCGGCCGCGAGCGGTTTCGCGGAAGCCGGGGCCGAGCAGCCGCGGGGGCGGCGGGGGCACGTGCTTCTCGGAGACGAAGTTGATCTCGTTGACCATCCAGTCGAGCCGTTCGGATGGTTTGACCATGAACGCTTCGGACGAGTGTTCGGTGTCGAGCTCGTAGCGCAGCGGCGCCTCGCCGAGCGTCCAGGTCACCGTCGCCCGCGGCGCCTGCGGTTCGCCGAGGCGGCTGGCGACCGCGCCCCAGTCGGGCCGCTGCAGGTCTGGGTGGAAGCTGGCCCAAAGGCAGAAGACGAACGAGTAGGCGAGCAGGACCGCGGCCAGCGCGTTGCCGAGCCGGCGCGCCCCGGGCAGGGTGAGCCCGATCGCGACCACGACCAGCAGCGGCACCAGCGCCGCCATCATGTTGCGGGCGAGCACGAAGTCGACGCCGCCGGGCAGGATCGCGAGCACGACCGGCACGCCGATCGCGGCGGCGCCGATCGCCAGCGGCACCCGGGCGGCAGCGCGCTCCGCGCGCGCTCCGCGCCAGGCGAGCAGGGCGAAGGCGGCAAGGCAGAGCGCCAGCGGGACGATCGCCAGCTCCGGCCGCTCGGGCTGGCCGATGATGTCGGCGGTCTCGCCGGTGACGAAGGTCGCCGCCGTTTCCCAGAGCCGGTGGCCGAGGGTGAGGTTGCCGATCCATTCGGCGTGCCCGTAGGACATCTGGTGGACCGCCAGCGGCAGCAACAGGAGGCCGAAGGCGCCGGCGACGGCGAGGCCGGCGTAGCTGGCGCGGCCGCGGCGTCGCAGCAACAGCGCCGCCTCGATCAGGATCGGGAAGAGGGCGAAGTAGTGGGTCGCCATCGCCAGCCCGGAGAAGGTCCCCCAGAGCAGGAAGTCGCGCGAGCTGTCGCTGCGCAGCGCCCGCAGGAAGAAGAGCAGCGAGAGCGCGCAGAGCAGCGCCAGCAGCGCGTAGGCGCGCGCCTCCTGCGAGTACCAGAGCATCATCGGGTTGACCGCGACCAGCGCCGCCGCCATCAGCCCGGTGCGGCGGCCGCGCAGCTCGGCCCCGAGCAGGTAGGCGACCGGAATCGTCGCCACCCCGGCGAGCGCCGAGAACGAGCGCAGCCCGACCTCGCCGCTGCCGGTGAACAGGGTCCAGACCCAGGCCAGCGCGTAGTAGAGCGGCGGCGCCGACTCGCTGTAGCCGACCACGTCCATGGTGCGGAAGAAGCCCGGCTGCAGGACCCGTTCGGCGGTAACCACCTCGTCGTGGTGGTAGCTCTGGAGCCCCAGGGTGGCGAAGCGCAGGACGGCGCCGAGCGCGGTCAGCCCGGCGAGGATCCAGAAGACGCGCGAGCGGGTCGCCAGCCACTCGCGGCCCAGCCGCAGGTACGACGCCGGACCGCCCCGGCGCAGGGTCGCCGCCTCCAAGACCCGGCCCCTAGGAGAGGGCTACGTCGAGTGCCTTGGAGACCTCGTCGACGAAGACGAACTCCAGGTTGCCGAGCTCGTGCTCGGGAATCTCACCGACGTCCCCCTGGTTGCGCTCGGGCACGATCACCCGCTTGATCCCGGCCCGCTGGGCGGCCAGCGACTTCTCCTTCAGCCCGCCGATCGGCAGCACCTGCCCCGTCAAGGTCACCTCACCGGTCATCGCGACATCGTTGCGAACCGGCCGGCCGCTGACCAGCGAGGAGAGCGCGACGGTCATCGCCACCCCGGCCGAGGGGCCGTCCTTGGGCACCGCCCCGGCCGGCACGTGCACGTGCAGGTCGTTCTCGGCAAACCAGCGCTCGCCGAGGCCGGGCGCGATCTCGGCCCAGTGTCCGCGCACGTAGGAGAGTGCCGCCTGCGCCGACTCCTTCATCACGTCGCCGAGCTGGCCGGTGATCGTCAACTTGCCGGAGCCGGGCATCGCGGTCGCCTCGATGAAGAGCACGTCGCCGCCGGCCGGGGTCCAGGCGAGCCCGGTGGCGACGCCGGGGACCTTGGTGCGGCGGCGCTGCTCGGCGAAGACGCGGCGGCGGCCGAGCAGCTCACGGGCCCGTTTGGCCGAGACCTTGACCTTGCGCTTGACCTTGCCCTCGGCGACTTCGCGGGCGACTTTGCGGCAGACGGTGCCGATCTGGCGCTCGAGGTTGCGGACCCCGGCCTCGCGCGTGTACTCCTCGACGATCGCCTTCAGCGCCGCGTCGGAGAACTCGATCTGGGACGGCTTCAGCCCGTTCGCCCCGACCTGGCGCCCGACCAGGTAGCGGCGCGCGATGTGGACCTTCTCGTCGAGCGTGTAGCCGGCCAGCTCGATCGTCTCCATGCGGTCGAGCAGCGGCCCGGGGATCGGGTCGAGCACGTTCGCGGTGGCGATGAAGACGACGTCGGAGAGGTCGAACTCGAGGTCGAGGTAGTGGTCGCGGAAGGAGTCGTTCTGGGCCGGGTCGAGCACCTCGAGCATCGCCGAGGCGGGGTCACCGCGGAAGTCGGCGCCCATCTTGTCGATCTCGTCGATCATGAACACCGGGTTGCGCGAGCCGGCGTCACGGAGGGCGCGGATGATCGTCCCCGGGAGAGCGCCGATGTAGGTGCGGCGGTGGCCGCGGATCTCCGCCTCGTCGCGCACGCCGCCGACCGAGATCCGCTCGAACTCGCGCCCCAGCGCCTTCGCGATCGATTTCCCGAGGCTGGTCTTGCCGACCCCGGGCGGGCCGACGAAGCAGAGGATCGGGCCCGGCGAGTCCGGGTTCAGCTTGCGCACCGCCAGGTACTCGAGGATCCGGTCCTTGACCGATTCGAGGTCGTAGTGATCGGCGTCGAGGACCTTGCGGGCGTGCTTGATGTCGAGGTCGTCCTCGGTCTCCACGGACCACGGAAGCTCGGTCAGCCACTCGAGGTAGGTGCGGATGACGCCGTGCTCGGCGGCGGCCGGCGGCAGTTTCTCCAGCCGCGCGAGCTCGCGCTCGGCCGCTTTCAGCGCGTGCTCGGGCAGCCCTGCGCCCTCGATTTTCTCGCGCAGTTCGGCCGCTTCGGCCTGCTGCTCGTCGCCCTCGCCGAGCTCGTCCTGGATCGCTTTCAGCTGCTGGCGCAGGAAGAACTCGCGCTGGCCTTTGTCGACTTCGGACTGGACCTGGCTCTGGATCTGGGTGCCGAGCTGGACCACCTCGAGCTCGCGGGCGAGGATCCGCGAGAGGTGGCGCAGCCTCTTGGTCACGTTCACCTCTTCCAGCAGCGCCTGCTTCTCCTCGACCCCGATCCGCAGCGAGCCGGCGATCAGGTGGCCGAGCGCCGCCGGGTCGTCGATGTTCGCCACCGCCATCTGCAGCTCCTCGGGCAGGTAGGGGATCTGCTCGACGATCTCGGAGAAGGTCCGCTGCACGTTGCGGGTCAGCGCCTCCAGCTCCGGGGTCTCCTTGCTGACGTCGGGCAGCTCGGAGATCCGCGCCAGCAGGTAGGGGCTCTCGGCCAGGTAGTCGTCGAGCCGGACCCGCTGGGTCGCCTGAACGAGGATCCGCAGCGAGCCGTCGGGCACCTTGACCATGCGGGCGACGATCCCGGCGACACCGACGTCGTAGAGGTCGCCGGGGCCGGGCTCCTCGTTGTCGGGGTCGCGGGAGGCGACCATGACCAGGGTCCGGTTGGCGCCGAGCACGTCGTTGACGAGCTGGATCGAGCGCTCCTGGCCGACCGCCAGCGGGGTCAGCGAATCGGGGAAGGTGACCGAGTCGCGCAGCGGCAGCACCGGCAGCGCCTCGGGCAGCGGCGCGCCGGCGCGGATCAGGTCCTCCGCGTCGAGCGGCGATTCGACCACCTCGAGGACCGGGGCCCCCTCCATCAACTGCGGCCTATCGGGACCCGGTGGGTGGTCTGCTCGGGGTCGCGCAGCGGCAGCTCGATCCGCAGCACCCCGTCCTCATAAGTGGCGGTGGCCCGCTCGGCGTCGACCTCGACCTGGAACTCGACCACGCGGCGGAAGGGGCCGGAGGGAATCTCGACCTGCTGGTAGACGCGGCCCTCGGTCTCCTGCACGGGGCGCTCGCCGACCACCGCGAGGTGGCGGCCGGAGACCTCGATCCCGACCTCGCTCAGCGAGATCCCGGCGAGGTCGACCTTGACCACGGCGCGCTGCGGCTCGCCGCAGTAGTAGACGTCGACGTTGGGCGAGAAGCCGGTGGTGCGGCGGCTGACGTAGCGGCCACGGCCCCAGGCGTCGCCGAGCATCTGGTCCATCTCACGGCGCACACGGGCGAAGTCGGCGAACAGATCGCGCTGGGGCATCGGTCAAAAAATAGCCGCCCGGCGGCGGCGGCGGGGCTAGACCGCTTTCTGGGTCGCCCAGCGGGGCGCCCGCATCAGCAGGACCGGCTGGCGGGGCGGGACGAGGCCCTCGGGGCGGTTCGGCCGGAAGGTCGCGCAGGTCTCGTTCAGCTCCAGCGCGCAGAGGTTCTTGCGATGGAAATAGCAGTCCTCGCAGGTGGGGGTTTTCGGCTTCCGCGGCATCGGCTCGGGCATCCTGCCACCGAGGCGAACGCCCCGCCTACCCCTACCCCGCAAATCGCAACCTTCTTGAAACGACTTAGTCACATCTTCCCCGCGTCTTGCGCACGGGCAGGGCGTGTGCCCCCCGGGGTACCGGCTGGTCTCGGAGCCGGAGACGGCCGGCGCTAAGATCCGCGGCGGATGGAGGCTCACTCGAAACGCAGCGAAAAGCTCGCGGCCTCGCCGCCGCTTTTCAAGAGCGAATTCCTCAACTTCTTCTCCCGCGTCCACCCCGTCGTGCCCGCCGTGATCTTCATCCCGGTGATCGTGGCGATGGAGTGGCTGGGGGTGGATCGGGGCTTCGCCGCCTGGTCGCTCGCCCTGCTGACCCTGGCCGGCGTCGCGGTCTGGACGCTGACCGAGTACTGGCTGCACCGGCTGGTCTTCCACTGGGAGCCGGACAACGCCTTCGGTCGCCGCATGCACTTCATCATCCACGGGATCCACCACGACCACCCCAACGACAAGCTGCGGCTGGTGATGCCGCCGTCGGTCTCGATTCCCCTGGCGGCCCTCTTCTTCGCTGCCTTCTGGCTGATCCTCGGCGACGCCGCCTTCCCCGTCTTCGGCGGCTTCATCCTCGGCTACCTCTTCTACGACTACACGCACTACTACGTGCACCACGCCGTGCCGAAGACGAAGTTCGGCAAGCGCCTGCGCGAGCACCACATGCGCCACCACTTCCAGGACCACCGCTACGGCTACGGCGTCTCCTCACCGATCTGGGACGTCGCGTTCCGCACCCAGACGAGAAGTCGCAAGAAGCGCGACTAAGGGCGGCCTGCTTCGGGTTGGCCCTGGGGAGGGCTCAGGCCCCCCGAGCTTCCTCGGCACGTCGTCCCCAGCGCCAGCTCGGGGTGTCTGAGCTAAAGGGGCGCATCTGCCGCCCTAGCTCAGACACCCGTTCGGGCGAGGTCGACAGCTCACCCGAACCGACCCCGGGCCCGCGAGGAGAGGAGAGGACCCCTCGCTAGCTCCGCAGCGCCAGCTCCAGCTCGAAGCGCGCGTAGGGGTCGTCCAGCTGGTCGCCGAGGAGCTCGCGCAGCTTGGCGATCCGGTAGCGGGCGGTCTGGGGGTGGATGTGGAGCTCGGCGGCCATCGCGACGGCGTTGCCGTGATGGCGGACGTGGGCCAGGGCGGTCTCGCGCATGCGCTCGGCGGCCTTCGGGGTGAGCTCGGCGAGGGGCGCAAGGCGGCGGGCGGCGAGCCGCGCCCTCAACCCTCTGGTCTCGAACAGCAGCAGCTCCCCGAGGTGCTCCTCCGCCAGCACCAACCCGCCTGCCGCGCCGGGGACGGCGAGCAGGGCGCGGCAGAGCGACCAGGAGCCGGCGAGGCCGTCCGGGTCGGCGGTGGGGCCGATCACCAGGCGAGCGCCGGCCGCGGCGGTGGTGAAGGCGTCGCGGCGCCCCGGGCCGTCGGGGTCGGGGAGCAGCACGCAGCCGACGCCGTCGAGCACCGTCGCCAGGTAGTCCGGCGGCAGCCGCCGGGCCAGCTTCGCCAGATCCGCCTCCGCGCAGGCGGACGCCGCGAGTCGCTTCGGCAGCGGCCAGCCGGCCGCCCGCGCCGCCGCTTTCAGGTCGTCCGGCTCGGCGGGGGACTCGGAGACCAGCAGCCGGATCAGCTCGTGACGGCGTCGGCGGCGCACGTCCTCGACCTCGGCCTGCGCCTCCGCGTAGCCCTCGACCGAGTCGGCGGAGAGCTCGTCGATGTAGGCGAAGATCGCCTCGGCCAGCAAGGTCAGCGGCTCCGCCCCGAGCCGGGCGCGGCGGCCGGCCGCGGCGATCCGCCGCCAGGCGACCCTGGCACCGATCCGGTAGGCGGCGAGCAGCGAGTCGAGCGGGCGGCCGACCCGCTGCTCGCCCCGGCCGAGCTGCACGTAGACGTCGCGCCCCGGCTCGCGCCCGGCGTCGGGATCGCGGATCAGCGCGACGAACTGCGAGAGCGCCTCGCCGACGCCGGTGCGGATGCCGCGGCCGAACCGGCCCTCGAGCGGGCGCGCGTACTCGGGCACCTCGCGGGCGATCGTCGCAAGGATCTCCTCGGTGATCGCACCGAGCTCGGGCTCGATCAGGTCGGCAACGCGCGGCGGGAGGCCGCGCCAGGGCTCTTGATCCAGAGTTTTTGGCATCTCTCTCACAAGTTTAGACGCCAGAAAGTGGGATGGGTCCGAATAGATCGCGTCGGGACGCGCGTATCTTGCCTACATGGGCGAAATGACAAGACTTGAGAAAGGCGTCAACCTCGGCGCGGTGGTCGTTCCCTTCGTTGCCACGATCACCGCGATCGTGCTGCTCTGGAACAGCTGGGTCAGCGCCGCCGACCTGATCATCGCCGCGGTGATGTACATGCTGACCGCGATCGGGATCACGGTCGGCTTCCACCGCCTGCTCACCCACCGTTCGTTCCAGACCTCGAAGGCGCTCGAATACACCTTCGCCGTGCTCGGCTCGATGGCGGTGCAGGGCCCGGTGATCGCCTGGGTCGCCGACCACCGCAAGCACCATGCCCACACCGACGAAGAGGGTGACCCACACAGCCCTCACGTCAGCCCGGACGGTGGAGTGCAGAGCGTGTTCTCCGGCCTCTGGCACGCCCACACCGGCTGGCTGATGTCATCACAGGGCCGCGCAGACTGGAAGAAATACGCCCCCGACCTGTACGAGGACAAGGGCATGCGGTTCATCAACCGACACTTCGGTTCGTACGTGCTGCTCAGCCTGGCGCTGCCGGCCGCCGCCGGATTCCTCGTCACCGGCACCCTCCTCGGCGCCGCAACGGCGCTGCTCTGGGGTGGGTTCGTCCGCATCTTCTTCGTTCACCACATCACCTGGAGCGTCAACTCGGTGTGCCACTTCCTCGGTACGCGCAGGTTCGAGACCGACGACAGGTCCACCAACGTGTTCTGGCTGGCGCTGCCCTCGCTGGGGGAGTCCTGGCACCACAACCATCACGCCTTCCCCCGCTCCGCCGTACACGGCCTGAAGCGCTCCGAGCTCGACCCCTCGGCGCTGATCATCGCCGCGCTGGAGAAGCTCGGCCTGGCCCGTAACGTGATCCGCATCTCACCCGAGCGACAAGCCGAACGCACCGGCTGACAGCCGAAACCCTCCTGAGCATTTCTCCACTCACAGTGAGTGTGCCTGTGCCACACTCACGGCAGCCAGGAAACAGTGAACCCCCTGCTGTATGGAAAGGAAACAATGCCCAGTAACAACGTGGTCGACGAGGCCCGACAGCTGATCCTCGATCGGCTGAACGAGCTCGAGGACGAGCGCAAGCGCCTCGAGGGCGCACTGAAGGAGCTCGGCGGCAAAGTCGTCCGCCGGTCCCCCGGCCGCCCGCGCGGGAGCAAATCTTCGAAAGGGACCGCTGGTACCGGTACCAGCACCGGCAAAAAACGCCGCAAACGCCGCGGCGGCACCCGTGCCGACCAGGCGGTGAAATTGATCGAGGACCAGCCCGGGATCAGTGCCTCCGACGTCGCCACGACGATGAAGATCAAGCCGAACTACCTGTACCGGGTGCTCGGCGATCTCGAGAAGGAGGGGCGGGTCAAAAAGGACGGGCGTCAGTACTACCCCGCCGCCGGCTGACTCTCAGCTTCGCAAGGCGCCACGAAAAAGGCCGGCCCATCTGGGCCGGCCTTTTTCACGTCTATGAGGATGCGGCTTAGATCAGGCCGAGCTGGCTGATCGCGTCGCGCTCCTCTTGGAGCTCCATGACGGAAGCGTCGATCCGCTCGCGCGAGAAGTCCGGCACGTCGAGGCCCTGAACGACGCTCCACTCGCCGCCGCTGCACTGACAGGGCAGGCCGCAGATGATCCCCTCGCCGATCCCATAGGAGCCGTCGGCGGGAACCGCCATCGAGACCCAGTCGCCGTCCGGCGTACCGAGCACCCAGTCGCGCACGTGGTCGATCGCCGCGTTGGCGGCGGAGGCGGCGCTGGAGGCGCCGCGCGCCTCGATGATCTCGGCGCCGCGCTTGGCGACCCGCGGGATGTACTCATCCTTGATCCAGGCCTCGTCGTCGACCGAGTCCCAGGCGCTCTGCCCGCTGACCTTGGCGTTGACCAGGTCGGGGTACTGGGTCGGCGAGTGGTTGCCCCAGGCGGTCATGTTGGTGACGTCGGAGACCTGCTTGCCGAGCTTGTTGGCGACCTGGGCGATCGCCCGGTTGTGGTCGAGCCGCATCATCGCGGTGAAGCGCTCACGCGGGACGTCGGGCGCGTTCGACATCGCGATCAGCGCGTTGGTGTTGGCCGGGTTGCCGACCACCAGCACCTTGACGTCGTCGGCGGCGCCGGCGTTGATCGCTTCGCCCTGCGGCTTGAAGATGCCGCCGTTGGCCTCGAGCAGGTCCGAGCGCTCCATGCCCGGGCCGCGCGGACGGGCGCCGACCAAGAGGCCGATGTTGGCGCCGTCGAAGGCCTGCTTGGCGTCGTCGGTGATGTCGATCCTGCGCAGCAGCGGGAAGGCGCAGTCGTCGAGCTCCATGGCCGTGCCCTCAGCGGCCTTGACCGCGTCGGGGATCTCCAGCAGGCTCAGCTCGACCGGCGTGTCGGGGCCGAGCATCTGGCCGCTGGCGATGCGGAACAGCAGGGCGTAGCCGATCTGGCCGGCGGCGCCGGTAACGGTGACCTTGACGGGAGTGCTCAAGAGGTTCCTCTCCTCGGTGTCGCGGGTTTCTCGCGCGGCTAGGCCATCGCGGCCTGAAGGTTCTCGTCGATCGAGGCCAGGAACTCCTGCGTGGTCTGGTAGTCCTGGTCGGCGCCGACGAGCAGCGCGAGGTCTTTGGTCATCTTGCCGCTTTCGACCGTCTCGATGCAGACGCGCTCGAGGGTCTCGGCAAAGTTGGAGACCGCGGGGGTCTCGTCCATCCGCCCGCGCGCGGCGAGGCCACGCGTCCAGGCGAAGATCGAGGCGATCGGGTTGGTGGAAGTCGGCTCGCCCTTCTGGTGCTGGCGGTAGTGACGGGTGACGGTGCCGTGCGCGGCCTCCGCCTCGACCGTCTTGCCGTCGGCGCTCATCAGCACGC
>CAYXFL010000052.1:0-3415 GCA_964464285.1 uncultured Conexibacteraceae bacterium
GCGAGGCGTCGGTGACGATGCCTCGCACACCTAGGCGCGCATCATCGACGTCAAGGCCGACCGCATTCGCAGCGCGCTCGACGAAGGCAAGATCGTGCTCGTCGCCGGTTTCCAGGGCGTCTCGACCGATACCTCCGACGTCACGACGCTCGGCCGCGGCGGCTCCGACACGACGGCGGTTGCGCTCGCGGCGGCGCTGCAGGCCGACGTCTGCGAGATCTACACCGACGTCCCGGGCGTCTTCAGCGCCGACCCGCGGATCGTCCCGGACGCGCGCAAGCTGGAGGTCGTCTCGTTCGAGGAGATGCTCGAGATGGCCGCTTCGGGGGCCGGGGTCCTGCAGCTGCGCTCGGTCGAGTACGCGCGCAACTACGGCATCCCGATCCACTGTCGCTCCAGCTTCGATGACGGACCAGGTACCTTCGTGGTCAACGAGCAGCAGACGATGGAGCGACCACTTGTGACAGCCGTGACGCACTCGACCGACGAGGCTCGCGTCACCCTTACCGGCGTGCCGGACCAGCCCGGCATCGCTGGTCGCGTGCTGACTACGCTCGCTGAGGCGAACGTCAACGTAGACATGATCATCCAGAACGAGCCGGAGTCCGACCGTCAGGCCGACATGTCGTTCACCGTGCCGCGCGCCGACCTGACCGCGTCGCTCGACGCGCTCGAAGCGATCCGCGCGGATCTCGGCATCGCGTCGATCGCCAGCGACGGCGCGATGGCCAAGGTGTCGATCGTCGGCGCCGGGATGCGCAGCCACCCGGGCGTCGCCGCCAAGACCTTCAGCGTGCTCGGCGAGGCCGGCGTCAACATCGAGATGATCGCCACGTCGCCGATCAAGATCTCCTGCGTGATCCGCGAGGAGCATGTTGCCGACGCGGTTCGCGAGCTGCACACCGCTTTCGGCCTCGGCGCCGACGCCGTGCTGCCCGAGGACGTCTCCGGCGACCACCGCCCGATCGTCAAGTCGACCGAGCCGACCGAGGCCTCCTAGCCATGCGCGTAGCCGTAGTAGGCGCCACCGGCGCCGTCGGATCGACGATTCTCGGCATCATGCGCGAGCGCGAGTTCCCGGCCGACGAGGTCGTCCCGTTCGCCTCCGAGCGCTCCGCCGGCCGCACGATCGACTGGGGCGACCAGAACCTGACCGTCGTCGCGCTGTCCGACGAATCGATCCAGGGCTTCGACCTGGCGCTCTTCTCAGCCGGCTCCGGCATCAGCGAGGAGTGGGGTCCGAAGTTCGCCGCGGCGGGCGCCACGGTGGTCGACAACTCGTCCTACTGGCGCATGAAGGACGACGTCCCGTTGGTCGTCGCCGAGGTCAACCCCGACGACCTCGCCAACCACAAGGGGATCGTCGCCAACCCGAACTGCTCGACGATGCAGATGGTCGTCGCGCTGAAGCCGATCCTCGATGCCGTCGGCATCGAGCGGCTCGTCGTCTCGACCTACCAGGCGGTCTCCGGCACCGGCCAGCGCGCCGTCGAGGAGCTCCACGACCAGACCCGCGCGGTGCTGGAGGCGACCGACATCCCGGCGGCCCAGATCTACCCGCACCAGATCGCCTTCAACGCGATCCCGCAGGTCGAGAGCTTCAAGGACGGTGACGACTACACCACCGAGGAGCGCAAGATGATGGCCGAGACGCGCAAGATCCTCGGCCGCGACGACATCGCCATCTCCGCCACCTGCGTCCGCATCCCGGTCTACACCGGCCACTCCGAGTCGGTCAACGTCCAGACGCGCAAGTCGCTCTCGCCAGAGGAGTGCCGCGACCTGCTCGCCGGCGCCCCCGGCGTCCAGGTCCTCGACAACCCCGGCGACGGCATCTACCCACTCGCCATCGACGCCGCCGGCAACGACGACGTCCTCGTCGGCCGCATCCGCCGCGACCCCTCGCACGACCGCTGCCTCAACCTCTGGGTCGTCGGCGACAACCTCCGCAAGGGCGCCGCCCTCAACGCGGTCCAGCTCGCCGAGCTGCTGGTCAAGTAGCCGCTAGGCGGCGGCGAGCTCAGCGATCTTGCGCTGAACGGACTTCGTCTTGACGACGTGCTTGTTCATGCCGAGCGCCTTCGGCTCAAGACCGAGCGCGAGGCCGACCATCTGCGGGAGATGGAGGACCGGGATGTCGAGGTCGCGCTCGACGAACTGCGCGGCTGCCGGCTGCTGGAGGTCCAGGTTCAGGTGGCAGAGCGGGCAGGGGGTGACGAGGCAGTCGGCCTGGGCGTCGATCGCGTCGGCGAGGTGACGGCCGGCCTGGCGCAGCGACGTCGTCCGGTTCATCGTGATGACCGGGAAGCCGCAGCACTTGTGCGAACCGGCGTACTCGACCGGCTCGGCGCCGAGCGCGTCGATGACGTACTCGAGGTACTGGTCGCGCTCAGGATGGTCGGCGTAGCCGAGCCGCTTCGTCGGGCGCACGATGTAGCAGCCGTAGAAGGGGGCGATCTTCAGGCCCTCGAGCGGGCGCACGACCTTCGAGCGCAGCTTGTCGAGGCCGATCTCCTCGACAAGCAGCCAGAGGAAGTTCTTGTTCCACCACTCGGTCTCGGCGTGCTTCTGGTACGCGAGGCTCTCGACGGCGAGGTTCGAGTTGACCGCGTCGCGGTACTCGCCGTCGGCGTCGAGGCGCTGCTGTGCCTCGGACTGGGCGCCCTGGCAGGTCGAGCAGATGTTCATCATGCCGACGGCGCCCTCGACCTTCTGGGCCATCGCGAAGGTGCGTGCGTTGAGTGTGTCGGCGAGCTCCTGGTTGTGCTCGGCGATCACGCCGGCGCCGCAGCAGTTGGCGCGGTCGAGCTCGACCAGCTCGAGGTCGAGCTTCGGCGCGACGAGGTTCATTGAGCCGTGCAGCTCGGGGGTGAATCCCCGCGACACGCAGCCAGGCCAGTAAGCGAGCTTCATGCGCCTGCCTCCTCCTCAACGATGTAGAGGTTGAGCTCGAGGCGCTCGTCCTTCGACTCGATCTCCTCGAAGATCCTCTTGACGTTCTCCTGGCCAGGCAGCTTGTGGTGCCACAGCGCCTTGACCGGCGAGACCTTGCCCGACTTGAGGCCGCCGATGGCGGTCGGCAGGCTCTGGATCAGCTGCTTGACAGCGGTTGGCTCGACCTGGCCCTTGATCAGCGAGCCGTCGCCGAACGAGCGCGGCAGCAGCTGCGCCTCGTGCAGCGTGCCGTACTTCTCGATCAGCTTGACGAACGCCTTCTCGTGGCCGTAGCCGTTGTTGCGGTCCTTGATCTCGAAGTCGTTGGTCGCGCGGCGACGCAGACGCATGATCTGGTTCATCGGCGCGACGTCCTTCGGGCAGACCTCGACGCAGGCGAAGCAGTGCGTGCAGTCGTACATGCCGTGCGGATCCTCGGCGAGGTCGGTCAGGCGCTCCTTCTCCTGGCCGTCGCGCGGGT
>CAYXFL010000052.1:3425-20187 GCA_964464285.1 uncultured Conexibacteraceae bacterium
TAGGCCTTGGCGAGCGCGGCCGGTCCGACGAAGTCGGGGTCGGCCTCGAGCGCCAGGCAGGCGCCGACGCAGGCGCCGCACTGGATGCAGGCCATCGACTGGGTGATGTCGATCATCGACTCGGCGGGCACGATGTACTCGCGCTCCGGCGGCGCGCCCTCGGGCAGCAGCCACGGGATGACACGCTGGACCTTCTTCCAGTGGACCGCGTCCATGTCGACGATCAGGTCCTTGATCACCGGCATGTTGTTCATCGGCTCGACGACGATCGGGTTGCCCTCGCCGGCCTTCGCCTGGGCCTCGCCGATCGCGGTGTTGCAGGCGAGCGCGGTCTTGCCGTTGATCCGAATCGCACAGGAGCCGCAGATCGCGGCCTGGCAGGAGCAGCGGATGCCGATCGAGCCGTCCTGGTCGTCGCGGGCGGTGAGGATGCCCTTGAGCACCGAGCGCTCGGACTCGACCGAGACGTCGTACTCGCTCCAGTAGGCGGCATTGCCCGACTCTGGGTCGTAACGACGGATCTTCAGCTTGTAGTCAGGCATCTACTCAGTTCAAACCTAGTCGCTTAGTACTTGCGCTCCTGGGGCTCCCACTGGGTCATCGTGACCTCGGAGTAGGAGATCTCCGGCTCGCCGGCCTCGTTGGCGGTCAAGTTGATGTGCTTGATCCACTCCTCGTCGTTGCGCTCCGGGAAGTCGGTGCGGAACTGGGCGCCGCGACTCTCCTTGCGCTCGATCGCGCCGGTGACGATGCACTCCGCGTTGTCGAGCATGTACTGGAGCTCGAGCGCGCCGAGGACGTCCTGGTTGAAGACGCTGCCCTTGTCGTCGATCGCGACGGTCTTGGCCTCCTCGCGCAGCCGCTTGACGGCCTCGAGCGCGACGTTGAGGCCGGCCTCGTCGCGGAAGACGGCGCAGTGCTTGTCCATCACGGCGCCCATCTCGGCCTTGATCTCCGAGACGCGGCGGCCAGTGCGGTCGCGGTTGACGATCGTGTCGAGCTGGATCTGCTCGCGCGCCAGGTCGTCGCTGGACGGCGTCGGCATCGACATGCCCTTGGCGACCTGGGCGGCGTGGGCGCCGGAGCGGCGGCCGAAGATCAGCGTGTCGAGCAGCGAGTTGGCGCCGAGGCGGTTGCCGCCGTGGACCGAGACGCAGGCGCACTCGCCGGCGGCGTAGAGGCCGGGCACGTCGGTCTCGCCGTCGACGTTGGTCTTGATGCCGCCCATGACGTAGTGGTTGCCGGGCTTGATGTGGATCGGCTCGCGCGTGATGTCGACGCCGGCGAAGTCGCGGCCGACCATGACGATCTCGCGCAGCGCCTCGTGGATCCGCTGCTTCGGGACCACGGTGATGTCGAGCGCGACGGTGCCGTCGGGGAAGCCGCGGCCCTCGTTGATCTCGGTCTGCTCGGCGCGGGAGACGACGTCGCGGGAGGCGAGCTCCATCTTGTTCGGCGCGTACTTCTCCATGAACCGTTCGCCGTTCTTGTTCAGCAGGTGGGCGCCCTCGCCGCGGGCGCCCTCGGTGATCAGGAAGCCCTTGCCCGCCAGCGTCGTCGGGTGGTACTGGATCATCTCCATGTCCATCAGCTTCGCGCCGACCCGGTAGGCCATCGCGATCCCGTCGCCGGTGCAGATCAGCGCGTTGGTGGTCGGCTTCCAGATCTGGCCGTTGCCGCCGGTCGCGAGGATCACCGCTTTCGCCTGGAACAACTCCATCGAGCCGTCGGCGACGTTGCGGGTGACGACGCCGCAGCACTCGCCCTGCTCGTCGATCGCCAGCGCGGTCGAGAACCACTCCTCGTAGCGGGCGACCTGATCGGAATATTTCATCAGCTGCTCGTAGAGCACGTGCATGATCGCCTGGCCGGTGATGTCGGCGACGTAGTACGTGCGGGCGGCGGAGGCGCCGCCGAAGGCGCGGGTCCCGAGCCGTCCCTCCTCGTTGCGGTGGAAGGTGACGCCGAGGTGCTCCATGTGGAGGATTTCCTCCGGGGCCTCGCGGGCCATCACTTCGATCGCGTCCTGGTCGCCGAGGTAGTCGGAGCCCTTGACCGTGTCGAAGGCGTGCGACTCCCAGGTGTCGTCCGGGTTCAGCGCCGCGTTGATGCCGCCCTGGGCGGCGTTCGAGTGCGAGCGGACCGGGTGGACCTTGCTGATGATCCCAACCGATACGCCCTGCTCGGCGGCGGCCAGTGCGGCCCGTTGTCCGGCCAGTCCGGCCCCGATTACGAGAACGTCATGAGTAGGCACGAGCGCGAACCTTATAGGTGAAAAATCCGACGCCGCAGTCGGAATTCACGCTACCCCCCAAACGGGCAAAATGCGGCCGTTTTCGGCGACGGGGTCAGAGCCAGCGCTCGCCGAGCCGGCGGATCGCGGCCTCGCTGAGCCGGACCGCGTCGGCGACGGTGTCGAACTCGACGTTCTCGGCGAGGTCGTGGCCCCAGTGGTAGTTCGCCGGCTGCTTGAGGTCGGTGCAGCCCGCCAGCACCGCGGTCTCGTAGCCGGCGCAGGCGGGCTCCAGCCCGTCGGTCCCGTTGTGCAGGCGCAGGTTGGGGTAGAGCCAGATCCCCAGCTCCTCGGCCAGCCCGTCCATGAAGGCGAGCGAACGGGCCGGGTACTCGCGCAGCCGCAGGAAGCCCTCGCCGCGCAGGATCAGCAGGTGCGGCGAGCCGACCGACTCGAGGCAGAGGAAGAAGGTGCTCTCCTTCGCCAGGCTCGGGAAGTGGCGCTCGCCGAACGCTTTCATCCCCTCGCTGAACGACTCCTCGGAGCCGGTCGAGAGCAGGATCACGCGCACGCCCTCGGGCGGCTCGGCGGCGAAGCGGCGGGCGAGCGCGAGCAGGGTGACCACCGAGGTGCCGTTGTCGTTGGCGCCGGGGACGACCTTGCGGGCGCCGATGTCGGCCATCGCCGCGAGCGAGCCGATCCCCAGCAGCAGCCCCAGCTTGGCGAGCAGGCGGCGGCCGGTGAGAGCGCCGAGCGCGGCCAGGATCGGGCCGCCGACGACCGGCGCCATCAGCGGCGGGCTGGTGTCGGTCTTCTCGATCAGGCCGAGCCGGTCGGCGATCTGCGGGATCTCGGGGTGGAAGACGAGGCCGGAGTGGGCGGCGTCGTGGTGGGCGATCAGCACGACCGTCTTCTCCGCCTCCGGGTCGCCGAGCTCGCAGACGACGTTGTAGGTGGTGCGCTTGGGGAGGACGCGCCGCAGCCGCCGCTTGCCGGGCGGGAAGTCGTCGGCGATCCCGGCGGCGCCGACCGCGCCGAGCAGGGTGCCGAGCAGGCGGCGGCCGCGCAGCGCCGCGAGGGCGCCGAGCGCGCCCAGCGCCGCCCCGAGCCCGAGCGGCCACCAGTAGGTGCCGTGGGCGGGCTCGGCCTCGATCCGGGCGCTCGCCCCCTCCTCGGCGAAGCGCTCGACCAGCCACTCGGCCGCGCGCCGCTCGCCCTCCGAGGCGGAGGGCCGGTCGATCCGCTCCAGTTCCTCGAGCCGCTCGCGCAGCCAAATCGTTTCGCTGGCCATCCGGCCAGGGACGCTATCCGCTTACCATGGAGCGATGCTCGGAGGGGGTTCGATCACGCTCTTCCACGTCCGCGGAATTCGCATCGCGGTCGACTGGTCGTGGTTCCTGATCCTCTTCTTCCTGATCTTCAGCCTGTCCGACGCCTACGGCACCGCGCTCGGCGAATCAGCCACCGACCTCGCCCCGTTCGCGCTCGCCGTCGCCAGCTCGATCGGCTTCTTCGGCTCGATCCTGCTGCACGAGCTCGGCCACGCCTGGGCAGCGCGGCGGCGCGGGATCGGGATCACCAGCATCCAGCTCTGGATCTTCGGCGGCGTCGCCAACCTCGACCGCGAGTCGGACACGCCCCGGACCGAGTTCGAGGTCGCGGTCGCGGGGCCGGCGGTGACCCTGGGTGTGATCGTCGGCTGCACCGCGGTCGGCGGCGCGCTCGTCGGTCCCGGTGACTTCCTCCACGGCCTGCGTCTGGCGCTCGAACTGCACGGCGACCGCGGCCTGCCGGCCCTCGCCTCGATGTTCGCCTGGCTCGCCGCGATCAACACCTACGTGCTGGTCTTCAACCTGCTGCCGGCGTTCCCGATGGACGGCGGCCGGATCGCCCGCGCCTTGATCTGGGCGCGGACCGGCAACCGCACCAAGTCGACTCGGCTCGCCGCCAACGTGGGCCGCGGGTTCGGCTACCTGTTCGTCGGCCTCGGCGTCGGCCTGGTCGTGGTGGGCGAAGCGTTCGGCGGTATCTGGCTCGGCCTGGTCGGAGTGATCATCAGCGGCGCCGCCCGCGGGGCCGCGCGGCAGACGGCGCTGACCAGCCGCATCGACGGCATCCGCGTGGCCGACGTGATGGACCGCGAGCCGGTCGCGATCCCGGGCGACATCAGCGTCGAGCGCGCCCTCGACGAGTACTTCCTGCGCTACCGCTGGCCCTGGTTCCCGGTCGTCGACGCGGCCTACCGCTTCCTCGGCCTGCTGCAGCGCGACCGCGCCGACGAGGTCCCGGAGATCTCCCGCGCCAGCTCCCACGTGTTCGAGCTGGTCGACGACGACCGCACCCTGTTCGTCCGCGACGACACGCCGCTCGACGCCCTGCTCTCGAACCAGAACCTGCGCAAGCTCGGCGCCCTGATGGCGGTCGACGCCGACGGCCGGCTGAGCGGCGTGATCACGGTCGAGCAGGTCGGCCGGGCGCTGCGCGACGCGTAGCTACCGCGCTGAGACGACGAGCTTGGCGGTGGCGGTGCGCTGCTGGCCGTCGCTGGCCCTGAAGGCGAGCTTCAGGTTGTAGGTGCCGGGCTTGGCGAGCTTCAGGGCGAGGGTGCCGGTGCCGGCCGACTTGACCGTCTTGCGGACGGTCGGGCCGCGCTTGACGGTGAGCGTCGCCTTGCCGGGCAGGGTCGTCGCGAAGCTGAGCTGGACGCGCTTGCCGGCAACCGCGGTCAGCTTCCTCTGGGCGATGGCGAGGACGAGCGGGGCGCTCTTGCCGGCGGGTCCGGCCGCACCGGTCGGGCCGGCGGGGCCGGGCTGGCCGGCGACACCCGCGGGACCGGCTGGTCCCGCGGGGCCTGCGGGCCCCTGCGGCAGCGCCGTTCCCGTGCCTTCGACTTGGACCGCGGGCAGTCCCGGCACGTCGCTGAGCACGACGACCGAGCCTTCGCGCGGGCCGGACGCGCCGGGGACGAAGCGAACCGAGACGGTGCAGCTCTGGCCCGCGAGGACCGGGACGGCGGTGCAGTCGCCGGCGCTGGCGATGAAGTCGCCGGCGTTGGCGCCGCCGAGCAGCGCCGTGGTCACGTGCAGCAGCGCGTCGCCTTCGTTGGTGACGGTGATCGCCCGCGGCGGGCTCACCGTCTGCTGCGCCTGGGCGCCGAAGTCGATCGGGTTCGGCACCAGCGAGATCGCCGGCCGGCCCGCGTTGCGGACCAGCGTCACCGCACCGTCGTCCCAGCCCTGGTCGGCGAACAGCAGGTCCGGCTTGCCGTCGCCGCCGATGTCGGCGATCGCGTTGGAGTACGGCAGGTCGCCGGATTCGACTTCCAGCGCCGCCGTGAAGGTGCCGTCGCCGTTGCCGGCGAGGACCGTGCCGGTGCTGTCGAGGTAATCGGCGGTCGCCGCGTCGAGGTCGCCGTCGGCGTCGAGGTCGGCGAGCGCGACGCTGATCGGGTTGCCTTCGTTGCCGGTCGCGAACGGGCCTTTCGCGGTGAAGGTGCCGTCGGGGCTGGAGAGCACCGAGAAGAGCCGGTTTTCGAAGCGGTCGCTGACGAGGAGGTCGTCGCGGCCGTTGCCGTCGAGGTCGCCGGCGGCGATCCCCCAGACCCCGACGCAGCCGCAGGGGTCGGGGTCGAGCGGCTGCAGGTCGACCGGAGGCGCCGCGGTGAAGGTGCCGTCGCCGTCGCCGAGCAGGATCCGCACCGTGCCCCAGTCGACGTTGCCGAGAGCGAGGTCGGCGACGCCGTCAGCGTCGAAGTCACCGCTGGCGATGGTCAGCGCCCAGTCCTCGATCTCCTCGTTCAGCGCCGGCTCGAAGCTGCCGTCGCCGTTGCCAAGGTAAACCGAGTAGGAGGAGCCGTTGACCGAGGCGAGGTCGAGGTCACCGTCGTCGTTGAAGTCCGCGACCAGCGGATCGTCGGGACTGAAGCCGCCGGAGGGCAGCGGCGTCGGGGGTTCGAAGCCGCCGTCGCCGTCGCCCAGGCTGATCGCCAGGTCTTCGCTGAAGGGCTGGCCCAGCGCCGCGTCGGGGCTGCCGTCGCCGTTGAAGTCACCGAGCGCGATCCCGGTGACCGGACCGGACCCGGTCATCGGGTAGCTCTCGGCCGGCGCCAGGGTGCCGTTGGCGCGGCCGCGCAGCACCGAGATCACCGGATCGCCACCGGGCGCGGCGGCGGAGAAGCCGGAGCCGACCGCGTCGAGCAGCCCGTCGCCGTCGACGTCGGCGGCCTCGACGCCGTACATCTCCTGCTGCTGGGGGCCGGCAACCCGCGTCTGCGCCGGGGCGAAGGTGAACGCCTGGGCGGTCGCGGACAGCAGGACGGTGAGGGCGGCTGCGGCGGTGGCCAGCAGCGCGAGCTTGCGCGGCATGGGGCTCCTTGGGGGTGGGAGAGGATTACCGGACGGTGTTCGGAAACCCTAGCCGCTCGGAGCAGACGCCAAACCTACGCGCGGACCGCTGTTCGAGGACTACTCGGTGCCGCCGAGGTTGCCGAGCATCGCCTGTTCGGCCATCCGGATCAGGCCGAGACCGCTATGGGGGCGCATGTCGCTGCTGCGCACGCGCACGTGCGAGCCGTGCGGGCCGATCACCTCGACGATCGTGCAGACGTCGCCGATCTCGCAGTCGTCGCCGTAGTCGCCTTCGATCGCCTCCATCTGCTCGGCCACGACCCGACCGATCTTGCTCTGGTCAAGCCCCATAGCTGGTCTCCCTCTCTGCTCGTTTGCAAGCGCCGGGGTTGACCTTACTTGAGTGATCGCAATCACACTTGAAGATATATCCGAGAGATATATCTTAGGCCGATGGAGTCGCTCAGCGCCACCGCGTACGTGATCCTCGGGATGGTTCGCAAAGAGCCGCGCTCGGGCTACGAGATCAAGTCGACCGTCGACAACACGACGCGCTTCTTCTGGGCGGCCAGCTACGGGCAGATCTACCCGGAGCTGAAGCGGCTCTCCGAGGCCGGCCTGGTGGTCGGGGTCGACGCGCCGACCGGGGGCCGCCGGCGGACCGTCTACGAGATCACCTCCGACGGCGAGGAAGAGCTGGTCGCCTGGCTGCGGCAGCCGCCCGCCACCTTCGAGCTGCGCGAGGAAGGGCTGCTGAAGCTGTTCTTCGCCGACGCGCTGCCGCGCGAGGAGGCGATCGAGATCGTGCGGGCGATGCGCGCGCACCGGCTCGCCGCCAACGAGCGGCTGCGTGCGATGGAGCCGCTGGCAGCGGCGAAGGGGGACCCGTTCCCGCTGCTGGTGCTGCAGAGCGGGCTCGAGTTCACCGAGTGGTTCGCCGACTGGTGCGAGCGGGTCGAGGAGCGGATCCTCGCCGCCCCGCCGGCAGAGAGAGAGGAATAGCCATGTTCGACGCCCTTGCCCGCCTTGCCGACGGCCGCGCCAAGCGCGTCGGCATCTTCGCGATCGTCTTCTTCGTGCTCGCCGGGGCGCTCGGCGGCTCGGTCGCCTCCCGCCTCGACCCCTACAGCGCCGACGACCCCGCGACCGAGTCGGTGCAGGCGCGCCAGCAGCTGATCGACGCCGGGCTGCGCTTCCCCTCGGTGATCGTCGTGATGACCGACGCCGCGGTCGGCGAGCCCGGGACGCGGGCGCGGGTGACGGCGCTGCGGGACCAGCTGCTCGACCGCGGCGACGTCGCCGCGGTCGGCGACTACTACGCCACCCGCTCCCCCGCCTTCGTCTCCAAAGACGGCGAGCAGACCTACCTGTCGGTCGCCCTGAAGACGACCGGCAACAAAGCGCAGCAGGAAGTCGGCGAGCAGATCATCGACCAGCTCGGGGGCCGCCCGGATCTGGTCGTCGGGGGGTTCGCGGTCGCCCAGGAGCAGGTCAACAAGCAGGTCGAGGAAGACCTTAAAAAGGCCGAGCTGTTCGCCTTCCCGCTGCTCTTCCTGCTCTCGCTGCTGTTCTTCCGCAGCCTCGTCGCGGCGCTGCTGCCGCTGATGATCGGCGGCCTCGCGATCGTCGGCACCTTCCTCGTCCTGCGGCTGGCCAGCGAATTCGGCTCGATCTCGATCTTCGCGCTCAACCTGACCACGGCGCTCGGGCTGGGGCTGGCGATCGACTACAGCCTCTTCATCGTCTCCCGCTACCGCGAGGAGATCGCCAAGACCGGCCCGGGCCTGGCGGCGATGCGCCGGGTGCTGGCGACCGCCGGGCGCACCGTCTTCTTCTCCTCGCTGACGGTCGCGGCGGCGCTCGCCTCGCTGCTCGTCTTCCCGCAGTCCTTCCTCTACTCGATGGGGCTCGGCGGCGCGCTGGTCGCGCTGCTCGCGGCGGCGATCTCGCTGACCGTGCTGCCGGCGGTGCTGACCCTGCTCGGCACCCGGGTCAACGCCGGCGCGCCGAAGTTCCTGCAGCGCCGCGCCGACGCCGACGCGCGGCCCGACGAGCACGGCTTCTGGTATCGCCTCTCGCGCTTCGTGATGCGGCGGCCGATCCCGGTCGCGACGCTCAGCGGGCTGCTCCTGATCCTGCTCGGGCTGCCCTTCCTGGGGATCAAGTTCAACACCATCGACCCGACCGTGCTGCCCGAGTCGGCGAGCTCGCGGCAGGCCTACGAAATCGTCAACCAGGAGTTCCCGCCGCATCGCGACGCGCCGATCTGGATCGCGCTCGAGGGCGCCGACCGCGCCGGCACGGCGGAGGTGGTGGCGGAAGCGAAGCGCGCGCCCGGCGTCGCCGCGGTGCTGCCGCCGCAGCCGCTCGGCGGCGACGTGGTCGCGATCCAGGCGATCACCGCCGGCGCCTTCAACTCGGACCAGAGCAAGCGCGCGGTCGAGGCGGTGCGGGCGATCCCGGCGCCGTCCGGGGCGACGGCGCTGGTCGGCGGCGGCACCGCCGACTTCGTCGACCTGCAGTCGAGCCTGACCAGCCACATGCCGATCGCGCTGGCGATCGTGATCCTCGCGACGCTGGTGATCCTCTTCCTGATGACCGGCTCGGTGGTGCTGCCGATCAAGTCGCTGCTGATGAACTTCCTCAACCTCAGCGCCGTCTTCGGCCTGCTCGTGCTGATCTTCCAGGACGGCCGCTTCGAGGGGCTGCTCGACTACTCGAGCCCGGGGGCGATCGAGCAGACGATGCCGATCCTGCTCTTCGCGGTCGCCTTCGGGCTCTCCACCGACTACGCGGTCTTCCTGCTCTCGCGGATCAAGGAGGCGCGCGACGGGGGCGCCTCGGACACCGAGTCGGTGGCGATCGGCCTGGAGCGGACCGGGCGGATCGTGACCGCGGCGGCGCTCCTCTTCGCGGTCGCGATGCTCGCCTTCGCGACCTCCCAGATCATCTTCATCAAGGAGAACGGGGTCGGCACGGCGCTGGCGGTGCTGATCGACGCGACGATCGTCCGCGCCCTCCTCGTCCCCTCGCTGATGGAGCTGCTCGGCAAGTGGAACTGGTGGGCGCCCGCACCGCTGCGACGACTGCACGAACGGTTTGGGGTCAGCGAGACGGAAACGGCCGCTCCCCCCTCTCAGGCTGTCTGACCAAGCAGGTCAAGGACGCAGGGAGGGAAGTGTGCAACGCACACGACCGACCGAGGACGCCGAGATGCGCCGGTCAGACAGCCTGAGCGCGGCGGCGGAGGTCGGCGTTGAGCATGCCGGTGACCTGGCTCGGGCTCTCGCCGGCCGAGGGGACGGCGGCGCCGATCAGGCCGGCGGCGCGGAAGCCGTAGAGCGGGGCGACGAAGCCGAGCTCACGGATCTTGCGGACCAGGCGGACCGCGTCCTGGGTCTCGGCGCCGGGGCCGCAGAGCACGATCGCGGTCGGGTCGAGGGCGCCGAGCGCGCGCTCGAGCCGCTCGTCGCCGAGCTCGTTGGAGAGCATCAGGACGCGGAAGCCGGCGCGACGCAGCGAGAGGTCGAGCGCCTGCGCGTGAACCTCCTCGGCGTCGAGCCCGCGGCTGGAGTCGAGCAGCAGGATCCCGGCCGGGCGCGAGGCGGTGGCGGCGAGGCGGCGGGCGCCGTGCAGCCAGCCGGTCGCCCAGCGCGAGGCGAACTCGAGCTCGGCGGCGCTGGAGGGGTCGGCGGCGAGCTCGTCGATCGCCGGCAGCAGCAGCTCCTCGACCGTGCGCTCGAGCGGGCGGACGGCAAGGCTCTCCTCGATCGCGCGGTCGGCGGCGGCCTCGTCGAAGCCCTCGAAGGCGGTCAGCAGATCGCCATCGGTGGCCGGCGCGTCCTGGCGCTGGCGGGCGAGCGCGATCGCCGAGGAGATGTTGCCGGTCTGGGCGAGCGCGTCGCGCAGCGTCTGCAGCTCGACCAGGTCGTAGTTACGGTGGTTGCCGACCGTGCGCTTCGGCTCCGGGAAGCCGTAGCGGCGCTCCCAGCTGCGCAGGGTGTTGGGGCTTACCCCGAGAACTTCTGCGGCGGCGTTGGTCCGGATACCGGGCATCTGCGGGGATTCTTCCACCGGAAATCCAGGTTTACACCGGTTATGGACAGATTTCGTGGATCTGTACCCGATCTTGCACGGGCTTCAGCCGGCAAGCGCGCCGACGCCGAGCGGCTGACCGACCGCCCGCGCCCGCCACAGCGCCGCATCGGCCTTGTGCAGGAGGCCGTCCGCGTCCGCCCCGTGTTCGGGGCAGGCGACGACGCCGGCGGTGAGCGCGATCCGCAGGCCGCCGACCTGCTCCAGCTCTTCGAGCTTGCCGAGCAGCCGCTCGGCCATCTGCACCCCCTCGACCGTGGTCAGGTTGGGGGCGAGCACGCAGATCGCATCCTCCTCCAGCTGGAACGCTTCGTCGACGATGCGGATGCTGTCGCGGAGGGCGGCGCCGACGATCGCCAGCACCGTCTCGCGCCCGCCGCCCGGGTCGCCGTTGCGAGTGCCGGGGCCGGAGACGTCGAAGACGGCGAGCCCGAACGGGTGGCCGTAGCGACGGTTGGTCTCGATCAGCTGGTCGAGGCGCCGGCGCATGTGGCCGGGGCGGTAGAGGCTCGGCAGCTCTTCCGGCGGCGACCAGGGCAGCGGCTCGGCGCTGGCGGCCGCGCCGGCGTAGGCGGCATCGACCGCGGCGGCCGCGACCTCGCCGTACTCCGCCGCGAGCCGGCTCGCGGTCGCGGCGACCGCGGCGCCGTCGTCGGTGCCGATCTCCTCGACCAGCTTCGCCAGCAGCGCCGCGTGCTGGGTCGCGGCCTCGCGGGCGAGTCGCCCGGCGGGAGAGCCGGTCGCCTCGCCGTCAACCCTGCTGCCGTTCGCCGTCTGCGTCGCCACGCCATGACCCTGCCGGACGCGGCGGATGCCACCGCGCGCGGAAAAGCGCTATTTGCGGGCCAACAGGCGTCCAGGACGGCTGTCGGTCCGGCGCCGTTGGGTGGGTTGACGGGAGCCGAGGGGACGGGCTGCTTCGAGGGCTTGCCGCCGGAGGGGTCGGAAGTCCGTCGGGCTCACGAGTGATGCGCAACCGTCCCGCACGCGCGCTTCGAAGCCCCTCGAACCGCCCCTCAGTCCCGCCGGCCCCGACTCCGTTTCTTCAATCCTTCCTAGTCGAGCGCGCGGCGGCCGGCGAGGGCGCGGCCGAGGGTGACCTCGTCGGCGTGCTCGAGGTCGGCGCCGACCGGGAGGCCGGCGGCGAGGCGGGTGACGGTGACCTGGCCGCGCAGCCGTTCGGCGATGTGCAGGGCGGTCGCCTCGCCGGTGGTGGTCGGGTTGGTGGCGAGCACGACCTCGTCGACGCCGCCGCGTTCAACCCGGGCGACGAGCTCGGCGATCTTCAGGTCCTCGGCGTCGACGCCGTCGATCGGAGAGAGCGCGCCGCCGAGCACGTGGTAGAGGCCGCGGTATTCGTGGGTGCGCTCGATCGGGATCACGTCGGCCGGCTCCTCGACCACGCAGATCGCGGCGCGGTCGCGGTTGGAGTCGGCGCAGATCCGGCAGAGCGGACCCTCGGCGAGGTTGAAGCACTCTTCGCAGAGGCCGACCTTCTCCTTCACCTCGCGGATCGCGTCGCCGAGCGCGAACGCCTCTTCGTCGGGCGCCCGCAGCAGGTGGAAGGCGAGCCGCTGCGCGGTCCGCTGGCCGATCCCGGGCAGGCGGGAGAGCTCGGCGACGAGGCGCGCGAGCGGTGCCGGGCCCTCCGTGCTCACATGCCCGGCAGGCCGCCGAGGCCGCCGGTGATCCCGCCCATCTTCGAGCCGGCGAGATCCTGGGCGGCGCGCAGGCCAGCGTCGACGGCGGCCTTCACCATCTCCTCCAGCATCTCGGCCTCCTCGGGGTCGATCGCTTCCGGGTCGATCTTGATCTCGCGCAGCGTCATGTCGCCACCGACCACGACCTTGACCATGCCGCCGCCGGCGCTGGCCTCGACCGTTTCGTCTTTCAGCTTCTCCTGGGCCTGCAGCATCTGGTCCTGCATCTGCTGCGCCTGTTTCATCAGCGCATTGACGTCGAACCCGCCGGGCCCACCTCCGCGTGCCACCTAACTGACCTCCTCAGCGTCGAACTCGCTGTTCAGCCGCCGCAGCAGCTCTTGCTCGTCAACTCCATCAGGTTTGGCGGCGTCGGCGGGCGGCGCCTCGGGCGGCGCGTCCTCGTCGAGCAGGTCGTAGGTCGGCCGCAGCATCTTGCCGGTGACCGCGTGGATCGCGGTGATCAGGACTTCGCGGCGCTCCGGCGATTCCGCCTTGCGCTTGTTGAAGGTGCGGTCGGCGGGGAAGCCGATCGAGAGCTCGTCGCCGTCGAGGCCGTCGGGGCGGGCGCCCTCGAAGGTCGCGGCCAGGGCCGGAGCTGTTTCGGCGAGCTTCGCCAGGACGGTGCCCCAGACGTGCTGGAGATCCGCGAGGGACAGAGCGCTCCGGTCCGCGGGTCCTGTCGCCGCAGTGCCCCCATGCCCTGCGGTAGCTAAAGCTTCCTCGGGCATGGGTCCCCCTACGGCGCCACCCGCGGGCGGGGCCGCGTCTGCCGGCGGCTCGGGCTCGGAGGCAGCCGGGGACTCGGGAGGTAAGGGCTCAGGCGTCGGGGGCGGCGGAGCGGGTTCGGTTGCCGCGGGTGCGGGCGGTGGTGGTGGTGGCGGGGCAGAGCCGCTGAGCCGAGCCTCGAGTTGCTCGATGCGTCGCAGGAGACCCTCGGTCGACGGGTCCAGATCGGGGCGGGCGGCTTTGAGCAGGGCGATCTCGACGGCCATCCTCGCGTCGTCGCCCTCGCGGACGGCGGTGAGGGCATCGGCGAGCTCGTCGATGGTGCGGACGAGGGTGGCTGGGCCGACGGCGGCGGCCTGGGCGCGCAGGCGGTCGGAGTCGGTGGCGGTCACCACGAAGGAGGTGGGGACCTCGCCGGTGGTCTGGGTGACGAGCAGGAAGCGGAGGTGGGCGAGCAGGTCGCGGGCGAACTGGGCCGGGTCGCGGCCGGAGGCGGCCATCTTCTCGACCCCGAGCAGGACCGCGCGGGGGTCGTTGGCGGTGACCGCGTCGACCGCGTCGAAGAGCAGGTCGGCGTCGGCGGCGCCGAGCATCTCGAGGACGCCGTCGAGGGCGACGGTCTCTCCGCCGAAGGCGACGAGCTGGTCGAGCGTGCCGAGCGCGTCGCGGAAGCTGCCCTGGGCGGAGCGGGCGATCATCGAGACCGCCGCGTCCTCGACCGTGATCGACTCGGTCGCCGCGACCCGGGTCAGCACCTCGGAGATCTGCTCCAGCGAGGGCCGCTGGAAGTCGAAGCGCTGGCAGCGGTCGGCGATCGTCGCCATCACCTTGTGCGACTCGGTGGTGGCGAGCACGAAGACGGTCCGCGGCGGCGGCTCCTCGAGAGTCTTCAGGAAGGCGTTCCAGGCCTCTTTGGTGAGCATGTGGGCCTCGTCGAGGATGTAGACCTTCCAGTGGCCGCCGGCGGGCGCGTAGGCGACCCGCTCGCGCAGGTCGCGGACGTCGTCGACCGAGCGGTTGGAGGCGGCGTCCATCTCGATCACGTCGATCGAGGTGCCGGCGGCGATCGTCACGCAGGACTCGCACTCGCCACAAGGAGTGACGGTCGGGCCGCCGCGCTCGCAGTTCAGCGAGCGGGCGAGGATCTTCGCCATCGAGGTCTTGCCGGTCCCGCGCGAGCCGACGAACAGGTAGGCGTGGTGGACCTTGTCCTGCTCGACCGCGTTGCGCAGCGTGCGCACCACGTGCTGCTGGCCCACGACCTCGTCGAAGGAACCCGGGCGGTGACGGCGATAGAGGGAGGTCGACTCGGCTGACATCGGCTCTCCGGCCAGTCTAACCACGCCCCCCGCCCCGCCCCGTCGGCGTGTCTGAGCTAACCGGTCCATATAGACGCGGGAACTCAGACACCCCTCGACCGATAGCGTGCGCGCGTGCCGACGAGGGTTTCCACCTGGCTGGTGCCGGCCGCCTGGGTCGCCGGGGTGAGCGCGGTCCTGCTGCTGCTCTTCCCGGTCGGGTTCCCCAACTACGACACGATCTACGCGCTGGTCTGGGGCCGCGAAATGGCTCACGGGATGAGCCCGGACGTCGGCTCCGCGCTCCCCCCCACGCCGCATCCGCTGACCGAGCTGCTCGGCCTGGTGACGACGCCGCTCGGCGACGGCGCGATCACGGTGACGATGGTGATCGCCTACGCGGTGCTGGGGCTGATCGGGTTCTTCGTCTACCGGCTCGGCGCGATCTGGTTCGACCGCTGGATCGGCGCCGCCGCCGCCGCGATCGTGCTCACCCGCGCCCCGTTCCTCTCCAACGGGCTGCGCGCCTACATCGACCTCCCCTACATCGCCCTCTGCCTGGCGGCGCTGCTGGTCGAGGCGAAGCGCCCGCGCGCCGGCTGGCCGGTGCTCGTGCTGCTGGCGCTGGCCGGGCTGTTGCGCCCCGAGGCCTGGCTGTTCGCGGTCGTCTACTGGGCCTGGCTGGCGTTCGACCTGCGCGACCGGCGGATCGTCTGGCGCCGCGAGCGCGAGAGCGGGGCACTGGTCGGGCTCGGCGCGCTGGCGATCGCCGGGCCCGTCCTCTGGGCGCTCTTCGACGCGATCACCCAGGGCGACCCGCTCTACTCGTGGACCGGGACCAAAGAAACGGTCGAGACGCTCGAACGGCAGACCGGCCCCGTCGACCTGATCCTCTACGGGCCGCGGCGGCTCGGCGAGGTCCTGCAGTGGCCGGGGATGGTCGGCGCCGCGGGGGGCGTCGTGCTCGGGCTCGCCTTCCTGCGCCGCCGCTCCGGGCTCGGGGTCGCCGCCGCCGCGCTCGCCCTCCTCGCCTTCGCGATCCTCGCCTGCGGCGGGCTCGCGATCCTGCCCCGCTACACGATGCTGGCGGCGGCGATCCTGTCGATCTTCGCCGCGCTGGCGCTGCTCGGCTGGGGCCTCCTCCCCCCCGACCACCCCTGGCGCCGCGCCTGGATCGGCTTCGCCGCCGTGGTCGCGCTGATGTTCGTGGTCTGGGCGCCGAACCAGTGGGACCTCGACTCGCGCGTCGACACCGACCTCACCAACCAGGCCCGGATCGAGGGTGACCTGACCAAGCTGGTCGACGCCGGCGCCTTCGAGCCGCTCTGCGGCCCGATCGCCGTGCCCAACCACCGCGCCGTCCCCCGCCTCGCCTTCAACCTCGACATCCGTCCCAGCGAGATCGTCAGCTACAGCGAGGAGGACGCCGAGGTGCCGGCGACCGGCTATTTCGTCGCCCCCGCCAACGAGTTCACGATCCGCAACTTCATCCTCGACCCGCGCGACCCGACCGACTTCGACTACGACGTCCCGATCGGCTTCGAGCTGGTCGCCGAGAACGACTCCTGGCAGGTCTACCGGCGCTGCTGACGACGCGCGACGTCTTTTCCTCCCTATAGACAGGAAAGAACGTCGCGCGCGAGCTAGCCGCGCTCGACCGCGTCGATCGCGGCGTGGGTGTCGGCGGCGAGGCCGGGGTCGCCGAGGTCGACTGCGGGCGGCAGCTCGACGTGGAGGTCGTCGGAGGGGTCGAGGCGGGCGCGCAGGCCGGAGGCGGCACGGGAGCCGAGCACGTGGCCGCCGCGTTCGCGGGCGGCGTCGACGAAGTGCAGGTGGTAGCCGGCGACCTCGATGCCCTCGACGTAGGCGGGGAAGCGGAAGCCGACCATCGTGCCCTCGACCTCGTGCAGCTCGAACACGTTCTGCTCGGCGACGACCTCGGTCAGCGGCCGGTAGGGCGGCTCCTGGGCGGGGACCGAGCGGGCGCGAACCAGCTCGAAGCGGCCGTCGAGGCGGACCGCGCAGGAGGAGGCGGCGGGCCCGATCAGCGCGTCGAGGTGCTCCAGCAGCTCCTCGTGCTCGAGCACCGCGCCGCCGGCGGACTCGACCTCGGCCTCGATCGTCGGCTCGAACATGGTCACCACCGCGAACGGGGTCCGCTCGTCGGCCGCGACCCGGTGGATCCGGCCCTCGACGTCGGCCCGCAGGAACTCGCCGTCGAGGGCGATCATCTCGCCGTCGAGCCGGTTCACCGTGCCCAGCCCGAGGTCGCCGTGCTCGGCCAGCTCGGCGAAGCTGAGGTCGCCCTCGTAGGCGCCGTCGAGCAACGCCCCGATCGTCGAGGCCTGGAACAGCACGTGG
>CAYXFL010000053.1:0-19520 GCA_964464285.1 uncultured Conexibacteraceae bacterium
TCGGTGCCTCATGCACTGGACGAGGAGTGCTGTGCTGCCGCGTTGCGCGGCCTCCAATCGGGGCAAGAGAATGAACCCCGCTGTGAAGTTTCTGCGGTGCGAGCGACACGATGCTTCTCCGCTCGCCTATTCGTCTTCTTTGATTTCGAGGACGCGGAAGGCGTCTTCGGTCGCAAGCGTGGTGCCGTTCCGCCAGTACGAATAGAAACCGGATTTGCCCGTTGGGCGCCCGTTTTTGAAGACGTGAGGAATGCGGCGAATCGTCGTGCCGATCCTGTCCACGATCACGAAGTTGGAGAAGTCACCGAGGACCAGCGGCTTCGCCCCGTCCTCGATCTCGTCGTCCATCGTGCTCAACTCCAGGGCGGCGATCCCGTTCAGCTCCGGGACCCGACCGGGATGCTTCACCCAGATCGGGGCGGCACCTTTGGTGTCGAAGCCGCGGACGACCTTGAAGGCTTCCCGGTGGCCGAGCCAGTGCGCCTGGTCGAGAAAGCCGCTGGCGAGCGCCTCTTCGAGCGCTTCGATGTCACCGAGCGCCAGCGTTCCCGCCGTGATCGTTTCGATCGTTTTGCCGGCGAGCGCCGTGAGGAGGCCGAGCGGCTCACCTTCACCGCTGCCGACGCGAAACTTGTCGGCCTCCAGTTCGTCCTTGCCGCGCTGGAGGAGGGCGGCAATCTGAGGCTCCATGCCACCCCAGTCCGCTCCGATCTCGAAGCTGAAGGGCACCCATGCGTCGGCCGACTCCGTGTCGACTTCGAGCCGGGCGAGGTTCGGGGAGTTGTCTTCCGCTTCCTCGCCTTCGCCTCGATAGCGCGCCGCGATGCCCGCCGAGCCGACCCCTTGCCACCGGTCGGTCATGCTGGTCTCCCCGCGTGAGATCGACCGCAGAGGATTGATGGCGCGGCTACTGGTCGGGATGATCGTCGGGTCGAGATTGAACGGAACGGCCGCAAGGCCGGTGGAGAAGTCGGTTAGGGAAAGGGCGCGCAGTTGGTCGTCCGTCATGAACTTCCCGCGCATGTACTTCGCGAAGAGCGTTCGGTGCGCCGGAGAGCCGGTGCGCATGAGGTGCTCGGTTAGCTGGTAGTCGTCAGGCTCGAAGCCGTCGATCAGCTCGGCCAGGTGCCCGCGGATCGCGTCCTGGTCTGCGCGAGCGTGGGGATAGCGCGCGCGCTCGACGGCGCGCATTGCCCGGTCGCGAAGATCACGCGCTGCCGGCGCTGGGTCGAGGATGGAGAAACGAACCGTTGAGAGGTCGAAGATCGCATCGCCGGTGACCGCGCGCGGCCGGCGGATCTGTGGGGCAGCCGGCGTCTTCTCTGGGGCGCGGTTCTCAATCTTCCAGGGGGGCGTGGGGCTGCCGGCGGACCGGCGGACCGTTGCAATCGGTGCCGCCGTCGCCTGCTTCGTACGACCGGCGCGCGCCTTTACACGCTCTTTCATGCCGGGCTTGTAGCCGCGGGCGCGAAGCGCCTCACGCGAGCCGTCCTCTGCGAACTTCTCCGGGTTTTCGGCCAGGGCCGCTGCCTCTGCTGAGCACCAAGACTTCCCTTCTTTGAAGTGTTGGAGGTCGCCGTCGGCGTCGCGCCAGGAGAAATCCTCGGTAGCCACGTAGGTGCGCTCGGCGCTGTGTACTCGCGCACGGGAATGGTCTATGAGCGGCAGTTCGATGCCGTCGGGAAGGCCGGCAGGGGCGCGCTCGGGGCCGCCATGCCGGGCAACCCGCGTGATCTTCAAACCTGAATCATCCACGCGAGTACCTCCGATCATGTTCGGGTGTCCAAGCGCCGCCCCACTCGCGTTGGAGGCGATGCCCGTTTCCACCATCAGCCTCACTCTCGATTCCACAAACACAAGGCCGCGGGTAACAACCTGCGCCAGCTTGCCCCGTTCCGGCTTGCCTTTGTGGAATCGCGCGCGAGGCTGGGAGGCGCGTTCGGATTGGCGTCCACGCATTCGCGTTTTGAGGACTGCGCGCTTGCCCTTTAAGGGGGGGCTGGTGCGCAGTCCGCAAAACGCTCTGTCGACGCCCGCCGGATCAACCCTTACCCTGAATCACCTACGGAAGGACGCCAACTGTGATGCACTCCCCTACCAAGCACGCCCAGAAGTTCGACGCCGCCATCGCCGCCATTCGCGCGCGACGGGAGGAGATCCTCGCTCAGCCGCCCCCGAGCGCCGAAGAGGTCCGCCGGGCCGATGCACGGATGGGCCAAGTCCTCGATCAGTGGGCCACTCTCTTCCGCACCGAAGCGGCTGCTCGCCGTGCGGGTAACCGCCAGGGTCGCTCTCGCGCGCCGCGCTGCGGCCCCGCACGCCGTTGCGGTTCACGCCGGGGCAGCCGCTCGTCGTCCTCTAGCGACGACTCCGGCGACGGCGGCGGCTCCGACTCGGCCGAGCCGGGGGAAGCCCGGCATCACTCTCTCTGGCAGCCCGCCGCCGACCTGGAGCGGGACCAGCAGCACGAAGAGCACTTCGTTGCCGGTTCCGGTCTACTGCTCGCGGAAGAGCAAGCCTCCCGCGACCCGTACCTGGCGCCTCCCGCGCTGGACTGCTGGCACCGGAAACGCGAGAAGCGCGTCAGCGAGCGCGAGAGCGCCGCCCGCTCCGAAGGCGAGCACCAGAGCGTAGTCGGCTCGGGTCCTAAGCGGACCCTCAGGAGCCAGCTCGCCCGGGAAATGGAGACCGACGGCGACGGGCATTCCCTCGGCTTCGGAGCGGACGGCTGGACCGAGGGGCCAGGGCCGTCCTCCGTGGGCCGGTACGCCAGCGGGAAGCCCACGGCCGCGGCGGTGCGCTTGGGAGAGACGTCGCCTGCGCCTGTGCTCGAGCTGGTCCGGCGCTGCAAGAACGCGGGCTGCCGCAATCCCGTCCCGGGCAATCAGGAGTGCCAGACGTGCCGCTCGAAGAAGTCCTACGCGCGAAAGAAGCGGCGCAAGCTGGCAGCCGAACTGTCGGCCACTGAGTTGCCGGTCGCGGCGTGAGCGTCGACCTGCTTGTCTGGTCCTATCGGTCACATGGGCCGATAGAGGACCGTCGGCTCTACCCCCCGTTCGACGCGCTCGACCGCAACGAACTCGCCGTTGTCCGCTGGCTGCTCTGGCGCTTCAACGGCGATGGCGGCAAGTGCAATCCGAGCGCGGCGGATATCGAAGTCGGCACCGGTCTGGCGGCGCGGACGATTCACCGGGCCAAGCAGGGGCTACGCAGCAAGGGGCTGATTTCGTGGCGCGAAGGGCGCAGCGGCGGTAAGCGTGGTTCCTGCCAATACGACCTTTCTGCCATATGGGCCGTTTGCGACGACCTATCTGCCAAAAAGGCGGAGCTATCGGCCAAACGCGAACGAGCTAATGGCCAAAAGCGCTCAGAGCTATCGGTCAATCTGGCCGAGGAAAAGAACAACAGAGAAAAGGAAGAAGAAAAAGAAGGAGAAAAAAAGTCGCCCGCTGACGCGGCCGACCTCTCTGTCTCAAATTCAGAAGATGAGAAGGGTGGGGATTTCCTCTCCTCTTCGCCGCCAGTTCTCCCCCCATCCGTGCGAGACGAGAATCGTCGCCTCGCAGAACTGGGTTCCGTCGAAGCTGAGCTAGCGGCACTTCGCAAGCAACTCCCAAAACTGAGCGGCGTGTCGCTCGGTCGCTCGGAAGCAGCGTGCGAACAGCTTGAAGCAGATCGGCGGTCGCTCGCAGGTGAGGATGTGGCGGCGTGAAGACCGCGACGGGGACGGCCCCCGAAACCCTCGCGCGGCGGAACGGCCACTGCCCGCTCTGCCGCGCACGGATCAAGGCCGGCGAGCACTACGTCGCGAAGGCCGATCCGGTTGGCTGGGCGCACGCAGTCTGTGCGGCCAGCTATCGGCGTCTCCGCGAGGAGAACGCGGAGGCCGATCGATGAGGCGGCTCGAGGTCGGCGGGCTGGTGCTGGAGCTCGATGACGCCCAGGTCGCGGATCTTCGACGACAGCTCGGGGTAGAGCGGAGTGGGGGGTTGGTCGACCTGAAGACCGCGGCAGGGATGCTCGGCGTCTCCCGCGACTTCCTCTACGACCACGCCGCCGACTATGGGGGCGAGAAGCACGGGGGTCGGTGGCGTTTCGATCCGACTCGCCTGTCTGCGCGGGCCGAGACGCCGGCTCCGAAGAGCGCGGCCGCGAAACCACGGCGTAATCGCAAGCAACGCCAGAAGACCGAGCGGCTGCTTGTCGCCCGGCGAGGGAGGTCGTAGGATGCCATCAACGAAAGCGGCCCCCGGTGGCGTAGCAGCGCCAACCGAGGGCCTTGACAAAGGAGAGTTAGCTCCGATGCCCATCCTTGATTCTATGAATGGGGTCCTTTGATGCCCGCTCGCGAAAGTTCACGGCAAGCCGTGAAAACGCATCGACGGCCGAAGGGGACGCCGATTGGCGCCCCCAGCTCAAGAGCTTGGAATTGATCGAACAGGTGAAGGCGATCATCGCCGACTACGACGATTACCTGCCCTTGACGGTTCGCCAGATCTTCTACCTGCTCGTGGGGAACTACGGCTATGAGAAGACCGAGAACGCCTACGAACGCCTAACCGAGAAGATCGGCCGGGCTCGGCGAGCGCGGATGATCCCTTTTGATGTGATCCGCGACGATGGCGTGGTTACTTACTCCGCTAGATGGTTCGACGGCCCAGATGCACTCGCCGACGACGCCGCCGCGTTCGTCAGGGCGGATCGGGTGATCCTCACGCAGCGGATCGAGGCAGAGCGAATTGCCTTGACGCGGACGCAGGTAGAAGAGTTCGATCTGGAGACGGCCCCCACGAAGCCGGGTGACACGCGAGCAAAGAACTGGCAGGGCGAGACGTGTCAGTTGGAGGCCCTGCCCCCGGAGGTGCTGGCTGGATTGGTAGAGGACGCCATCGCCGCGCACTTCGACGCGGGGAAGCTCGGCGCTGAGATCGACCAAGAGCAAGATGACCGGAGCGAACTCCTCTTGGCGTTGCCCGCCGGACCCGAATACGACGAGGAGGAGGTCTAATGGCCCGCCCAGCTACCGGCAGTGTCGTCGCTCCGAAGGGCACCCGCAAGTCCTGGCAGATCCGCTACCGGGTCAACGGCAAGCGGATCACGGAGAGCATTGGCCGACCCGAGGATGGGGTCACGCGGACGCGCGCCGAGGAGGTGCTTGCAGATCGGCTGGCGGAAGTGCGGCTAGGGACGTGGAAGCCACAGCGGCCCGAGCCGGCGGCGCCAGTCGCAGACACTGGCGCCATCGTCTTTCACGACTTTGCCGAAGACTGGCTGGAGTCTCGGAAGCCGGAACTGCGCCCGCAGTCGATCGAGGATCTGACTTGGTGCTTGGAGCACCATCTGCTCGACTTCTTCGGCCCGATGCCGATCGACGCAATCTCAATTGCCGAGGTCGACCGGTACAAGGCTGGGAAGTTGACGGAGGGCAGGATCGCGCCTGCGCAGATCAACAAGACCTTGAAGTGCTTGGCCCAGATCTACGACTCAGCGATCGAATATGGGCACACCGAGAAAGCGAACCCGGCCCGTGGGAGACGGCGGCGGGTCAAGGTCGAGAAGCCGCGGCGATCCGTTGTCGAGCCTGAGCAGCTCCTAGCGCTGTTCGACTCAGCCCCAAAGGGGCATCGTGCTGTCTTGGCGACCCTGGCCGGCGCGGGATTGCGAGTTGGCGAACTCTGCGCGCTGGAGTGGCGCGACCTCGATCTGTCGACTGGCACCCTGACCGTGCGTGCGAGTAAGACGGCTGCGGGTCTGCGGAGGGAAGTCGACCTTCCCGCCGCCCTGGTCACCGAGCTTTGGACGCTGGCGGCGACCAGCAGTAGGACCGAGCCGAACGATCCCGTTTTCGTCGGCGGGCGCGGGACGCGACAGACCCCCCAGAACATCGCCCGGCGGCTCAAGACCGCGATCAAGGCGGCGAATCCAAAGCTCGAGGATCTCGGGATTGCCCCCATAAGCGAACGGGTGTCGCCGCACAGCCTGCGGCGCAGCTTCGCGTCCCTGCGGTTCGCTTGTGGCGACGATCCCGCGTACGTGGCTGAGCAGGGCGGCTGGGAGGACCCAGGATTCGTTCTCCGGGTCTACGCTAGGGCCGTGAAGCGGCGCCAGAAGCTGACCGGGGCGCACCTGGAACAGTTCGACGCGGCGATCCAATGGGCGCAATTGGGCGCAGGGGTCGCATCCGAGTCTAGTTCGGACTCGGAGGCATCGGACGCCAAGGCCGAGGAAACGGCAACCTAGACCCGAAATCTAGGAACCCGGGGCGGTAGCTCAGTTGGTCAGAGCACGGGACTCATAATCCCTTGGTCGCTGGTTCGAGTCCAGCCCGCCCCATGAAGCGTCGCCCGCTCGCGGTCGGGGAACCGGCGCGTTGGCGTAGCTACGATGCCCGGACGGATGTTCGACCGGGCCAGGAACGGGCTGTGCTGGGCGGCGCTCGCGAGTGGTGCGGCGCTGGCGCTGATGGTGCTGAGCGCGCCCGGCGAGGCGGCGGTGCCGGGCTGCGGGAGCTTCGCGGCCCAGGCCGACGCGCAGGACGCCTTCCTCGAGGCCGGTGGCAAGCCGGGCCGCAGCGTCGGCCGCATGGACCCGGACCGCGACGGGGTCGCCTGCGAGGAGCTGCCGGGGCCGTTCAAGGGCTACGCGACGATCGGGTTCCACCGCGGCAAGCAGTTCTTCTACGGGGTCGTGACGATGCCGGTTCCGGCCGGCGGCGAGGCGCCCTGCCTGCTCGGCGACAAGCTGGGCCCGGAAGCGCCGCGGCGGCTGAAGGTGTTCCGCGTCCAGGCCGGCGGCGACAAGCCGCTGGTCTCGCGCAGCGCCCGGGCGCGGGCGCTGCCCAAGCAGGGCCGGCTGGTCTGGAAGATCGAGCGGCCCCACCCGGTGCGCGGCCAGTACTACGCGGAGCTCGAGGAACGGATCCGGCTCAGCCCCTACGGGCGCAACCAGTGCCCCGGCTTCGCCAGCCTGCCCACCCTGCTCCCGCGCCCGCGGACCTAGGCGCTCAGGCGCTGAACAGCTGGGCGAGCGAGCGGCCGACGTCCGGCGGCTCTTCTTCGCCCTTGGCCGCCGCGGCGGCGCCCTCGGCGAGCGCCTTGGCGGCATCGGCGATCTGGTGGTCGCGGCCACCGCGGATCGTGCCGGTCTTCTTCGCTTCCGCCAGGTCGGACTCCATCAGTCCGGCCAGCTCGGCGAGGCGGCGCAGGCCGACCACGCCGGCGGTCCCACGCAGGGCGTGGGCTTCGGCGCGCATCGTCTCGAAGTCGGTGGTGGCGGTGGCCAGCCCGGCGGAGATCACGTCGCAGCGGCGGCGCGCCTCCGCGGCGAAGGACTCCAGCAGCTCGGGATCCGGCGGGGCGGCTTTGTCGGCGGCTTTGTCGCTCATCTGAGTGCTTTTTCTATCGATTCGTCGAGAAGTGCGGAGCCGAAAGCCCCCTCGACCGCCGCGCGAACGATGCCGTCGCGGTCGATCGTGAACAGCCACAGCTCACTCGGCAGGTGAAAGCCTCTCACCTGCGGCCGGACGCCGTCGGCCGGGTCGTTGTGGTTGTAGATCTCCATGTGGATGAAAGCCGCCTCGTCTCCGTATTCCTGTTTCGCCTGCTCGGTCGCGTCGACCATCGGTCCGCAAGCCCGACTCTGGCAGAACCTGGGGCTCGCGAACAAGAGCACGATCGGTTCCTTGCCGAGCGCGTCCGCGTAGTCCACCTCGTTCTGGGTATCCGGCGGGGTCCGGGTGGTGATCTTCGAGAGATCCCCCCCGACATCCTCCGCGGTCGGCGTCTCGATCCGCGGCGCCGGCTGCCCCGGCCGCGGCACCTGTTCGAATTCGCCGACTTCGGCGCCCGGCAGCAGGGTCCCGTTGAGCTCGTCGTCTTCCTTGACCAGAGCGGCGATCCGCCAGGTTCCCTCGCTGGGGAACTCGAGGTCGACCGCGTAGACGACGCGGCTCGCCGGCGGCAGGCCCTCCTCGACCCGGCCGCGGAACTCCGGCTCGGAGGCGAGGCTTTCGATCCGCGCCGGGAAGGGCCCGATCGCCGGCTGTTCGAGCGCCCGCGCCTCGGCCTTCGCGACCTGGCCCTTGCTGCCCGGCTTCGAGCGCGCGCCCGGCTTCACCGGCGGCACCCGCGAGTAGTAGATCGCGACTTCGGCGTCGGTCACCTCGGTCCCGTCGCGTTTGGAGACCGCGAACGGGTAGCGGTTCCCGCCCTCGTCGAAGACCATCGCCGACGGTTCGATGCGCAGCTCGGCCGGCCGGTCGCCGAGCTGCATCACTTCTTTGAGCGTGCGGCCCTGCGGCTCCGGGAAGCCGGCCCGCGACGGCGCCGGGCGACTCTCGGCGGTGGCGGCGGTGCCGCCGGTGGTATCGGCGTCGTCCGAGCCGCCGCAGCCGGCGATCAGCGCCGCCGCCGCAAGCAGGCAGGCGAAAGCGAGGACCTGGCGGGCGACGCGCATCGGCGCCATGTTATTCGCCGGTAAGGTGCCTCCGTCTTCGAAACGGGAGGAGCGGGAATGGCGGAGCGGGCTGCATTGATCAGCGGAGCGTCGGGGGGGATCGGACTGGCGATCGCGCGGGTGCTGGGCGAGGAGGGCTACGGCCTGACCCTCTCGGCGCGGCGTGCGGACAAACTCGAGCAGGAGGTCCAGGGACTGCGCGACGACGGCTTCGAGGTCCACACCGTGGCCGGCAACATGGCCGAGGAGGAGGACGTCCTCGCCGTCTTCGCCGCCCACCGCGAGCGCTTCGGCCGCCTCGACGCCCTGGTCAACAACGCCGGGGTCGGGATCGGCGCACCGATGGGCGAGATCCAGACCAAGTTCCTCGACATGCAGCTCGCGGTCAACCTGCGCTCGCTGATCATCGCCACCCGCGAGGGGCTGCCGCTGCTGCGTGAGGCCGGCGCCGCGCACGGCAAGGCGCTGATCCTCAACACCGCCTCGATCGCCGGCAAGGGCGGGCAGCCCTTCCTCTCCGTCTACGGCGCGACCAAGGCGGCGGTGATCAACTTCACCGAAGCGACCGCGCGCGAGACCACGGGCGCGGGGATCCAGTGCACGGCGCTGGCGCCGGCCTTCGTCGACACCGCGATGACCGAGTTCGTGAAGGGGGAGGTCCCGGGCGAGAAGATGATCCAGCCGGCCGACATCGGCGCGGCGGTGCGCTTCCTGATCCAGGTCTCACCCAACTGCCTGATCCCGGAGATCGTCTTCAACCGCGCGGGCGAGGGCCCTGACTCGCCCTGAGCCCCAGGGGTCGCTGCGGGTCCTGGTCGCCGCCTTCGGGGACGCCGGCCACGCCTTCCCGGCGATCGCCCTGGGACGGGCGCTGGCGGCGCGCGGCCACGAGGTCGTGCTCGAGACCTGGGAGGAGCGCCGCGCCGCCGTCGAGGGCGCCGGGCTCGGCTTCGCCGCCGCCGAGGAATACCGGATGTTCCCGCCGCCCGAGCCCGACTCGGCGGACGGCCAGCACGCCGCCGAGGCGGCGCGGGCGCTGCTGGCGCTGATCGAGGACCTGCGCCCGCACGTCGCCGTCAGCGACATCCTCACGCTCGCCCCGACCCTCGCCGCCGAGCGCGCCGGGGTGCCGCTGGCGACCCTGATCCCGCACATCTACCCGGTGGTCGAGCCCGGCCTGCCGTTCTTCGCGATCGGGTTGCGCAAGCCGCGCACGCCGCTCGGCCGGGCGGTCTGGCGCACGGGGCAGCGGGCGCTCGACGTCGGCCTCGAGCACGGCCGCCGCGACCTCAACATCCAGCGCGAGCGGCTCGGCCTGCCGCCCACAGACCGCTTCCACGGCGGGATCAGCCCCGACCTGGCGCTGGTCGCGACCTACCCGCAGCTCGAGTACCCGCGCCAGTGGCCGGCGGGGGTGCGGGTGACGGGGCCGATGAGCTTCGAGCAGCCGCACCCGGAGATCGCCCTGCCGCCCGGCGAGGCGCCGCTCGTCCTGGTCGCCCCCAGCACCGCCCACGACTCCGACAACCACCTGGTGCGCACGGCGCTGGCGGCGTTCGCCGAAGAGCCGGTGCGGGTGGTGGCGACGACCAACCGGGTCAGGCCGCAGCACCCGATCGAGGTGCCCGCCAACGCGGTCCTGGTCGACTGGCTCAGCTACAGCCAGCTGATGCCGGCCGCCTCGCTGGTCGTCTCGCACGGCGGCCACGGGACCGTCGCCCGGGCGCTCGGCGCCGGCACCCCGGTGCTGATCAGCCCGATCACCGGCGACATGAGCGAGACCGCGATGCGGGTCGACTGGGCGGGCGCCGGGCTGTCGCTGCCCTGGCGCCTCTGCCGGCCCGGGCCGCTGCGCTGGGCGGCGCGCCGGATCCTCGCCGAGCCCTCGTTCGCCGCACGAGCGGGCGAGATCGCCGCCTGGGGCCGGGAGAACGACGGCGCGGTGCGAGGCGCCGAGCTGGTCGAGGAGCTCGCCTCCTCGAAGGCGGCGGCGCCCGCCTGAAGCGCCCGCCGCCATGACCAAGCTCCGGGGGTGGGACTCGAACCCACAACCCTTCGGTTAACAGCCGAATGCTCTGCCGATTGAGCTACCCCGGACCGCTCGCCCGGCAAGTTCCGGACGCGGTGAAGAAATTTACCGGGTTACCGGCTCAGGACTCGCCCCGCTGCGTGCGGGCGATCTTCTCGACCAGGGCGGCGCGCTCGCGGCTGAGCGCGGCGCGGTGCTCGTAGTCGCCGCGCTCTCCGGCCGCGGCGATCTCGTCCTCGAGCCGGCGCTGCTCGAGCAGCAGGAAGTTCAGCTCCATCGCCTCGCGCGAGGCCGGCTGGTCATGGGAGAGCATCACCAGTTCGGAGATCAGCGCCGCCATCTCGTCCTCGTGGGGCAGGTTGGAGGCCGGGTCGCCGGGGTTCTCGCGCAGCCAGGCGGCGGCCCGCGAGCCGCTCGCCGAGAGGTGGTCGTCGGTCAGCCGGCCGAGGTACTCGCGCCCCTCCTCGGGCAGCGCGATGCACATCGCCAGCAGCGCCCGCTCGCGGCGCTCGCGCGAGGTCAGCTCGGCGGCGCGGCGCGGCTGCCGGGGCGCCTGGGCCTGCGCCTCGGCGCTGAAGGACTCATAAGCCTGGCCGCCCTGCTGGGGGCCGCCGCTGGCCGGCTCGGCAGCGACGACCCGGCCCATCACCGTCGCCGGCTCGAAGTCGAGGCGCTCGGCGACGCGGCGGATCAGGTCGTCGCGCAGCGCCCCCTCCCCCATCCCGGCCAGCACCGGCGCCACCTCTTCGAGCGCCCGGTCGCGCTCGACCGGCGAGCTGACGTCGGTGCGGGCGAGCACCATCCCGACCTGGAAGGAGGTCAGCTCCTCGGCCCCCTCGACCAGGGCGCGGAAGCGCTCGGCGCCCTCCGGCTCGGCCATCATCTCGGCCGGGTCGACGCCGTCGGGCATCGCCGCGACGCGCAGCCGCATCCGCCGGCCCGAGGCGACCCGCTGCGCGCGCAGCATCGCCTCCTGGCCGGCCGAGTCGGCGTCGAGCGCCAGCACGACCTCGTCGACCATGCCCGAGAGCGTCGCCACCTGCTCGTCGGTGATCGACGTCCCCATCACCCCGACGGCCTCCTCGAACCCGGCCTGGTGCAGGGCGAGCACGTCGGTGTAGCCCTCGACCACGATCGCCCGGCCGGCCTTCGCGATCGCCGCCTTGGCGCGGTCGACGCCGTAGAGCATCTGGCTCTTGTGGAAGAAGTCGGTCTCCGCCGTGTTCACGTACTTGGCGCCCTGGTCGGAGCGCATCGCCCGGCCGCCGAAGCCGAGGGTGCGGCCGCGGCGGTCGCGGATCGGAAACATGATCCGCGAGCGGAAGCGGTCGTACTCGCCGCCGGAGCGGCCGCGCTGGGCGAGGCCGACGCCGCGCAGCTCGGCGACGCTGAACCCGGCCCGCTGCCCGGCGAGGAGGATCTTGTCCCAGGCGCTGGGCGCGTAGCCGACCCCGAAGCCGCGCAGGACCTCCTCGCCGAGCCCGCGCTCGGCGAGGTACTCGCGAGCCTTGCCGGCCTCCTGGGAATCCCAGAGGTAGTTGCCGTAGTAGGAGGCGGTGCGCTCCAGCAGCTGCTCGAGCCGGCGCCGCTGCTGGCGGCGCGCCTCGGCCCGCGGGTCCTCCTGCTCGCGCTGCAGCTCGACCCCGTAGCGGTCGGCGAGCAGCTCGACCGCCTCGGCGAACCCGACCCCCTCCTTCTCCTCGACGAACTTGATCACGTCGCCGCCGACCCCGCAGCCGAAGCAGTGGTAGAGCTTCTCCTGCGCCTCGACCGAGAACGAGGGCGTGCGCTCCTCGTGGAACGGGCAGAGCCCGACCCAGCGGGCGCCCTGGCGGCGCAGGTCGGTGTGGGCGGAGATGACCTCGACGATGTCGGCGGCCTGCTTGACCCGTTCGAGGCTGTCAGGCGAGATCAGTGCCATCAGAACCTGGACTCCTCGGGCACCGTCAGCTCCGTGAACTTGGCGATGCAGTAGCGGTCGGTCATCCCGGCGATGTAGTCGGCGACCCGCTGGCAGGAGCTCGCCTCGGGGTCCCAGGAGGGCAGCTCGTCGGGCCGTTCGAGGTAGTGCTCGAAGAGGCCGCGCATCGCCCGTTCGACCCGGCTCTGCTCGCGGCGCGCGTCGGGGCCGAGGTAGACGCGCTCGAACATGAACTTGCGCAGGCGCAGCATCGCCATCCCGATCTGCTCGCTCTGGCGGATGTCGGCGCCGTCGCGCGAGTTCTCGACGATGTCGATCACAAGGGTGTCGATCCGCTGCGAGCCGGTCGGCCCGAGCAGCTCGATCTCCGCCGCCGGCAGGTCCTCGGGGCGCAGGATCCCGGCCCGCAGGGCGTCGTCGATGTCGTGGTTGATGTAGGCGACGCGGTCGACCAGCTTGACGATCCGGCCCTCCAGCGTCGCCGGTTTGTCGGGGCCGGTGTGGTTGAGGATGCCGTCGCGGACCTGCTCGGTCAGGTTGAGCCCGGCGCCGTCGCGCTCGAGCACGTCGACCACCCGCAGCGAGTGCTCGTTGTGGCGGAAGCCGATCCCGCAGCGCTCGCGCAGGGCAGCGTCGAGCGTCTCCTCGCCGGCGTGGCCGAAGGGCGGGTGGCCGAGGTCGTGGCCGAGCCCGATCGCCTCGGTCAGGTCCTCGTTGAGGCCGAGCGCGCGGGCGACCGTGCGGGCGATCCCGCAGGCCTCCAGCGTGTGGGTGAGCCGCGTCCGGTAGTGGTCGCCCTCGGGGGCGACGAAGACCTGGGTCTTGTGCTTGAGCCGGCGGAAGGACTTGGAGTGGACGATGCGGTCGCGGTCGCGCTGGAACGGCGTGCGCAGCGGGCTGTCGGCCTCGGCTGTTCGGCGCTGGGCCGGATAGGAGCGGGTCGCGTGCGCGGAGAGGAACTCCTCCTCCCAGGCGCGCACGCGGCCCTCGAAGGTGGCGGTGGCGGACACCCGCCGATCTTAAGCTGCGGCGCGAAGCTGCACGTGCGCGTGGTGCTCGAGCGTCTCGCCGACCGCGCGCTCGACCTGGCGCAGGGCGAGCGGCTCGGCCGGCGGAGCCTCGATCAGCGGCTTCGCCAGCGCCTCGACCATGAACGCGTGCGCTTCCTCGGAGAGCCCGAAGGAGCCCGCCTCGCAGCTTGCGCAGACGACGCCGCCGGCGGCCCCGGAGAAGCCGACCAGGTGGTCCGCCTCGCCGCAGCGCGCGCAGGAGGCGAGCTCGGGGGCGAAGCCGGCGACCAGGGCGAGCTTGAGGCGGAAGGAGAGCGCCACTTCGAGCGTGGCGGCGCGGGGCGCGCCGGCGGGGTCGTCGAGCAGCGCCAGGTAGCGGCCGAGCAGGTTGTAGGCGGCCTGGTTCGGCTCGGCGGAGTCGAGCAGGCGCAGCACGGCGTCGCAGGCGCGGGCGCCGGCTTCCAGCGCCGGCCCTGAGGAGCGCAGGCGCGGGTAGCCGTCGAGGGTGGTGACCCCGGTCACCGTGAGCAGGTCGCCGCGGCCTTCGTGGAGCACCAGGTCGAGGCGGAAGAACGGCTCCAGACGGCCCCCGAAGCGGGATTTCGGCTTGCGCGCGCCCTTCGCGATCGCCCCCAGGCGCCCCCGCTCGCGCGAGTAGAGGTGGAGGATGCGATCGGCCTCCCCGTAGCGGATGCTGCGCAGCACGATCGCCTCGGTCTTGACCGTCTTTCCGGGCACCCTCCTACTTTGCCCGCCGCCGCGGACGGCGGCGCAGGCGGACCTGGCAGCTCGGGCAGAAGTAGGTGGAGCGGCCGGAGACGACGATGCGGACGATCTCGCCCTCGCAGGAGGGGCACGGCTCGCCCTCGCGGGTGTGGACGAGGAACTTCTCCTGCATCGTGCCCTTCTGGCCGCGGCCGTCGCGGTAGTCGTCGATCGTCGAGCCGCCGGCCTCGATCCCCGCTTCCAGCGAGGCGACGACCGCGTCACGCAGCGCCGCGTGGTGCTCGGGCTTCATCGAGCCGGCGGGCGAGAGCGGGTGCAGGCGGGCGCGGTAGAGCGCCTCGTCGGCGTAGATGTTGCCGACCCCGGCGACCCCTTTCTGGTCGAGCAGGAAGGACTTCAGCGGCACGCTGCGGTTGGCGGCCATCGCGCCGAGCGCCTCCGGGGTGAACTCGCCGGAGAGCGGCTCGACCCCGACCCGGCCGGCGAAGCGCCCCTCCAGCTCCGCGTTCGGGAGCAGGAAGGCCTCGCCGAAACGGCGCGGGTCGGTGAACCAGACCTCGCGGCCGTCGTCGAGCAGGAAGCGGGCGCGCAGGTGGCGCGCCGAGGTCGAGCGCTCGCCCTCGTAGAGCCGGCGGCCCTCGGAGGGATCGAGCACGTCCTCGCCCTCGACCAGGACCAGGTTGCCGGTCATCCGCAGGTGCATGACCAGGGTGCGCTCGTCGTCCAGCCCCAGCAGCAGGTACTTGCCGCGCCGCCCGAGCGCCTCGATCGTGCTCCCGGACACCTCCGCCCCGAGCCGCTCCGGCGGCACCGGGCGCGACCAGCGCGCGTCGAGCACCTCGAGCTCCTCGATCCGCCGCCCTTCCAGCTCCGGCTCGAGCTGCCGCGCGACGGTCTCCACCTCGGGTAGCTCGGGCACGCCGCAGTTCTACACGACGTGCCTGAGCTAAGGGGTCGTTATGGACCCGTTAGCTCAGGCACCCCCGGCGGCGGGGGACTTAGTCGACGCTGGCGCGGGGGTGGGCGTCGAAGTAGACCTGCTTGAGGCGCTCGCCTGAGAGGTGGGTGTACATCTGGGTGGTCGAGATGTCGGCGTGGCCGAGCATCTCCTGCACGGCGCGCAGGTCGCAGCCGCCGGCGAGCAGGTGGGTGGCGAAGCTGTGGCGCAGCGTGTGCGGGCTCATCTTGCCCGCGAGGCCGGCGTCTCGCGCGTGCCGCTGAACGATCTTGTAGAGGCCCTGGCGGGTCAGCGGCCCGCCGCGGAAGTTGACGAACAGCTTCACCTCGTGGCGCTCGCCGACGAGCTGCGGACGGCCGCCGCGCAGGTAGCCGTTGATCGCGGCGATCGCCTGGCGGCCGAGCGGCACCAGCCGTTCCTTCGAGCCCTTGCCGCGGGCGCGCAGGAAGCCCTCGTGCGTGTCGACGTCGCTCAGCTCCAGCCCGACCGTCTCGGAGGCCCGCAGCCCGCAGGCGTACATCACCTCGAGCAGCGCCCGGTCACGCAGCGCCGTCGGCTCCGAGCCCTGCGGCGCGGCCAGCAGCTTCTGCACCTCCGCGTAGTTGAGGACGTGCGGCAGCTTCTTCGCCCGCCGCGGCGCGCTCAGCGCCGTGGTCGGGTCGTCGCCGATCAGCTCGTCGCGACGCAGGTGTTTGTAGAAGGAGCGCAGGCAGGCGGCCTTGCGGTGGATCGTCGCCGACGAGCAGGCGGCCCGCTCGCCCTCGCCCGTCGCCAGCTCGGCAAGGAACTCGGCGACCTCGGCCGGGCGGGCGGCGAGCGCGTCGAGCTTGTGCGCGGACAGGTATTCCCCGTACTGCAGAAGATCGGTGCGGTAGGCGTTCAGCGTGTTGCGCGAGAGCCCCCGCTCCAGCTCCAGGTAGGAGAGGAAGTCGAGGACCAGCGACTCGAACCGCGCGTCGGCGTCAGGCGCGGCCGGCTGCGCGGGCGCCAGGGGTTTGACCGCAATCGCCATGGCGCCGTGTTCGGCCCCCGGCGTAACAACCCTTGGCCCGCAAGGGACCATGCGCGTCTAGGCCGCGAGCAGGCGGCCCGCTGCAAGCGGGGCGGCGAAGAACAGCGGGTCGTCGCCAAGCGAGCGGCCCATGGTGGTGGTGGGCAGGCCAGCGGCGTCGTAGGCGGTCAGGTCCGCGTCGGCTTCGCGGAGCTCGTGGCGAGTACCCGCGGCGTCCGTGAGTTCGGGGCGCACGTCGTCGAAGCCAGCCGGCGCGGCCACCGCGACGCCACCCAGAAGCAGCTGGAGGACGGTGCGGGTGTGGTGACTCAAGCCCCGGTGGCGCTCGCGGGGATCGGAGCTGGAGAGGCGGGGTGAGAGCAGGGCTGGGAGGCCGAGCGACAGGGCGGCGTGGGCGCTGTCGAGGGCGGCCATGCCGCCGTGGCCGTACTCGGTGTCGGAGCCGATGATCCCCGGGCCGGGGCCGACGATCGCGGCGTCCCAGCCGAGGCGGCGGGCGGCGTCGAGCGCGCCGACCGTGCTGAGCGCGTCGTGCTCGGCGCCGTAGGCCGGAGCCGCGGCGATGTGACCGCAGAGCAGGCCGCGCTCGCGCAGCGTCGCCACATCGCGGGAGAGGGACCCCGGCAGCGCCCCTCCCCCGGTCTGCACGTAGCCGACCCGGATCCCCGGCTGCGCCTCGGCCGCCGCCCAGGTCGCCGGCGCCAGGTGTCCGTGCAGCGGCAGGACCAGCACCGGTAACGCGCGGCTTAAAAGGCCGCCGCTCTCCTCGTCTCCCGCTTCCGGTGTGAGTTTTGGACGCATAGCGTCCATTTCTCCCACCGGAACGCCCTCGACCGGCTCGACCGGGTGCTGGAGCGAGGTGTAGTTGAGCTTGATCACGTGCTCGGCGCCCCGCTCGGCGCCATCCAGCCCGCGGGTCAGGTTGACGTGCACGACGTCGAAGCCGCCCGAGCCGAGGCCGAGCTCGACCGCGGCGACGTTGACGACGACCTCGTCGCCCTCGCGCATCTCGCCGAGCAGGACGGCGTCGGCCCAGGCGGACCGGCGATCCCCCTCGATCTCGACCTCGAGCGGCGCGGCGCTGACGACGACGCCGCGGCGCAGGTCGAGCCGGCCGCTCACGCCTCGCTCGCGGCCCCGTCGGGCGCGGCAGGCCCGCCCGCTGCAGCCGCGGCGACGATCCCCTCGCAGACCTCGAGCATCTTCACCAGGTTGGCCGCCGGCACGAGCTCGTCTTCGGTGTGGACCTTGTCGGTGCCGTTGGAGAGCAGGACCGAGTCGTGGCCGGCGCGGCGGAAGGCGTTGACGTCGCTGCCGCCGCCGATCGCGACCCGGGCCGGCTCCAGGCCGGCGCCGCGCAGGCCGGCCTCGGCGAGCGCCAGGGCCGGCGAGTCCCGCGGCAGCTCGTAGCCGCGGAACAGCTCTTCGATCCGCACGTCGGCGTCGCAGCCGTGCTCGCTGGCGCCCCAGGCGCAGGCGTCGGAGATCTTCCCGGCGACCTCGGCGGCCCGTTCGGGATCGAGGCTGCGGGTCTCGGCGTGGATCCCGCAGTGGCCAGGCACGACGTTGCCGGAGGTGCCGCCGGAGATCAGGCCGACGTTGGCGGTCGTGCCCGCGTCGAGGCGGCCCAGCTCCATCCGGGAGATCGCCGCCGCGGCGGCGGCGATCGCGCTGCTGCCGTGCTCGGGGGCGATCCCGGCGTGCGCCTCGACCCCGGCGAAGTCGGCGCGGATCTTCTGCTGGGTCGGGGTCTGGACGATCACCTCGCCGACCGGCCCGGCGTGGTCGAGCACGAATCCGGCCGGGGAGCGCAGCTTCGCCACGTCGAACGCCTTCGCTCCGCGCAGGCCCTGCTCCTCGGCCACGGTCAGCAGCAGCTCGATCCCGACCGGCGAGGGACGTTCGCTGGCCCGCGCGACCAGCTCCATGAAGACCGCCACCGCGGCCTTGTTGTCGGCGCCGAGGATCGTCTCGCCGCGACTGCGGAAGACGCCACCGTCGTCGATCACCTCGACCCGGCCCCGGTGCGGCACCGTGTCGATGTGGGCGCAGAACATCACCCACTCGTCGCGTTCCCCCGGCAGTCGCGCGAGCAGGTTGCCGGCGCCCGCTTCCGCCGGCCCGGCCGCGTCGTCCTCTTCGACCTCGAGCCCGAGCGCCCGCAGTTCGGCCGCCAGTGTGTCGGCGATCTCGCGCTCCTCGCCGGTCGGGCTGCGGATCTCGCAGAGCCTGATGAACGTCTCGAAAAGCCTCTGAGTCCCCTCCATCGGCGGAAGGCTACTCAGCTTCGCTCAGGCGGAGCGACGGACGCCGACGTCGCTCTCGGCCGCGTCCTCGACAACGTCCTGCTCGCCGGCCTCGGGAGCGGGACGTGTACCCGCATGCCTGGCCGCCGCGCCGACGAACTCGCGGAACAGCGGCTCGGGCCGGTTCGGCCGCGAGTTGAACTCGGGGTGGTACTGGGAGGCGACGAAGAACGGGTGGTCGGGCAGCTCGACCATCTCGACCAGGCGCTCGTCGGGCGAGGTGCCGCCGCAGACCAGGCCCTCGTCTTCGAGCCGGCGGCGCAGCTGGTTGTTGACCTCGTAGCGGTGGCGGTGGCGCTTGTAGATCACGGCCTCGCCGAAGATCTCCCGCGCCTTCGTGCCCTCGTGCAGTTTCACCGGGTCGGCGCCGAGCCGCATCGTGCCGCCCATGTCGGAGACTTCCTTCTGCTCGGGCAGCAGGTCGACCACGGGGTACGGCGTCTCGGGGTCGAACTCGGCCGAGTTGGCGCCCTCGAGCCCGACCACGGAGCGGGCGAACTCGACCACCGCGATCTGCATCCCGAGGCAGATCCCGAAGTAGGGGATCGCGCGTTCGCGGGCGATCCGCGCCGCCTGCACCTTGCCCTCGATGCCGCGCTCGCCGAAGCCGCCGGGAATCAGGATCCCGTCCATGCCCTCGAGCCGCTCGGGGTCGAAGTTCTCGGAGTCGACCAGCTCGATCTCGGTCTCCACCCCGTGGTGGATGCCGCCGTGCTCGATCGCCTCGATCACCGACTTGTAGGCGTCGGCGAGCTGCACGTACTTGCCGACCACCGCGATCCGCACCTTGCCGCTGGCGGCGTCGGCGCGGCGCACCATCGCCTCCCAGTCGGCGAGGTCCGGCGAGGGGGCCTCCATGCGGAAGTGGTCGAGCACCAGGTCGTCGACGCCCTCGGCGCGGAAGACCAGCGGCACCTTGTAGATGTTGTCGACGTCGTGGGCGGAGATCACCGCTTCCACGGGCAGGCTGGCGAAGAGCGCGATCTTCTCGCGGATCTCGCGGTCGAGACGCCCTTCGGAGCGGCAGACCAGCGCGTGCGGCTGGATCCCGATCCGGCGCAGCTCGTTGATCGAGTGCTGGGTCGGCTTCGTCTTCAGCTCGCC
>CAYXFL010000054.1:0-19497 GCA_964464285.1 uncultured Conexibacteraceae bacterium
GTCGCGGTAGGCGGGGACGTTGCGCAGCAGGCTGACGAACTCGCCGAAGTAGCCCCACATCAACTTCGCCCCGAAGATGCCGTTCGGCGTCGTCCCGGCCTCGAACGCCCACTGCAGGTAGCGGTCGTAGGCGGCGCGGCTCCAGAGCGGCGAGCGGGGCGGCTGCTCGGAGCCGATCGCGCGCTCGCCGAGGTGGTCGCGGATCGACTGGTCGTCGACGCCGAGGAAGTACTCCTCGGGGCGGCGCGGGCGGCCGGAGTGGCGGAGCGCCTCGAAGTACTCCTCGGGCCTGCCGGCGACGCCGGTTTCGGCGAGCGCGTGGCAGACGAGGGTGCTGCCGCTGCGCGGGGTCGCGCAGACGAGGTAGGAGCGGTCGGGCATTGACGAGTTAGTTAATCAACAAACACGATAAAAGTCCTCTCTCGCTACCCTGAGTTCCCCGACCCCGACCGCGGGTAAACGCAGAACTTGACCTCTCGGCCGAACATCCTCTACATCCACTCCCACGACACCGGGCGGTTCGTGCAGCCCTACGGGTTCCAGGTGCCGACCCCGAACATCCAGATGCTCGCCGACCAGGGGGTGCTGTTCCGTGAGGCCTTCTGCGCGGCGCCGACCTGCTCCGGCAGCCGGGCCAGCCTGCTGACCGGGCTCTACTGCCACAACAACGGGATGCTCGGGCTCGCCCACCGCGGCTGGCGGCTCGAGGACTACGGCCAGCACTGGGTCCACGCGCTGCGCCGCGGCGGCTACCGCTCGACCCTGATCGGCGAGCAGCACATCTCGGTCGACCCCGGGGTGATCGGCTACGACGAGGTCGTCGACGTCGACTCCAACCACGCCGAGGAGATCGCCCCGCGGACGATCGAGCACCTGCGCGAGGCCGGGCCGGAGCCGTGGTTCATGTCGGTCGGGTTCTTCGAGACCCACCGCGACTTCTTCGCCCCGACCTCGGTCCGCGACACGCTCTACTCGCTGCCGCCGGGGAACCTCCCGGACGTGACCGCGACCCGCCGCGACGTCGCCGCCTTCAAGGCCAGCGCCCGCTCGCTCGACCAGGGGGTGGGGGCGGTGCTGCACGCCCTGCACGACTTCGGCCTGGTCGAGAACACGCTGGTCATCTGCACCACCGACCACGGCGTCGCCTTTCCCAACTCGAAGGCGACCCTGTTCGACCGCGGGATCGGGGTGATGATGATCGTCCGCGGGCCCGACGGCTTCAGCGGCGGCAAGGTCGTCGACGCACCGGTCAGCCACCTCGACGTCTACCCGACCCTCTGCGCGCTGGCCGGGGTCGAGCCGCCGGACTGGCTGCAGGGCTCCTCGCTGCTGCCGCTGGTCCACGGCGAGGTCGAGCGCCTGCACGAGGCGATCTTCGCCGAGACCACCTTCCACGCCGCCTACCAGCCCCACCGCGCCGTCCGCACCGAGCGCTGGAAGTACATCCGCCGCTTCGACGACTACCCGCACCCGGTTCTCGCCAACTGCGACGACAGCGCCAGCAAGGACCTCTGGGTGGCCGCCGGCTGGGGCGAGCGCACGGTGCCCGAGGAGCAGCTCTACGACCTCGTGCTCGATCCCGGCGAGGGCCAGAACCTGGCCGCCGACCCGGATTGCGCGGAGCCGCTGGCGGAGCTGCGCGAGCGCCTCGACGCCTGGATGCGGGAGACCGAGGACCCGCTGCTCGACGGCCCGGTCGAGCCGCCCCCCGGCGCCGCGATCAACGAGCAGTGGCAGATCTCCCCCGACGACCCGGTGCGGATCGTCGCCGCGCCCTCGGCCTGAGCTACTCCGCCGCCGGCACGCCGCCGGCGACCACGTTGACGAAGTTCTCCAGATGCTTGGTGGTCCAGCACTCGAAGGCGCCGTCGCAGTAGCGCTCGTAGGCGGCCATCACCGAGTCGCCGTAGTTCCAGTAGAGCTTCGGCTCCGGGTTGAGCCAGAAGAGGCGGCCGGCGCGCTCGCTGATCTGGGCGAAGACCTCGGCGTGCGGCTCGCGCCCGTTGGTGCGCGCGTCGCCGAGCACGATCACGGTCGAGCGCGGGTCGAGCTCGTCGGAGATCTCGGTCAGGAACTCGAGCCAGACGCGGCCGTAGTCGGTGTAGCCGGAGATGTCGGCGACGCCGCCCTCGCTGGAGATCTTCTGGGCGACGACGGCGAAGTCGCGCTCGTGCTCGAAGACGTCGGTCACCTCCGAGATCCGCTCGATGAAGACGAAGCTGCGCAGTTTGCGGAACGAGTCGTGCAGGGCGTGCAGGACCGAGAGGAAGAAGACGCTGGCCGAGGTGACCGAGGTGGAGACGTCGCAGAGCACGTAGATCTCCGGCCGCCGCGGCCGCTTCGGCTTGTATTTGAGCCGCAGCGGCACGCCGCCGGTCTCCAGCGAGGCGCGCATCGTCCGCCGTACGTCCACGTGCCCGGCCTGTTTGCGCCCGCGCTGCTCCTGGCCGAGCGTCGCCAGCCGCCGCTTCATCTGGCCGACCGCGCGGTGCACCGCGGCCAGGTCCTGGGTCGGGCTGGTCGGCAGCGAGCGGTCGAGCTCGGCCAGCGGCCGCGAGGGAGGCAGGGTCTCGGTGCGCTCGATCAGGTCGCGCTCGAGCTCGCGCCGCAGGTGGCGCTCGAAGCGGTTGAGCTGGTCGCGGGAGATCGGCGGCGGCTCCTCGCCGCTGGCGTCGGGCGGCTGGGTGCCGGCGGTCAGCCCGAGGGTGCGGCGGATCCGCTGCACGTCGACGCCGACCACGCCCGAGCCCTCACCGCGGCCGAAGGCGGCGATCGCCAGCCGCGCCAGGTCGCGCATCGCGTCCTCGTCGCCGTCCAGCACCGCCTCGCGGATCTGCTCGCGCAGCTCGTCCATGTCGAGCCGTTCGCTGCCGCCGCCGGGCTCGCCCTCGCCCCGCTCGGTGACTTCGCGCGCCACCGCCTCGGCCTCCGCGGCGCGGAAGAAGTAGCGGTCGAAGATCAGCTCGAAGACCCGCCGGTCCTCCTGCGACTTGGCGATCGTCGCCGCCAGCGCCTCGCGGAAGTCCGCCTGTGAGGTCCACGGCACCCGCTCCAGGGCCGCGAACGCGTCGAGGATCTCCGAGGTCCCGACCGCGACCCCCTCGCCGCGCAGCTCTTCGCTGAAGCCGAGCAGCTTCGCGGCGATCCCGGCCGGGCCGGGATCAGCTTTGGGGCCGTACGGACTCGCCAAGTTTCATCCCCACCCGCTCCGCGACCAGGTCGATGTCGGTGCGGTGCTTGACGATGATCGAGAGCGAGCGGTTGAAGGTCTCCCGGTCGATGTCCTCGGCCCCGACCAGCAGCAGCGTGCGCGCCCAGTCGATCGACTCGGCGATCGAGGGCGGCTTCTTGAGGTCGAGGTCGCGGACCATCTCGACCACCTCGACCAGGCGCCGGGCCAGGGTCTCGTCGAGCTCGGGCGCGTGCAGGCGGACGATCTCCATCTCCCGCTCGAGGCCCGGGTAGTCGAGCCAGAGGTAGAGGCAGCGGCGCTTCAGCGCCTCGGTCAGCTCGCGCGAGTCGTTCGAGGTGAGCACGACGATCGGCATCGAGGTCGCCGAGACCTGGCCGAGCTCGGGGATCGTGATCTGGAAGTCGGAGAGCAGCTCGAGCAGCATCGCCTCGAACTCCTGGTCGGTCTTGTCGATCTCGTCGATCAAGAGGACCACCGGCTCGGGGCTGGCGATCGCCTTCATCAGCGGCCGCGTGAGCAGGAACTCGGTGCCGAAGATGTCGTCTTGAACCTCGTCCCAGCCACCTTGGGCGCCGCCGGCCTGGATCCGCAGCAGCTGCTTGCGGTAGTTCCACTCGTACATCGCCTTCGCCTCGTCGAGCCCCTCGTAGCACTGCAGGCGCACCAGCTCGCGCCCGGTGGCGCGGGAGATCGCCTTCGCCAGCTCGGTCTTGCCGACCCCCGCGGGCCCCTCGACCAGGACCGGCTTGCCCAGCTCCTGGGCCAGGTAGGTGACCAGCGCCGCCGGCTCGTCGGCGAGGTAGCCGACCTCGGCGAGCGCGTCCTTGACCTCTTGCACTGAGCGGTTCTCCATCGGGGCGATGATAATCAGGCGCTCGTGCCCGACCTCGTGCTGCCCATCGCCGACCTGCTCCCGACCCGGCCCGGCCCCTACATCGCGATGATGCTGGCCGGCTTCGCGATCGGCATCTGCGGCCACCTGTTCAAGGCCAAGTGGCTGGTGATCTCGGGCGTCGTGCTGATCTTCCTCGGCGCCCTGCTCTTCCCGCTCGCCGCCAACCTCACCTCAGACGATCGTCCGCCGCCGATCGAGGAATCGCGGACGGGCGAGGGCGGCTGAGGCTACGATCCCCTCTCCATCGTTCTCCGAGCAGAGGAGCTGTATCTCTTGAGCCGTCTTCGCCTCTTCGCAGTGCTTGTGACCGTCCTCGCCCTGGCAGGGGTGCTGAGTGCCTGTGGCAGCAGCAGCGACGGTGGTGATGAGGATCCGCAGAGCGTGATCGAGAACGCCACGCTGGAAGGCGTGAAAAGCGGCACCGTCGACCTCTCGCTGGGAATCGTCTCGAAAGGCGAAGACGCCGGCGAGGTGAAACTCGAGCTCTCCGGCCCGTTCCAGAGCCGCGGCAGCGAAATGCTGCCCGAACTCGGCCTCGACGTCAGCGCCGACGGTGACCTCGGCGGCGAGACGATCGACTTCGACGGCGGCCTCACCCTGCTCTCCGACCGCGCCTTCATCCGCTACGACGGGACCGAGTACGAAGTCGACCCGACCACCTTCGGCTTCGTCAAGTCCGGCTTCGAACAGGGCCTCTCCGAAGGCGGCGAAGGCGCCGCGGCGTCGCCGACCGCCTGCCAGGAGGCGATCTCCTCGATCGACCTCAACTCGGTCCTCGACAACCTCGAAAACGGCGGCAGCGCCGACGTCGACGGGACCGAGACGACCAAAGTCAGCGGCGACCTCAACCCGGAAGGGGCGGTCGACGCGATCATCGCCCTGACCAAGGATCCGGAGTGCAGCTCCCAGCTCGAGGCCGCCGGCCCGCTGCCGCTCGACGAGCTCGAAGCAGCCCGCGGCGAAGTCTCGAAAGCGCTCAAAGAGGCGCACGTCGAGGTCTACGTCGGCGACGACAACATCATCCGCAAAGCGGTCGCCGAAATCACGATCGAACCGAAAGACGCGAAGGGCGAATCGGTCCAGATCGACTACGAGCTGACCCTCAGCGGCGTCAACGAGAAGCAGACGATCGAGGCGCCCGATAACGCGAAACCGCTCGAAGGGCTGTTCAAACAGCTCGACGTCGACCCGCTGGCCCTGCTGGAAGCCAGCAGCGGCGGCGGCATCGGCGGCCTGCTCGAAGAACTCGGCGGCGGCTCGCTGGGCGGCAGCTCGGGCGGTAGCGGCGGCAACGACCAGGGCTCCGGCGGCGGCGAAGTCGAAGTCCAGCCGGAAGAAGTGCCGAACGCGGCCGAATCGACCGAGTACCTGGAATGCCTCAGCGAAGCGAAAACGCCCGCTGACCTGCAGAAATGCACGCAGCTGATCGAGTAGCGCGCTGAGCTTCACCCGCCGCGGCGCTTGGCGCCGCGGCGGTCCAATAGCCTGCCGGCGTGGAATACGTCCTCCTCCTGATCAGCTTCGCCGTCGTCCTCGCGGGCGCGTTGATGTTCACCAACGCGGTCGAGTGGATCGGTCACAAGCTGAACCTGGGGGAGGGTGCGGTCGGCAGCATCCTCGCCGCGGTCGGCACCGCGATGCCGGAGACGCTGATCGCGATCGTCGCCCTGATCACCGCGACCGAGGGCTCCGAAGACGTCGCGATCGGCGCGATCGTCGGCGCCCCGTTCCTGCTCGGGACGCTGGCGATGGGACTGGTCGGGCTCTTCGCCTACCTCTACCGGGACCGCCGCAGGACCCGCCTGCACCTCGACGCGCACGGGCCGACGCTGGAGCGCGACCTGCTCTTCTTCCTCGCCTTCTTCGCCCTCGCCGGGGCGCTTGCCTGGGGCCCGCCCGAGGGGGTCCGGATCGCCTTCGGGTTCGTCTTCCTCGCGGCTTACGTCGTCTACGTGGCGCGCACCCTGCGCTCCAGCGGCGATGTGCAGGAGGAGGAGACGCTCAACCCGCTGATCTTCGACCGCCGCGAGGAGCGGCGCGGCGATCCGGCGCTCGGCCTCTGCATCCTGCAGATGCTGGGCGGCCTGCTGGCGATGGTCGGCGGTGCCCACCTGTTCGTCGAGGAGCTGCTCAAGATCGCCGAGCACCTCGGGGTCGAGGCGCTGGTCCTCGCCCTGATCCTGGCGCCGCTGGCGACCGAGCTTCCCGAGAAGGTGAACAGCTTCTTCTGGGTGCGCGAGAACAAGGACGCGCTGGCGCTCGGCAACATCAGCGGCGCGATGGTCTTCCAGTCGACGATCCCGGTCGGGATCGGCCTCCTCTTCACCGACTGGGAACTCAGCTTCACCGGCTTCCTCTCGATCGGCCTCGGCGTCGTCGGCGGCCTGCTCGCCTACGAGAGCCTGCACCGCTCCGGCCAGTTCAAGCTTCCCGCCGTGATCGGCTGGTTCAGCCTCTACGGCGCGTTCCTCATCACCGTGATCCTGATCGGCTAAGCGTTCAGCTCGGCCAGGGCCTTGAGCACGAGCGCGTCGTGCTTCTTCGGCTGGACCTTGGGGAAGACCCGGGCGATTTTGCCCTTCGGGTCGATGATGAAGGTGGAGCGCAGCATGCCCATGTACTTGCGGCCGTACATCGACTTCTCGCCCCAGGCGCCGTACTTCTCGGCGACCTTGTGGTCGACGTCGCCGAGCAGGGTGAAGCCGAGCCCGTGCTTGTCGTCGAATTTCTTGATCTTCTCCGGCTCGTCCGGGGAGACCCCGATCACCTTGGCGCCGGCCGCCGCGTACTCGTCGGAGCGGTCGCGGATGCCGCAGGCCTGGGTGGTGCAGCCCGGGGTGTCGGCGCGCGGGTAGAAGTAGAGGACGACGGTCTCGCCCTTGAAGTCGGAGAGCTTGACCTTGTCGCCGTTCTGGTCCGGCAGGGTGAAGGCGGGGGCGCGGTCGCCCTCTGCGAGCGCCAACTCAGTCCTCGCGGCCGGGGTCCTGGCCGTCCTCGTCCTCGTCGAGCTCGTCGTCGCCCTGTTCGAGCGCGGTCTCGGAGACGGATCCGGTCGAGCCGGGGTGGTAGCGGGTCTGGAAGGTCTCGAGGATGCGGTCGCGGCCGTCCTCGTCGATCGGCGTCTCTTCGGAGAGCCGCACCCAGTCGGCGCCCTCGTAGGCCTCCATGTTGAAGACCTCCTGGTCGATCGAGGCGGAGTCGTCGACCACGACGACGACCTCGGTCTGGGGGTTGAAGTAGGTCCCCGGCTGGACCAGCAGCTCCTCGACCTCGTAGAGGTTCTCGTCAGGGGCGGGGCTCACGCCCCGATCCTACGAGATTTTCCAGCTGGCGAACTTCGGCCTGGACGATCGCCGGATCGGAGTCCTCCTTTTCCGGCCGTCGTTCCTCGATCGCCAGCGGCCCCTTGCCGATCCGCTCCCAGCCGTTGCCGTTGACCATGCGCAGCAGCAAGCCGAGCAGCGGTCCGATGACAAGCGCGAGCAGGATCAGGACGAGGCCTTTGGAGGACGCGGAGGCGACTACTAGGGCGTTCATGATGCAAAGCTTAGATCCCCCAAAGGAGGGGTTGCATCCGCTAACCTTTCCCCCTGGTTGACTGACCAGTCAATCAAGGGAGACGCCAGCACCTGAGTGGCGTCCAGAAACGGACTTAAAGACCGACCAGAAGGAGCTCCGACGGTGGTTGACTTCACCCTGACCGACGAGCAGAAGGACCTGCGCGAGCTGGCCCACAGCTTCGCCGAGAAAGACATGCGCCCGGTCGCCTGGGAGTACGACGTGGACGGCACCTGGCCGCAGGACGTGATCAACAAGGCCTGGGAGGTCGGGTTGATGAATACCCACGTCCCCGAGGCCTACGGCGGCCCCGGCCTCGATTACCTCTCCGGCTGCCTGATCGAGGAGGAGGTGGGTTGGGGCTGCTCCGGCATCGGCACCTCGCTGATGGCCAACGGCCTCGCCTCGGCCCCGGTCACCCTCGGCGGTTCCGAGGAGACCAAGAAGAAGTACCTGGGGATGCTCTGCGAAGCCCCGAAGCTGGCCTCGTTCTGCCTCACCGAGCCGGACGCCGGCTCCGACGTGAGCGGGATGAAGACGCGCGCCGTCAAGCAGGGCGACAAGTACGTCCTCAACGGCTCCAAGTGCTTCATCACCAACGGCACCTACGCCGACTGGTTCACGGTCTACGCGAAGACCGACCCGGACTCGGGCCACCAGGGCATCAGCGCCTTCGTCGTCGACGCCAACTCCCCCGGAGTGACCGTCGACAAGAAGGAGGACAAGATGGGTCAGCGGGCCTCCAACACCGCGACCATCTCGTTCAACGACGTCGAGGTCCCCGCCGAGAACCTCCTCGCCGAGGAAAACAAGGGGTTCAAACTGGCGATGATGACCCTCGACCGGACCCGTCCCGGCGTCTCGGCGATGGCCGTCGGTGTCGCCCGCGCCGCCCTCGAGTTCGCCGCGGAGTACTCGAAAGAACGGGTCCAGTTCGGCGTCCCGATCGCGATGCACCAGGCGATCCAGTTCATGATCGCCGACATGGCGACCAAGGTCGAGGCCTCGCGCCTGCTGGTCTGGAACAGCGCCGTGATGCTCGACCAGGGCCTGCGCAACAGCAAGATCTCCTCGATGGCCAAGCGTCTCGCCGCCGACTCGGCGATGGAGAACACGGTCGACGCCGTGCAGGTCTACGGCGGCTACGGGTTCATCAAGGAGTACCCGGTCGAGAAACTGATGCGCGACGCGAAGATCCTGCAGCTCTACGAGGGCACCAGCCAGATCCAGCGCCTGGTGATCGCCAAAGAAGTGCTGCTCCCGCGTCCGGCCGGCGAGCGGACCCCGGAGGCCGAGGCGAAGGCCGCCGACGCCGCCCGCGATTCGCAATCCGAGCAGGCCGCCGCTACGGTCTGAGCATGACCGTCTCCGAGCGCGCCGCCCGAGGAAAGGCGGCGCGCTCGGCGGCGCCCCGCTCGGCCCACGCCGAGTGGGCCCCGGCCGCCGAGCGGCCGGACCCGATCTCGATCCTCGAGGAGCAGGCCGCCTCGCGGGTCCCCGAGCTGGTCCCGATCCGCTACGGGCGGATGGCCGTCTCGCCCTTCGCCTTCTACCGCGGCGCCGCCGCGGTGATGTCCGCCGACCTCGCGCGCACGCCCGACTCGGGCCTGCGGGTGCAGGCCTGCGGCGACGCCCACCTCTCCAACTTCGGCGCCTTCGCGGCGCCGGACCGGCGGCTCGTCTTCGACCTCAACGACTTCGACGAGTCGCTGCCGGGGCCGTGGGAGTGGGACCTGAAGCGGCTCGCCGCCAGCATCGCCGTCGCCGCCCGCGAACACGGCTGGAAGCGCAAGCAGCGGGCGGAGCTGGTGCTCTGCGCGGCGCGCTCCTACCGCGAGGCGATGCGCGAGTTCGCGGCGATGCGCAACCTCGAGGTCTGGTACGCCCGCCTCGACCTCGAACAGGCGCTGGACGAGGTCGAGCTCGAGGACCCTAAGGACGTCGAGCGGGTGCGCCGCGGCGCCGCCAAGGCCCGCGCCAAGGACAGCCTGCGGGCGCTCACCAAGCTGACCGAGACCGTCGACGGCGAGATCCGCTTCCGCAGCGAACCACCGATCCTCGTGCCCGGCGAGGAGCTACTGCCGGCCGGCGACGGGCGCGACTTCGAGGAGCTGCTCGCCGGTGTGCTGGCCGCCTACCGCGAGACCCTGCCGGCCGACCGTCAGTTTCTGCTGGACCGCTACCGCTTCCGCCAGATCGCCCGCAAGGTGGTCGGGGTCGGCAGCGTCGGCACCCGTGCCTGGGTCGTGCTGCTGACCGGCGAGGACGACGCCGACCCGCTCTTCCTGCAGGCGAAGGAGGCGCAGGCCTCAGTGATGGAGCCCTACGTCGGCGCCAGCCGCTACCGCAGCCACGGCCGCCGCGTGGTCGAGGGCCAGCGGCTGATGCAGGCGGCCAGTGACATCTTCCTCGGCTGGTGCCCCGCGGTCGGCCTCGACGGCGCCGAGCGGCACTTCTACGTGCGCCAGCTCTGGGACTGGAAGCGCTCGGCCGAGATCGAGCGCCTCACCCCGCGCGGCTTCGACGTCTACTCCCGTATCTGCGGCTGGACCCTGGCCCGCGCCCACGCCCGTTCCGGCGACCGCGTCGCGATCGCCGCCTACCTCGGCGGCGGCGACGGCTTCGACCGCGCGATCGCCAGCTTCGCCGAGGCCTACTCCGACCAGAACGAGCGCGACCACGAGTCGCTGCTTGCCGCGATCTCCAGCGGCCGCGTCGAAGCCCTCGACGCCTGAGGCTCAGGAGCTCGCCGGGGGCGCCCGCTCCGCCTCGCCCTGGAGCTGGTCGAAGCGCCGGCTCGGCAGGTTGCGGGTGGCGAAGAACGAGGCGAGCACGAGCAGCCCCGCGAACAGGAAGGCGGTCTTCAGCGCGGTCAGCTGGGCGTCTTCGTAGTCGGAGACGAGCTCCTCGGTCGTGGCCGGGTTGAGTCCGACCTGTCGCGCGGTCGCTTCGACCTGATCGGCCGCGACGAAGCTGGCGCCGGCGCTGAGCTGCACCTGCACCTGGCGTTCGACCGCGTCGTCGATCTTCGGGTTGTCGCCGATGTTGTTGGTGAAGGCGGCGATCAGGCCGGTGATCACGATCGCTCCGAGCAGCGCCGTGCCCAGCGAGGAGCCGAGCTGCTGGGCCGTGGTCTGCAGGCCGCCGGCCTCGCTGCGGTCGCGGTCGCCGACCGCGGACTGGACGACGTTGCCGAGCTGGGAGACGACCAGGCCCATGCCCACGCCGAGCACCCCCATCGCGACCAGGAAGGAGGCGTTGTCGAGCTGCGCCTCGACCGTCTCGAGCAGCAGCAGGGTGGAGACGAAGACGATCGCGAGGCCGACCCGGACCAGGGGCTTGGCCGGGAAGCGCTTGGCCAGGGCCGAGCCGCCCAGCGCGGCGACGAACAGCCCGACCGAGGCGGGCAGCATGCGCACGCCGGTTTCCAGCGCGTCCAGTCCCTGCACGATCTGCAGGAAGAGCGGGACGGTGAAGAAGATCCCCATCAGCACGAGGTTCTGGGCGAGCAGCATCGAGACGCCGCCGCGCAGGCGGGGGAGGCGGAGCAGGCCGAGATGGACGAGCGGCTCGGCACCGACCCGCTCGCGCCGTCGCTCCCAGACGCTGAACAGCCCGAGGACGAGGGCGCCGGCGGCGACCACGAACGGCGTCAGCGCGAAGCCGAACGGCTCGAGCGGCGAGTCCTTGGGCTGCAGCCAGCCCCAGTTGCTGGCCTGGATCACGCCGAAGACGAGCAGGCCGAGGCCGAGCGCCGAGAGCACCGCGCCGAGCCAGTCCATGCGCGGGCGCGCCGCCGCACGCTCGGGCTCCTTGATCAGCCGCAGGCCGATCAGGATCGCGAGCGCGACGACGACCTCGCCGACGAAGACGACCCGCCAGCTCAGCTCGGTGGTCGCCCAGCCGCCGAGGATCGGGCCGACCGCGATCCCGGCGCCGGCCACCCCGCCGAGCACGCCGTAGGCGAGCGCCCGGTCGGGGCCCTGGAAGTTCCCGGCGACCAGCGCGAACATCGCCGGCAGCACCAGCGCTGCGCCGATGCCCTCCAGCACCGACCAGCCGAAGGTGAGGCTGGGCACGCTCCACGAGGCCGCGGTCAGTGCCGAGCCGGCAGCGTAGATGCAGAGCCCGATCGCGAACACGCGCCGCCGGCCGAACAGGTCGCCGAGCTTGCCGCCGGTCATCATCAGCCCCGCCATGACCAGCGCGTAGAGCGCGATCACCGCCTGGATCGTCGTCACCGTCGTGTCGAAGTCCTCGACCAGCTGCGAGATCGCGACGTTCATCACCGCCTGGTCCAGGACCATCAGGAACTGGGCGGCAGCCAAAGTCGCGAGCACTCCCCAGCGGGCCATCCCGCCACCCTACTCCCGCGGTCCCCGGCCGCCTTACTCGAGGTGCGCGGCCTGCTCCTCGGCGATCGGCTGGGGGCCGGATGGCGCCGGCCGCTTGCGTCCGCCGAAGGCCATCCACAGCGCCGGGACGAAGGCGAGCGCCATCAGCGCCAGGCCCCAGAGGAAGGTTTCGGCGAACGCTTCCGCGAGCGGCTCGGCGATCGCCGCGTGCTGGGCGGGCGTGAGGTCGTGCAGGGCCTCGAAGCCGCTGCCGCCCGACGGGGTGGCGCCGCCGGCGAGCTTGGCGGTGATCGCCGAGGAGAGCAGGACCGAGAGCACTGCGGTGCCGATCGAGGCGCCGGACTGGCGGATGATGTTCATCGCCGTGCTGGTGCGGGCGATCGCCGCCGGCGGCACCGCCTGCATCGCCGCGGTCATCGTCGGCATCATCGCCAGCCCCATGCCGAGCCCGGCGACGAAGGTGAAGGAGCAGAGCAGCGCGTAGGGCGTGTCGGCGGCGACGAAGGCAAACGGGGCCAGGCCGATCACGAGCAGCGGGATTCCGCAGACGGGCAGCTTGCTCGGCCCGTAGCGGTCGGTGAGCCGGCCGGCGAGCGGCATCGTGATCATCGCGCCGAGGCCCTGCGGGGCGAGCAGCAGGCCGGCTTCGAGAGCCGAGGCGTCGCGCACCGACTGGTAGTAGAGGGGCACCAGCAGCAGGGTCCCGAACATCCCGATCGCGAACAGCATGAACAGCCCCGCCGAGGCGCCGGCGCGCGTGTGGGTGAAGGTCTTGATGTCGATCAGCGGCTCGTCCGTGCGCCAGCTGTGCCGGAAGAAGGTGACGATCAGCGTCGCGCCGGTGGCGATCGGCAGCCACGACCGGGCTGCCCCGAAGCCCTCGCTGGAGGACTCGGCGAGGCCGAAGATCAGCAGCGTCAGCCCCGGCGAGAGCATCGCCATCCCGAGCCAGTCGAGCCGGTGGCCGGGCTGCGGCCGGTCGCGCTCGAGCACGATCAGGGCGAGGATCACGGCGACGATCCCGATCGGCACGTTGATCAGGAAGATCCAGCGCCAGGAGACGTCGTCGACCAGCCAGCCGCCGAGGATCGGCCCGACGATCGGTGCGATCAGCATCGGCACGCCGAGGATCCCCATCACCCGGCCCATCCGGTGCGGCCCGGCCTTCTGGGTCATGATCGTCATCACCGCCGGCATGATCATTCCGCCGCCGATGCCCTGGAGGACGCGGAAGGCGATCAGCGAGCCGGCGCTCCAGGCCGCCGCGCAGAGGATCGAGCCGATCGTGAAGAGGACCAGCGACCAGACGTAGATGCGCTTGGTGCCGAAGCGGTCAGCGGCCCAGCCGCTCAGCGGGATCACCGCGGCGAGGGCGAGCGTGTAGCCGGTGACGACCCACTGGATCGTGGTCAGCGAGGCGTTGAAGTCGAGCGCCAGGCGGTCGATCGCGACGTTGATCACGGTCGTGTCGAGGATCGACATGATCGCGCCGAGCAGGACGACCGCCGCGGTGACCATCGTCGCCCGGTCGAGCGCGTTGGGATCGGCGGCGGCCGCGGGGTCGCCAGCGGGGGAAGAGACGTTCAAGAGGGGACCTCGATCGCTGGAAAGACGTACGGGCACGTTAGCGATCGAGATCGCTCGGCCAGGAAGGGGGGAGCTCAACAGCACGCCCTTGCTGCGCTGGCGAAGAAGCAGCACGGGGTCGTATCTGTGCGGCAGCTCGAGGGGCCGCTCGGCTTTTCGCGGGACGCGATCACCCGGGCGTGTGCGACGGGCCGGCTGCATCGACTCTACCGCGGCGTCTACGCGGTCGGTCACACTGATACTTCACTCCAGGGCCAGTGCCTTGCAGCCGTCCTCGCGTGCGGACCGCGGGCGCTCTTGAGCCACTACTCCGCTGCGTGGCTCTGGGGCCTCACTCCCACCCAGCCAGTCCGATTCACGTGACGAGCCCGAGCCCACGCTCGCGCCGCCCCCCGATTCGCCTGCATCACGCCAGCAAGCTCACCGCAGCGGATCGCGCCCAGCGCGAGAACGTCCCGGTGACCTCGGTCGCCCGTACGCTCCTCGACCAGGCGGCACTGCTGGAGGAACGTCGCCTGCGCAGGCTGCTGAGGCGCTCCGAGGAGCGGGAGCTCTTCGACCTCGTCGCGGTGCGTGACGTGCTCGACCGCAACCGGGGCCACCGCGGGTGCCGGCCGCTGCGGCGCGCCCTTGTCCTGTACGAGCCGGTGCCCTTCACGCGCTCGGAATTCGAGTTGCGCGTCTACGAGGCGCTGCTCGCGGCCGGCCTCGCGGCGCCGCGAGCCAATTTCAGTGTCGCCGGGATGGAGCTCGACCTCTTCTGGCCCGAGCAGCGCTTCGCGGTGGAACTCGACACCTACGGGACGCACGGTACCCACGAGGCGTTCGAGCGCGACCGCGAGCGCGCCGAGGACCTGCTCGTCCACGGCATCGCGATGACCCGGGTCACCGACGTGCGGTTCGCTCGCGAACCCGACGCGGTGCTTGCCCGGCTGCGGACGCTGCTGGCCGAGCGCGGGCCGGTTTAGCGGGGCGCGGCGGCGCCGCGCTTCGAAGCCTTGAGGCGGCGGGTTTTGTCGAGCTCGAGCTTGCGCAGGCGCACCGACTCGGGGGTGATTTCGACGCACTCGTCCTCGCGCAGGAACTCCAGGGAGGCTTCGAGGCTGAGCCGCACCGGCGGCGCCAGGCGGACCAGGACGTCGGCGCTGGCGGCGCGCATGTTGGTCTGCTGTTTGGCCTTGGTCGGGTTCACGTCGAGGTCGTCGGAGCGGGCGTTCTCGCCGACGATCATGCCCTCGTAGACCTCCTCGCCGGAGCCGACGAAGAGCTTGCCGCGGTCCTGCAGGTTCATCAGCGAGTAGCTCGCGGTCTGGCCGCGGCGGTCGGAGACCAGCGAGCCGGTCCCGCGCGTGCGCAGCTCGCCCGCCCAGGGCTCCCAGCGGTCGAAGACGTGGTGGAGGATGCCGGTGCCGCGGGTCTCGGTGAGGAACTCGGTGCGGAACCCGATCAGGCCGCGGGCGGGAACCAGGTAGTCCATGCGCACCCACCCGGTCGAGTGGTTGACCATCTGTTCCAGCCGGCCCTTGCGCCCGGCGATCATCTGGGTGACCGCGCCGACGTGCTCCTCGGGGACGTCGATCGCCAGCCGCTCAACCGGCTCGTGGATCTGCCCTTCGACCTCGCGGGTGACCACGCGCGGCTGCCCGACGGTCAGCTCGAAGCCCTCGCGGCGCATCATCTCGACCAGCACGACGAGCTGCAGCTCACCGCGCCCCTGCACCTCCCAGGCGTCGGGCCGCTCGGTGTCCTTGACCCGGATCGAGACGTTGCCGACCAGCTCGGCGTCGAGCCGGTCGCGGATCTGGCGGGCGGTCAGTTTGCTGCCCTCGAGGCCGGCCAGCGGCGAGGTGTTGATCCCGATCACGACCGAGAGCGAGGGCTCGTCGACCTCGATCACCGGCAGCGAGCGCGGGTCCTCGGGGTCGGCCAGGGTCTCGCCGATCGTCACCTCTTCCATCCCGGCGACGGCGATGATTTCGCCCGGCCCGGCCTCGCTGGCGGCGACCCGCTCCAGCCCTTCGGTCACGTAGAGCTCGGAGACGTTGGCCCGCGCGACGGTGCCGTCGGCCTTGCACCAGGCGATCGGCTGGCCGGAGCGGATCGAGCCCTCGTGCACGCGGCAGATCGCCAGTCGCCCGACGTAGGGCGAGGCGTCGAGGTTGGTCACGTGCGCCTGCAGCGGCGCCTCAGGGTCGAAGCTCGGGGCCGGCACGTGCTCCAGCATCAGGTCGAGCAGGGGGGAGAGGTCCTCGCCCTCGACCCCCTCCTCGAGCGATGCCCAGCCGTCTTTCGCGTTCGTGTAGACGATCGGGAACTCGATCTGGTCGGAGTCGGCGTCGAGGTCGATGAACAGCTCGTAGACCTCGTCGACTACCTCGGCGATGCGGGCGTCCGGCCTGTCGACCTTGTTGACGACGAGGATCACCGGCAGCTTCGCCGCCAGCGCCTTGCGCAGCACGAAGCGGGTCTGGGGCAGGGGGCCCTCGGAGGCGTCGACCAGGAGCAGCACCCCGTCGACCATCGTCAGCGCCCGCTCGACCTCGCCGCCGAAATCGGCGTGACCCGGGGTGTCGACGATGTTGAACTTGACGTCGCCCCGCGTGACCGCGGTGTTCTTGGCGAGGATCGTGATCCCCTTCTCGCGCTCGAGGTCCATCGAGTCCATCACCCGCTCGGCGACGTCCTGGCCCTTGCGGAAGGTGCCGGTCTGCCACAGCATCGCGTCGACGAGCGTGGTCTTGCCGTGGTCGACGTGGGCGATGATCGCGATGTTTCGAAGGTCGTCTCTGGTCTTCATGGGGGAGGGGGAGAGTAGGGAACCCGGGCCAGCCGGGTCCTGGCAAGACGAAGCCCGCCTTGCGGCGGGCTTCGGGACTACCTAAGCGTCGAGCGAGACTACTACTGCTGCTGAACGCTCGCGGCGGCCGGGCCCTTGGGGCCTTCTTCGGACTCGTAGCTCACTTTGGCGCCCTCGGTCAAGGACTTGAAGCCCTCGCCCAGGATCGCGCTGTGATGCACGAAGACGTCCTTCGAGCCGTCATCGGGCGTGATGAACCCGTAGCCCTTGTCGTCGCTGAACCACTTGACAGTTCCAGTCGGCATGCATTGCCTCCACATCATGTGCTGCGAACGCGGACAATGCTGGTAAAGCAACGACAGCGAGCGCTAAACACAAACTTTACGCCGGACCTAACCGGCCCTTACAAGGCGCACCGTAGCAGGACCGCCCGCGGCTGCGTACCGATTTTGTTGGATTCCAGGTTCTTGCGCGTTCGGCCGATACCTTGAACCGATGGATCTTTCTCGCCGAGGCCGATCGCGCTGGTCGCGGAGGGGGCTTGCCGCGCTCGCGGCCGGCGCCGCGCTGCTCGGGCTGACCGCCGCCGGCCCGGCGCCGGCGGGCGCCGCGCCGGGATTCGGGCCGAAGGGGGGAGGGCCGCTCTCGCCGGGCCTGACCCGGCTCGCGGAGGCGCCGCTCAGCGGGCGCCCCGCGCCTGCCCAGGCGAAGGCAATCGGGCTGCCCGTCAGCGGCCCCGGCAGCCTGATCCGCGAGGGCCGCCGCCTGCTCGCCTACGTCCGCTTCGAGCAGGGTGCGATCGCCCGCCTCGAGCGGCTGCGGGAGGCCGGCGCCCGCGTCGTCTCCGCCTCGCGCTCGCTGCAGACGGTCACCGTCGCGGTCGCTCCGGGAGCACTCGACGCGGTGGCCGCGGTTCCCGGCGTCGCCGCGGTGACGCCGGTGCGGGCGCCGGGGACGCGCGCCCCGGGCGTATGTCAGGGCGGCTCGGTGATCAGCGAGGGCGTCTTCCAGCTCGGGGTGGAGGCGATGCGCGAAGAGCCGAGCTTCGGTTACGAAGGCGAAGGCGTCACCGTCGGCGTCCTCTCCGACTCCTTCGACGACGCCACCGAAGCTGCGAGTGGCGGCCCGCTCGCAGCCGACGCCGCCAAAGACGTCGAAACGAAAGACCTGACCGGGCCGGCCAGCCTCTGTCCGGGCCAGGAAGAAGACACCCTGGTGCTCGACGAAATCGAATCCGGGCCGGGCGAAAACGGCTCCGACGAGGGCCGGGCGATGCTGCAGATCGTCCACGACGTCGCCCCGCAGGCCCGGCTCGCCTTCGCCAGCGCCTTCAACGGCGAACTCTCCTTCGCCGCGAACATCGAAGCGCTGGCCGACGACGGCCCCGCAGGCGCGGCGGCCGACGTCGTCGTCGACGACGTCTTCTACTTCGAAGAGCCGATGTTCCAGGAAGGCCCGGTCGCGGTCGCGGCGACGAAAGTCAGCGAAGCCGGTGTGCCCTACCTCTCGGCCGCCGGCAACGACAACCTCTTCGACGCCGAAGGCAACATGATCGCCTCCTGGGAGGCGCCCGCCTATCGCGACTCCGGTGGCTGCCCGGCGGCGGTCGCGGCGGCGCACCCGGCGCTCAACACCAGCCACTGCCTCGACTTCGACCCCGGCGCCCGCACCGACCGCACCTTCGGGATCCGGGTCGAACCGGGCGCAGTGCTGACCGTCGACCTGCAGTGGGCCGAGCCCTGGAACGGGGTCGCCACCGACCTCGACGCCTTCCTGCTCGACGCCGCCGGCAACCTGCTGGCCGGCGCGGTCGAAGAGAACCTCGCCACCCAGCGGCCGGTCGAGATCCTCCAGTGGGAAAACAGCTCCGCCGCCGAACGGGTCGTGCAGCTGGTCGTCAACCGCTTCTCCGGCGATTCGCCGCGGGTCAAGTTCGCTCTGCTGCAGAGCGGCAGCGGGGTCAGCGGGACGGAGTACCCGCGCTCGGGCGGCGGCGACGTGGTCGGGCCGTCGATCTTCGGCCACGCGGCGGCCGCGGCGGCGATCACGCTCGGCGCGGTGCCCTACTGGAACAGCGCCACGGTCGAGGCCTACTCCTCGCGCGGCCCGGTCACCCATTTCTTCGGCCCGGTCGAAGGAAACGCGCCGGCGCCGCTGCTGCCGAGCCCGGAACTGGTCTCGAAGCCCGATGTCGCGGCCACCGACTGCGGCGCCACGACCTTCTTCGCCTCCAAAGGCGCGGGCGGCAAATGGCGCTTCTGCGGCACCTCGGCCGCGGCGCCGCACGCGGCCGGGATCGCCGCGCTGGCCCTGGAGGCCGAACCGGCGGCGAGCCCGGCGCAGGTCGGCGCGGCGCTCGCCGGCACCGCGGCGGCGGTCGGGACGTTCGGCCCCTGCGCGTCCGGCGGTGGGCTGATCTCGGCGCTCGCCACGCTGAAAGCGGTGCGCGGAGAACTCACGCCGGCCGTGCCGCTGAACTGCAAACCGCCGAACCCGGCCGGCCCGGTCTTCGTCGCGCCGGGCTTCTGGGGCAGCGAAAACCCGCCGTCGCCCCCGCCGCCGCCGGATCCGGTGCCGCCTGTCGCGCCGCCGGCCCCGGACCCGCCACCGGTCTCCGCGCCGGCGCCGCAGACGACGATCGCGAAGCGCCCGGCGAAGCTGGTGCGGACCCACAAGGCCTCGGTGCGGCTGGCCTTCCGCTTCGCTTCCAGCCAGGCGGGCGTCTCCTTCCTCTGCAAGGTCGACCGCGGCGCCTTCCGCCCCTGCGGGCGCAACTTCTCGCGCAGCTACGGCGTTGGACAGCACGTGCTGCGGGTGAAGGCGCGGAACGCCGAGGGCAAGGTCGACCGGACCCCGGCGACCTACCGCTTCCGCGTCGTGCGGACCCGCTGAAGCGCCAAGCGCATCAGCGACCTCTGGGTGGGGTGGGAGGTGGGAGGCCGTCCGAGGCCGGGCCAGGACCCACACCTCGCTATGGCAGGTAGGTGTGGCTCCTGGCCCGGCTGGACGCAAGGAGAGGGAGCTTCACGAAGGACCAAGCGCTCCGCTTGACCTTTTTCGCCCTGTGGGCGAAGAAAGTCAAGGTGACCGCTACCGAAGCCTCACGGAACGA
>CAYXFL010000055.1:0-18632 GCA_964464285.1 uncultured Conexibacteraceae bacterium
GTGGCGGGCCATGCCGCCGTAGGTGTCGACGATGATCTTGCGGCCGGTGAGGCCGGCGTCGCCGACCGGGCCGCCGATCACGAACTTGCCGGTCGGGTTGACCAGGAAGCCCTCGCGGAGCTCGGCCTCGTCGTACTTGCCGGGCACCTCGGCGGCCAGCACCGGCAGCACCACGTGCTCGAAGAGGTCCGGTTTGATCTGGGTCAGCGAGTCGACGCCCTCGTCGTGCTGGGTCGAGATCAGCAGTTTGTCGATCGCGACCGGCTTGCCTTCCGAGTAGCGGACCGAGACCTGGGTCTTGCCGTCGGGGCCGAGATACCCGAGGGTGCCGTCCTTGCGGACCGCGGTCAGCCGCTCCGCCAGCCGGTGGGCGATGTGGATCGGCATCGGCATCAGCGCCTCGGTCTCGTCGCTGGCGTAGCCGAACATCATGCCCTGGTCGCCCGCACCGGCGATCAGCAGCTCGTCGTCGGCGTCCTCGACCCGGGTCTCGTAGGCGACGTCGACACCCTGGGCGATGTCCGGGGACTGCTTGTCGAGCGAGACCAGCACCGAGATGTGGTCGCAGTCGTAGCCGTAGCGGCCGCCGCCGGCGTAGCCGATCTCGCGGATCGTCTCGCGGACGATCTCCGGGATGTCGAGGTGGACGTCGGTCGAGATCTCGCCGGAGACCACCGCCATGCCGGTGTTGACGAGCGTCTCGCAGGCGACGCGGCCGGTCGGATCCTCGGCCATGATCGCGTCGAGGACGCCGTCGGAGATCTGGTCGGCAACCTTGTCGGGATGACCCTCGGTTACGGACTCGGACGTGAAGAGGTGCTCGTTCTCGGCGAGCGGCTTGGTTGGCATTCGCGGAAGCCTAGAGCAATCAGGCGCGGGTGCCGGAGTCAGTCCTGGCGGCCCCGGTAGCCGGTTCTGGGGACGAAATCGATGATCAGCGGAACGCCCTCCAGCTCGTAGGTCTCACGCATCCGGTTCTCCAGGTGGTAGGCCCAGTCGCGGTGGATCAGCTTGCGGTCGTTGACCTGGATCGCGAAGCGCGGCGGGCGCTCCCCGACCTGGGCGGCGTAGAGCAGTTTGAGGCGGCGGCCGCGGCGGGCCGGGGGCGGGGTTTTCGCGACCACGGAGCTGACGAACCGGTTGAGCTCGGCGGTCGGGATCCGCATCGCGGCGCGGTCGGCGAGCTGCAGCGCCCGCGGCAGCAGCGCCGGCACGTTGCGCCCACGCAGGGCGGAGACGGTGATCACCGCCGGCCGCAGCCGCAGCTTGCGCTCGACCCGGGCGCGGGCGTCGTCGATGTCGGTCTCGCCGACGTCCCACTTGTTGAGCACGAGCAGGGTCGCGCAGCCGGCCTTCATCGCCAGCTCGGCGGCCCGCAGGTCCTCGGCGGTGACGCCCTCGCCGGCGTCGCAGACGACGATCGCGACGTCGGCCCGCTCGACCGCCCGTTCGGAGCGCAGCTGCGCGTAGTAGTCGACCGTGCCGGCGACCTTGGAGCGGCGCCGCAGCCCGGCGGTGTCGACCAGGATCACCCGCCGTCCCTCGACCTCGAGCTCGGTGTCGATCGAGTCGCGGGTGGTGCCGGCCAGGTCGGAGACGATCACCCTGGGGGCGCCGAGGAAGGCGTTGACGAGCGAGGACTTGCCGACGTTGGGGCGGCCGATCACGGCGACCCGGACCGCGTCGTCGGGCTCGCTGCGCGGCTCGCGGTCGCCGAGCGCGACGACGATCGCGTCGAGCAGGTCGCCGCTGCCGAGCCCGTGCGTGGCCGAGGCCGGGAGCGGATCGCCGAGCCCGAGCGCGTGGAACTCAGCGGTCGCCGAGTGATCGTTGGCGCTGTCGACTTTGTTGACGACGACGATCACCGGGACGCCGCCGCCGCGCAGGGTCTTGGCCAGCTCGGCGTCGCCGGCGCGCAGGCCGGCGCGGCCGTCGACCACCATCAGGATCGCGTCCGCCTCGGCGATCGCCAGCCGCGCCTGCGCCTGGATGTCGCGGGCCAGCTCCGCCTCGTCGTCGAGGTCGATGCCGCCGGTGTCGACCAGCTCGAAGGCGACCCCGTTCCACTCGGTCGACAGCCGCTTGCGGTCGCGGGTCACCCCGGGCTCGGCCGCGGTCACCGCCTCGGTCCCGCCGACCAGCCGGTTGACCAGCGTGCTCTTGCCGACGTTGGGGAAGCCGACCACGGCGACGGTGGGCATCGCCTCGTTCACGCCAGCCCCCGCTCGCGGGCCAGGCCGACGACCCGGCCGACCACCTCTTCCAAACTCAGTGATGAAGTATCCAGCTCGACCGCGTCCGCGGCGGGGCGCAGGGCGCCGTGCTCGCGCTCGGTGTCGCGGGCGTCGCGGCGGCGCTGGGCGGCCAGCACCGACTCGACGTCCTCGCCGGTCTCGGCCGCACGGCGGCGCGCCCGCTCCTCGTCGGAGGCGGTGAGGAAGATCTTCAGCGGCGCTCCCGGGCTGACCACGGTGCCGATGTCGCGGCCCTCGGCGACGTAGTCGGCGTCGGCGATCAGCGCCCGCTGGCGCTCGACCAGCGCCTCGCGCACGCCCGGGTGGACGGAGACCCGCGAGGCGGCGGCGCTGACCCGCGGCGCGCGGATCGCCTCGCTCGCGTCCGCGCCGCCGAGCAGCACCCGGGAGCCGTCGAACTCGATCGCCAGGCCGGCGGTGAGCGCGGCCAGCGCCTGCCCGTCGTCGAGGTCGGTGCCGGACTCGAGCGCGGCCAGCGCCACGCAGCGGTACATCGCGCCGGAGTCGAGGTAGGTGATCCCGAGCTCGGCCGCGACCGCGCGCGCAACGGAGGACTTTCCGGCCCCGGCGGGGCCGTCGATCGCGATAACCATGCGCGGCAGGCTATGGAGATGCGCAGGCCGGCGGCGCTCAGCCGCCGAGCAGCGAACCCAGGTCCGTCTCGAAGCCGGGGTAGCTGACCGCCGCCGCGTCCATCCCCTCGACCTCGACGCCGGCGGCGCTGGCGAGGCCCGCGACCGCGCCCAGCATCGCGATCCGGTGGTCACCGTGGGAGGAGATCGTGCCGCCGTTCAGGCCGCCGGTGCCCTCGACGATCATCCCGTCCGGCGTCGGCTCCACCCGGCCGCCGAGCGTGCGCAGCGCCGCGCTCACGGTCTCCACCCGGTCGGACTCCTTGCGGCGCAGCTCCTCGGCGTCGCGGATCGTCGTCGTGCCCTCGGCGAAGCAGGCGGCCAGCGCGACCAGCGGCAGCTCGTCGATCGCCAGCGGGATCTCGGCGCCGCCGACCTCGGTCCCGCGCAGCGCCGCCGGCCGGACCCGCAGGTCGGCGACCGGCTCGCCGCCGGTCTCCCCGCGCGGCTCGACCTCGACCTCCGCGCCCATCCGCGCGAGGATCGTGAGGATGCCGGTGCGGGTCGGGTTGACCCCGACCCCCTCGAGCACCACCTCGCTGCCGGCGACGAGCGACGCCGCGACGATGAAGAACGCGGCCGAGGAGATGTCGGCGGGAACGACGATCTCCCCCGGTTCGAGCCGCCCGGCGGGCCGGATCGTCACCGCATCGCCGGCGCGCGACAGCTCGGCGCCGGCCGCCGCCAGCATCCGCTCGGTGTGGTCGCGGCTCGGCTCGGGCTCGACCACGGTCGTCTCCGAGTCGGCCAGCAGCCCGGCGAAGAGGACGCAGGACTTGACCTGGGCGCTGGCGACCGGCAGCTCATAGGTGATGCCATGCAGGTCGGCGCCGGTCACCCCGAGCGGCGGCAGCCGCTCCTCGCGAGCGCTCAGGCGGGCCCCCATCTGGCGCAACGGCGCGGCGATCCGGTCGACCGGGCGGCGGCGGATCGAGTCGTCGCCGTCGAGGGTCCAGCTCTCCCCCGCCTGCCCCGCCAACCAGCCCGGCAGCAGCCGCAGCAGGGTGCCGGCATTGCCGACGTCGATCGTCGCCGGGCCGGCGCCGCGCAGCCCGACGCCCTCGACGCGGAGCAGTGTGCCGAGGCCGTCGGCGGTCTCGACCCGGGCGCCGAGGGCCTCGACCGCGGCCAGGGTCGAGCGGGTGTCGGCGGCCGCGAGGTATCCCTCGACGCTGGTCGTTCCCTCGCCCATCGCCGCGATCAGCGCCGCGCGGTGGGAGATCGACTTGTCGGCGGGCGGGCGCAGGGCGCCGCGCAGCGGCCCGGAGGGATCGAAGCGGGTCATCGCCGCGACCCTACTCGCCGTCGGCGAGCACCGTCACCGTGTGGCCGAGGCCGCGAACCAGCTGCTCCGCCCGCGCCGCCTGCTCGGCCCCGGCGACCCAGAGCGAGACCGCGCCCGAGGTCATGTCGGGGGCCGGGTAGAGCGCCATGTCCTCGATGTTGACGCCGGCCTCGCCCAGCACCAGGGCGAGCTCGGCGATCGTCCCCGGCCGGTTGGCAACGACGATCCGCAGCTCGCGCAGCGGCCCCGCGTCCGACTCGGCCTCGTGCAGGCGGCGGCGGTCCTCGCCGGCGGCGGCGTGCCAGGCCTCGATCGCCGCCGGCTCACCGGCCCGGATCAGCTCGGCGGCCGCGCTCAGGCGCCGGGCCACGGACTCGACCGAGTCGGCGACCGCCACGCGATTGGTGGCGTAGATGTCCGCCCAGATCACCGGGTTGGAGCCGGCCACGCGGGTCGCGTCGCGGAAGCTCGGCCCAACTTCGGGCAGGCGCTCGGTATCGGCCGTGAGCGCCTCGGCGGCCTCGCTGGCGAGCGCGTTGGCAAGCACGTGCGGGAGGTGGCTGACGGTCGCCATCAGGCGGTCGTGCGAGGCCGGGTCGATCGCCTGTGGGCGGGCGCCCAGGCCGCTGAGCAGCCGCTGCAGGCGGTCGTAGAGCAAGCCGCTGGAGCGATCTGTCGGGGTCAGGTACCAGCGGGCACCCTCGAAGAGGTCGGCGCGCGCGTTCTCGACCCCCGCCGTCTCCGCCCCGGCGAGCGGGTGGCCGCCGATGAAGCGCTCGTCGGCGCCGCGCTCAGCGACCAGCTCGCCCTTGGTCGAGCCGACGTCGGTGACGACCGCGTCGGGGCCGCAGGCGGCGAGCGCGGCGGCGGCCTGGTCGGGCAGCGCCGCCACCGGTCCGCAGCAGAAGACGACGTCGGCGCCCTCACAGGCGGCCGCGAGCGAGTCGGCGGCGCGGTCGAGCGCGCCAAGCTCGACCGCCCGCTCCAGGGTCGCCGGCGTGCGCCCGTAGCCGACCACCTCGGCCCCGAGCCGCTGGCGCGCCGCCAGCCCGATCGAGCCACCGATCAGGCCGACGCCGAGCACGGCGACTCTGGGCGCCGCCTCGCTCAACCGCGCCGGGCCCGGACCGCGGAAGCCAGCCGCTCGAGCGCCCCCACCGTGTGCTCCCAGTCGATGCAGGGGTCGGTCACCGACTGGCCGTAGACGAGCTGCTCGCCCGGCTCCAGGTCCTGGCGGCCCTCCTTGAGGAACGACTCCAGCATCACCCCGACGATCGCCTTGTTGCCGTCGGCGATCTGGTCGGCGATTTCGCCGCTCGCGAAGAACTGCTTCTCGGGGTCCTTGGCGCTGTTGTCGTGCGAGGCGTCGATCACAAGCCGCTCCGCCAGCCCGGCGACGCCGAGCGTGACCAGCGCGTCCTCGACGTCGGGCACGTGGTAGTTCGGCTGGCCGCCCCCGCCGCGCAGGATGATGTGGCAGTCGGCGTTGCCGGTGGTGTGCAGGATCGCCGGCATGCCGGCGTCGTCGATCCCGGCGAAGGCGTGCGAGGCAGCCGCCGCGCGGACCGCGTCGACCGCGACCTGGACGTTGCCGTCGGTGCGGTTCTTGAACCCGATCGGCATCGAGAGGCCGGAGGCGAGCTGGCGGTGCGTCTGGCTCTCGGTCGTGCGCGCCCCGATCGCGCCCCAGGCGACCGTGTCCGAGGTGTACTGCGGGATGATCGGGTCGAGGAACTCGCAGCCGACCGGCAGCCCCAGCCCGACCACCTTGAGCAGCAGCTCGCGGGCGACCCGCAGGCCGTGGTTGACGTCGCCGGATCCGTCGAGGTGCGGGTCGTTGATCAGCCCCTTCCACCCGGTGGTCGTCCGCGGCTTCTCGAAGTAGACCCGCATCACGACCAGCAGGTCGTCCTCGAGCTGTTTCGAGAGCGCGGCCAGCCGGGTCGCGTACTCCATCGCCGCTTTCGGGTCGTGCACGCTGCACGGCCCGACCACGACCATCAGCCGCGGATCCGCCCCGCTCAGTACCTCGACCACGTCTTCGCGACCGCGAACCACCGCTTTCGCCCGCTCCGGGCCGAGCGGCAGCTCCTCGATCAATCTCTCGGGCGGCGACAGCTCCACCACTTTGGCGATCCGCTGGTCCCTCACCCGGTCTCTCTTGGCGCCCTCCTGCATCCCGATGTGCATTTTGCCTAAGCCTTTCTCCATACCGCTGAAATCGTACTCACTGGTCGCCAGCCGCCAAGAACCGCGGCAGACGCGGAAACGTGGGTCCGGCGCCCGGGCCGAAAGAGTCTCTTGTCGCGGCGAGCTGCCGCCAGGCCGGGCGCCTAGCTAAATCGCCAATAGGTGAGGTAGGCAGGGGCGACGGCGGCGCCGGGGGCGCTGCGGCCAGTCGCGGAAGTGAACTTCGCCTTCACCTTGCCGACGTTTTTAGCACGGCAGCGGCGATTAGTCGAGCCGCGCGCAGCAACCCGGCTCAGTCGAGCAGTTCGCCGAGCGCGCCGAGGAAGCGGTCGTTCTCCTCGGGGGTGCCGTAGGTGACGCGGATGTGGCCGGGATCGCCGAGCGGCGTGCCGGCGCGGACCGCGATCAGGTGCTCGCCGAGGCCGGCGACGACCTCGCTCTCGTCCTCGACGCCGAGGTCGACCCAGGAGAAGTTGGCCTGCGACTCGGCGGTCGCAAGGCCGAGCTCGGCGAGGCCCTCCTCGACCCGCAGCCGCTCGGCGACGGTGCCCTCGACCCGGCGCAGGACGTCGTCCTGGTGGCGGATCGCCTCCGCCCCGGCCGCCTGGGCCAGCGCGTTGACGCTGAACGGCTGGCGCACCGCGTCGACCGCGGCGCGAAAGCCGGCCGAGCCGATCGAGTAGCCGACCCGCAGCCCGGCGAGGCCGTAGCACTTGCTGAACGTGCGCAGGACGACCAGGTTGGGGAAATCCGGCAGCAGGTCGAGCGTCGCGTCCGGGTCGTCGTTGGTCTGGAACTCGATGTAGGCCTCGTCGAGGATCACGGTCACGTGCGGCGGGATCCGCTCGAGGAACTCGGCGATCTCGGCGGCCGGGATGTGGGTCGCGGTCGGGTTGTTCGGGTTGCAGACGATCAGCAGCTGGGTCGCGGCGGTGACCTCGTTGGCCATCTCCTCGAGGTCGTGGACGTCGCCGGGGGCGAGCGGCACGCGGATCTCGCGCGCCCCGGTCAGCGCCGGCAGGTACGGGTACATCGAGAACGACGGCCAGGCGTAGACGATCTCGGCGCCGGGCTCGCAGAGCGCCTCGGCGGCGGCGAGCAGGATCTCGCAGGAGCCGTTGGCGACGGCGACCTGGCCGGGCTCGACCTCGTAGCGCTCGGCGATCCGGCGGCGCAGCAGGGTCGCGTCCGGGTCCGGGTAGCGGTTCATCGCCGCGGCGGTGCGCTGGATCGCTTCGACCACCGCCGGGTGCGGCGGAAACGAGGACTCGTTGGAGGCGAGCTGGGCAATCCCGGTCGCGGCGATCGCATCGGGCGCCTGCCCGGTCGGCACGCCGGCCTTGTAGCCCGGCATCCGGGCGAGCTTCTCGGCGAAGGTGACGGTCACGCGAGCAACCTACTGCGCCGACTGCAGGTCCCGCCGCAGATCCTCGGCGCCGCCCATGTACACGTGCGCGGTGGTGTGGCCGACCGGCGCGTAGTAGTGCGCGAGCACCCGGATCACCCGCGGCATCGAACCGGGCACGGGGATCTCGCGGCAGCACAGCAACGGCACCTGGTCGAGCCCCAGCTTGCGCGCCGCGACCGCCGGGAACTCCGCGTCGAGATCCTCCGTGGTCGTGAACAGGCAGCTGACCATCGCCTCCGGCGTCAGCCCGTTGCGGGCGATCAGCTCCTTCATCAGCTCCTCGGTCGCCGCGACGATCGCGTCGGCCTCGTTCACCTCGACCTGTGTCGCCCCCCGCACCGCGAACAGCCGCTGCTCGGGACCCTCATACCGACCACTCTGCAAATCCATACGCCCAATCTTCCCAAAGCCGGGGGAGAACCCGGTTCCGGTGGGACTTATGGATGCATAGGGTCCAAAACTCACACCGCAACCGCGAAGGCCATCGGGGTCCTCGCCGAGAGACAGCACGGCGTGGTGTCGCGAGCTCAGCTGCGCCATCTGGGGCGGAGTGATAAATCGATCAGCCGGGCCGTCTCTGCCGGGCACCTGCTTCCCGTATTTCGGGGCGTCTATGCCGTGGGCCACAGGCGAATCGGCGATCGGGGCCGACTGATGGGGGCCGTGCTCGCGTGCGGACCGGGCACCGTCGTCTCCCATCGCAGCGCGGCGGCCCTGCTCGGCTTCACCGATAGAGCGCCTGTCGTCATCGACGTGATCGCGCCGGGAGAGCGCGGGCGCCGCATCGACGGGATCAAAGCCCACAAAGCTCCGCTCCCGGCAGAGCCTGAACGCGGCTCGGTCGCCCGCATCCCCTGCACCTCCCCGGCGCGCACCTTCGTCGACATCGCGGGGACCAGCGGTGAGCGGACCTTGCGGGGCGCGTTCGAGACGGCCGCCTACAAGCGCCTCCTCGACCTCGACGCGATCGAGGCGGCGGTGTCGCGGCGGCGGGTCGTCGGCGCGCCGCTCCTCCGCACCCTGATCGCCGAGTGGCGCGCGGCGGCCAGCCACCACCCCAGCCAGCCGAAGCTGCGCAGCCCCCTCGAGGCAAAGCTCCTCCCCCTGATCGCGACCACCGACCTCCCCACCCCACTCGTGAACCACCCGGTCGAGACCCCCGGCGGCCGCCTCGAGGTCGACCTGCTCTGGCCCGACCACCGCTTCGTCGTCGAGGCAGACAGCCGCCGCCATCACGGCACCGATGTCGCCTACGAGCGGGACCGCTGGCGCGACCGCGAACTGCTCCGCGCCGGCTACGCCACGCTGCGCGTCCCCTGGCGCCACGCCGAACAGGAACCGGACGCGGTGCTCGACGCGATCCGCCGCGAGCTAGGCGCTCGCCTTCCGTAGCTCCGCGAGCTCCGCATCCGAGACCCGCCGCGCCTTGCCCGGCGCCAGCTCACCCAGCCGCAGCGGCCCGAACGCCACCCGCCGCAGCCCCACCACCCGGTTCCCGACCGCCTCGAGCATCCGCCGCACCTGGCGGTTGCGGCCTTCGCGCAGGACGATCTCGATCTCACGCTCGCCGAGTCGCCGCACCTTGGCCGGCGCGGTCGGGCCGTCCTCCAGCTCCAGACCTCCCCGCAGCCGCTCCAGGTCACCGTCGGCGATCGGCTTGCGCAGACGCGCCCGGTAGGTCTTCGGAACTTCGTAGCGCGGGTGCGTGAGCCTGTTGGCGAGGGCGCCGTCGTTGGTCAGCAGCAGCAGCCCGGTCGAATCGGCGTCGAGCCGGCCGACCGGGTAGAGGCGCGCCGGCGAGTCGACCAGCTCGACCACCGCCGGCCGCGCCCCCGGCTCGCGCGCGGTCGAGACCACGCCCTCCGGCTTGTTGACCGCCCAGACCTCGGTCGCCTCGGCCCGCACCGGGCTCCCGTTGACCCGCACGTCGCTGTCCGCACCAACGTCCCGCGCCGGATCCCGCACGACCTCCCCGTCCACGGTGACCAAACCCTTCGCAACTATCTCCTCCGCCCGCCGCCGAGACGCGACTCCCCCATGGGCGAGGAACTTCGCCAGCCTCACTCGGCCCGCTGTTCCCCGGCCTTGAGCAGTCGCTCGCGCAGCTCGCGCTCGTCCTCGGGGGTCGGGTCGAAGCGGGCCGGGTCGGGCAGCTGGTCGATGCCGGAGAGGCCGAAGAGGCGCTCGAACAGCTCCGAGGTCTTGAAGATCGCGGCGCCGAAGCGCGAGCGGCCGGACTCCTCGATCAGGCCGCGCTCGGCCAGGGTCTGCACCGCCGACTCGCCGCTGACGCCGCGGATGCGGGCGATCTCCGGGCGCGAGACCGGCTGCAGGTAGGCGACGATCGCCAGCGTCTCGGCCTGGGCCTGGGTCAGCGGCGGGGTGCGCGGCTTCGCCAGCAGGCGCCGGGCGGCGTCCTCGGCGGCGGGGTCGCTGGCCAGGCTGAGGCCGCCGGAGACCTCGCGCAGGACGATCCCGCGCTTGCCCTCGGCGAGGTCCTCGCCGAGCAGCGCCACCGCCTCCTCGACCTGGCCCTCGGTCGCGTGCGTCGCCTCCGCCAGATCGGCCACTGTGACCGGCTGGGCGGAGAGGAAGAGCAGCGCCTCGATCGTGCGGGCGAGGTCGCTCACGCGCTCGCCCCCGGGACCGTCTTCTTCACCGTGATCGGCCCGAGCGGCTTGTCCTGCTCCCAGGTCACCTCGCCCTTGCGGTAGAGCTCGAGCAGGGCGAACACGGTGACCGCCTGGGTCAGCCGGTCCTCGCCGCCGAACTCGTCGTCGAAGTCGAAGTTGGTGCGGCGCCCGAGCGCGTCGCGCAGCGCCCGCAGGCGGCGCTCCAGGGAGACGGTCGGGCGGATGTGGGAGAGGTTCAGCTCCTCCGGCTCGGTCAGCAGGTCGCCGAGCGCGGCCCCCAGCGTGTCCGGGTCGTAGACCGCCGCGGCGGCGTCGACCTCGACCCGGCGCAGCTCCCGCGGCAGCGGCGCCGAGCGGTAGAGGTAGCCGCGCTGGGACTCGAAGCGGGCCGCCAGCTCGGTCGCCAGCTGGCTGTAGCGGCGGTACTCGAGCATCCGCGCCAGCAGCTCCTCGACCGCCTCCTCCGGCGCCAGCTCCTCGAGGCCGTCGTCGGGCCCCGGCAGCATCAGCCGGGACTTCAGCTCCAGCAGGGCGGCGATCAGGACCAGGAACTCGGTCGCCACCTCCAGCTCCAGCTCGCCCTCGCGCTCGAGGTGCTCGACGTAGGCAACGACGACCTCGCCGAGCTGCAGGTCGAGCAGGCTGACCTCCTCGCGCAGAACGACCGCCATCAGCAGGTCGAAGGGCCCCGCGAAGATGTCGAGGTCGAGATCGAGGTCGAGTTCGGAGACCGCCACTGCGGGCAGACTAGAGCGGCGGCGGGACGGGGAAGGCCACGTTTTCCCGCTCTTTACGAGCGTCCGGGGCCGATGCCCATGCGGTCGCGGACCTCGACCAGGGTCGCGGCGGCGATCGCGCGCGCCTTCTCGGCGCCGGCGCCCAGGGTCGCCTCGAGCGCCGCCTCGTCGGGGCGCAGCTCCGCGTAGCGCTGCTGGACCGGGGCCAGCAGCTCGACCACGCCCTCGGCGACCGCCTGCTTGAAGTCCCCGTAGCCGGCGCCGGCGAACTCGGCCTCGACCGCGTCCTGGCCGATCCCGCGGGAGACGGCGAGGATTTCGATCAGGTTCGAGATCCCGGCCTTGTCCGGCGCACGGACGACCTCGCGGCCGGAGTCGGTGACGGCGCTGCCGAGCTTCTTGCGGATCGCCGCCGGCTCGTCGAGCACGTAGACGGTCCCGGCCTCGCTCGCGTTCGAGGTCGACATCTTGTTCTGCGGCTCCTGCAGGTCCATGATCCGGGCGCCGATCTCCGGCACCCGCAGCTCCGGCTCGGGCAGCACCGCGCCGCCGAAGCGCTCGTTGAAGCGGCGGGCGATCTCCCGGGTCAGCTCGATGTGCTGGCGCTGGTCCTCGCCGACCGGCACCTCGGTCGCCTTGTAGGCGAGCACGTCGGCCGCCTGCAGCACCGGGTAGAAGAAGAGCGCCGCCGAGACCAGCTCGCGCTGTTTGGCCGACTTGTCCTTGAACTGGTGCATCCGGTTGAGGTCCCCGTGGGCGGTGACCGCGGAGAGCAGCCAGGTCAGCTCGCTGTGCTCGCGCACGTCGGACTGGCGGAAGAGGATGCAGCGCTCGGGGTCGAGCCCGGCGGCAAGCAGGATCGCGGTCGTGTCGTAGAGCCGCTCGCGCAGCTCCGCCGGGTCGTAGGCGACCGAGATCGCGTGCAGATCGACGATGCAGAAGATCGCCGGCTCGCCGCGGTCCTGGCCCTCGACGTACTGGCGGATCGCACCGATGTAGTTGCCGAGGTGCTTGCGGCCGGTCGGCTGGATGCCGGAGAAGACGACGGGAGCGCTGCTCATCGCTGCAGCCTATTCAGGCCCGCAAGATGACTGCCGCCGCGCGCCGCAGGCAGGAGCGGCCGATGGTTGACTGGAACAATCCGGGTAGGTGATGCGCTGATGGCGAGATCAATCTGGAGTGGCTCGATCAGCTTCGGGCTGCTCAACGTGCCGGTGAAGCTCTACAGCGCGGTGGCGCGGCGCAACATCGCGCTGCGGGAAATCCGCGAGTCAGACAGCGCCCGGATCAAACACCGCCTCTTCGCCGAGGGGACCGACGAGGAAGTGTCGCGCGACGAGATCGTCAAGGCCTACGAGATCACCTCGGGCCAGTACGTGCCGCTGACCAGCGACGAGATGGAGGCGCTGCGGCCGCAGAAGACGAAGTCGATCGACGTCCAGGACTTCGTCGACATCGAGGAAATCGACCCGATGTACTTCAACAGCCCCTACTACCTGGGGCCGGCCGCCGGCGCCGAGAAGGCCTACTCGCTGCTGGCCGCGGCGCTGGAGAGCTCCGGCAAGGCGGCGATCGCCCGCTTCGTCTTCCGCAACAAAGAGCAGCTCGGCGCGATCCGCGCCGGCGACGGCGTGCTCACCCTGACCACGATGCGCTTCGCCGACGAGGTCGTGCCCGCCGCCGAGCTCGACGACGCCTTCCCGGAGTCGCAGGCGAAAGTGGCGAAAAAAGAGCAGCAGATGGCCGAAGCGCTGATCGACTCCCTGACCTCGAAGTTCGAGCCGGCGAGCTACCGCGACGAGTACCGCGAGGAACTGCTGGCGCTGATCGAACGCAAGGCCGAAGGCAAGGAGATCGTCGCCGCCGAGGCCGAGGCGCCGCAGGCGACCAAGGCGCCCGACCTGATGGCCGCGCTGGAGGAAAGCATCGCCGCGGTCAAAGACAAGCAGGGCGCCGCGCCGAAGAAGAAAGCGGCGGCGAAGAAGAGCAAATCGACGAAAGCGAAAGCGAAAAGCGCGAAGTCGAAGAGCTCCTCCCGGTCGAAATCCAAAACCGCCAAGTAGCCCGTGGCCACGGAGCAGGTGGTCGAGGTCGACGGGCGTGAGCTGAAGCTCACCAACCTCGACAAGGTCCTCTACCCCGCCGCCGGCTTCACCAAGGGCGAGATGGTCGACTACTACGCCAAGGTGGCGGAGGCGATGGTGCCGCACCTGAGCGGCCGCGCCGTCACCCTGCGCCGCTTCCCGGAAGGCGTCGACGACCTCGACTCGGCCTTCTTCGAGAAGCGCTGCCCCAAGCACCGGCCGAAATGGGTGAAGACCACCAAGGTCAAGGCCGGGCCCGACGCCGGCAGCATCGACTTCTGCGTCTGCGACGGCCGCCCGACGCTGATCTGGATGGCGCAGCTGGCGGCGATCGAGCTGCACCCCTCCCTGTCGATCGGCCGCGCCCCGACCCGGCCGACCGTACTCGCCTTCGACCTCGACCCCGGCGCGCCCGCCGACGTCGTCGACTGCTGCCGGGTCGCCCTGCGCCTGCGCGAGATGTTCGGCCACTTCGGGGTCGAGAGCTTTCCCAAGACCTCCGGCTCGAAGGGCCTGCAGGTCTACGTCCCGCTCAACAAGAAGGCCTCCTACGACGTCACCAAACCGTTCGCCAAAGCGATCGCCCAGCTGCTCGAAAAGCAGACGCCCGACCTGGTCGTCTCGAAGATGAAAAAGGTCGAACGCGAGGGCAAGGTGTTCGTCGACTGGTCCCAGAACCACCGCAGCAAAACGACGATCGCCGTCTACTCGCTACGCGCCCGCGAGCGCCCCACCGCCTCCACCCCGCTGACCTGGGAAGAGGTCGAGCGGGCCGCCGACTCGGGCGACGGCTCTCCGCTCGTCTTCGAGGCCGGCGACGTGCTCGCGCGGATCGAGCGGCACGGCGACCTCTTCGCGCCGGTGCTGGAGCTCGAACAGGACCTGCCGGAGCTGTAGCGGCTACTCGCCGAGCGGCTGGCGGACGACCGGGCGCCGGGTCGCGCGAACCTCGTCGAGGCGGCGGACCGGGGTCGTGTAGGGCGCCTCTTTGGCGAGCTCGGGGTCGCTCTCGGCCTCGGCGAGGATCTGCTCGACCGCGTCGGCGAAGGCGTCGAGGCTCTCCTTGGTCTCGGTCTCGGTCGGCTCGACCATCAGCGCCTCCTCGACCAGCAGCGGGAAGTAGACGGTCGGCGGGTGGAAGCCGAAGTCGAGCAGGCGCTTGGCCAGGTCGAGCGTCGCCAGGCCGAGCTCCTTCTTCATCGGCTTTCCGGAGAGCACGAACTCGTGCATGCAGTGGCGGTCGAAGGCGATCGGCAGCCGGGCGCCGGCGCGGCCCGAGGCGAGCCGCGCCTTCAGGTAGTTGGCGTTCAGCACCGCGGTCTCCGAGGCCTCGGCGAGGCCGTCGCCGCCGAGGCTGAGGATGTAGGCGTAGGAGCGCACGAAGACGCCGAAGTTGCCCTGGAAGCCGCGCAGCCGGCCGATCGACTTGGGCCGGTCGAAGTCGAGGTCGAAGCTCGGCCCGTGGCCGTTGTCGGCCTCGCGGCGGACCACCTGGGGGCGCGGCAGGAAGGGCGCAATCCGCTCGGAGACGGCGATCGGTCCGGCGCCGGGGCCGCCGCCGCCGTGCGGCTGGCTGAACGACTTGTGCAGGTTGACGTGGACGATGTCGAAGCCCATGTCGCCGGGCCGCGACTGGCCCATCACCGCGTTCAGGTTGGCACCGTCGTAGTAGAGGATGCCGCCCTCGGCGTGGATCAGGCTGGCGATCTCGGCGATGTTCTCGTCGAACAGCCCGAGCGTGTTCGGGTTGGTCAGCATCAGGCAGGCGACGTCGCCGGCGTGCTCGGCCAGCTTCGCCCGCAGGTCGTCCATCTCGACCCCACCTTGCCCGTTGGTCGAGACTTTGACCGTCTCGTAGCCGGCCATCGTCACCGAGGCCGGGTTGGTCCCGTGCGAGGTGTCGGGGGCGAGCACCTTGTGGCGCTCTTCGCCGCGGTCGGCGTGGTAGGCGCGGGTCAGCAGCAGGCCGGCGAGCTCGCCGTGCGAGCCGGCCGAGGGCTGCAAACTGACGTGCGGCAGGCCGCAGATCTCGCTCAGCGACTCCTGGAGCAGCCACATCAGCTCCAGCGCGCCCTGGGCGCGGCGCGGGTCCTGGGCCGGGTGCAGGCGGGCGTGGCCGGGCAGCGCCGCCACCCGCTCGTTCAGACGCGGGTTGTGCTTCATCGTGCAGGAGCCGAGCGGGTAGAAGCCGCTGTCGAGGTCGAAGTTGCGGCGCGAGAGCCGGTTGTAGTGGCGGACGATCTCCGGCTCGGCGATCTCCGGCAGGTTCGGCTCCCGCTCGCGCAGCAGGTGCGCCGGGATCAGCTCGGCCAGCGGCGGCTCCGGGACTTCCGCCTCCGGCAGCACGGCGGCGCGCCGGCCCGGCTTCGACTTCTCGTAGATCGTCGTCGCCCGTTCGCGCTGCATCGGCGTCTCCGTAAGGCTCATCGCGCCACCCCCTCCGCCGGGTTCCTCTCGCTGTCCGAGAGCAACTCGACACGCTCCGCGGCGACCGCCGCGCCGAGCGCCTCGGCGAGCTCGTCGATCTGCGCCTTGGTGCGGCGCTCGGTGATCGCGACCAGGAGGCCGTTCGCGTGCTCGGGGTAGTCGCCGCCGAGCGGGTAGCCGGCGGCGATCCCGCGCTCGGCGCAGCGCTCGAGCACGGCGTCCACCGGAGCCTCGAGCGCGACCGCGAACTCACGCGCGACCGGCGCCTCGTGCAGCAGCGAGACGCCGTCGACGGCGGCGAGGCGCTGGCGCGCGTAGGCGGTGCGGCGGACCAGCAGCTCGCCGAGCTCGCGGAAGCCGTTGCGGCCGAGCCAGGCGAGGTGGATCATCGCGCCGAGCGCGTTCAGCGCCTGCGCGGTGCAGATGTTGTTGGTCGCCTTCTCGCGGCGGATGTGCTGCTCGCGGGTCTGCAGGGCGAGCACGAAGCCGCGGCGGCCGTCGACGTCCTCGGTCTCGCCGGCGATCCGGCCGGGCATGCGGCGGATCTGCTCCTCGGTCGCGCAGAAGAAGCCGAACGAAGGGCCGCCGAAGTCGAGCCGGTTGCCGAGCGGCTGACCCTCGCCGAGCGCGATGTCGGCGCCCTGGGCACCGGGCGGCTTCAGGACCCCGAGCATCATCGGGTCGCAGGCGACGACCAGCAGCGCCCCGTGCTGCTTGGCGGCGGCGCCGAGCGCCTCGACGTCCTCGATCGCGCCGAGGAAGTTGGGGCTCTGCAGGATCACCGCGGCGGTCTCGCCGTCGACCGCGGCGGCCAGCGCCGCGGCGTCGGTCAGCCCGCCCTCGAGCCCGACCTCGACCAGCTCGGCGCCGTAGCCCTGCGAGTAGGTCGCCAGGGTCTCGCGGCTGTGCGGGTGGACGCCGCGCGAGACGACGAACTTGGCCCGCTTGGTCGCCGCCATCGCCAGGTAGCCGGCGGAGGCGACCGAGGAGGGGCCCTCGTAGAGCCCGGCGTTGGAGACCGGCAGCCCGGTCAGCTCCGACATCGCGGTCTGGAACTCGAACATCACCTGCAGCCCGCCCTGCGAGATCTCCGGCTGGTAGGGCGTGTAGGGCGTGAGGAACTCCGAGCGCGAGGTGATCGCGTCGACGATCGCCGGCACGTAGTGGTCGTACATCCCGGCGCCGACGAAGCAGACCTCGGCCTCGGCGTCGGCGTTCCGCCCGGCCAGGCCGGCGAGGCGCTCGTAGACCTCGGCCTCGCTGAGCCCGTCGGGCAGCGCCAGCGGGCGGCCGAGCCGCAGCGGCTCGGGGATCTGCTCGAAGAGGTCGGCGACCGAGTCGGCCCCGATCGCGGCCAGCATCTCGGCGCGGTCGTCGGGGGTGGCGGAGGTGTAGCGGCTCACTGCGGCTAAAGGCTAGGGAAGCGGGTGGCGCGGGTGGGCGCTAGCTATCCAGCAACTTGCGGTATTCGGCGACGCCGAGCAGCGCCTCGGCCTCCTCCGGGGCGCTCAGCTTCACCCGGACCAGCCAGCCCTCGCCGTAGGGGTCCTCGTTGATCTGCTCGGGCTTCTCGGCGAGCCCGTCGTTGACCGCGAGGATCTCCCCCGACATCGGCGCGATCACGTCGGAGACCGCCTTCACCGACTCGACCTCGGCGTAGGAGGAGTCCTTCTGGACCGCCTCGCCGGCCTCCGGCCCCTCGTAGAAGACGACCTCGCCGAGCGAGTCCTGGGCGTACCAGGTGATCCCGAAGGTGGCCTCCTCGCCCTCGATCCGCACCCAGTCGTGCTGGTCGTGGTAGCGCAGGTCCTCGGGGTAGCTCTCGGCGGCCAATTCAGCTCCTTCGGTAGAGGGGCTTGGAACCTACCCGGGCGCCCCGATGCTTGCCGCGCACGTCGATCTGCAGCTCGGTACCCGGCTCAGCCAGCTCGGCGCGCACGTAGGCCATCCCGGCGCCGACCTCCAGCGAGGGCGAGAAGGTGCCGCTGGTGACCGTGCCGGCGGCCTCGCCGTCCGGCCCCAGCACGGGGTTGCCACCGCGCGGGATCCCCTGGCCCTCGATCAGGAACGGAGCCAGCTTCTCGGCGGTGCCCGCGGCCCGCGCGGCGGCGACCGCCTCGGAGCCGACGAACCCCGTCTCCTCCTTGCAGCACCAGCCGAGGCCGGCCTCGATCGGGTTGCGCTCGGGACCCAGCTCGTTGCCGTGCAGCGGGAAGCAGACCTCGAGCCGCAGGGTGTCGCGGGCGCCGAGCCCGCAGGGCACCACCCCGGCTTCGCGCAGCTCGACCCAGATCGGCACCGCGACCTCGGGGTCGATCAGGATCTCGACCCCGTCCTCGCCGGTGTAGCCGGTGCCGGCGACCAGCGCCGGGCGGTTGCCGATCCGCGCGTGCGAGACCCGCATCCGCGGCGGCAGCTCGATCCCCAGCGCCCGGCTCAGCACCGAACGCGCGTGCGGGCCCTGGACGGCGAGCATCGCGTAGCGGTCGGCGACGTCGCGCACGGCGACGTCGAAGCCGCGGCTCTGGCGGCCGAGCCAGGCGAGGTCGGCCTCGTGGTTGGCCGCGTTGGTGACGATCAGGTAGCGGTCGCCGCCGAGCCGGTAGGCGAACAGGTCGTCGATTACCCCGCCCTGCTCGTTGCAGAGGCACGAGTACTGGGCGCCGCCGACCTCGAGCGCGGCGACGTCGTTGGAGAGCACCCGCTGCAGGAAGGCGAGCGCGCCCGGCCCCTCGACCTCGACCTCGCCCATGTGCGAGACGTCGAACATCCCCACATGCGTCCGCACCCCCGAGTGCTCCTCCCGGATCCCCTCATACGTAACCGGCATCTCCCAGCCGGCGAAGTCCACGACCTTGGCCCCAAGGTCAACGTGCTGCTCGTAGAGAGGGGTACGGCGGGGGGTCTGCTCACTCACGCCGTGCAGCCTATTTGAGGGAACTTCGCCGCGGCCCGCCGGACCCCGTCGGGGGACCCTCTCG
>CAYXFL010000056.1:0-17999 GCA_964464285.1 uncultured Conexibacteraceae bacterium
GTTGTCGCGCTGGTGCAGCCCGATCGAGGGCTCGTCGAGCACGTACATCACGCCGACCAGGCTGGAGCCGATCTGGGTCGCCAGCCGGATCCGCTGCGCCTCGCCGCCGGAGAGCGAGCGGGCCGAGCGGGCCAGCGAGAGGTAGCCGATCCCGACGTTGTCGAGGAAGGCGAGCCGTTCGGTGATCTCGCGCACGATCAGGCGGGCGATCGCGCGCTCGGTCTCGGTCAGCTCGAGGGCGTTGATCCACTCGCCGGCGGCGCGGGCGGAGAGCGCGCTGTACTCGGCGATGCTGAGCCCGCCGACCTTGACCGCGAGGGTCTCGGGGCGCAGCCGGGCGCCCTCGCAGACGGGGCAGGGCTGCTCGGCCATGTAGCTCTCGATCCGCTCGCGCGAGTTCTCCGAGTCGGTCTCTTCGTAGCGGCGCTGCAGGTTGTTGACGATCCCCTCGAAGCGCACCTTGTAGGAGCGGCGGCGGCCGAAGCGGTTCTTGTAGGAGACCTGGTGGCGGGCGTCGCCGGTGCCGTAGAGGAAGATCTCCTTCTCCTCGGGCTTCAGCTTCGACCAGGGCTTATCGACGTCGACGCCGTGCTCGCCGGCGACCGCGTCGATCAGGCGCCGCCAGTAGGCGCTGATGCCGCGGTTCCACGGCTGCAGGGCACCCTCGGCCAGCGAGAGGGTCGGGTCCGGGACGACCAGGTCGGGGTCGATCACGCGCTGGAAGCCGAGCCCGTGGCAGCGGTCGCAGGCGCCGTGCGGCGAGTTGAAGGAGAAGATCCGCGGCTCCAGCTCCGGGATCGAGGTGCCGCAGTTGAGGCAGGCGAACTGCTCGCTGAACAGCATCTTCTCGCCGGCGCCCTCGCCGTCGACGATCTCGACTTCGATCAGCCCGGCGGCGAGCCCGGCGGCGGCCTCGACCGACTCGGAGAGGCGGCGGCGGAGCTCGCCTTTCATCACCAGCCGGTCGACGACCACGGAGATGTCGTGTTTGTAGCGTTTGTCGAGCGTGATCTCCTCGTCGAGCCGGCGCAGCTCGCCGTTCACCTCGACCCGCGAGTAGCCCTCCAGCCGCATCTGCTCGAGCAACTTGCCGTACTCGCCTTTGCGCCCGCGCACGACCGGCGCCATCACCATGAATTTGGTCCCCTCCGGCAGGGTCATCAGCCGGTCGACGATCTGCTCCTGGGTCTGCCCGGTGATCTCCTCTCCGCACTCGGGGCAGTGCGGCACCCCGATCCGCGCCCAGAGCAGCCGCAGGTAGTCGTAGATCTCGGTCACCGTCCCCACGGTCGAGCGCGGGTTGCGCGAGGTCGTCTTCTGGTCGATCGAGATCGCCGGCGAGAGCCCCTCGATCGAGTCCACGTCCGGCTTCTCCATCAGCCCGAGGAACTGGCGCGCGTAGGCCGAGAGCGACTCGACGTAGCGCCGCTGCCCCTCGGCGTAGATCGTGTCGAAGGCGAGGCTCGACTTACCCGACCCGGAGAGGCCGGTGATCACGATCAGCGCGTCGCGGGGAAGCTCGAGATCGACGTCCTTGAGGTTGTGCTCACGGGCGCCGGAGATGACGATTCGGTCAGAGGCAGGCACGGGGCCACCGAGTCTACTCAACCGAACGTACGTTCCCCCGAAGCCGCTAAGCGGCTTCGGGGGCAGGGGCCGGCTCGTGCTCGACCCGCGGCAGCCAGCGGAGCGCGCGGGGCAGGTACCAGTTGCGCTCGCCGAGCAGCTTCATCGAGGCCGGGAGCAGGATCGCGCGCACGATCGTGGCGTCGATCAGGACGGCGACGGCGAGGCCGACGCCCATCTCCTTCATGTCGATGATGCTGAGGGTCGCGAAGACGGCGAAGACCGCCACCATCACCACCGCGGCGCTGGTCACGGTGCCCGCCGTGGCGGTGATCCCGCGCTTGACCGCCTCGTCCGTGCCGATGCCCTGGTCGACGAACTCGCGGACCCGGCTGAGGATCAGCACGTGGTAGTCCATCGAGAGGCCGAAGAGGATCACGAACAGGAACATCGGCAGCCAGCTGCTGACGCCGCCGTTGGACTCGAACCCGAGCAGCGACTCGCCCAGCCCGTCCTGGAAGACCAGCACGAGGACGCCGTAGGCGGCCCCGACCGAGAGCAGGTTGAGCCCGATCGCCTTGATCGGGACGACGATCGAGCGGAAGGTGACCAGCAGCAACAGGAAGGCGAGCCCGAGGACGAAGGCGAAGACGAGCGGCAGGCGCTCGGCCAGCAGGTCGCCGAAGTCCTTCGACTGCGCCGCCTCGCCGCCGACGTTGACCTCGGTGCCGGGCACGCCGGTGAAGGCGGCCGGGACGAGATCGTCGCGGACGGTTTCCATCGCTGCCGTCGCGGTAGCGTCGCTGCCGCTGCCGACGGTCGGCACCTCGATCGCGGCGACAGTCCCGTCCCGGCTGGCTTCGACCTCGACCGGGGCGCTCACCTGCGGGTCCTTCTCCGCCTGCGCGACGAGCTCGTCGATCGCGCCGGCGACCGGCCCGGAGGTGACGTCGTCGGCCTCGACCACGACCACGGCGCCGGCAGCTTCGCCGGGGAAGGCGTCGGTGATCCGGTCATAGGTCTGCACGATCGGGATGTCCCGGGGCAGGTCCTCCGCCCCGCTGACCACCGTGTTCATGCTCAGCGCCGGGATCGCGAGGGCGATCAGCAGCCCGGCGGATGCCGCCAGCGAGAGGCCCGGCCGGCGCGTCACGCGCTCGACCACGCCGGCCCAGAGCGAGCGCCCCTGGCGCCGCTCGCGCCAGCGGCGCAGGAACGGCACCCGGCCGAGCTCGACCCTGTCGCCGAGCTTCGAGAGCACCGCGGGCAGCACCGTCAGCGAGGCGAACATCGCCACCGCGACCACGGTCATCGTGCCGACCGCGAACGAGGTGAAGGTCGGATCGCCGCTGATCAGCATCCCGGCCATCGCCGCGATCACGGTGAAGCCGGAGACCAGGACCGCGCGGCCCGCGGTCGCCGCCGCGGCCTGCAGGGAGGCCTCGGCGGAGCGCCCGGCGCGGCGCTCCTCGCGCTCGCGGCGCAGGTAGAAGAGCGAGTAGTCGACCCCGACCGCGAGCCCGACCAGCACGACCACCGAGGCGACGTTCTGGTCCATCGGGACCAGCTGGCTCGGCAGCGCGAGCAGGCCGACGGTGGCGATCACCGCCGAGAAGGCGATCAGCAGCGGCACCAGCGCCGCGACCAGGGCGCCGAAGGCGAGCAGCAGGACGATCAGGGTGATCGGCAGCGCCGTCGTCTCGGCCTTCGCCAAGTCGTCGGCGAAGACCCCTTCGAGCGCCTTGCTCGCGCTCGCCTCCCCGAACTGCTCGACTCGCAGGTCGGGGTGGGCGCGCTGCACCGCCGCGGTCGCGGCGAGGCTGGCCTCGACGCGTTCTTCGGCCTCCTCGTCGTCGCCGCGGACCTCGAATTCGATCAGGGCCGAGTGGCGGTCGCCGGAGACCTGGCCGCCGCCCGCGGCCGGCGAGCTGAGCTGCGCGACGGATGGAACCGCGTCCAGCCGCCGCGTCGCTTCGCCGACCGCCGACCGGAAGGCCGGGTCGGTGACGGTGACGTCGTCGCTCTGGATCAGGACCGCCTCGGCGGTCGGCGAGAGCTTGCCCGCTTCGAGGCCCGCCTCGGCGCGGCCGGACTCGCCGGAGACCGCTTCGGCGTCGCTGAGGTTCTTGGTGCCGACCGCGCCGCCGAGGAAGACGGAGACGAGCACGAAGGCGAGCCAGCCGGCGATGGCGAGCTTGCGGTGGGCGGCGCTCCAACGGGCCGCGCGGGCGGCGATGTTGTTCCTGGCATGCATCGGGTTCCTTCCGGTCGCTGGATGAGACCGGGCCAGGTTCCCAGCGCGCAAAGGGCATTCCAATGCGGCTGGCAGGCGTTTTCAGGTGCGGCTGGCCGCGCCAGACGGTGTGGTTAACCGCACCCGGCGGCCCGCGCCGCGCCGCGGCGGCATCTAGGCGCCGAGCTCGAGCAGCTCGTCGAGGATCGCTCCGTAGTGGCCATACAAGGGCGAGATGTGGCCTTCGCCGGGCAGGCGGTGGAACCGCGCCGAGGCGATCCGCTCGGCGATCCAGCCCGACTGCCACGCCGGAAGGGCCGGGTCATCGTCGCCGTGCCAGATCGTCACCGGAGCTGCGACCTCCTCGACCGCGAAGCCCCAGTCCTCGACGAACGCCCGGTCGTCGTCGAACCAGCCCCAGATCTCTTCACCGCCGATCTGCTGAAAGCATCCGAGCTGGTACCTGAGAAAGGAATCGTCGAGCAGGAGCTTTCGGTCGGCGTCGCTGAAGAACTCCCAGAGCGCCATGCGCAGCTGCTCCAGGGACCGAACCTCCCGCCATTCGTCGAGAACCGGCTCGAGGAACGCGGCGAGGGCGAGGTCGCCGGCAATCGCGGCGCCGAACTCCGCAACGTTCCCGTCCGCCATGCCGTCCAGCCACTCGCTGCCGAGGACGCTCCGCGGCCCGAAGCCGGAGATCGCAGCGGCGGCGATCACCCGATCCGGCAGCTTGGCGGCGCAGGCGAGCGCGTGCGCGGCGCCGCCGGAATGGCCGAGGACGTAGAACCCCTCCGCCCCGAGCGCATCGGCCACCGCGGCGGCGTCGGCGGCGCAGTCGGCGATCGAGCGACCGGGCAGCCGAGTGGACCCGCCGTAGCCGGGCCGGGCGCAGCAGACCTGCCGCAACCCGCGCCGCGCGCCCTCGTCCACAAGCTGCGAGTACAGGCGGTTGGTCCCCGGCGTGCCGGTGTGGAACACGAGCAGCGGCCCATCGTCCGGACCGGCGACGTTTGCCCGCAACACCCTCCCGTCCGAGGTCTCCACCCCGAAATCCCTCCCCTGCATTCAGGGGACTTTAAAGCGCGGCGGAGAGCTTGCGGCGGTACTCGCGGGCGGCGGGATCCGCGGGGTCGCTCTCGCTGAGGATGCCGACGAAGGCGCGGCGCAGCAGGTCACGGCGGGTCTCGGGGTCGAGGTCACCCTCGCCTCCACCGTTTGGCCCGGCGCCGAGCTCGGCGAGCAGGGCGTCGAGCGCCGCCTCGCGCTCGCCGCGGTCGAGGGCGGCGAAGGCCTCGGCGCCGATGCCCTCCTTGGCTAGCCGGATGCGAGCGGCGATCCCGGCGGCGGCGAAGTCCTCCTCGTGGCCGGCGACCGCGGCCAGCGCCTCGTCCACCGCCCCGCGCTCGAGCCGGGCGCGGCCGAGGGCGACGGCGACGTCGGCGCGGCGCGGCTCCAGTTCGGCCGCCTCGCGCAGCGAGAGCTCGTCGCCGGCGGCGAGCAGGTCGTCGGCCTTCGAGGGCAGCAGGCGGTCGAAGAACGCCTCGACCTGGGCTTTCGGCACCGCGCCGACGAACTCGTCGACGACGTTGCCGTCGCGGAACGCCTTGACCGCGGGGATGCCCTGGACTTCGAAGCGGGCGGAGAGCGCCTGGTTGGAGTCGACGTCGACCTTGGCCAACAGCACCTTGCCGCCGCGGCTCGCCTCGGCCGCTTCCAGCGCCGGCCCCAGCGTCCGGCACGGCCCGCACCACTCGGCCCAGAAGTCGACCACCACGGGGGTCTGCTTGGAGAGCTCGACGACGTCGCGGTCGAAGGTCGCTTCGGTGACGGCCACGGCCATCCGGGAAGCCTAGTTACCCGGCGCCGCCGGCCGGCGGGTGCGCTTAGATAGCCGCATGGGAGCCACGCCGCCGCCGACCTCGGGCATCTCCGAGCTGGTGCTGGAGGTCGCCGACCTCGAGGCCTCGCGCGCCTTCTACCGCGACCTGCTCGGCTTCGAGGAGACGCTCTGGGGCGAGGGCCGCGAGGGCCGCTGCTGGTACCTCGTCGGCGAGACCGCCCGGCTCGGCCTCTGGACCGAGCAGACCGGCCTCGCCGGCGGCCGCGGCGGCGCCCACGTCCACTTCGCCTTCCACGTCGAGGACGCCGAGGTCGACCGCATCCAGGCCCGGATCGAAGCCGGCGGCGGCCAGGTCGAGGGCCCGATCCAGCTCGGCCCCGGCCGCGCGATCTACGTCACCGACCCCGACGGCAACGTCGTCGAGTTCTGGTCCCAGGACATGGCCGAATACGCCAAGGGCGCCCGCGAGCAGGGCACGCCCGGCACCTTCCGCAGCTAAGCCGTCATCCCGTCTAAATCCCTTCGGAGCTCGCGGAGTTCGTCGCGGATCCGGCCGGCCTCCTCGAAGCGAAGGTCGTCGGCGGCGGCGAGCATCTCCTCCTCGAGGGCGACGATCGTTCGCTCGAGCTCCTCGGGGCTGTCGAACTGGTCGGCGCGCTTGCTGCGGCGCTTGGCGGGGGCGCGGTCCTCCATGGCGAGGAACTCGGTCATCTCGGAGATGCCTTTGCGCACCGTCTCCGGGGTGATCCCGTGCTCCTCGTTGTAGGCAAGCTGGATCGCGCGGCGGCGGTCGGTCTCGCTCATCGCCGCCTTCATCGCGTCGGTTTCCCGGTCGGCGTACATCACCACCCGCCCGTTGACGTTGCGCGCCGCGCGGCCGATCGTCTGCACGAGGCTGGTCTCACCGCGCAGGAAGCCCTCCTTGTCGGCGTCGAGGATCGCGACCAGCGAGACCTCCGGCAGGTCGAGCCCCTCGCGCAGCAGGTTGATCCCGACCAGCACGTCGTACTCGCCGAGCCGCAGCTCGCGCACGATCCGGATCCGTTCGAGCGTGTCGATCTCCGAGTGCAGGTAGCGCACCTTGACCCCGTACTCGAGCAGGTAGGCGGTCAGGTCCTCGGCCATCTTCTTGGTCAGCGTCGTGACCAGCACCCGCTCGCCCGCCTCGGCGACCTTGCGCGCCTCGTTCATCAGGTCGTCGATCTGGTTCCTGGTCGCGCGCAGCTCGATCTCCGGGTCGACGATCCCGGTCGGGCGCACGATCTGCTCGACGATCCGGCTCGACTCGGCTTTCTCGAACAGCCCCGGCGTCGCCGAGACCAGCACCAGCTGCTTGACCCGTTCGAGGAACTCGTCGAATTTGAGCGGCCGGTTGTCGATCGCCGAGGGCAGCCGGAAGCCGAAGTCGACCAAGGTCTGCTTGCGCGAGCGGTCCCCCTCGTACATCCCGCCGACCTGCGGGATCGTCTGGTGGGACTCGTCGACGAAGCAGACGAAGTCGTCGGGGAAGTAGTCGATCAGCGTGTGCGGCGGGGTGCCGGGGTCGCGGCCGTCGAGGATCCGCGAGTAGTTCTCGATCCCCGAGGTGAAGCCGAGCTCCCTGATCATCTCGATGTCGTAGGCGGTCCGCTGCTGCAACCGGTGGGCCTCCAGCATCTTCCCCTCGGCCTCCAGTTCGCCGACCCGGTTCTGCAGTTCGAAGCGGATTTCCTCGACCGCCCGCTCCAGCGTCTCGTCTTTGGTCACGTAGTGGGAAGCCGGCCAGACCGAGACGTGCTCGATCTCGTCGAGCACCTCGCCGGTCAGCGGGTCGAAGTGCTGGACCCCCTCGATCTCGTCGCCGAACAGGGCGATCCGGTAGGCCGACTCGGCGTAGGAGGGCATGATCTCCAGCACCTCGCCGCGCACCCGGAAGCTGCCGCGGCCGAGCACCTGGTCGTTGCGCTGGTACTGCATCTTCACCAGCTTGCGCAGGACCGCGTCGCGGTCGATCGTCTCGCCGACCTTGAACAGCTGCATCTGTTCGCTGTAGAGCTGCGGCGAGCCGATCCCGTAGATGCAGGAGACCGAGGCGACGATGATCACGTCGCGGCGGGCCAGCAGCGAGGCGGTCGCCGCGTGGCGCAGGCGGTCGATCTCGTCGTTGATCGAGGAGTCCTTCTCGATGTAGAGGTCCTGCGCCGGGACGTAGGCCTCGGGCTGGTAGTAGTCGTAGTAGGAGACGAAGTACTCGACCGAGTTGTCCGGGAAGAACTCGCGGAACTCGTTGCAGAGCTGCGCGGCCAGCGTCTTGTTGTGGGCGATCACCAGCGCCGGTCGCTGCACCGCGGCGATCGTCGCCGCCATCGTGAAGGTCTTGCCGGTGCCGGTCGCCCCGAGCAGGGTCTGGAAGCGCTCCCCAGCCTCGATCCCCTCGGCCAGCCCGGCGATCGCCTGTGGCTGGTCGGCGGTCGGCGTGTAGGTGGGGTTCAGCTTGAACTCAGGCACGCCATGACGATAGCTGGGAGACTTGCCGGACTCGTGAACCGCTCGCGCCTCGGACTCGCCGCCTTCTTCGCCTTCGCCGGGACGATGCACTTCGTCGTCCCGCGGGCCTACGAGTCGATCGTGCCGCCGGCCCTGGCCGCGCGGAGCAAGGAGATCGTCGCGATCTCCGGCCTCGCCGAGATCGTCGGCGCGCTGGCGATCCTCCACCCCTCCAGCCGCCGCGCCGGGCGCTGGTGGCTGCTGGCGCTGCTGGTCGCCGTCTTTCCCGCCAACGTCCACATGGCGCTCAGCCCCGAGCAGGTGCCGGGCCTGGACCTCAGGAAGGTGCCGCGCTGGTCGCTTTGGGCGCGTCTGCCGCTGCAGCCCCTGGCGATGCTGTGGGTGTGGCGGGCGACCCGCTGATCGGCTCGCGTTCGGTCTTCGCCCAGTTGCCGCGCTGAGTCAGCTGCCGCGCGGCCGAGCGCAGCAGCACCGGCCACAGGAACCACGTGTAGGGCGTGTAGACCTGGGCGATCAGGAAGCCCTTCAGCCAGCCCAGCGGCCCCTGGCCCGAGCGCGCCGCGATGCAGCCCATCGCGGTGCCGCCGAAGGCGAGCAGGTAGAAGAAGGCGAGCTGCCAGGTCGGCCCGGCGCCCCAGAAAGGCGCCTCGCCGCTCAGCGCCAGGAACAGCGCCCCGAGCAGGCCGAGCCCGACGACCCCCTGCCAGAACGGCATCCAGAGGTAGGCGAGCTGCTCGATCCGGGCCGGCAGCGAGACCGGCGCGTCGGTGACCGCGCGGCGCAGCGAGATCGCCTGCAGGTTGCCCTGCGACCAGCGGGTGCGCTGGCGAAACAGCGGCCGCCACTTCGAGAGACCCTGCTGGTCGACCGCGGCGCGCAGGTCCTGGCGCCCCTCCCAACCGGCCGCGATCAGGCGCAGCCCGAGGTCCTGGTCCTCGGTCAGCTTGTGCCGCCACGGGCCCTCCTCGTCGCTGACCGAGTCGAGCGCGCTGAGCCGGTTGAACTGGCCGTTGCCGCCCATCCCGGCGGTCCCCCAGTGGTCGCGCCCGGCCTGGAAGAGGTGCCCGTAGACCGCGAACTCGACGTCCTGCAGCCAGGTCAGCGGGTGCTGGCGGTTGTAGATCCGGACCAGCGACTGCACGCCGCCCACCGCCGGGTCGGCGAAGTGGCTGGCGGCGAAGTGCGGCGCGTCCGCGCGCAGGCGCCCGTCGGCGTCGACGATCACGACGATCGTGCGCTCGCGCTCGGCGTACTCGCGCAGCGAGCGGTAGGCGTAGTTGAGCGCCGCCGCCTTGCCCTGCCGCGCTTCCGGCGCCCGCCGGCTGAGCACGAAGAGGTCGGGATGGTCGATTCCGGCGAGGATCTCGGCGGTGCGGTCGTCGGAGCCGTCATCGATCACGACCACGCGGCGGCTCGCCACCGGCAGCTCGACCAGGCGCTGGACCGAGTCGGCAATCGTCACCTCCTCGTTCAGCGCCGGCACCAGGAAGATCCAGGAGAACGCGTCGGCGCCCTCGGGCGGCGGCTGCGGCGGCCGGTGGATCGCCTTCTGCCCGCGCACGAACAGCAGCAGGGTCCAGAGGAACATCGCCACGACGACGACCAGGCAGACGCTGAACAGGACCGCCCAGGGAACCGGCAGCCCTTCGAACGGCCAGGCCGGCGGCGCCAGCGCCAGCACGGCTAGACCTCGAACGGGTAGCTCGCGTCGAGCCCTGGCCCGGCCTCGGCCTCAGAGAGCGCGACCGTCGTCTCTGCGGCGGGCGCGCCGCCCTCGGTGACGACGATCTCGGCCGCGACCGGCCGCTCGCCGAGCACGTCCTTGAGCTGCTCCAGCTCGACCCCGCGGTTCGGCTTGAAGCCGGCGGCCATCGCGATCGTCGCGCGGCTGTAGCCGGGGCCGAACTGGTCCGGCGGCTCGGTCCCGAGCATCACGTGCTCGAGCGCGGCGACGATGCGGGCGGCGGCGTGGCCGTCGCCGTAGGGGTTTTCGGCCTCGGACATCTCGCGGTAGGCGGCCTCGCTTTCGAGCAGCCGCGAGCCCTCGGCGAAGATCACGTCGGGATCGGTCCCGACCAGGCGCAGGGTTCCGGCGGCGATGCCCTCGGTGCGCTCGGTCGTCTCGCGGGTGACCAGCACCGGCTTGCCGAGCGAGGGGGCCTCTTCCTGGATCCCGCCGGAGTCGGTGATCACGAGGTCGCAGCGGCCGAGCAGGCGGGCGAAGGTGGCGAAGCCGAGCGGCTCGGTCAGCAGCACGTTCTCCTGTCCGGCGAGGCGCTCGGTGAGGACCTCGCGCACGCGCGGGTTCGGGTGCACCGGAAGCACGAAGTTGGCCTCGGGCTGGGCGCGCGCGAGGCGGGAGATCCCGGTCGCGATCCCGCGCAGCCCGTCGCCCCAGTTCTCGCGCCGGTGGGCGGTGACCACGACGATCCGCGAGTCACCGTCGTGCAGCTCCTGCAGCTCGGGGTTGGCGAAGGAGATGCTCTCCAGGGCGGAGGACCAGCGCAGCGCGTCGATCCCGGTGTTGCCGGTGACGAAGACCTGGCCGACCGGGATGTTCTCGCGGACCAGGTTCTGCAGGTTGGCCGAGGTCGGCGCGAAGTGCATCGCCGCGATCGTCGAGATCACCTGGCGGTTGAGCTCCTCCGGGAAGGGGCTGAGGTTGCTGCCGCCGGTGCGCAGGCCGGCCTCGACGTGCATCACCGGGACCCGCAGATGGAAGGCCGAGAGCGCCGCCGCCATCGCCGAGCTGGTGTCGCCGTGGACGAGCACGGCGGCCGGGCGGCGGCCGGCGATCACGTCCTCCTCGCTGGCCGGCTCGTCGAAATCGGCCTCGAAGCGCTCGACGCAGAAGTCTTCGAAGCGCTGCATCACCGAGGCGACCCGCTCGTTCAGGTTGGCGCGCCGCGAGCCGGCCCAGAGGGTGACGTCCGGCTTGATCGCGGCGAGCTCGAAGATGTACTCGACCAGGCGGCTGTGCTGGCCGGTCGAGACGACGATCGGCTCGAAGCCCTCGCTGTTACGCAGCGCGACGATGATCGGCACCAGCTTGATCGCCTCGGGCCGCGTCCCGACCACGATCGGGACGACGAGCTTGCGCTCGGGCAGCGGCTTTGCGGAGGACTCGAACATGCGCCTTCCACCCCTATCGGTGCCGAGACGCGCGTACTTGAGGGAAAGGAAAAGCGATCCAATCGCGGGCGTTCGCCGCTCAGCCGAAAAGTTCTTCGAGCAGTTCGCTGGCCGGCCCGAGGAAGTCCTGGACGCTGTTGAACAGCGCGCTGGCGTCGTCGACCAGTTCGATCGCCTGGTCGAGCGGGATGTCCTCGATCGTCGAACGCAACGGCCCGGCGACCAGCGGGCTGAGCTCACCGGCCCGTTCGGCGTCGTCGAGCGCGCGCAGCAGGCCGGCGCGGATCGCCCGCGCGAACTCCTCCAGGCCGATCCCGTACTCCTCGCGGAACTGTTCGCGCGCCTCCTCGCTGGCCAGCGCCTGGGTCAGCCGCTCACGGCTGACCCCGAGTTCGCAGGCGGCGCCGTCGAGCGCCGAGAGCGAGAACTGCTCGCCGATCTCCTGCAGCGAGCCGGGGTCGCGCCATTCGCGCTCTTCGCACGGGTCCTGGGTCGCCTGCGGCGTGTAGGAGCTGCCGCCGGCGGCGAGGTAGGAGCCGACCAGGACCAGGGCGGCGACGATCGCACCGCCGACCAGCAGCTGGGCGCGGAAGCCGGCGTTCCCGGGCTGCTCGCTCACAGGTCGACCCTCCGCGCGAGGCCGATCGGGATCAGCGCCAGCAGCCCGATCAGGGCCGCGAGCCCGAACGAGGGGCTGAAGGCGTGGGTGGCGCCGCGGTCGAGCTGGTCCTGCAGTTCTTCGCGCAGCATCACCACCTGGGCGCGCTCGCCGGGGTCGGCGGGCAGCGGTTCGAAGGCCGGCGCGATCGTCGGCACCTTGCCCTCCTCCCCGTCGAGCTGGCCGGCGATCCTGCCCGCCAGTTTGACCTTGAGCAGCGGCGAGACCCGGGCGTCGAGCAGGACCGCGGTGCCGGCGTCGATCGCCTCTTCGCGCTGTTCGGCGATGTCGGCGGTGAAGATCGGGGTCAGCGCCAGCAGCCCGATCACGACGCCGGCGTGGCGGGCGGCGATCGTCCAGCCGCCGTGGATCGCCTGCGGAGCGCGGCCGCCGAGCGCGGTCTCGGTCAGCGCCGAGAGCACCAGCGAGAGCCCGATCCCGACCAGGATCTGCGGCGGCACGGTCAGCGCCACCTCGGCCTTCGGCAGCAGCGCCAGCCCGCCGAGCCCGCCGGAGACGAGGATCGTGCCGGCGGCGGCGCGGGCCTTGGCGGACGGGACCAGCGGCCCGATCCGGCTGCCGGCGATCGCCGCGAGCGGCATCACCGAGACCACGATCGCGGCCCCGATCGGGGTCAGGCGCCAACCCTCGATCAGCAGCAGGACGAGCAGGAAGAGCGCCGCCGCGATCGCCGCCGAGACCATCGCCAGGGCGAGGTTGGCCGCCAGGTGCGGGCGCCCCGAGGGGCGCAGCTCGTTCTCGATCACCCGGGTCGCCATCTCGTGCTTGGCGACGGTCAGGATCGGAACCGCGGCGGCGAGCGCGATCGGCACCTGGATCAGGAAGATCGACTGCCAGGAGACCAGCTCGGTGAGCAGGCCGCCGAGCGCCGGCCCGAGCGCCGCCCCGGTCGCCCCGGCGCTGGCCCAGACCGCGGTCGCCCGGCGCTCCGAGCCGACCGTAGCCGGCAGCAGCTCCAGCGCCGCGGTGACCGCGGCGGCGCCGCCGAGCGCCTGCACGCAGCGGGCGACGATCAGGGTCGAGAGCTCCGAGGCGAGCCCGCAGGCGAGCCCGGCGCCGGCGAACACGGCGAGCCCGACCGCCGCCGTCGCCCCCGGCCCGACCCGCCGGGCGAGGTGGGCGCTCGGCACCGCGGCCAGCGCAAGCACGAGGTTGAACGAAACGAGTACCCAGGTGGCCCCGGCGACGCTGGTGTCGAGTTCGCGGTAGATCTCGGGCAGCGCGAGGACGACGATCGAGGAGTCGGCGAGCACGATGCCGACGGCGAGCGCGAGCGCGGCGACGCGCGGTCTGGCCGAGTCGTTCATCGGTAGCCGAGCTCCTTCGCGTACTCCTCGCGGTACTCGTTGCGCTTCTCCAGCACCTCTTCGACGTAGGCGCGCGTTTCCGGGAACTCGATGTCCTCGACGGTCAGCCCGCTGCCGCCCCACTCGTCGGCGTTGCCGGGCCCGGCGTTGTAGCCGGCCAGCGCGGCAGCCTCGTCGCCGTCGTAGCGTTCGAGCAGTTCGGCGAGCAGGAAGGTGCCGTAGCGGATGTTCAGTTCGGGGTCGGCGAGGTCTTTCAGCTCGAAGCTGGTGCCGCCGCTCTGGCGCTCGATGAACTCGGCCGCGTCGGGGGTGATCTGCATCAGCCCGCGGGCGCCGGCGTGCGAGGTCTGGTCGACGAACTTCGACTCCGAGTAGATGACCGCGGCGATCAGCGAGGCGTCGACGCCCTTTTCGCGCGACTGCTGGCGGATTATGTCGTCGTGCCGGAGTGGCAGGGTGAGCTCCTTGATCGCCTTGTCGAAGGCGCCGCTGGCGACGAGCAGGCCGGCGGCGAGGCCGACGAGGACGGCGACGAAGCCGAACGCGAAGCGGCGTCGCCGTCGAACCCCCCGACTCATTTCCGAAGCTTGTCGATCAGCGCGGACAGCGCCCCTTCGAGGTCCTCGATCGAGCCGTCGTTGGCGACCACGTGGTCGGCCCGCTCGGCCTTCTCGTCCTGGGCCAGCTGGCGCGCCTCGCGCTCGTCGACCAGGGCGTGTCCGCGGGCGGCGGCGCGGGCCCGGCGCACCCCTTCGGCGGCGACGACGGCGACGGTGGCGTCGAAGACCGCCTCGCGGCCACCCTCGAACAGCAGCGGCACCTCGACCACCGCCAGCTCGGTCTCCGCCGGCAGCTCGTCCAGCCACGCGGCCATCCGCTCGGCGACCAGCGGGTGGATCTGCGACTCCAGCCAGGTCAGCTCCTCCGGGTCGGCGAAGACGATCCCGCCGATCCTGGCACGATCGATGCCGCCGTCGGGCGCCACCTCGGGCCCCCAGCGCTCGACCAGGCGCAGGCGCAGCGGCTCGGACTCGAGCAGCTCGTGGACCACCGCGTCGCTGGAGAGCGTCGCCGCGCCCAGGCGGCCGAAGGCGGCCAGGGCCTCGGACTTACCGGCCGCGATACCGCCGGTCAGACCGATCTTCAGCGGCATCGCCGACTAGGAGTCGTTCGACGCCTCGGAGCCGGCGTCGTCCTCGCCGGAAGCCTCGTCGACGTCGTCGGGCGAGTCCGGCCGGTCGGCCACCGATTCGCCCTCGTGCGCCTCCTCGCCCTGCTCCTCCTCGGAACCGTTCGCCTCAGCAACCGGCTCCTCGGCGATCTCCGCTACGGGCTCAGCCTCCGCCGCTGCGGCCTCGGGCTCAACCTGCTCAGCCTGCGGCGCCTCGTCCGCGGCCGCGGCCCCTTCAGCCTGAGCGATCTGCTCGCTGAGGCCCTGCATCGGCATGTTCTGGCCCTCGACCCGCTTGATGCTGAGGGACAGGCGGCGCCGCTCTTCGTCGATCTCGAGGATCTTGACGTTGAGGCTGGCGCCCGGCTCGACCACTTCGCTCGGGTTCTCGACGTGGTGGTCGGCAAGCTCGGAGATGTGGACCAGACCCTCGACGCCGGGCAGGATTTCGACGAAGGCGCCGAAGGCGACGACCTTGGTCACCTGGCCCTCGAGCACGTCGCCCGGGCGGTGGGTGCTGATCACGCGCTGCCAGGGGTCCTCCTGGGTCTGCTTCAGACCCAGGGAGATGCGCTGGCGGTCGCGGTCGATGTCGAGCACTTTGATCCGCACCGTGTCGCCGATCGCGACGACTTCGGAGGGATGGTTCACGTGGCTCCAGGAAAGCTCGGAGATGTGGATCAGGCCGTCGATGCCCTCGAGGTCGACGAAGGCGCCGAAGTCGACGATGTTCGAGATCTTGCCCTCGACCACCTGGCCGGGCTCCAGTCGGCCCAGGATCTGCTCGCGGACCTCCTTGCGCTCCTCCTCGAGCACGGCGCGGCGCGAGAGCACGACGTTGTTGCGGGAGCGATTCAGCTCGATCACTTTGCACTCGAGCGTCTGCCCCATGAACTCGTCGAGGTTGTGGACGCGGCGGATGTCGACCAGCGAAGCGGGCAGGAAGCCGCGCACCCCGAGGTCGAGGATCAGACCGCCCTTGACCACCTCGATCACGCTGCCTTCGACCGGTTCGCCGGAGTCGGCGGCGATCTCGATGCGGCGCCAGGCCTTCTCGAAGCGGGCGCGCTTCTTGGAGAGGATCAGGCGGCCCTCGGTGTCCTCCTTAGTAAGGACCAGGGCGTCGACCTCCTCGCCCAGCTCGACCTCTTCGTGCGGGTCGACCGACTTGCGGATCGAGAGCTCGTGCGAGGGAATGACGCCCTCGGCCTTGTAGCCGATGTCGACCAGGACCTCGTCCTTGTCGATGCGGACGACCTTGCCGTTGACGACGTCGCCCTCGTCGAAGGACACCATCGTCGCCGCGTAATTGGGGACGATCTTGCCGTCGATCTGCAGCAGCAGGCCGCCGGAACCCTCCACAGGCGTGGCGCTCGGCGCAGGGGTCATGGTCTCGGTGGCTGACACGGGTTGAGCATCATGGCAGAACGCGCGTCGGCGTGCCCTCCTAGATACGCTCCGCCCCGATGCCGGTCAGAGCGACCAAGCGCGGAGCGGAACGGACGCCCCTGGAAGGGCGCCACGACGTGCTGATCTGCGGCGCCAGCTTCGCCGGCCTGGCCGTGGCCCGGGAGCTGGCCGGGAGCGGCGCCGACGTGCTGATGGTGGACCGCTACGAGATCGGCGAGCGCCAGACCTCCGCCTGCGGGATCCCCACCGAGTGGCTGCGCAGGCTCGACCTGATGGACTCCGAGCGCCAGCGCTTCGACACCCTGGTCATGCACACCCCCCACGGAACCTCGCGCTACAAGCTCCCCTGGACCTTCTCCACCTTCGACTACCGGCAGCTCTGCCAGCTGCTCTGGGAGCAGTGCGACGCGACCTTCGAGACCGCCAAGGTGCACGGGCGGGCGCCGTCCTCCAACGGCGGCGGCGAGATCGCGGTCGAGACCGACCGCGGCGTGGTCAGCTCGCCGCTGGTCGTCGACGCGCTCGGCTGGCGCCGGGTGCTCGCCGCCGGCGACGGCTACCAGCCGCCCGACGCGCCGCTCTCGCGCGGGCTCGAGGTGCACCCCGGCGGGACCAGCGAGGATCTCGAGCTCTGGATCGACCGCAAGTACGTCCCGGCCGGCTACGGCTGGTCGTTCCCGGCCGAGGACGAGCTGCGGATCGGGGTCGGCTCCTTCGACCCCCGCTTCCACGTCAAGGACACCACCGTCCTGCTCACCGAGGACCTCGGCAAGCAGCCGAACGAGTACCAGGGCAACTGGATCCCCCACAAGCTGCGCAAGGCGACCGAGGGCGGCGTCTTCTTCACCGGCGACTCGGCCGGCCACTGCCTGCCGCTCAGCGCCGAGGGCATCCGCACCGCGCTCTACTTCGGGATCGCCCTCGGCCGTGAGCTGCGCGGCGTCTACGAGGGCCGCCAGACCCGCGAGCAGGCGGCCGCCACCTACGCCGAGTTCAACGACTCCCACGAGTGGAAGTTCAAGTGGATGCTGCGGGTCCAGAAGCTGGTCCCGCGGGTGCCGCCGAAGATCCTCGCGCCGCTGATCCGGCTGATGGGGACGAAGCGGTTCGTAGAGTGGTCCTTCACGCACTACCTCAACATCGCGCCCCCGGAGTTTGTTCCGGAGCAGGACAGCGCGCGCAGCCGCGACGCGGTCCCGGCCTAGCGGCCGCTCCGCTCACATGCGGAAGACGGGCGCCGCGGGCGGCGCCAGCGGCGCGTTGGCGCAGGCGCCCAGCGCCAGGCCGACGTAGCGACGGGTCTCGAGCGGGTCGATCACGCCGTCGTCCCAGAGCCGTGCGGTCGAGTAATACGGGTTGCCCTGGCGCTCGTACTGCTCGCGCAGCTGGGCGCCGGTCTCCGGCTGGCCGACCTCGGTCATCACCGTCGCCGCCTGCTCGCCGCCCATCACCGAGATCCGCGCGTTCGGCCACATCCAGAGGAAGCGGGGCGAGTAGGCCCGCCCGCACATCCCGTAGTTGCCGGCCCCGAAGGAGCCGCCGACGACCACGGTCAGCTTCGGCACCCGCGCGGTGGCGACCGCGGCGACCATCTTCGCGCCGTCCTTGGCGATCCCGCCCGCCTCGTACTCGGGCCCGACCATGAAGCCGCTGATGTTCTGCAGGAAGAGCAGCGGCACCCGGCGCTGGTCGCAGAGCTCGATGAAGTGGGCGGCCTTGAGGGCGCTCTCGCTGAACAGGATCCCGTGGTTGGCGAGGACCCCGACCGGGTGGCCGTGGACGTGGCCGAAACCGGTCACCAGGGTGGTCCCGTACTCGGGCTTGAACTCGTGCAGGCGGCTGCCGTCGAGCAGGCGGGCGAGGATCTCGCGCGGGTCATAGGGCGTGCGCGGGTCGGTGGGGACGGCGCCGTAGAGGGTCGCCGGGTCGACCGCGGGCTCCTCCGCCGCGGCCCGGGCCCAGGGCGGCGCCGCCTTCGCCGGCAGGGTGGCGACGATCCCGCGCAGGGTGCGCAGCGCGTCGGCGTCGTCGGCGGCCAGGTGGTCGACCACGCCCGAGGTGCGCGCGTGCAGCTCGCCGCCGCCGAGCTCCTCGGCGGTCACGTCCTGCCCGGTCGCCGCCTTCACCAGCGGCGGGCCGCCGAGGAAGATCGTGCGCGAACAGGGCACGATCTT
>CAYXFL010000057.1:0-7868 GCA_964464285.1 uncultured Conexibacteraceae bacterium
TGCTCGCCGGCAAGGAGTACGGCTCCGGCTCCTCGCGCGACTGGGCGGCCAAGGGGACCAAGCTGCTCGGCGTGCGCGCCGTGATCGCCGAGTCCTTCGAGCGCATCCACCGCTCCAACCTGATCGGGATGGGCGTGCTGCCGCTGCAGTTCGAGGCCGGCGAGAGCATCGAGTCGCTCGGCCTGAGCGGCGCCGAGTCCTTCGACTTCGGCGACCTCGAGGGCGGCCACGCCAAGACCCTCGCGGTCACCGCCCGCGCCGACGACGGCACCACCACCGAGTTCACCGCCACCGTCCGCCTCGACACCCCGAACGAGATCACCTACTTCCAGAACGGCGGCATCCTGCAGACGGTGCTGCGCAAGCTGAAGGGCTGAGGGCGCGGGAAGGGCAGGCCGTCCGAGGCCCGGCTGACCGGGCGAAAGGGGTGCTTCGAACGCGCAAGCTTCCCCCCGCATCTCCACGAGTCTGCACTTACCCGTCTTGAGGACGGGTCACAGCAGACTCGTCAGCCAACCCGTCAGTAGGCGCCGTCGCCGCGGACGATCGCGCGGGGGGTGCGCATGAGGATCTGCAGGTCGGTCAGCAGCGAGAGGTTGTCGAGGTAGTCGCGCTCCATCGCGAGGCGCTCCTCGAAGGTGAGGTCGCTGCGGCCGTAGACCTGCATCGGCCCGGTCAGGCCGGGCTTGATCGCGAGGCGGGCGCGCTGGCGCTCGTCGTAGAGGGCGACCACGCTCTCCTCCTCCGGCCGCGGCCCGACCAGCGACATGTCGCCGCGCAGGACGTTGAACAGCTGCGGCAGCTCGTCGAGGCTGGTGCGGCGCAGGAAGCGGCCGCTGCGGGTGATCCGCGGGTCGTCGGGGATCTTGAAGGCCGGCTGGTCGAGCTTCGCCAGGTCGATCAGCTCGCCGAGCCGCTCCTCGGCGTCGACCACCATCGTGCGGAACTTCAGCACTGTGAACGGCTCGCCCTCCTTGCCGGCGCGGCGCTGGCGGAAGAAGACCGGGCGGCCGCTGTCGACCAGGATCGCCAGCGCGATCAGCGCCAGCAGGGGGGAGAGCAGGACGAGCAGGGTGCCGGAGACGACCAGGTCCATCGCCCGCTTCATCGCCACGGTCGAGCGCGGCGGGTCGCTGAAGCGGAAGTCGAGGACCGGCAGCTCGGCGAGGCGGTTGAGCTCGATCCCGGGACCGAGCAGGCCGTAGTGCTGGGGCAGGAAGGTGAGCGCCAGCCCGGCCGCCTTGCACTCCTCGATCAGCCGCTCGGCCGCCGGCTCGCTCATTTCCTGTTCGGTGACGACGACTCGCTCGATCGCGTACTCGCGGGCGATCTCGGAGATGTCGGCGACGGAGCCGAGGTGGGGCAGCTCGGTCGCCTCCTCGCCCTCCTCGGCGGAGAGATAGCCGACCAGCGCCAGCCGCGTCTCCGGATGGGTGGAGACCCGGCGGGCGACCATGTCGACCGCCGCCGCCGGCCCGATCGCGATCCCGAAGGCGAGCCCGGTGAGCCGGTGCCAGAGGAAGCGCAGGACGCCGCGCAGCACGAAGCTGCCGAGCAGGGTGCCGGTGCCGACCGCGATCGCGCTGGCGGGGGAGAGCGGCCCGACCGGCGAGAGCGCCAGCAGCCCGTCCAGGACCAGGGTGCCGAGCACGCTGGCCGAGACCAGCGAGGGCAGCTCGTCGAGGGTCGAGTGGCGGATCCGCCGGTGGTCGTTGTCGTAGAGGCCGTGGAGCTTGATCACGAGGATCCAGGCGGGGCTGAACAGCAGCGCCCAGAACAGCGTCGCGACGTCGGTCGTCTGGCTCGCCGCGGTGACCGCGAACAGCGAGGCGACCAGGGCCGTCCAGTCGCCCAGCGCCAGCAGGCGCCGCAGCAGCGCGCCGCGCCGTCGCGAGCCCTCCGGCCCGGCGAACGCGGCCGGCCCCTCCGGCGGGCGCGGCTCGGGCTTCGCGTCAGCGCCGCCCGGCTGCGCCGCTGTACGCGCCGCCGCCCGCTCGGTGTCGGAGATCCGGCTCATCCGCAGCCTTCGAACCCTTCGCGCAGGCACTCTTCCTCGGGGTTGAGGCGCTGCGCTTCGGCGATCGCCGCCGCCGCGGCGCCGGCCTCGCCGGCCTCGCTCTCGAGCCGGGCCAGCAGGTAGTAGAGGACCCAGTTGCGTTCTTCGCGGTCGATCGCCTGGCCGATCCGCTCGCGCGCGGTCGCGAAGTCCCCCTGGGCCTGGGCCAGCAGCCCGAGCTCGACGTAGGGCGAGGCCGCCCAGGGCTCGATCGAGCGGGCGGTGTCGGCCTTGGCGACGGCGCTGGCGAAGTCGCCGTCGGCGGCGGCGGCGCGGCTGGCGGAGAGCTGGCGGTCGACCAGCAGGGGCCCGACCAGGGCCAGTGCCGTGATCCAGGCCAGCGCCAGGCCGGCGACCGCGAGTCCGAAGCGGCGCCGCTCGCTGTGCCCGTTGGCGTTTGCCCGCGCCTGCACGAGCTGCGCGCAGCGGGCCGCGACCAGCACCGCGGTGACGAGGAAGAAGACGACCCCGATCCCGGCGATCTCCCAGAACCAGTCGATCCCGGCGCCGACCGCGAAGGCGACGGCGACCGCGAGCAGTGCCGCGTGCAGCTCGCGGCGCGGCCCGCTCGCCCCGCGCCAGGCCTGGAACCCGGTCCAGAGCAGGGCGCCGACCATCGCCAGGACCAGGATCCCGCCGATCAGGCCGAGCTCGGCGAAGGCCTCGAAGTAGAGCGAGTGCGCGTCGAGCACCGGGACGGGGATCTCGCGCAGCTGGTCCCAGGAGAACTGGTACGTGCCGGCCCCCTTGCCGGCCAGCGGCGCTTCCTCCCAGGTCTCGAAGGCGACCCGCCAGAATTCGTCGCGGTTGGCGCTGCCGAGGTCGGTGAGCCGTTCCTCCGGCTGGGCGACCTGGAGGTCGGAGGTGGTGAACTGGTCCCAGGCGCGACCGCCGACCGCGACCGCCGCGGCGAGCGCGAGCAGCGCCGCGCCGACCGCGAGCCAGCGCAGCACCACGCGGTCGCGGGAGAGCGCCAGCACCCGCTGCGCCGCCGCGCCCTGGTGGCGCTCGAGCCGGCGCATGCCGGCGAACAGCAGCAGGGTCAGCGCGGTCCCGGCGAGCAGGATCAGCAGCACGGTCACGCCCTGGCCGGTCACTTCCGGCAGGTCGACGTTGTCGGCGAGCGCGCGCCGGTCCTGCACCGCGATCACCGCCGGCAGCGCTCCCAGCGCCCCGATCGCCAGCGTGCCCAGCATCCAGAGCCGGTCGTGGGAGAGGGCGATCAGGATGCCGCAGGCGACGAACAGCGAGAGCAGGCCGCCGCGCGAGTAGGTGAAGTAGAGGGTGAGCAGGACCGCCGGCAGCGTGCCGACCGCGAGCCAGCGCAGGGCCGGCGTCAGGGAGCGGCGGCTGAGCCAGAGGATCAGCGCCGCGCCGAGCCCGCAGGCGAGCCCGTTCGCGTTCCAGTAGTCGAGCGGGAAGCGCAGCCGCGGGCCGCTGCCGAGCCCCTGGGCGACGCTGATCAGGTCGGGCAGCAGGCGGCTGGAGAGCCCGAGCAGGGCGATCCCGATCAGGCCGAACCCGATCCCTTCAGCGAAACGTTGGCGCCTTTGGTCGGTTTGGGCGATCAGGAATGCGGCAAGGAAGGTCCCGAAGTAGACCAGGACTCGGTCTGCCTCGGTGACGCTCAACTCAATCGACCCGGACCAGAGAGATGAGACTGCAGAGAAAAGCGCCACAGCACCGATCAGCCCACTCGTCCAGTAGAAGGGGCGCGCGAGCTCCGCTCGACCCGCCGCCCCCAGGACCAGAAGGACTACGACCACTGCCCACACCGCCAGCCCGGCGATATGACGGTCGCTCAGCTCGAAGCCACCACCTGCGAGCGCAATCCCCAGGATCAGCGCCAGCGGAGCGAGGAACGCCGACGATTCCTCTAACCTTGCGCGGAATGCCCCGGCCCCGCCACCGTTCCCGTAGCTCGGCCCGACCCGCTTTCTCGCTTCTGTCAGTGCTTGCTCTGCTGGCATTTTTTGTCTTCCCGGTGATGGCCCCGGCGACCTCCGTCGGCTCCCAGTACGAAACCGAAGTTCCGTCGGTCCCGGGTGAAACCAAGACGCCGAAGAAGAGCGGCAACTCGGGCGACCCGAAGGCCGATGCCTCCAAGGGCGGCAACAGCGGAGGAACCGGGCCCGGTTCCGAAACCGGTGGCGAAGACGAAAGTTCTGGCGGGACGGGAGGTCAAGGTTCCGGCAACGGCAACGGGGGCAGTGGCGACGGTGCGAAGAGCGGCGGCGACAAGGGCCAGGGTAGTCAAGGCAACGGCTCCAAGAGCAGCGCCAAGACCGGCCTGGGCGATAACCATCAGCTGACCGGCAGCACGACGGCGGCCGACGACAGCTCCTCCTCGCCCCTGGTCCCGATCCTGATCGCGATCGCCGCGCTGGCCGCGATCTCGATCGCCGCGGTCGTGATCCGCAACCGTCGCCAGGGCGACGGGCCCGACGCCGGCGTCTCGCCGAAGGCGAGCTGACCCGTGCTGAGAGCGAGGGTGGGACATAGCAGTCGTGTGCGTGCCTTCACGGCGGCGCTGGCGATCGCCCTGGCCGGTCTGACCGCGCTGGCGGCGAGCGCCTCGGCGCTGCCGGTCCGCTTCTGGGGCGTGGTGCCGCAGGCGGCGCCGAGCGAAGAACAGGTGCAGCGCCTGCAGCGCGGCGGCGTGCGGACGATGCGGGTGGCGTTCGACTGGGGCGGCCTGCAGGGCGGCGGCCGCACGGTGCCGGTCGCCTGGGGCGGCATCGACGCGATCGTCGAACACGCCGCCAGGAACAACATCGAGGTGCTGCCCTTCCTGACCGGGGCGCCGCACTGGGCGGTGCCGAGCGTCGCCGTGCCCGGCGACCGCAAGGCGAAAGCGCCGGCGCACCTGCCGGCCGCGGGCGCCTCGTCGACCGCCTGGTCGAAGTTCGTCAAGGAAGCGGTCGCCCGCTACGGCTCGACCGGCAGCTTCTGGGCGGCCAACCCGTCGGTGCCGAAGAAACCGATCCGGGTCTGGCAGATCTGGAACGAGCCGAACTTCAAATACTTCGTCGCCAGGCCGAACCCGGCTGAGTACGGGCGCCTGGTCAAGCTCTCGGCGACGGCGATCAAATCGGTCGACCCGCGCGGCGAAGTGCTGCTCGCCGGCCTCTTCTCCTACCCGAAGGGCTGCCTGAAAGAAAAACGGCCGAAGAGCACCTGCGCGACCGACTTCATCGAGCAGATGTACAAACGGACGCCGGGGATCAAATCGCGCTTCCAGTGGGTCGCCCTGCACCCCTACACGGGCAAATACCAGGAACTGACCTTCGCGATCGAAGAGTTCCGCGACGTCCTGGCGGCGAACAAAGACGCCGGCAAGGGCCTCTGGATCACCGAGCTCGGCTGGTCCTCGATGCCGCCCGACCCGGTCCGCAACGTCTTCGCCAAAGGCCCGGCCGGGCAGGCGACCCAGCTCAAGGGCTCGTTCACCCTGCTGCGCAACAAAGCGGCGAAATGGAAGCTGCAGCGCCTCTACTGGTTCTCGGTCGACGACGTGGTCGGGGCCTGCAACTTCTGCGACGGCTCCGGCCTCTTCGGTGACGGCTTCACCCCGAAGCGGTCCTGGTACCAGTTCGTCCGCTTCGCCGGCGGCACTCCGTAAGCGCGGGCCGACCCACCGGTCTGCGTAAGATCGGTGGGTTGGCGACCAAGCGCAAACCGAGCACGGAATCTGACCCGCTGGCCCCGTTCGGGCCGGCGGTGCGGCGCTGGTTCGAGGCCTCCTTCGAGGGGCCGACCCCGCCGCAGGCCGGCGGCTGGGAGGCGATCTCCTCCGGTGCCCACACGCTGATCTGCGCGCCGACCGGCTCCGGCAAGACCCTCGCCTCGTTCCTCTGGGGCATCGACCGCCTCGCCCGCGCCGCCGAGCAGGGCCGGACGCCGCTCGGCACCGGCGTCCGGCTGGTCTACGTCTCGCCGCTGAAGGCGCTCTCCTACGACATCGAGCGCAACCTGCGCGCCCCCCTGCGCGGGATCGGCGCCGAGATCTCGGTCGGCCTGCGCACCGGCGACACCTCGCAGAAAGAACGCCGGGCGATGGCCAAAACCCCGCCCGACATCCTGATCACGACCCCGGAGTCGCTCTACCTGATGCTCAGCTCCCAGGTCAGGGAGATCCTCGCCACCACCGAAGCGGTGATCGTCGACGAGATCCACGCCGTCGCCCAGACCAAGCGGGGAGCGCACTTGGCGCTGACGCTCGAGCGGCTGGACGACCTGGTTCGGGGGGCGGGGGAGGGATCCGAGGGGGACCCGGAGGAACCTCCAGTCCGTGACGGAGGGTCCCCCTCAGATCTCTCTTCCAGCCGCGAGCCAGGCTCGGTGCAGCGGATCGGGTTGTCGGCGACGCAGCGGCCGCTGGAGCGCATTGCTCAGTTCCTCGTGGGGGCGAAAAGGGAGTGCGCGATCGTCGATGCCGGGACGCGCAAGGAGCTGGACCTGGAGATCGTGGTTCCGGTCGAGGACATGGCGGACCCAGGCGCCCCCGCCTACCCGAGCGAGGACGGGTTGCCGCCGACGGAAGTCGAGCCCTCCGCCCACCTCCGCTCGATCTGGCCCGCCATCTACCCCGAGCTCCTGCGCCTGGTCCAGACCCATACCTCGACGATCGTCTTCGTCAACAACCGCCGCGCCGCCGAGCGCCTCGCCAAGCGCCTCAACGAGCTCGCCAACGGCGAAGGCGAACAGGAGCTCCCCGCTACCGAGCACGCGGGCCATGCGGAGGGATCCGCGGGCCACGTAGAGATCGCCCGCGCGCACCACGGGTCGCTCTCGCACGAGGAGCGCACCGTGGTCGAGGAGATGCTCAAGTCGGGAGAGCTGCCGTGCCTGGTCGCGACCAGCTCCCTGGAGCTGGGTATCGACATGGGCGCGGTCGACCTGGTGATCCAGGTCGAGTCGCCGAAGTCGGTGACCCGCGGCCTGCAGCGGATCGGCCGCGCCGGCCACGGGCTGGGGGAGACCTCGAAAGGCCGGATCTTCCCGAAATACCGCGGCGACCTGCTCGAGTGCGCGGTGGTCGCCCGGCGCATGCGCGACGGCGAGATCGAGGAGACGACGATCCCGCAGAACCCACTCGACGTGCTCGCCCAGCACCTGGTCTCGATGGCCGCCCTCGACGAGTGGCGGATCGACGACGTCGAGGCCCTGGTCACCGCCACCGAGTCCTTCCGCGAGCTCTCCCGCGAGCAGCTCGAGAACGTGCTCGACATGCTCGACGGGCGCTACCCCTCCGACCGCTTCGCCGAGCTGCGCCCGCGGATCGTCTGGGACCGCACCGAAGGCACCATGCACGGCCGCAAAGGCGCCCGCCAGCTGGTCGTCACCAACGCCGGCACGATCCCCGACCGCGGCCTCTACGGCGTCCATCTGCCCGACGGCCGCCGGGTCGGCGAGCTCGACGAGGAGATGGTCTACGAGGCCCGCCCCGGCCAGACCTTCCTGCTCGGCGCCAGCACCTGGCGGATCGAAGAAATCACCCGCGACCGGGTGATCGTGATCCCCGCCCCCGGCGCCCCCGGCGCGGTGCCGTTCTGGCGCGGCGACGGGATCGGCCGCCCGGCCGAGCTGGGCCGGGCGATCGGCGAGTTCTCCCGCGAGGCGGTCTCCCGCGAGCCGGCCGAGCTGGCCAGGGAGTACGACCTCGACGAGCGCGCCGCCAGCAACCTGGTCGCCTACCTGCGCGAGCAGCAGCAGGCGACCCGCGTCGTCCCCTCCGACGAGAACATCGTGGTCGAGCGCTTCCGCGACGAGATCGGCGACTGGCGGCTCTGCATCCTCTCCCCGTACGGCG
>CAYXFL010000057.1:7878-17468 GCA_964464285.1 uncultured Conexibacteraceae bacterium
ACGGGATCGTCATCCACCTTCCCGACGCCGACCAGCCGCCGCCCGCCGACCTCGTCCTGATCGAGCCCGACGAGCTCGAGGACCTGGTCGTCGGCGAGCTCTCCGGCAGCGCCCTGTTCGGCGCCCGCTTCCGCGAGAACGCCTCGCGCTCGCTGCTGATCCCGCGCGCCTACCCGGGCAAGCGCACGCCGCTCTGGCAGCAGCGCCTCAAGTCGCAGAGCCTGCTCGAGGTGGCCCGGGACTTCCCCCGCTTCCCGGTCATCCTCGAGACCTACCGCGAGTGCCTGCAGGACGTGCTCGACCTGCCGGCCCTGCGCGAGCTGCTCGGCAAGCTGCACGCGCGCTCGCTCAGCCTGGTCGAGGTGGAGACGCCGACCGCCTCGCCGTTCGCCTCCTCGCTGCTCTTCGACTACGTCGCCACCTACATGTACGAGGGGGACACGCCGAACGCCGAGCGGCGGGCGGCGGCACTGGCCCTCGACCGCGACCTGCTGCGCGAGCTGCTCGGTCAGGAGGAGCTGCGCGAGCTGATCGACCCGGAAGCGCTGGAGGAGGTCGAGGCGCAGCTCCAGCACCGCACCGAGGCGGGCCGCGCCGGCGACCGCGACGCGCTTCAGCAGCTCCTCCGCACGATCGGCGACATGACCGCGGCCGAGGCCGCCGAACGTGTCGCCGAGGGCTACTCGGCGCAGTCGATGCTGGACAAGCTGGTCGCCGAGCGGCGCGTCGCCCTGGTCCGGATCGCCGGCGAGCAGCGCTACATCGCCGCCGAGGACGCCGGCCTCTACCGCGACGCGCTCGGGGTGCCGCCGCCGGGCGGCCTGCCGGAGACCTTCCTCGAGGACCACCCGGACGCGATGCGCGCCCTGATCCGCCGCTTCGCCCGCACCCACGGCCCGTTCCCGACGCACCGCGCCGCCGAGCGCTACGGGGTCGACCCCTCGCCGGCACTGCGCGAGCTCGAGGCCGAAGGGGCGCTGGTCCGCGGCGAGCTGCTGCCGGGAGGCTCCGAGCGCGAGTGGTGCGACTCGGAGGTGCTGCGGCGGGTGCGCCGGGCCAGCCTCGCGCGGCTGCGCAAGGAGGTCGAGGCGGCCGATCCGCGGGCGCTCGCCCGCTTCCTGCCGAGCTGGCAGAACGTCGACGCGTTCCGCCCCGCCGGCGCCGGGATCGACCGCCTGCGCGAGGCGCTGGTGCCGCTGCAGGGGGTCGCGCTGACCCCGAAAGTCTGGGAGCGGGACGTGCTGCCGCGGCGGCTCGGCGCCTACTCGCCGAGCTGGCTCGACGAGCTTTGCACCAGCGGTGAGCTGGTCTGGGTCGGGGGCGGCGCCCTCGGGCGCTCCGACGGCCGCGTCGCCCTCTACTTCCGCGAGGACGTCCGCCTCGCCGGCCCGCCGCCGGCCAACGTGAAGCTGGAGACGCCGAGTGGCGAGATCCACGCGGCGATCCGCGAGCGGCTCGCCTCCGGGCCCTCGTTCTGGCTCGACCTGATGGCCGACCTCGACCACCCGCCGGAGGAGCTCCACAACGCGCTCTGGGACCTCGCCTGGGCGGGTGCGGTCACCAACGACGCCTTCGCGCCCCTGCGCGCCCCGCGCCTGCGCGCGGTCGCCAACTCCGAGCGCCCCGGCCGCCGCTTCGCCCGCCGCCGCTCGACCACCGGCGCCGCCGTCCAGGGCCGCTGGTCGCTGACCGAGCCGCTGTTCGCCAACGCGCCCGGCCCCGGCGCCCGCCTGCGCGCCCAGGCCGAGCTGATGATGGAGCGCTACGGGATCGTGACCAGGGAGACCGTGCTCGCCGAGGGCATCCCCGGCGGCTTCTCGACCCTCTACGCCGAGCTCGGCAACCTCGAGATGCTCGGCACCGCCCGCCGCGGCTACTTCGTCGAGGGCCTCGGCGGCGCTCAGTTCGCCCTGCCCGGCGCGGTCGAGCGGCTGCGCTCGCTGCCCGAAGCCGACGGCTCCTACCTCGTCCTTGCCGCCACCGACCCCGCCAACCCCTACGGCGCCTCGCTGCCCTGGCCGAAGCTCGAGGGCGGCCGCCGCCCCGGCCGCACCCCGGGCGCCCACCTGCTGCTGCGCGACGGCGAGCCGGTCGTCTTCGTCGAGCGCGGCGGCCGCGGCCTGCTGCGCCTGCACGCCATGGAGGAGGCCGAGCTCGGCGAGGCGATGCGCGCCCTCGCCGACGCCGTCACCCGCGGCCACCTGCCGAAGCTCGCGGTCGAGAAACTCGACGGCGAGGCGATGATCGGCTCCGGCCACGAGGACGCCCTGGTCGAGGCCGGCTTCAGCCGCGGCCCCCGCAAACTCACCGCCTCGGCGTGAGTACGCGATAATCGCCACTAGGTGAGCGAGAGGGAGCAGAGCGCGGTCGAGCTGCTGAGGAGCGTTGCGCTCTTCGCCGATCTCGAGCAGGGCGAGCTGGAGCGCTTCTCGCACGTCGCCGTCCCCCGCACCTTTCCCGCCGGCACCCGCGTCTTCCACGAGGGCGACAGCTCCGACGCCTGCTACATCGTCAAGGAGGGTAGCTTCCGGGTCACCCGCGAGCACTCCGACGGCCGCGCGATCACCCTCGCCACCCTCGGCCCCGGTGAGATCTTCGGCGAGCTGGCGATGCTCGACGGCGACAGCCGCTCGGCCAGCGCCGAGGCGCTCAGCGACGGCGAGCTGCTGGCGCTGCCGGCCAACGACGTGCGCAGCCTGCTCGCCCGCCACCCGGAGATCGCGCTGAAGCTGGTCGCCGGCCTCGTCCGCCGCCTCCGCGCCGCCAACGTCCGGCTCACCAAACAGTCCTTCCAGACGGTCCCCAGCCGGGTCGCCGGGATCCTCGCCCAGCTCAGCCGCGAGCACGCCTCCGCCAACGGCGAGGAGGTGACGATCCGGATGAACCAGACCGACCTCGCCCAGCTCGCCGGCACCTCGCGCGAGTCGGTCAGCCGCTTCCTCGCCGAGCTCGAGCGCGCCGGCGTCGTCCGCTCCGGCCGCGGCCGCGTCACCGTGCTCGACCCACCCAAGCTCCGCAACTACATCTACTAGTCCGCGCTCGATGTATTGGCGCCCCTATGGGGGCGGTAAAACATCGAGGACGGACCCGCGAGGCGCCAGACTGGGGTATGGACGACTTCGCCAGCCAGCGGGCGCGGATGGTCGAGCGGCAGTTGCGGCGGCGGGGGATCGAGGACGCGCGGGTGCTGGCGGCGATGGGGGCGGTGCCGCGCGAGGAGTTCGTGCCGGAGCGTTCGCGGCGCAGCGCCTACGCCGACTCGGCGCTGCCGATCGGGGCCGGGCAGACGATCTCCCAGCCCTGGGTGGTCGCGGCGATCTGCCAGGCGCTCTCCCTGCGCGGCTCCGAGCGCGTGCTCGAGGTCGGCACCGGCTCCGGCTACTCGGCCGCGGTGCTGGCCCGGCTGGCCGCCGCGGTGATCGGGGTCGAGCGCCACGAGCCGCTGGCCCGGCGCGCGGCCGCGGTGCTCGCCCGGATCGGGGTCGACAACGTGCGGGTGATGGTCGGCGACGGCAGCCGCGGCTACCCGGAGGAAGCGCCGTTCGACGCGATCGCGGTCCACGCCTCCGCCCCGGCGGCGCCGCCGGCCCTGCTCGACCAGCTCGCCGAGGGCGGCCGCCTGGTCGTCCCGATCGCGACCAGGGAGAGCGACGAGCTGACCCTGCTGCGCCGGGTCGGCGAGCGGATCGAGCGCAAGCTGATCGCGCCCTGCCGCTTCGTGCCGCTGATCGGCGCCGAAGGTTTCTAGAGCCTGTCGAGTTGCTCCCCCACGTCGGGGAGGAACTCGATAGCGCTCAGCAGCCGATCGGCTTCGGGTCGGCGGCGTCGCGCATCGCGGTGTCGGCGCCGCCGCCGCAGTCGATCCTGACGTCGCGCTCGCCGTCGGCGGCGTCGAGGTAGTCGGCGCCGCCGCGGCCGATCAGCACGTCGGCGCCGCCGTGGCCCATGATGCTGTTCGGGCCGTTGTCGCCGATCAGCACGTCGGGCCCCTGCGAGCCCTCGAGGCTCTCGTTGCTGGCCAGCACCTGGTCGGGGGTGGCGCACCCGGCCGGGCCGCCGGTGCCGCCGAGGGTGACCCGCAGGGCGTCGTTGGAGCGCGCGTAGGAAACCGTGTCGACCCCGGCCCCGCCGTCGTAGCGGTGGCCCTGGCAGGTGAGCACGGAGGAGACGAGCAGGTCGTTGCCGGGCCCGCCGAACAGCTGGTCGGCGCCCGGGTCGGCGAACAGCGCGTCGCTGCCGCCGTTGCCGATCAGCACGTCGTTGCCGCGGTCGGGTCCGTTGTAGTTCTCGCCCGCTTCCAGCACGTCGTTGCCGGCGCCGCCGATCAGGGTGTCGCTGCCGCCGTTGCCGTTGGCGCGCACGGTCACCCAGGCGGGCACGCTCGGGTCGACGGTGATCTCGTCGTCGCCGGGGCCGCCCCTGATCACGACCAGGGAGAGGCTCGGCTCGCCGGCGCAGACGGCGACGCGGATCGAGCCGCTGCATCCGTCGCCGGCGAAGACCGCGCCGCCGGTGCTGACCGTCCAGCCCTCCGGGGTCAGCGCCAGCAGGATGTCATCGGCGTTGTGGCTGCCCTGGACGACGAGGCTCGCTCCGTCGAGCCCGCGGCTCATTGTCACCGCCACCGCGCCGGGCGGCGCGCCTGCTTCGGGGCCGCAGGAGTCTTCGAGCGCGAAGCCGTCGCACTTGTCGCTGCCCGGCCCGCCGTAGGCCTCGCTGGTGCCCCCGCCGCCGCCGTCGAGGTCGTCGTCGCCGACCCCGCCGTCGAGCCGGTTGAGCGCCTCGTTGCCGAAGATCCTGTCGCCCTGGGGGGAGCCGACCGCGTCCTCGAAGCCGCTCAGCCGATCCTGGCCGTCGCCTTTCGCCAGGCCCGCCGCCAGGTTGATCGTGACCCCGCCGCGCGCGGCGCTGGCGTAGGAGACGATGTCGCGCAGCCCGGGCCCGCCGTCGAGGCGGTCGCTGCCGCCGTCGCCGCGGACCACGTCGCCGTCGCCCGGCCCGCCGGTCGCGTAGTCGCTGCCGGGCCCGCCGAAGACCTGGTCGGCGCCGGGCCCGCCGTCCAGCCTCGGGTCGTCGCCCGGCCCGCCGTCGATGCGGTCGTCGCCCGGCCCGCCGAGCACCGTGTCGTTGCCCTTGTCGCCGTGCAGGCGGTCGTCGCCCGGCCCGCCGATGATCCGGTCGCTGCCCTGTTCGCCGTCGATCAGGTCGTGCCCGCGCCCGCCGATCAGCAGGTCGGGGCCCTTGCCGCCGAAGATCCGGTCGTTGCCGCCGCCGCCGGCGATCTTGTCCATGCCGCGCCCGCCCAGCAGGGTGTCGTTGCCGGGCCCGCCGCAGATCCGGTCGTTGCCGCCGAGCCCTTCGACCACGTGCTTGCCGCCGCCGAGCACGACGATCGTGTCGTGCCCCTTGGTGCCGACGATCCGCTCGGCCCCGGAGACGATCGTCGCCGGCTTGCCGAAGCAGGTGCGCCGCTTGGCCTCGGCGCTGGGCACGAGCGCGCTCGCGAACAGGGCGGCCACGAGCGTGGCCGCCAGCGTTCCGAACGCCAGCCTCGCCGTCAAACCGCGCTCAGCAGCTGGACCCGCGTGGATCCTTGGAGTCGCGGATAGCTTCGTCGTCGCCCCCGCCGCACTCGATCAGCTTGTCGCGCTGACCGTCGGCGGCGTCGATGAAGTCGTTGCCCCCTTTGCCGACGAAGACGTCGGCGCCGAGGTGGCCGAGGAAGCTGTTCGCACCGTTGTCCCCGACCAGCACGTCGGGCCCGTCCGATCCCTCGAGGCTCTCGTTGCTGCCCAGGATCTGATCCAGGCTAGCGCACCCGTTCGGTCCGCCCGTTCCGTTCAGGGTCGCCCTGACGCCGACGGTCGAGCGCGCGTAGGAGACCGTGTCCTCGCCGGCGCCGCCGTCGTAGCGGTGTCCCTGGCAGACCGGCACCGAGTTGACCAGCAGGTCGTTGCCGGGCCCGCCGCTGAGGCTGTCGGCGCCGGGGTCGGAGTAGAGGACGTCGGAGCCGGCGTTGCCGACCAGGACGTCGTTGCCGTTGTCGGGGCCGTTGTAGTTCTCGCCCGCTTCCAGCACGTCGTCGCCGGCACCGCCGGTGATCGTGTCGTTGCCGGCGTTGCCGTTGATCCGCACTTTCGCGCTCGCCGGGACGCTGGCGTTGACCGAGAGGTTGTCGTTGCCGGCGCCGCCGGTGACCACGACCAGGGCGAGCGAGCCGGGGCCGGGGCAGGAGGCGAAGTTGAGGTTGCCGGGTGCGTGGGCGCAGCCGTCGCCGGCGTAGATCGGGCCGGCGTCGTTGATCTGCCAGGCGCCGCCGCTGTAGCCGATGTCGATCGTGTCGTCGCCGGCGCCGCCCTGGATGATCAGGCTGGAGCCGTCGAGGCCCTGGTTGAGGATCACGTAGGAGGAGCCCGGCGGCGGCGGCTCTTCCGGGCCGCAGGAGTTCTCGACCGTGAAGCCGATGCACTGGTCGGTGCCGGGGCCGCCGAACGCCTCGCCGCCGCCGGGGCCGGCGTCGAGGATGTCGTTGCCGACGCCGCCGTCGAGCCGGCTGGCCTCGGCGTCGCCGGTGATCGTGTCGCCCTGCGGCGAGCCGACCACGGCCTCGAATTCGCTGAGCTCGTCGTGGCCGTCGCCTTTCGCTTTGTCGGTGCCGAGGTCGACGACCACGCCGCTGCGGGTGGCGCTGGCGTAGGAGACGATGTCGTTGTCGCCGGGGCCGCCGGAGAGCGTGTCGGTGCCGGCGTCGCCGCGGACCACGTCGCCGTCGCCCTCGCCGCCGTCGGCGTTGTCGATCCCGGCACCCCCGAAGACGAGGTCTTTGCCGGCGCCGCCGTCGAGATCGACGTCGTCGCCCGGACCGCCTTCGACCCGGTCGTCGTCGGGACCGCCGAGCATCGTGTCGTTGCCCTTGTCTCCGTGCATCAGGTCTTCGCCGGGGCCGCCGAGGATCTTGTCGGAGCCCTGTTCGCCGTCGATGAAGTCGTTGCCGGCGCCGCCGTCGAGCTCGTCCGGTCCCTTGAAGCCGACCAGGACGTCGTCGCCGGCCGCCCCGAACAGCTTGTCGGCGCCTTTCGAGCCGGAGAGCTCGTCGTCGCCACCGCCCCCGTTCAGCATGTCGGAGCCGGTTTCGCCGAGCAGCGTATCGTCGCCCTCTTCGCCGTAGAGCGAGTCGTAGCCCTTGCCTCCCTTGAGGATGTCGTTGCCGGCGCCGCCGCAGATCGTGTCGTTGCCGTTGCGCCCGCCGTAGATCTTGTCGTCGCCACCGCCGCCGTGGATCACGTCGCTGGCGCCTTTGCCGACGATCACGTCGTCGCCCGGGGTGCCCATGATCGTCACCTTCTTGCCGGCGCAGGTCTTCGGGGTCGCGGCGCTGGAGCCGAGCGGGAGCGCGATTACGGCGCCGGCGCAGACGAGGGCAGCGAGCAGGATGCGGGCGGGTCGGGTGACTTCGGTATGGCTGAGCACCGTCCCCTCATCGGCCGGGCCGTGCCTAAACTCGAATCGGGGTCGGACATCCGTCCAGCGGAGGCAGGTTTTCCGTCCATGGCCGCGGGGCCGCCCGAGCAGCACCCGCCGCGCCGGGGTCCTATACGCTCGCGGCGCATGCGCGGCGGCATCTACGTCCTCAACTTCTACTCCGCGGTCTTCATCGATCAGCTCAAGCGCGGGCGCAAGACGGCGACGATCCGCCTCGGCGACAAGAGCAACAAGTACGAGCGCGGCCAGGTGGTCTGGATCACGGTCGGGTTCCGCCACAGCCCGCGCGAGAAAATCTTCACCGCGGTGATCGACGAGGTCGAGGTGAAGCGGGCCGGCGAGCTCTCGCGTCGCGACATCGAGCACGACAACCCCGAGTTCCGCCGCCTCGAGGAGACGATCAAGTTCCTCGAGCAGCTCTACAGCCGCCCGGTTTCCGAGGACGATCTGGTCACCGTGATCCGCTTCTCGCAGATCGTCGAGAAGCCGCAGGGGCACCTCGGCAACGGGGAGACGCCGCACCACAACTGAGGCCGATGGCCGAGTACGCGTTCCTGACGACCTGGCTGCTGGAGTCCCCGCGCGAGCCGGTCTGGGCCGCCGTGCACGACCAGGCCGCCTGGCCGAGCTGGTGGCGCGGGGTGGAGGAGGCCGAGAAGGTCTCCCAGGGGCCGAACGGCGACGTCGGCACGGTCTCGCGGATGGTCTGGAAGAGCTTCCTGCCCTACCGGGTCGAGTTCGAGGTCGAGACCACCCGGGTCGAGCACCCGACCGTGCTCGAGGGCCGCGCCCGCGGCGAGCTCGAAGGGACCGGTCGCTGGCGCTTCTACGAGCAGGACGGGGTGACCGCGGTCCTCTACGAGTGGAACGTGGCGACCACGGTGCCCTGGATGAACGCGCTGGCGCCGCTGTTGCGCCCGGTCTTCGAGTGGAACCACGACTGGGTGATGCGGCGCGGCGGCGAGGGGATCGCGGCGCTGCTCGGCTGCCGCCTGCTCGCCGCCGACTAGACGAGTCACCGAAAGTTCACGCCCGGCCCTTGAATGTGGGCGGCAGGTCGCTATCTTTGTCAGTGCTTTTGGCACTCCTCACTTGAGAGTGCCAACGCCTGACCGGGCCGCGAACGGCTCCAGCAAGGCGTTTCCGAGCTTTCCCACCAGTAACCATTGACCGATAACGGAGGTTCACCGATGAACTTGAAGCCCCTCGGGGACCGGCTGATCGTGAAGCCGGTTGAGGAGGAGGAGACGACTGCCAGTGGCATCGTCCTCCCCGACACGGCCAAAGAGAAGCCGCAGAAGGGCAAGGTCGTCGCCGTCGGCGACGGCGCAATCGCCGAGGACGGCAGCCGCCGCCCGCTCGACGTCGCGGAGGGGGACGAGGTCCTCTACTCCAAATACGGCGGCACCGAGGTGACCGTCGAGGGCGAGGACCTGCTGGTCCTGCGCGAGTCGGACGTCCTGGCCAAGGTCGGCTAGGCCCCACCCACCGGATTTAGAGAGAGAAGGAGAACAGGAACATGGCTCACAAGGAGCTGAAGTACGCCGAGGAGGCGAGGGGAGCGCTGCAGGCCGGCGTCGACGCCGTCGCCAACGCGGTCAAGGTCACCCTCGGCCCCAAGGGTCGCTACGTCGTGCTCGACAAAAAGTTCGGCGCGCCGACGATCACCAACGACGGCGTGACGATCGCCCGCGAGGTCGAGGTCGAGGACGTCTTCGAGAACCAGGGCGCCCAGCTCGTCCGCGAGGTCGCCACCGCGACCAACGACGTCGCCGGTGACGGCACCACCACCGCCACCCTGCTGGCCCAGGTGATCGTCCGCCAGGGCCTCAAGAACGTGGCCGCCGGCGCCAACCCGCTGGCCCTGCGCCGCGGGATCGAGAAGGCCGTCGAGGCGGTCGTCGAGAACCTCCGCGAGAGCCAGAGCAAGGAGGTCGCCGGCAAGGATCAGATCGCCCGCGTCGCCGCCATCTCCGCCGCCGACGACGAGATCGGCAACGTGATCGCCGACGCGATCGAGAAGGTCGGCAAAGACGGCGTCGTGAACGTCGAGGAGGGCCAGACCTTCGGGATGGAGCTCGAGTTCACCGAGGGCATGCAGTTCGACA
>CAYXFL010000058.1:0-17006 GCA_964464285.1 uncultured Conexibacteraceae bacterium
TGCCGCTGCGCAAAGGCGAGGTCGACCAGGACTTCGACCAGGAGGAGCTGGCGGCGCTGCTCGACCAGGAGCCGTTCAACGTCGCGATCGCCGACCTCTACAAGACCCGCTTCCGCAAAGTGCCGGGGGTCGTCTACACGGCCGGTGTCCAGCACGCGAAGAACGTCGCGAAAGCGTTCCGCGAGGCTGGGATCAACGCCCAGGCGGTCTCCGGCGAAACGCCGAAGCGCGAGCTGGCCGAGATCCTCGCCGGCTTCGAACGCGGCACCGTCGACGTGCTCTGCAACGCGATGCTGCTGGCCGAGGGCTGGAACAGCCCGCGGGCGACGATCTGCATGCACCTGGCGCCGACCGCCTCGCGGCGGATCTACCAGCAGCGGGTCGGCCGCGTGACCCGGCGCGCCCAGGGCAAGGAGGCCGGCCTGGTGCTCGACTTCGTGCACCCGGCGACCACCCACGACGAGACGATCGTCACCCTGCACAGCCTGCTCGACCGCGACGTCTACCGCGGCGGCGCGATCGTGGTCGGGCCGGTGCGCCGCGGCCGCGGCCGCAAGGTCCGGGTCGAGCGCCGGATCGTCCCGGTCTCCGACGTCGAGGAGAAGCGGATGGAGGTGCTCGAACGGGAGATCTGGCGGATCGCCGTGGAGAACCTCGACTACCCCGAGCAGCACGCCTGGGCGGCGCTGGCCGGGGCGCGGGTCAACACCCAGGGCTGGCGGCGCGCCCGGGCGATGCTGCAGAACGACCGCACCAAGGAGCTGCGCCGCCGTTTCCTGCTCACCTGCGTGCAGCGCAACCGCAACGCGCAGCTGCGGCTGAAAGCGCTGGGCGAGATCGCCGACCTCGGTGACGCCGACGCCTTCGACGACGCGATCGACATCGTCGGCACCTGGAGCCGCGAGGACAAGCGGGCGGGGACCAAGACCCTGCTGCAGGCGCTGATCGACAAGCGGATCGGCCGCCGCGACCAGGCGCAGGCCTGGGTCTGGCGCCTCGCCTCCTACACCCGCGAGCTGCACGAGGAGTACGCGGTGCAGCGCTGGCCGGAGACCAAGCGCCTGCTCGGTCTGCTGGTCAACTCCTCCGGCCGCGCCCACGGGCGCAACGCCCGCCGGCTCGTGCACGCGGCGCGCAAACAGGACCGGCGGCTGGCGGTGGCGCTGCTCGCCGCGGCGGTCTCGCACACCCCCGAGGGCGAGGAGGTGCTGCGCGGGGCGCGGATGCGGATGGCGCGGAAACCCTCGGCGGTCGCCCGCGAGCTGCTGCGCAACTTCCCGAAGGGCGGCAAGCGCCGGCGCAAGCGCAAGCGCGGCGGCGGCCAGAGCCAGAACGGCGGCGAGCCCGAGGGCGGGCAGCCGAAGGGCGGCGCCCAGAACGGCGAGCTGGACGAGGCGGTCGAGGAGACCGTGGACGAGGCGGTGGAGGCTGCCGAGAACGGCGCGGCCGACACGGACGCCGGCGCGGAGGACAGCGCCGCTGCCGAGGGTGCGGACGCCGGCGACGACGAGCGGCAGGAGAAAAAAGCCAAAGCCCGTAAACGGCGCAAAGCGGCCAAAGTCAAAGAGCCGAAAGCCAAGAAGGCGAAAGCGAAAGCCAAAAAACCGGGCGCCAAGAAAAGCGCGAAAGCGAAGAAGTCCGCCGGCTCAGGAGCGGGTCAGGTGCACCTCGCCGGCGCCGACGGCGACGCGCTCTCCGGCGGCGGTGACGACGACGAGGTAGCCACGGTCGTCGATGCCGTCGGCGACGCCTGAGCCGCCGTCCCAGGCGACCTCCCGCCCCCGCAGCGCGTCGCGCTCCCGCCACGCCGCCAGCACCTCCGCCTCCTCCGCCTCGAGCCACCGCTCGAGCCGCCCGCTCAGCACCCCCGCGACCTGGGTGGTCGCCATTTCTTCCGGGGGGTGGATGAAATGGCGACCACCCGCGATCGCGAGGGAGGTGGCGGTGTCGCGGAGCTCGGCGGGGAACTCGTCGGCGGCGATGGTCAGGTTGAGGCCGACGCCGATCACCGCCCAGCCGTCCTGGGGGCGGGCCTCGATCAGGATCCCGGCGAGCTTGCGGCGGCCGACCAGGACGTCGTTGGGCCACTTCACCCCGCACTCGACTCCCGGCGCGAGCTGCTCGGCGGTCTCGGCGACCGCGAGCGGCGCGGCCAGTGGCAACAGCGTGTGCCGGTCGCTCAGCGGACGCAGCAGCGCCGAGTAGAGCAGCGCCTTGCCGGGCGCCGCGGTCCAGCTGCGTCCCTGCCGCCCGCGCCCGGCGCTCTGCTCGCCCGCGGTGACCACGGTCCCACCCGGGGCCCCGGCCGCGGCCAGCTCCCGCGCCCGCGTATTCGTCGAGTCAGTCCGCGCGAAGTGCCGGTGCGGCGTTCCGAAGGTCATCCGTGGCGCCTCCTCTTGACTTTCTTCGCCCAGAGGGCGAGAAAGGTCAAGCGGTTCGGGGGAGTCATCGGGTGGCGTCGGCGAGCAGGGCTTGGAGGAGGCCGTCGATGTCGTGGCGTTCCGCCACGACATCGACCTGGAGGCCGGCGGCCTCGGCGGCCTCCGTCGTGACCGGGCCGATCGAGACGACGCGGGCCTTGGCGGGGAAGCGGTCGCCGAGCGCCGCGAGCAGGTTGGTCACGGTCGAGGAGGAGGTGAAGGTGACGTAGTCGGCGTCCCGGGCCGCCTCGATCTCCTCCGCCCCGGGCTGCTCGCGCACGGTCTCGTAGAGGCCGACCACGTCGACCGCGGCGCCCTGCTCGGCGAGCCACTCGGGCAGCACGTCGCGGGCCTCGGCGGCGCGGGCGAGCAGCACCCGCGCTCCCGCCAGCTCGAAGTCCGCCAGCGCCTCGATCAGGCCCTCGGCGACGAAGCGCTCGGGCACCACGTCGGCGACCACGCCGCTCTCGGCGAGGGCGCGCGCGGTCCCCGGGCCGATCGCCGCGACGCTGACGCCGGCCAGGGCGCGCGCGTCGAGGTCGGCTGCCGCCATCGCCTCGAACAGCAGGCGCACCCCATTCGGGCTGGTCAGGCAGATCAGCTCGTAGACGCCGACCGCGGCCGCCGCCTCGCGCACCTCCGGTGCGTCGAGTCGCGGCTCGGTCCGGATCGCCGGCAGCTCGACCACCGCGGCGCCGAGCCCGCGCAGGGTGGCGGCGAGCCCGCTGGCCTGGGCGCGGGCGCGGGTGACGACGACGGTGCGGCCGTGCAGCGGCCGCCGCTCGAGCCAGGCGAGCTGTTCGCGCCGGGCGACCGCGGGGCCGACCACGATCAGAGCCGGCGCCCTCACCTCGGCCAGCGCTACGGCCTCGTGGATCGTGCGCAGGGTCGCGGTCACGGTGCGCTGGCCGTCCATCGCACCCCGTTCGATCGCGGCGGCGGGCTGCTCGGGGTCGCGGCCGGCGGCGATCAGCGCGTTGGCGTTCTCCTGCAGTCGCTTCACCCCCATGTAGAAGACGAGCGTGCCGGGAAAGGCGGCGAGCGCCTCCCAGTCGAGCGCCGACTCGTCCTTGCCGGGATCCTCGTGGCCGGTGACGAAGGCGACCGCCGAGGCGTCGTCGCGGTGGGTGACCGGGATGCCCGCGTAGGCGGTGGCGGCGACGCCGGCGGTGACGCCGGGCACGATCTCGAAGTCGACCCCGGCGGCGCGCAGCGCTTCGCCCTCCTCGCCGCCGCGGCCGAACACGAACGGGTCGCCGCCCTTCAGCCGCACCACGCTGCGCTCGGCGCGGGCCGCCTCGACCAGTCGCGCGCCGATCTCCTCCTGGGGGACCGAGGGCACGCCGGGCTGCTTGCCGACGTAGACCAGCTCGGCCTCGGCGCGGGCGCCGGCGAGCGCGCCGGGGGGGATCAGGCGGTCGTAGTAGATCGCGTCGGCGGCGGCGATCAGCTCCAGCGAGCGGGCCGTCATCAGGCCCGGGTCGCCGGGCCCGGCGCCGACCAGGTAGACGACCCCGGCGCGGGCGCTCACGCGATGCCCTCCGCCCGTTCGAGCAGCTCGCGGGCGCCGGCGCGCAGCAGCCGCTCGGCGAGCTCGAAGCCGAGCGCGACCGGCTCCTCGGCGGCGCCCTCGACCCGGTCGCGCAGCCACTCGCTGCCGTCGGGGAGGCCGACGAAGGCGGTCAGGGTCATCCGCGCGCCGGCGGTCTCGGCGTGGACGCCGATCGGGGTCGTGCAGCTAGCGCCCAGCGGGGCGACCGCGGCGCGCTCGGCGGTCAGCTCGCGCAGCGCGGTGAGGTCGGTGACCGCCTCGACCGCGGCCAGGGTCTCGGCGTCGCCGCCGCGCACCTGCAGCGCCAGCACCCCCTGGCCCGGCGCCGGCACGATCTGCGCGGTCGGCAGCCGGAAGGCGATCTCGCCCTCGCGGCCCAGCCGCCGCAACCCGGCGGCGGCGAGCACGATCGCGTCGAGCTCGCCCTCGGCGAGCTTGCGCAGGCGGGTGTCGACGTTGCCGTGCAGCTCCTCGACCCGCAGGTCGGGGCGTGCGGCGAGCAGCTGGGCGCGCCGCCGCAGGCTGGCGGTGCCGACTCGCGCCCCCTCGGGCACCTCGTCCAGCGATCCGCCCACGCCGATCCAGGCGTCGGCCGCGTCCGCGCGCGCCGGCGCCGCCGCGATCTCCAGCCCCGCGGTCCCCTCGCCGGGCAGGTCCTTGGCCGAGTGCACCCCGACCTCGGCCTCGCCCGCCAGCAGCGCCCGCTCGACCCCCCGCACGAACCGCGACTTGTCCCCCGGCTCCCCGTCGGACGAGGCCTCGACCAGCTCCGCGCCGCCGAGCAGCTCGGCGACCATCCCCGCCTGCTTCAGGGCGAGGGCGCTACCGCGAGTCGCGATTCGGATCATCGATAAAGGCCTTCGCGTCGGGGAGGGTCGATTCCGGTAGGGGTGGAGCGTCTTGTACTTTTTCGCCCGCGACCATCGTCGCAGTCGCGAACGCCGCTCGAAAAAGTTAAGCGGAACCCCTACCGGAATCGACCCTGCGCAACTTGGTGACGTTGTCGACCGCCTCCGCCTCCGGCGCGGTCTCGACGTCGAGGCCAAACAGCTCGCGCAGGGCGCCGAGCAGGAAGTGCGCGTCCTCCTCGCCGGCGGCGCGCCGCACCCGCAGGGTGGGCTCGTGCAGCAGTCGCGAGGCGATCGCTTTCGCCAGCGCCTCGACCCGCTCGCGGTCGGCCGCGCCGAGACCCTCCCAGCGCGACTCGTTCTCGGCCAGCACCCGGGCGACGATCTCGTCGCCGCGTTCGCGCAGCGCCGCGATCGTCGGCACCACCTCCAGCGAGGCGAGCCAGCGCTCGAAGCGGTCGAGTTCGGCGGCGATGATCAGCTCGGCGCGCTTCGCCTCGGCCTCGCGCCCGGAGGCGTTGCGTTCGGCGATCCGCTGCACGTCGTCGACGTCGAAGACGCCGACCCCGGGGACCTCCCGGCAGGCGGGGTCGATGTCGCGGGGGACGGCGATGTCGATCAGCATCAGCGCCCGGCCCGGGCGCGCCGCCATCACCTGCTCGAGCTCGGCGCGCTCGATGATGTGGTGCGGGGAGTTGGTCGCCGAGACGACGATGTCGGCCTCGGCCAGCTGCCGCGGCAGGTCCTCGAAGCGGACCGCGGTGCCGCCGAACTGGGCGGCGAGGCCGAGCGCCCGGTCGTAGTGGCGGTTGGCGACGAAGACGGTGTCGACGCCGCGCGCGAGCAGCGCCCGGGAGACCAGCTCGGCGGTCTCGCCGGCGCCGACCATCAGCACCTTCAGCGCGGTCAGCTCGCCGAGCGCGTGGCGGGCCAGCTCGACCGCGACCGAGGGCACCGAGACGCCCTTCTCGCTGATCCCCGTCTCCTCGCGGGCGCGGCCGCCGGCGGCGAGGGCGCCGCGGAAGAGGCGGTTGAGGATCGGGCCGGTGGCGCCCTCGACCAGGGCCAGCTCGTAGGCCCGTTTGACCTGGCCCTGGATCTCGGCCTCGCCGAGGATCATCGAGTCGAGCCCGGCGGTCACCCGCATCAGGTGCGCCGCCGCCTCGCCGGCGCGCAGCGCGTAGAGGTGGCCGAGCAGCTCGGTCGGGCGCACGCCCGCCTGCCGGGTCAGCACCGCCAGGGCCGCCGACTCCGCCACGACCGGGTCGGAGACGACCAGGTAGAGCTCGGTGCGGTTGCAGGTCGAGATCGCCGCCGCCTCGTGGATCACCTCGCTCGCGGTCAGCTCGCGCAGGGCGCCGGCGGCGCTGCCCTCGGTCAGCGAGAGACGCTCGCGCAACTCCAACGGCGCGGTCTTGTGAGAGACGCCGAGCGCGAGGATCTCGGACATCAGACCCCGGCCCCCTCCGGCTTCTCCTCGTCCCGCTTGCGCTGCTCCGCGTACTCGGCGACCTCGCGCAGTTCCCGCTCGATCCGCTGCACTTTCGCCGCCATGATCCCGACGTAGACGACCAGCACGAGGACGAAGACGATGTAGGCGCCGGCGACGTACTTGCCCGCCTCGTCGAGCGGCAGCGCCGGGGCGGCGGCCAGCAGCGCCAGCATCAGCTCACCTCCGGGGCGATCCGGGAGCTGTTCGCCGGGCCGGGGGCGTCGATCGCGCGGCGCAGGCGCTTGACCTGCCCGGAGGCGCTCTTCGCCGCCAGCTCGAACTTGACCAGGGTGGTCCAGAGCAGCGCGATCGCGACCAGGCTGCAGAGCACGGTGTAGCCCATCTCGGCCGGCAGCCCGCCTTCGGCGGTGGCGAAGGTGCGCGGGTGGACGAGGCTCTCGGCCATCCGCACGGCCATGAAGTTGAGCGGCACGAAGGCGCCGGCGGTGATCGCGAAGACCGAGGCGTAGCGGGCCTGGCGGTCGCGGTCCTCGATCGCGTAGCGGAACGGGTAGTAGGTGCTGTAGAGCAGGAAGACGATCAGGAAGCTGACCAGGGTCGGCTCGTTCCAGACCCACCAGTGGCCCCAGGAGCCCTTCGCCCAGATCGCCCCGGTGATCAGCACGGCGACGCCGAAGATCACCGAGATGTGGATCGCCACGTAGGAGTAGGCGTCCCACTTGCGATCGCCGCTGCGCAGGTGCATGACCGCGAAGATCCCGCCGACCACGAAGCCGACCAGCGCCACCACCGCCAGCGGCACGTGGATGTAGAAGATCTTCTGGATGAAGCCCTGGTCGGCGTCGAGCGGGGCGTAGAAGAAGACCAGGGAGAGCGACAGCGCCAGCATCGCCACGGTGGCGATCGAGAGGGTTCGGAGTCCTTTGCCGTACATGTCGCGAGGTGCTGGTCCGGGGTCCGGTCGCGTCAGTCCTCGAGGAGGAAGTCGAATACCGCGTAGCCGAGCAAGACGAAGATCAGATCGTATAGACCGAGCACCATCAGCCAGGTTCCGAAGCGCTCGTAACCGGGTCCGCCCACGGCCAGCAGGGGGTCGGTGGCGCCGGTCGCGGCGATCATCAGCGGCACCACCAGGGGCAGCAGGATCAGCGGCACGAGAAGGTCGCGGGAGCGCGAGTTGACCGCCATCGAGGAGATCAGCGTGCCGGTCGCGGCGAGCCCGATGTTGCCGAGCACGAGGACCGCGACCAGCGGCACCAGGGCGGCGACCGAGTCGAGGAAGAAGAGCGCGAAGACCGGCACCGCGATCAGCTCCAGCGCCAGCAGGTAGACGAGCAGGGCGCTGACCTTGGCGGCGAAGAGGACGTTGCGGTCGATCGGCGCCAGCCGCATCGCGTCGAAGCCGCCCTCCTCGCGCTCGGTGACGAAGAGGCGGTTGATCCCGAGCACGGCGGCGAACAGCAGGGTCGCCCAGAGCACGCCCGAGGCGAGGTCGCCGGAGAGCTGGGTGCGATCGAGCCCGAAGCGGAAGATCACGAAGGTGGTGACGGCGAAGATCGCCATCGCCGGCAGCGACTGCAGGGTGCGCAGCTCCGAGCGCAGGTCCTTGGCGAGGATCGCCGCGAAGGCGGCGCGCGAGGGGGTCACCGCGAGCTCGGGGCCGGGGGCGCTCACGCGACCGCCCCGGCGCGCTCGCCGATCCCCAGCCGCAGCACCCGGTCGGCCTCAGGCAGGAAACGGTCGGGATCGTGGGTGACGACGACGCGGGTGAGGCCGCTGTCGGGCCCGATCAGCCCGCGCGCCAGCTCGCGCCCGGCGGCGTCGAGGTTGGAGTCCGGCTCGTCGAGCAGCAGCAGCGCCGGGCGGTGCAGGACGCAGCGGCAGATCGCCAGCCGCTGGCGCATCCCGGCCGAGAGCTCGACCACGCGGTCGTCGCCGCGCCGCTCCATCCCCGCGGCGGCGAGCAGCTCGTCGATCCGCGCCTCGGCGGCGCCCCGGTCGAGGCCGTGCAGGCGGGCGTGGAAGCGCAGGTTCTCGCGCCCGGAGAGGTCGCGGTAGAGCAGCGGTTCGTGGCCGAGGTAGCCGATCCGGCCACGCAGCTTCCAGGCCTCCTGGGGCAGCGAGCAGCCGAGCACGACCGCCTCGCCGCCGCTCGGGCGCAGCAGCGTCGCGAGGATTCGCAGCAGCGTCGTCTTGCCGGCGCCGTTGGGCCCGAGCACGACCAGGGTCTCGCCGACCGCCAGCTCCAGCCCGACCCCGTCGAGCGCGGCGCGGTCGCCGAAGTCGCGGCGCAGGCCGGCGAGCACGATCGCCGGGCCGGCTGGGTCCTGGGCAGGGGGCATATACGTCGATTGTGAAGGCTGGCCGATGATCTAGGCTGCCGCCGCGGCTCGCGGCAAGAGGCGCAGCAAACACGAGAAGGAGAACTGGATGACGATGAGGAGATCGGCCGCCCTGACCACGATGGTCGGCGCCGCCGTGCTGGCGTTTGGGGCGACGGTTGGGTTCGCCGCCCCCGGACCCGGCCAGACCGTCAGCGTGAAGTCGGAAATCAAGCTCGGCGCGACCGGCTACCAGGGCAAGGTCACGGCGAAGAACTCCAACTGCGTCGGCGACCGGACCGTGGTCCTCAAGCAGAAGGGCAACGGCGTGCTCAGCCGGGTCAAGACGAACCCGAACGGCAGCTGGAAGGCCGACCTCGAAGACCTGAACAAGAACATCAAGATCCCGGCCAAGGTGTTCGCCGAAGTGAAGCCGATCACCCAGGCGACCGCCGGGCCGATCTACAAGTGCCTCGGCGCGACCTCGCAGACGCGCGAAATCGCCGGCGGCTGAGGATTCCGCACGAGCGGTGTCGAGTTAGTCCCTGACGTGCGGGACTAACTCGACACGCTGCTCAGGCGCGGCGCTTCTTCAGCACCCGGCGGCCGACGGCGAGCAGCGGCGCCGCGCCCTCGCGCAGCGCCTCGGCGCGTACCTGGCTCTTGCCGTAGAGGATCTTCGCCGAGGCCCGCACCGCCTCGCCCAGGGTGCGGTCGTAGGGGTGCCACCAGAAGTCGCGGGTGAGCCCCGGCTCCCAGGCGTTCATCTTGATGTTCACGCACTCGTAGAAGCCGAACTTGGAGTGCGAGCGACCGAGGCCGGAGTCCTTGACGCCGCCCCAGGAGCACTGGCAGGCGCCGTGGCTGAACGAGTGGTCGTTGATCCAGACCATCCCGGACTCCAGCCGCCGGGCGAGCCGCTCGCCGTGCTGGCGGTCGCGGGTCCAGACCGAGGCGCCGAGCCCGAACTCGGAGTCGTTGGCGAGCTCGATCGCCTCCTGCTCGGAGTCGACGACGACGATCGGCAGCACCGGCCCGAAGATCTCCTCGCGCATGATCCGCATCTCGTGCGTGACCCCGGTCAGCACGGTCGGGGCGATGAACTTGCCGGGCAGGCCGGGCAGGTCGACCGGGCCGCCGCAGAGCTTCGTCGCCCCCGACGCGACCGCATCCTCGATCAGCTCGCAGACGATCTCGTACTGGCCCTCCGAGGTCATCGGGCCGATTTCGGTTTCCCACTCGAGCGGGTCGCCGACCCGCATCGCCGCCGCCTCGCGGTGGACGCCGGCGATGAAGCGGTCCGCCACCTCGCGCATCACGTAGGCGCGCTCGATCCCCGAGCAGGTCTGGCCGGCGTTGGCGAAGCCGCCCCAGACGGCGCCGGAGACCGCGTTGTCGAGGTCGGCGTCGGCGCAGACGATCATCGGGTCCTTGCCGCCGAGCTCGAGCACGCTGCCCTTGAGCCGCTCGGCGCAGACCTCGCCGACCTTGCGGCCGACCTCGACCGAGCCGGTGAAGAAGACCTTGCCGACGCTCGACTTGGCCAGCGCGTCGCCGACCGCGCCGCCGCCGTGGACGACCTGGACCAGGCCCTCGGGCAGGCCGCCCTTCTCGAACACGGCGCGGATCCGCTCGCCCAGCAGCGGGGTCAGGCTGGCCGGCTTGAGGACCACGCCGTTGCCGGCCATCAGCGCGATCGCGACCTCGCCGAAGGGGATCGACCAGGGGTAGTTCCAGGGCGCGATCACCCCGACCACGCCGATCGGCTCATAGGAGAAGTGGCCGCTCTTGGAGAGGGTGAAGGCCTGGGTCATCCGCACCTTCTCGTCGGCGAGGATCTTCGGCCCCTGCTTCGCGCACCAGTGCAGCGCGTCGACGGTCGGCAGCAGCTCCATCGTGTAGGCCTCGACCCGCGGCTTGCCCTGCTCGCGGACCAGCAGCTCGGCGATCTCGTCGATGTCGTCGAGCAGCGCGTGGGCGGCGCGGCGCATGTACTCGGCGCGCGTCTTCGGGCGCAGCTCCGCCCAGGCGGGCTGGACCCGGGCGACGTCGTCGACCACGGCCTGGACCTGCTCCGGCGTGATCGTCGGCACCGTCCCGACCAGCTCCCCGGTGGCTGGGCTGAACGACTCCAGGGTGGACACGGACTGTCGGACCTGCGTGGCGCTCTCCATGTTTTGAGTGTAGGCGCCATCGGCATACTCGGGGGATGGCCGAGCAGCTATTCGACACCGGTGACGGCGCCACCGCGGAGCCGGCGATCTCCGCCGACGCTCCCCTCGCCGTGCGGATGCGGCCGCGCACGCTCGACGAGCTGATCGGGCAGGAGCACGTGGTCGGGCCCGGCTCGGCGCTGCGCCAGGCGATCGAGTCCGGCCGCCCGCACAGCGCGATCCTCTACGGGCCGCCGGGGGCGGGCAAGACGACGCTGGCGCGGATCGCCGCGGCCGGGGCCGAGGGGGCCTTCGAGGAGCAGTCGGCGGTCAACGCCGGCAAAGCCGAGATCCGCGCGGTGATCGAGCGGGCGCGCGAGCGCCGCCGCGCCAGCGGCCGGCCGACGATCCTCTTCCTCGACGAGATCCACCGCTTCAACAAGGCCCAGCAGGACGCGCTGCTGCCGGCGGTCGAGGAGGGGTTGCTGACCCTGATCGGGGCGACCACCGAGAACCCCTACTTCGAGGTCAACTCGGCGCTGATCTCGCGCGCCCAGGTCTACGAGCTACGCCCGCTCGAGCCGGGCCAGGTCGAGGAGCTGCTGCGGCGGGCGCTGGCCGACCCCGAGCGCGGCCTCGCCGAGCCGCCGCCGGTCGCCGACGCGGCGCTGACGATGCTGGCCGAGCGCAGCGGCGGCGACGCCCGGGTGGCGCTGGGGGCGCTGGAGCGGGCGGTCGAACGGGCCGACGGCGAGCCGGTCGAGGTGGCGGCGATCGAGGACGCGCTGCAGCGCAAGGCGATCGACTACGACCGCCAGGGGGACCGCCACTACGACTTCGTCTCGGCCTGGATCAAGGCGACCCGCGGCTCCGACGTCGACGCCTCGCTCTACTACCTGGCGGTGATGCTGGAGGGCGGCGAGGACCCGCGCTTCATCGCCCGGCGCATGGTCATCCTCGCCTCCGAGGACATCGGCAACGCCGACCCGCAGGCGCTGCTGGTCGCCGACGCGGCGGCCCGCGCGGTCGACCGGGTCGGGCTGCCGGAGTGCGCGCTGAACCTCGCCCAGGCCTGCGTCCACCTGGCCCTGGCGCCGAAGTCGAACGCCTCCTACAAGGCGCTCGCCGCGGCGCGCGCCGAGGTCCGCGCCAACGGCGCCCAGACCCCGCCGGACTATCTGCGCGACGCTCACTACCCGGGCGCCGAGAAGCTCGGCCGCGGCAGCGGCTACCGCTACCCGCACGACGAGCCGTTGGGGGTTGCCGACCAGCCGCTGCTGCCCGAGGGGCTCGGCGAGCGGCGCTTCTACGAGCCGACCGAGCGCGGCCACGAGGCCGAGCTGGGACGCCGCTGGGCGGAGCTGCGGCGGCGCCTCGGCAAGGCGTGAGAACCACGCTGTAGAACCGGCGCAACTTCATCGGTATGGCCGTGTTTGAGTGGGTGGCTTTCCAAGCTAGAGCCAGGGAGAGCCGATACACCGGCCGGGGGCCTGGACTGGGGGTCTCCGGCCGGACTTAAGACAGGGGGGAGAGGGCGCCGAGCGGGGGACAACTCGGCGCCCTCACTATTTCCGCCCTCGCCATGGCGTATCTGAGCTAAGGGGGCTGATCGGACCACTTAGCTCAGATACGCCATGGCCTAAGGTGAGCGGATGGCGACGGAGCAGAAGCTGCGGCTGGGTGGGATGGCGCTGCGCAACGGGCTGCTGATCCACGGGCCGACCCACTGGGCGGTGGCCGCGCGCGATCGCGACGGCGAGATCCAGGTCGCCTCGGCGCCGAAGCCGGAGCTGGCCCCGCAGCTGGTCGCCAAGGTGCCGGGCCTGCGCGGCCCGATCAAACTGGCCGAGGCGATGGCGGTGCTGCCGCTGGCGCGGCGGCGGCTGCCGGCGGCGCGGCTGCCGTTCGAGGACTGGCGGGTGCTGGCGGCGATCGGCGCGACCCTGGCCCTGACCGGGGCGCTGCGGCGGCGCAAGCCGGCGACCGCGCTGCGCGAGGGCGTGGTCCAGGCGATCGGCGTGGTGCCCGCCCTGGTCGCCCTCTCCGACCGCGACCTCGCCGCCTACCACGGGGTCGAGCACAAGGCGATCGCCGCCTACGAGCAGGGTGTCGAGGACGTCGCCAGCGTGCCCAAGGAGCACGACCGCTGCGGCTCCAACCTGATCGTCCCGATGATGCTGCTCTCGGCCGGCGGCACGGTGATGCTGGAGCGGCTGGTCGAGCACCCGAGCCCGGCGGCCCGCGCCGGCGTCGGCCTCGCCGGCGCCTCGCTGGCGGTCGAGATGTTCGCCTGGAGCGACCGCCACCACGGCGACCCGCTGGCCGAGGCGTTCCACACCCCGGGCCGCGAGATCCAGCGCCACTGGGCGACCAAGGAGCCGAGCGCCGAGCAGCTCGAGGTCGGGCTGGCGGCGCTGGCGGAGATCCTCCGGGCCGAGGGCGAGGGCCGCGAGGACGCCCCGCCGCCCGCCGCATAGACTGCGAATCCGTGTTCGGAAGGATTGACCACATCGGCGTCGCTGTCGAGGACATCGACGCCGCGCTCGAGCTCTACGAGGGCGGCTTCCAGATGCCGCTCGTGCACCGTGAGACGGTTGAGGAGCAGGGCGTCGAGGCGGTCCTGCTCGACGTCGGCGACGGACATGTGGAGCTGCTGCGGCCGCTCGGTCCCGACACCCCGGTCGGCAAGTTCATGGCCAAGAACGGGGCGGGCCTGCACCACGTCGCCTACGCGGTCGACGACATCGACGCGACGCTCGAGCAGCTCACCGCCGCCGGCATCAAGCTGATCGACCAGAAGCCGCGGATCGGCATCCGCGGCAGCCGCGTCGCCTTCCTGCACCCGCGCGCGACCGGCGCGGTCCTGACCGAGATCGTCGAACCAGCGGAGGGGCACTGATGGCCGAGGCACAGCGCGTCGAGATCGGATTCGAAGGCGGCCAGGTGATCTCCGCCCGGCTCGCCGAGGAGGACCTCAAGGACCTCCGCAAGCAGCTCGAGAAGGGTGGCTGGCACGACCTCCACACGGAGGACGGCGTGATCTCGCTCTACCTCGGCAAGGTCGCCTTCCTGCGCGTCGCCTCCGGCGCCGGCCGGGTCGGCTTCGGCAGCGTCGAGTAGCGCCGCCGCCTAGGCGGCGCGGGCGATGAAGATCGCCTTGTAGTGCTCGGCTTCGTCGAGCGGCTGGTGCAGCTGCTCGTCGTTGCCGTAGCCGAACACGTCGAGGCACTCCAGCCCGGCGCGCTCCAGCCCGGCGAGGATCTGCTCGGGCGGGAAGTGGCGCTCGCGGTGCAGCTCCGGTGCGATCGGGCTGCCGACGCCCTCCGCCAGCGGCTGCGCTTCGAAGCTCGCCTCGCTGACCGTGCCGGGGGCCGAGTCGGCGCGGCCGTGGCCGTTCCATACGAAGCGCCAGCCGTCGCGCTCGACCACCACGTCTTCGGCGAAGAAGCTGCGGTAGGAGGAGATCGTGTTGGTGTCGAACAGCAGCAGCCCGCCGGGGGCGAGGTTGCGGCGCATGCCGGCGAAGGCCAGTGCCAGCTCCTCCTCGTCGAGCAGGTAGTTGACCGGATCGTTGAGCGCCCAGACCAGCTCGAACTCGCCGAAGACCGGCAGCTCGCGCATGTCGGCGACCTCCAAACGCACCGCGGCGCCGATCTTCGCGTGCGCCCTTTCGAGCATGCGCGGGGAGACGTCGCAGCCGACGATCTCCCAGCCGCGGGCGAGCATCGGCGGGAACGACTTGCCCGATCCGCAGCCGACGTCGAGCAGCCGCCCGTGGCGCAGCCCGTGGCCTTCCAGAGCGGGAACGAGCAGCCCGAACCAGGTCTCGTAGTCGTTCGCGTGGGTGAACTCGTCGTAGACGGGGGCGATCGACTCGTAGGCGATTTCAGCCCAGCGAGGATGCCCCTCCCCTGCCAATTTGGACTCCACGACGCAAAGACCGGGGTTTAGTGAAAACGGTTACACCGTTATTTCGCCCCTACGCGGTTATGCGCGATGTAGGTTCGTTTGATCAGCACTTCACCTGCACATCGACCGGTTGAAGACGATGGCTGGGAGTGGGGAGAGGCGCACAGCGTCTGCCTCCGGATCGCCTATCGCTACGCGAACAATCCCAGCGAAGCGGAGGACATCGCGCAGGACGCGCTGCTGCGCGCGTGGCGGCGGCGCTCGACCCTGCGCGAGCCGGAGCGGCGCAACCAGTGGCTGGCCACGATCGTCCGCAACGAGGCTTTCCGCCAGCACTCGCGCGAGCGTCCGATCCCGACCGAAATCGTCGAGACCGAGGCGGTCGAGGACGCCGGCGTGATCGCCACCGTCGAGCTCGCCGACCTGCACGCGGCGCTGCGCCAGCTGAACGAGAAGGAGCGCCTGCTGATCGACATGCGCTACCGCGAGGACCTCACCCAGAGCGCGATCGCGCGCAAGCTGGGGATCCCGGAAGGGACCGTGAAAGTGCGCCTGCACCGGGCCCGCAAGAAGCTGCGCCGGGTCTACGTGACGAACTGAGCGTCCTCGCCCGCCTGTACACGCGGGCGAGCGGGCGGCGGCGATGTTCGGACCGCTGTACATGGTCCGGGCGCGCCCGGTGATCGACCATCCGGTGCATGAAGACGGCACCGAAGCAGATCGTCGCGTTCGGCGGCGGGGGCTTCTCGATGGAGTCCGGCAACCCGCTGCTCGACGACTACGTGCTGGGGCTGACCAAGGCGGAGCGGCCGCGGGTCTGCTTTCTGCCCTCGGCCAGCGGCGACGCCGACCACTACATCGTCCGCTTCTACCGCGCCTTCTCCGCCCACCGCTGCGAGCCCACCCACATCTCCCTGTTCCGGCGCGAGCAGGGCCCGGCCGACCTGCGCCGCCACCTGCTCTCCCAGGACCTGATCTACGTCGGCGGCGGCAGCGTGATCAGTCTGCTCGGGGTCTGGCGCGCGCACGGGATCGACACGATCCTGCGCGAAGCCTGGGAAGCTGGGGTGGTGCTGTGCGGGCTCTCGGCCGGCTCGCTCTGCTGGTTCGCCGAGGCGGTGACCGGGTTCCACGGGGAGCCGAGGCGGCTCGAGGGCATCGGCCTGCTGCCGTTCAGCAACTGCGTGCACTACGAGCCGCGCTCGCCGCGGCGCGAGTCCTACCACCGCTTCCTGCGCGAGGGGATGCGGGCCGGCTACGCGGCCGAGGACGGCGCGGCGCTGCACTTCGTCGACGAGGAGCTCTGGCGCGTGGTCGCCTCGCGCCCGCAGGCGCGCGGGTACCGGCTCGACCTCGCCGGGCAGCGGGTCGTGGAGATGCGGATCGCCACCACCTTCCTCGGCGACCGCGACGCGGTCCCGGCCGCGGCGCTGCCGGAGGCGCTGTCGACCGCGGTCGCGGCCTAGTGGTCACCCGCCGCATCCTCGCGCTCGGCGGCCACGACTTCAGCTCGCGCCCGCCCGACCGCGCGGTCTGCGAGCTGCTCCTGCGGCTGGCCGGCGAGGGCGGCGCCGAGCGCCCGCGGATCTGCATCCTGCCGACCGCAAGCGGCGACACCTCCGAGCAGATCGGCCGCTTCTACGCCGCCTTCGGCGAGCGCGCCTGCGAGCCCTCCGACATCTCGCTCTTCCGCCTCGGCCGGCGGCCGATGGCGCTGCGCGACCACCTGCTCGAACAGGACCTGATCTACGTCGGCGGCGGCAGCATGGTCAACCTGCTGGCGGTCTGGGAGGCGCACGACATCGCCTCGATCCTCAGCCTCGCCTGGCGCCGCGGCATCGTCCTCGCCGGCCAGAGCGCCGGCGCAATGTGCTGGTTCGAGGCCGGGATCACCAAGTCCTCGGGCAAGCCGCTGGCCGCGGCCGGGCTGGGGCTGCTCGCCGGCAGCCTCTGCGTCCACTACAACAACGAACCGGAGCGCCGCGCCGCCTACCTCGAGGCGGTCGCCGGCGGGATGCCGGGCGGCTACGGGCTCGACGACTACGCCGGCCTGCTCTGGGAGGGCGAGGGCACCCCGTCGGCGCTCACCGCCCGCCGCGGCGCCCGCGCCTACCGGGTCGGCGGCAGCGAGGGCACCGTCTCCGAGTCGCCGCTCCCGGCCCGCTTCCTCCCGGCCCCAGCCCCCGCCGCCCTGCGCGAGGACATCGCCGAGTTCCGCCGGATCAAGACGATGCGCAACCGCGCAGGGTGGCTGGGCTAGTTCTTCGCTGCTGAGTCAATAGTCGATCGGCGGCAGGGTCTAGCTGTCGAACCCCAACACGTTCCGAACGCGCTCCATAGGCGGCCGGTG